>NZ_JBASBH010000120.1:0-16875 GCF_049651025.1 Parvibaculum sp. | reverse complement strand
ATGCACAGTTGATGATGTGCGGAACGACATATTTTTCGTAAAGCCCCATGACGCGCCTCCCCTCGTACCTCGATGAGGCCATTATGGGCACGAGCCGCGCCTAGCGCCACTCCGAAACGCCGAAGCGCACGAGGCGGTCGCCATCGATGGGGCCAAGCGTGCGGCCGCGGCCTTTGAGTGCGAAAGCGGCGGCGCGGAGCAAGCGCTTTTCTCGCAAACCGGCGGCCCGTTTCATGCCTTTGGACAAGGCTTCCCATATTTCTTCCGGCGGTATGAGCCCAGGCGCATCGGCAATCTCCCGGCCTTCCCAGGCACGCGCGACCAGAGGGTCGGCGATGCGCGTCCGGCGATGCTTCGTGGCCGGCAGGGTCATGCTGTCGGCGATGGAGGCTGCAAGATAAGCGGCGACGGCCGCACTCTTGCCCTGCACCACGACGCCGTCAGCCACACCTGCCGTCGGGAAAAAATGCCCAAGACCGGCAAGCGCCGCGCCGCCCTCAGCCCCGCTTCCAAGCGCGCGGACGAACTCGCCGATGACATGCGGCATGGCCGGCAATGCGGGCATGACGGCGCCCGCATCGAGGTGAAAGGCCAGCGTATCGCCAAGCGTCACAAGGCCGATATCGAGCGGGCTCGCGCTGCGCATGGCCGTCAGCACGACATCGCAGACCGCGCCGGGCAAGGCGACGAGAAGCGGCGGCATCCGGGAAGCGCCCAGCGCATCCATGACACTGCGCGCAACTTCGGGCACGGCGCGTGCGGCCACCCCTCGCGGCAACATGTCGAGGGAGCCGCGCACGACAATTTCGGCGTCCGCAATCAGGCTCGCCGCCGTCTCGCGGGCGGCATCGATGCCGGCATCGATTGCGGCATAGGCATCCGGCCCCGACGCCACAAGGCGCAGCACGCCGGGCCAAAGCTCAAAACTTTTTTCAACGCATGTGTCGGTGGCAAGCATGACCTGTTTTCGCAAGAGCCGTTTGACTTGTCCATAGCGCGACGCCTGTCACAAACACCAGCCTGGTCGCGTCTTGTTTCCAGAATCGGCTTTCAGCAAAGGATACATCATGAAGCAGCGGATCGACGCGAGAGCAGACGCCTCGCATGCCCTTTCACATCTTGTCGCCCTTCACCAGACTCTGACAGACACATTCGACAAAACCCTCCGCCATCTCATCGACGTTCGCGTATCGCTCATGAACGAATGCCATTTCTGCATCAACATGCATACGAAGGAAGCGCTGGACGGTGGCGATACGCAAGAACGCGTCTCCGCCCTCACGCACTGGCAGATCTCGTCGCTCTTCACCGAACGCGAGAAGGTGGCGCTTGCATGGGCCGAGGCTTTGACACGCCAGGCCGCGCAGCCCGAGATCGAGGCGCTGCATGCCGATCTTGGGCGGCATTTCACGAGTGAGGAGATTGCAACGCTGACGATTGCCATCGCCGCGATCAATGCATGGAACAGGATCGGAATTGCCTCCTACCGACACTGAACCCTGGCCGGGCTATTCGACGATGCGCACAGGCTGATCGGTCTGGAGAACGGAGATCTGGTGAAACCGCTTGAGGTAGCTCGCCTTGATCTCCGTTATCGCCTTCGCCGATGCAGGCGTATCCGCCCGCACGATGATGACAACCTTGGTGCGCTCGGAAACGGTCTTTGGCGGGCTTACCTTCGGATTACGCCACTGGCCAATGGCCGAAACGACGGTCAGCCCATCGGGAAAGCGCGGCGTCACAGTATCGGCGAGAAAGCCCTGCCACTGTTTCTCACTGATCGAGCCGCCCTTGGGAAGCGAAAGTCCGAAATAGAGCGTCGTCTGAACAGCGCCCTGCCCCGCAAATGCTGGCGTGAGAAAAAGAAACGAGATCAGAAAAAAAGCGGCGAAACGGCGCAAAGCAAGCCCCCCAGTTTGAACTGGATGGAGAGTGCCGTCGCGCTCCGCTCGATGCAAGTGGGGGCGCCTTGCGGCTCAGGCCGCTTCGGCCAGCGCCACATCCGCAATGCGCAGCCGCAATCCGCTCATTTCGGGCGTGAAGATGAGCTGGCACGAAAGCCGCGACCACTCGCCCGCATAATTCTGATCGAGCATGTCGAGTTCGTCTTCGCGCGGCTCGTGCAGCCGCGCCGTCCATGACGGATCGACTTCAACCTGACAGGTGCCGCAAGCGCAAGCACCGCCACATTCGGCAATGATCGGAAAACCGTGATCGCGGATGATTTCCATCACCCGCCAACCCTCAATGGCGTCGAGCACATGCTCGCGGCCATCGCTGCCCACAAGAACAATCTTCATGACGCAATCAAACCGATAGAAAAGTTATCAGGAGACGCCGAGCTTCTTCTGAAGGCTCGTCGACGAGGTCGTGTACTGGAACGTCAGCTTCGCGTCCGGATGCACATAGCGGAACGCCTGCTGCGCCATCAACGCAACCTCATGGAAGCCCGACAGAATGAGCTTCAGCTTGCCCGGATAGGTGTTGATATCGCCCACCGCGAAGATGCCGGGCGTGCTCGTCTCGAACTTCTCGACATCGACCGGCACAAGGTTCTCATGAAGATTGAGACCCCAATTGGCGATAGGACCGAGCTTCATGGTGAGGCCGAAGAACGGCAGCAACGTGTCTGCCTCAACGTCGAACTCCACCTTGTCGTTGCCCTGAATGGTGATGCCTTCAAGCTGGCCATTGCTGCCATGCAGCTTCGTCACCTGACCAAGATGGAACTTCATCTTGTCTTCGCCGACGAGCCTGTGCATCTCGTTGACGGAAGCGGGCGCGGCGCGGAAACCATCGCGGCGATGCACGAGTTGCATCGAGGCGGCGAGCGGCTGGAGATTGATGACCCAGTCGAGCGCGCTGTCGCCGCCGCCGGAGATCAGGATCTTCTTGCCACGGAATTTTTCCATTTTCTTGACGGCATAGAAAACGGACTTGCCTTCATATTCCTCGATGCCGGGAATGGGCGGGCGCTTGGGCTGGAAGCTGCCGCCGCCGGCTGCAATGACGATAACCTTCGAATTGAAGGTGAGGCCGCCATCGGTCTTCACGAGCCAGCTGCCATCGGCCTGACGCTCGACCTCTTCGACCATCTCGTTGAAATGGAATTGCGGATTGAACGGCGCCGCCTGCTCCATCAGACGATCGGTCAGCTCCTGCCCCGTGACGAGCGGCAGGCCGGGAATGTCATAGATCGGCTTTTCGGGATAAAGCTCGGCGCACTGACCACCGGGGCGATCAAGAATATCGATCAGATGGACCTTCATATCGAGAAGACCGAGCTCGAATACGGCGAACAGGCCAACGGGGCCCGCTCCGATAACGACAACGTCGGTTGTGATGGTCTCTTCAGCCATGTCGATACCTATCTGATCTAATAACCTTCGAATAATGTAATTTATTCGATTTTACAAAATGCGGGGCATATATAGGTTGCCCAGCCCCTCGCGCCAAGCAAAAACTGCCGAGTTTCGCGAGGATAACCATGTCATATGGTCGCCACGGCGATTTAGCCGGGTGACAAAAGCGATCCAATCCCTATTTTACGGCAACGCAGCAAATAATACCCGGCCCGGAGACGTCAAATGGTCAAATGTCACACGATGCAGGAGGTTCGCCGCGAGATCGACCGGATCGATCGCGCGCTTGTGAAACTGCTGGCCGAGCGACTGACCTATATCGAACAGGCGGGCGTCATCAAAGGCGACCGCAATACGGTGCGCGACGAAGACCGCATCGAGGACGTCGTGGAGAAAGTCGTGCGCGAAGGCGAGGCCCAGGGCCTGCCGCGCTCCATGGCGGAGCCGCTATGGCGAATGCTGATCGAAAAATCCATCGATCACGAGTTCACGGTGTTCGACGCGAAGAAGCGAACAGCCTGAAGCGCGCCGAAAAGCGCTGCAATACCAATCATCTAGCCGGAGCACCCTCGCCCCAGCCAGAATAGTTTGAAAATCAGAACTGCTTCTCGGGCAGATCGACGCGGAGCCCATCGAGCTCGTCGGTGATCTTGATCTGGCAGGAGAGGCGCGAGTTTTCGCGCACGTCGAACGCGAAATCGAGCATGTCTTCTTCCATGCTCTCGGGCTTGCCCACTTTTTCCGTCCATTCCGGCGCCACGTAAACATGGCAGGTCGCGCAGGCGCAGGCGCCGCCACAATCGGCATCAATGCCCGGAACCATGTTCTTGATCGCGGCTTCCATGACGGTCATGCCGTTTTCGACGGCGACCGTATGTTCTTTGCCGTCATGCTCGATAAAAGTGATCTTCGCCATGTCTACTGCCGGATTCTCGAACTGGAATAAATTGCTGGATAGACCGGGCCCCGCACAAGGCAAGCCCCAGACCCGCACGAGGTAACACGAGCCTCATGCGAGGTAAAGCAAGCTTTTCGTGCGAGAGATTGAGCCCGCGCATCGAGCCGCGCGACAGCCGCACCACCCCCTCTCCTCCTCGTTGCGAGGACGCCGCGCGCGCCGCATAGTCTTGCCCAAAGGCATAACAATCCCCGGGGGAACGACACCATGAGCGACCCGCTGAACATCCTCTTTATCACCGCCGACCAGTGGCGCGGCGAATGCCTCTCGTTCCTCGGACACCCGTCGGTCAAAACGCCGCACCTCGACCAGCTCGCCCGCGAAGGCGCCCTCTTCCGCCGCCACTACGCAAACGCCGTCCCCTGCGGCCCGTCGCGCGCCTCGCTCCATACAGGCATGTACCTCCAGAACCACCGCTCGGGCACCAACGGAACGCCGCTCGACGCCCGCCACACGAACTGGGCAAAGGAAGTCGCGCGCGCCGGCTACGACCCCGTCCTCTTCGGCTATACCGACACGAGCCAGGACCCGCGCGAAATGAATGCCGACAGCCCCTGGCTCCACACCTATGAAGGCCCCCTGCCCGGCATCCGCCCCGTCTGCATGTTCGGAACATGGCCGACGCCCTGGGTCGAATATCTGAAGGCCAATGGCTATGAAACGCCGGAAGACATCCGCTTCGCCTATGGGCACCGCGCAGACGGCCCGGACTATGAAGACGGCGCGCCGCATCCCAAGCCACTCATCTATCCGCAGGCGGACGATGATACGGCCTTCCTCGTCAATCGCCTGATCGATTATATCGGCGCGGCCAACGCCCCCTTCGTCGCGCATCTCTCGCTGTTGCGCCCTCACCCGCCCTTCGTCGCGCCCGAGCCATGGAACGCCATGTACGATCCGGCCGACGTGCCGGGCTTCTCGCGCAAAACCACACCCGACGAAGAAGGCAAGCAGCACCCCTGGCTCGCCGACCAGCTCGGCAAACGCCTCTACCGCGCCACCGCAAACGAAAAACGCCTGCGCCGCCTCAAGGCCGTCTATTACGGATTGATGAGCCGCGTCGATGCGGAGATCGGCCGCCTCATCGCCTATCTGAAAGCAAGCGGCCGCTGGGACAATACGCTGATCATCTTCACATCAGACCACGGCGAGCAGATGGGCGACCACTGGCTGATCGGCAAATGCGGCTACTTCGACGCCTCCTACCAGATCCCGCTCATCATCCGCGACCCGCGCCAGCGCGCCGATAAGGGCCGCGGCCGCATCGTCGAAAGCTTCACCGAAAATATCGACATCATGCCGACCATGCTCACCGCCCTCGGCCTCGAAACGCCGGTGCAATGCGATGGCAAATCGCTGATCCCCTTCCTCGAAGGCAATGCCGCACCGGCAAGCTGGCGCACCGAAGCCCATTGGGAATACGACTTCCGTGACCCCGCCGACGACGAAAGCGAACGCGCGCTCGGCCTCACGCTGCATCAATGCACGATGAACGTGATCCGCGACGAGAAATGGAAATACGTCCACTTCACCAAACTTCCGCCGCTGCTCTTCGACCTCGAAAACGATCCCGGCGAATTCACCAACCGCGCCAACGACCCGGAATGCCTGCCCGTCGTTCTGGAATACGCCCAGAAAATGCTCTCATGGCGGATGAACCACGATGAGCAAACACTGACGCATATCAGCTTGACGGATGACGGGCCGGTGGCGAGGGCGAGCGCGAGGTATTGAGGGACGGATGACGTCTTCCGTCTGCGCTCATCGTCATCGCCCGACTTGATCGGGCGATCCATCTTTGCGGCGTAACGGAAGGAAGTTGGATGCCCCGGTCGACCCTGGATCAAGTCCGGGATGGGCATGACGAGTGGAGGCGTCGCCCTCTTAAACTGCGGCATCAATATCACTTCAGAAGCTTAGCAAGCAGGCTCCAGAAGCTGACCGATGTTCGATTGTAGACGCGGTTGTAGGCCGCCTTTTTGGGATTGCTCAGCCAGCCATATCCCTTCGGCGCTTTGATGCCGAGAGAATGTCGAATGTACCGCTTGGCCGAAATTCGCGCGGCAAAACTCTTTTTTAAACTTGGTTTGCGTACGCCCCATTTCATATTCCACCCCCCAATTCCGTCATGGCCGAGCTTGACCCAGCCGCCCATGTCTTGCTTCCGCAAGGCAAACCAGAATGACAAGATTAAAGACACGAATCAAAACAGCAGAAGTACCATACTCGGAATAAGCTCGTGCCAAACCAGCTACGGCAAACAAACGCTAACGTATTTTTCGTGGGCAGTTGCACGACCGATGACGCGGGCGAGCGCGAGGCTTGAGTAAAGAAAATTCCACGGGCTCAGCAATGCAATGATTTTCTCACGCCGGTCAATTCAGCACTTTATAGATTGCATTTCCTCTGCCTTATCGATCGAGGCATTGAGCAAACTCGTTGCTCAACTCAATGGCGACGGCCTCGACCTTCTCAATTTCGAATGGGAAGTCGCCATCCTACACGCGCTAAGCCAAAGGGGACTCATCGAATATGAAAAAGACCTCGGAGGACCTCGCAGAGCAGACGTCAGCTTCACTCTCGCCAACTCCACGGAAATTGATTTCGTCGCGGACGTTACCGGCGTCTCTGATAGAGGTCTCGAAAAAGAAAACCCTGCAGAAATATTTGCAACTCTCCTTCGGCAGAGCGCAGCAAAACTAAAAATAGATGGGAGCTTTAGCTATCGAATTGAGGGAGGACCAGAAGGCAAAAAATATAAAGATCGCAAGGTAAAGTTAGCTTTGCCGTCAGCGCCACAAATTCCCGATTTATTTAAGAAGCACATTCTCCCGTTTCTGAGAACAATCAAATCTAATGCAGCCGAGAGCGCAACGCTGCACATCAACGACGGTCCAAATCGCATTTCCATCGGCCATAATCCGTCGGGCACTTACACGAGTGGAAGTCATCCGTCCTACAAAACGGCATATTCCCTTACGAGAAATCCGATTTTTACATCGCTGAAAGAAAAGGCAGGCCAACTTCGAGAGACTAAATTCGATGGATGCAGAGGAATTATTTTATGCGATGCCAATTGCGCACTATTCAAGAACAACTTGCAGGGAGGAAGCAACTTCTCTGACCGACAAATTATTGAGGCATTCCTTCGTAACAATACGTCAATCTCATTTGTCTTGACGCTTTGGGTAAGTCATTCAGCGGGCTCATTCGGCCATCCCGAACCCTTAAAAACAAACGTAAAGTTAATCAGAAACCCGCGAGCCAAAGTCCCGCTCTCAGATGAAATCGCAGGAGTTCTATTGGGCATCCCTCAGCTACTTCCCACGCCCGTGAACGATGCATTTAATGCGTCACATCTCATACAGAATGGAACCCATAGGACTGGCGCTTCATTATTGGGAGGGTACCAAATGAGCAGCACCCAAACGACCGAGATCATAAAAATATCTTCCCGAGCGATATTGGATCTTCTTGCCGGAAGAATGAGCCCAGAAAAATTTTCGGAATTGCACAGCTTTACGAACTCACCCGCCAACAACGGGATGTTAAATCCATTTGAATCTGCCTCAAGGAAATCGCTATTGATCGACGCCGTATCGATAGAACGAATGACCGACCAAGACGACGACTGGCTCGTCTTTAAGCTATCCGGCCCCGATGCCGCGGTCGCGCCATTCACGGCGCCGAACTATAAATGATGCTCGGATTGAATAAATTTAGATGATGGAAAAAGTAACTCACACCTCGCTTCGCACGATTTCAAAAGCTTTGTCGTGGACAATAGCGCTAATAGATCTGCCTCGATGAAAATCGAAAGATGCGCCCCACGCTAATCTTCGTGAATCAAGATCATCTCGCCTGACCAACTTGTAAAAAGATAGGAGCGAGAAAGATAGATGGTGAGGTTACGCCCGAAGTTTCGTCGGTATGCCGCGCCGAAAGCAAGACGTGGATAGCCGGGTCAAGCCCGGCCATGACGGATGTGATCGCATGGCTACGAGGAGCATGATTTCCCAGCCATGGCGAATGTGTCTGGAAGCACTTCTTGAGACGAAAGCCCCTCACCCTTCCCTCTCCCCGGAGGGGAGAGGGCAAGAGAAAGCTGCTCTCCTTCCTCTGTAGTCCACCATGCATGGAACCGCTGCGTGAAAAAGCGGCATCAATGGAGCGCGCCCCTCCCCGTACAAACCGCGACAACACGACACATATTGCGTTGACGGACCAACGCCCGCCCGCGACAATAAGCGCGAGGAATCTGGGAGGAAGACTCGAATGAACAAGGCGCTGGTCTGGCTGCTTGCGGCCCTGTGGGTCTGTCCGATCCTGCTCTATGTCTATATGCACGAGGGCATGGACGCCTTTGTCTTTGCGCTGGTCGCTTTTGCGATCATGGGTGCTTGGGCGGCGGCGGTGACGTTTCGCGGGATGTTGTCGTCGGACCATCTGGACTTTCGCGAACCGAGCGAGAAGCTCGCTCTTTCCTCGATGGCGCTGATCGCCGTGGTGTGGAGCGCCTTGCTGATTGCGCCGCCGGTTCACGATCCGCTGCTGATCGCGACGATCAACATGGTCATGCCGCTCGGCATTTTCATGCACTTCGTCTTCTGGATCACGGCGCGCAGGCGGAACCGCCAATAAGGCTGGCCGTTCCGCCCCGCAATTGGCTCAGTAAAACACGCCGTAAACGACCTGCAGGATCTGGCCGTTATAGGTGCTGACCAGCAGCGCATCGTCGCCATAGCGCACCCATTCATAGCCATAGGGCGGGATGGCGAGGCCGAACATCCAGAAATCCGAAATCAAGTAATTGGGCGCCCAGAAAAACTGCGGCAGGACTTCGCCATAGACCCAGCGGCGTTGATACCAGCCGCGCGGGCGCTCATAGGGACGCCAGTGATAACGCTGCTCGGCCTGATAATTGTGCCGATAGTCGCGCGCATCGAACTGGCGCGGACGATTGTCGAGATTACGTGGGCGCTGGCCCGGCGTGTAGTCGCGCGGCCCGGCGTAACGCTCGGTGCGTACATTGCCCTGCCTGTGGTCGCGGGGCTGCGCCTGACGTTGAGCGGCG
Organism: Parvibaculum sp.; assembly: GCF_049651025.1. GTDB lineage: Bacteria > Pseudomonadota > Alphaproteobacteria > Parvibaculales > Parvibaculaceae > Parvibaculum. The sequence continues at coordinate 7,481 of NZ_JBASBH010000120.1, read as the reverse complement.
GGAGGATTTTGCGGCACACGCTCGCGCTGCCCGCTCTCGCCCTGGTTTCGGCGCTGGTCAAACTGAGGCTGGTCGCCCTGACCCTGCCTGTTCTGGCGCTGGTCGATCTGGCGTTGATTTTCCTGACGCTGCATGGCGGGCGCCTGCTGGACCGGCTGACGCTCGGCAGGCCGCACCTGCTGACGCTGGGCGGGCTGCGCCGGCTGGGGCTGATGCGCATAGCCGCGCCTTTGCTCAAGCGCCGGCTGACCGCGCTGCGGATGGACCGGCGCTGCGCGTTGACCGCCCTGACGCTGGGCGGCAGCCGGGGGACGCGATTGCGGCCGCTCCTGCCGTTGCTGTTTTTCCTTATTGGCATTCTCGTCCTGGCCTGGCGGTCCGTCGCCGGGCGCGGCATGGGCGGGAACCCCGGCCAGAAGCAGAATGGAGAGAGCAGGAATGACGAACCGTTTCATCGCAGAATCTCCTGTGAGAGCAGCATGGGCCTCGATAGGGACATCCGCAGAAAACACGCAAAGCCTGCGCCTTTGCCGCCGCCGCATTCCCTTTCCACCAAGGTATGCAGACGGGTGCGGCGGAAAGGCGCCAGCGTCTCGTACCGTTGTTAAACGCCGAATTGCCGGGAATAGTTCCGCGCCGCCATGCTAGGCTTTCCGCCATATTGTTTCAGGGGAATGCGATGCAGAAGATGAGTTTTGCGCGTGCGGCGGCGGTGATGGTTCTGGCGGCGGCGTCGATGGCGGTGGCCTTGCCCGCAATGGCGGCGAACATGGAAGCGCGTTTTGGCAACACCATGCTGGGCACACGACCCGACGGCACGGTGCTGAAAATCTATTACAACAAGGACCATACCTTTACCGGCGAGCTGACGCCTGCCGGATCGCCGACCTCCTTTGAAGCCAAGGGCACCTGGCGGCTCGTGGGCGAAAAGCTTTGCGTGAAACCGGAAGGCGGACCGGGCGGCAAGGACGCGCCGGAAAGCTGCGCGCTGCTGAAAGGCGACAAGGTCGGCGACAAGTGGCAGACACAAGTTCAGGGTACGGACGGAAAGCCGGTGATGCAGACGGTCGAGATCGTCAAGGGCCGCTGAGCGCCTTCCCCTTTATTGCAGCCGCGTCAGCACGTTGCGGGCAAGCAGCGTGCCGAATGCGGCCGACGTGCCTGTCAGCACCGTGCCCCAGACGAGATCGACGAGCGTCAGCTTGAGCGACCAATGCGCGAGCGTCGCCTGATTGGTGAGATCGTAGGTCGCATAGGCAAAGAAGCCAAACAGCGCGCCATAGAGAAGCGCCGTGGCGATGCGGTCATCTGCCAGCGCAGGCGCAACAGCAAAAACAACAATGCCCGCGAGATAGAGCAGATAGAAAATGACGGCAGGTGCCAGACGAAAATCCGGCGCCATCAGCGCGCCAAGCTCGCGGCGATACCAGCCGCCCATCAATGTCAGCCAGATGGCATCCATGACGACAAAAATGAGGGCCGTCGAAATATAAGCGATGGCGTATCTGAGCATGGGCGACACTTCCGGGATTGAGGCGGTCAAGCTTCATACGCGCGGATGCAGGCGGAGGATCAATCGCCGCCATTCAGTCTCGTGAGGATGCTCCCTTGCCACTTGCCAAGCCCCGCCGAAACCGGCACATCCTCTATGAGACGGCTCAAGGGAACGGCATGAGCGACATCGACGAGGTCGAATGCGTGGTGGTCGGCGCGGGCGCGGTCGGGCTTGCTTGCGCCCGGGCGCTGGCGATGCGCGGGCGCGAAGTCGTGGTGCTGGAACGGCATGAGGCGATCGGCCTTGAAACCTCCTCGCGCAATAGCGAGGTCATTCACGCAGGCATCTACTACCCCGCCGGATCGCTGCGCGCGCGGCTTTGCGTCGAGGGGCGGCACAGGCTGCACGACTATATGCAGGCGCATAATGTGCCGCATATGCATTGCGGAAAATTCATCGTGGCGACCGATGAGCGCCAGGTCGGCGAGCTTGCGGGCATCGCGGCGCGGGCGCGGGCAAATGGCGTTGACGATCTCCACGAGCTGACGGCCGCGCAGGCCATGCATGCCGAACCGGCGCTGAGCGTGCATGGCGCGCTTCTCTCTCCATCGACCGGCATTCTCGATGCCCATGCCTATATGCTGGCGCTGCGCGGCGACCTTGAGGATCACGGCGGCGCAATCGCCTTCGGCGCGGCGCTCGACAGCGCGGAAACGGTGCCCGGCGGATTTCTGCTGCATGTGGGCGAGATGCGGCTTAAATGCCGTATGCTGATAAACAGCGCGGGCCTCTCCGCCCCTGCCCTTGCGCGACGCATAGACGGGCTCGGGCGCGAGCATGTGCCGAACGAATATTTCGCCAAGGGAAATTATTTCTCCCATGCGGGCGGCGCGCCTTTCACGCGGCTCATCTATCCCGTGCCGGAAAAGGCGGGCCTCGGCGTGCACCTGACGCTCGATATGGGTGGACAGGCGCGCTTCGGCCCCGATGTCGAATGGATCACGCCACAGGGCGACGATCTCGACTATCGCGTCGATCCGAAACGCGGCGATGCATTTTACGCAGCCATCCGTCGCTACTGGCCGGGCTTCAAGGATGGCGCGCTGACACCTGCCTATGCGGGCATACGCCCGAAAATTCACGGGCCGGACGAGCCTGTCGCCGATTTCGTGATTTCAGGGCCGCAGGCGCATGGGCTTGCCGGTCTCGTCAATCTCTTCGGCATCGAAAGTCCCGGCCTTACTTCGTCGCTCGCCATCGCCGCCGATGTCGTTGCACGTCTCGATGGTGGCGCATGAACAGAACGAAATCCCGCCTGCAAATCGCCTGGCGCATGGCCTCGATCCGCCTCGCGCTTCTGCATCGATCGCTCAGAAGTTCGGAAGGCAGCATCATCCTGCTTTGCGCACCGCTGGGGATGGTCGTCGGCGTCGCGGTCTTCCTGCTGCGTGAAACGGTCTATACGCTACACGAGCTTGCATTCGGCCTCGCGCCCGGAAGCTATCTCAGCGCGCAAACGCATATCGACACCATGCGCCTCGTGCTTGTGCCCGCCTGTGTCGGCCTGACCTTCGGCATACTCGCCTGGCAGATACGCAAGCGCCGCTCCGCCGACATCACCGACCCTGTGGAAGCCAATGCGCTGTTTGGCGGGCGCATGTCGATGCTGGATTCGATCCGCCTGACCATTGCCACCATGCTGTCCAACTCGGCTGGCGCATCGGTCGGCATGGAAGCGGGCTATACGCAATTCGGCGCCGCGATCTTCTCCTCCGTCGCGCAATATTTCCGCCTGCGCCGCGACGATGCGCGCATCTATGTGACGGCGGGCACGGCGGCGGCGATTGCCGCTGCCTTCAATGCGCCGCTCGCAGGCGCCTTCTACGGCTTTGAACTGGTGCTTGGCAGCTACGCGCCGCGCGCGCTTGCGCCCGTGGCCATCGCGGCGCTTTCCGGCACGCTCATCGTGCAGATACTCGGCAGCGACGCGCCGCTTTTCGCGGTCGATGCCGAATTCCGCATCACGCCGTTTCTCTATGTGCTCTTCGTCATCGTCGGCATTGCGGCGGCGGGCTTTTCGATCCTGACCATGCGCGCGGTCACATGGGTCGAGCGCGCATTGCGCGATCTGCCCATGTGGATACGACCGGCGATCGGCGGCGCGGCGCTGAGCCTTCTCGCGCTCGGCTCGCCGCAAGTGCTCGGCTCCGGCCATGGCGCGATCCAATATGCGCTGGAACATGACCGCACCTTCACGCTGGTGACGCTACTGCTTTTCGGCAAGCTGCTCGCATCCGCCATTTCGCTCGGCTCGGGGCTGCGCGGCGGCATGTTCTCGTCATCGCTCTTTCTCGGCGTCCTGCTCGGCGCGCTCGTTATCTCGGCGATGAGCCTCATTGCGCCCGATCTCAGCCAGCATCAGGTGGCCTTCATGCTTGTCGGCATGGGCGCTGTCGGTGCGGCGATCATCGGCGCGCCGATTACCATGGTGCTGCTGGTGCTGGAAGGCACCGGCAATTTTCCCATCACCATGGGCGTGCTGGTCGCGGTGGTCACCGCATCGACCATCATGCGGCTGACCTTCGGCTACTCCTTCTCGACCTGGCGCTTCCATCTGCGCGGGCTGCCGATTACCGGCGCGCATGATGTGGGCTGGATCGCGGACCTCACCGTCGGCCGCGCCATGCGCTCCGACCCCGTGATCGTGCCCGCCAATCTGCCGCTGATGAAACTGCGCAAGATCGCGCCGCTTGGTGGCGCAAAGCGCGTCTTCGTGGTCGGCGAGGAGCAACGCTATCGCGGCATCGTCAACATGGCTTCCGTGCACGACCCGGATCTGACCGATGCGGCAGCGACGCTGGTCGCCGGCGACATGATGCAACCCGATGGCGCGTTCCTGCTGCCGAAGGAAAACCTCCGCGTCGCACTTTCGCGTTTCGAAACGACCGAAATGGAAGCCCTGCCGGTGCTCGACGGACCGGAAACCCGCGTCGTGATCGGCTATCTCACGGAAGCCTATGCGCTGCGCCGCTACACGCAGGAGCTTGAGCGGCAACGCAGCAGCGAGCTGGGCCAGACGGGGCCGTTTCCGCTGGGGCCGACGAAGGCGTGATTGTGGTTCGCGGATTGAGTGGAGCGTTCGCCAAAAAGTAGAACGTCGTCCGGGGATGACGTGGTGAGGTGGGAGAACCTGCCCTACGCCATCAACTCGTCGATGAAGAGGTTCACGTCGAGGATGGCGGCGCGGAGGCGCTCGACGGCGACGGCGCGGGCCGCCATGTCGGCGTGATCGAGACGCTCGGCTTCTTCGGCGATGTCGCCGAGCACCCAGGCGCCGAGGCCGCGCGATGAACCTTTGAGACTATGGGCGGCGTCTTGCCACTCTTTCGTGGTCGCCGCCGTTTCGAGGCGCGTGACATAGATGCCCGCCTGCGCGCGAAAGAGGCCGAGAAGTTCGCTTTCGAGGCTGCGATTTCCCAGCGTGTATTTCGACAGATGGACGAGATCGAGAGGCCTGTCAGCCCGAAATTCGCCAGCCGCTTTTGCGCTCATTGATGTCATTGCCGTCTCCCTCTGCCCTTCCGGCAGAGACAAACCTTAGTCGCTCGAAATGTACCGAAGCGTTAACGAGGCGCGGCGTGTGCGCCTGTTTATGTTCAACATATCGTTAATCGTGGTCCCCTGTGCCACAACAGGTCACACAATGACGCTCTCTTGGTTGACGCGAGGGGCCCCATCCGACACCCTCGAATCCAGCGGCAATGCGGGGAAATACATCATGGCGAATCTGGAATTGGCACCTGGCACAAGCGGGGCAAGCTTGGCGTCCGAACCTGTGGCCGAAGCGCCGGTGAAAGCAGCAAACGAGGACTCGCCCACGGCAGGCGCGCTCTACCGCCTGATCGCAAGACGGCCCTCGAAACGCATTCCCGCAATCGCACTCGCCGCGAGCCTTTTCTGCCTCGCCATAATGGCCGCCTATGTCTGGGGCTTTTACGGATTGTCCGGCATTGAACGCCTGTCGCCGAACGAGCTTGGCGTCATCGGCGCGACGGCGATGCTTCCCGTTTTCCTGATCTGGCTTGCCGCCTATACGATCTGGCGCGGACAGGAAATGCATCTCATGGCGGAAGCGCTGGCCCGCACAGCCGTCCGCCTCACCGATCCGGCGGATGCCGCCACCGATGAAATCGCAACGATTGCCAATGCCGTGCGCGGCGAGATCGACACGATGAAGGCGGGCCTTGCCGACGCGCTGGCAGAAACGACGCGGCTGAAGACCTTGCTCGCCGAAGAACTCGCGGCAATCGACAACGGCACGACGCGCGCCGAAACGCGCACTGCACGCATGGAAGAACTGCTCGCCCGCCAGCATGAAAGCCTTGGCGAGATGGGCCGCATGCTGGGACAGGAAAGCGACAGGATTTCACGCGGCTTCCGCGAGCAGGTGGACGCCGTGCGCGGGCTGGTCGGCGAGGCGCAAGGGACGCTGCAGGCGGCAGGCTCGCGCGTCGTTGCCGAAACGGAAACGCTTGCCCGCGTCAGCGAGGCGGCGCGCGCAGGCGCGGACGCCACCGCCTCGGCGCTCGATCGGCAGGCATCGCGGCTTGAAGTCGTCGCCGCCAATGCGCTCGGCAAGGCCGATGTGCTGACGACACGCTATGAGACGCAACGCCAGATCCTTGCCGATGCCGCGAACCGGCTGGAAGGCGAGCGCGAGAGACTGGAAGCCGTGTTCGAGACGCATCGCGACCAGCTCGCCGTTGCCGACACGACGATGACCGAGCGCACGAAGGAAATTTCAAACGCCGTTGAAACCCTGACGACGACGCTCAACGCGACATTCGAAACGGCGGCAGCGCGAGCGGCTACCGTGCGCGACGAAATTTCCGGCGAAGTGGCCCGCGCAGTGGCGGAAGTGAGCGACGCATCGGGATCGATCAGCCGTTCAGCGGGTGCGGCAACGCGGGCCATCGGCGCGACCGTCGATGAGTTGCGCGCCGCAACCAGCGCCTTGAGCGAGGACGTGACGCGCGCGGCAACGGAAGCCATAGCGACGACGACCGACGATCTGCGGATCGCGACAAACGCGATGACCGCCGAAGTGACGCGGGCGACATCCATATTGACCACTGATGTTTCGACGCGCTCGCAGGAATTGCGCGGCCTCATCACCCACGCGGTATCGGAAAACGATGTGGCAGCGGAACGCTTCAATGCGGCGATGATCCGCCTTGGCGGCACGGCGCGCGAAGCGGGCAATGCGCTTCACGATGCGGCGGGCGAGCTTGAGCGGCGCATCTCGCGCCTGCCCGGCGAAGCGGCGGAAAGCGCGGCATCGCTGACGCATGTGTTGCAGGAACAGGTGGCGGCGCTCGCAGCCATTGCCGACATTGTGGTGCGCCACGCCCGCGTGCTGGATCGCACGCCCTCAAATGCACAGGCCGCAAACGCAATGCCGATTGCCGCACCGCCGCCGCGGCCCGAGCCGCGCGTTGAGCCGCAAAGGCATGAGCCTGTTGCGGAGGCCGCACCTGCGCGTCGCTGGGGCATTTCCGATCTGCTCGCTGCTGCTGGCCGCACCCCCCATCGCGCCGATGCGCAGCAGCAGCCCGCGCCGGATGCCGATAGCGAGTTTCACCGCTCCTCGCTACAGGTGATCGAGACGCTGCAGGCATTGGCGATCGACCTCGACCGCGCGCTTGAGCAAAGCCCGCCGCCCGATCTGTGGCAGCGCTATCAGTCGGGCGAGCGCAATGTCTTCACGCGCCGCCTCTACAATATTTCAGGCCGTCAGCTTTATGACCGCATCGCGCTCAAATATCGCGGCGAGTCGGAATTCCGCGAGCATGTCGACAGGTTCATCGATCTCTTCGAGCGGCTTCTGGCATCCGCCTCGACGCGCGACCGCGACAATATTCTGGTGGAGACTTATCTCACATCGGATACGGGCAAGGTCTATCTGATGCTGGCGCAGGCGAGCGGG
>NZ_JBASBH010000119.1:0-30057 GCF_049651025.1 Parvibaculum sp. | reverse complement strand
CGAAGAAGGCGAAGAGACCGAAGGCGAAACGGAAGCCTAAAGGCTCCGAATTTCGAGAACTGCAACGAAGGGCGCCCAATGGGCGCCCTTTTTGCGTTCAGGCGGTGCGTCATCCGGCCAGACCATTGACCGACTAATTGGTCGGTTGGTAAGGTCGCCGCATGTTGAAACAAACCAGCCAGGCACAAACAGGGACGGCGCGCGGGATCGAAACGCGGACAAGGCTGCTCGATCAAGCCGAGCGGCTGTTTTCCGAGCGCGGATTTCATGGCGTCTCGTTGACCGAAATTGCGACGACATGTCGTTTGGGTAATGCCGGCCTGCTCCACCATTTCCCAAGCAAGGCAAAACTCTATCGCGCCGTTCTCGAACGTGTTGCGGAGCGTCTTGCAGATCGCGTGGAGACAGCCTTCAGAATTTCGACGTCGCCCAAAGAGCGACTTCAGGCGCTCATTCGTGATCAGGCAGAAAGCAGCGTGGACTACCCCGAGGGAAGCCGCCTTGTATTCCGTGAGCTGATGGAAAACATGGAGCGCGTCGAACACGCGCAATCACTGCCGCTCAAGGAATTCGTCGCAAGATTCTGTTCATTGATCGAAGACGCACAAAATGCGGGGATTGCGCGCAACGGACCCGCGATTGCGATTCTGACGAATATTCTGGGCGCCCTCGCCTATGCGCAGATTGCGAGGCCGACCTTTTCTCGCATGCATATCGACGACGCGCTTCTGGCTGACGATCGTCGCTGGATGGACGCTGTGGCGACCCAACTGGAACAGGCCATTTTTGTATAAGAGTAACAGGAGACAGGCACGTGACGCAGTTAACGGACAAGGTTCGCCCAGAACGCACACCTGCTGAAACGGCTTTGACAGATACGGATCTGGCGACCATTGAGCGGGATGGCTATGTCATAATTCCTGAATTGATTGCGAAAGAGGTCTGCGAGGAAATGCGCCACGAGCTGGCGCCGCATTTTGCACATCTTGGGCGCAACCCTTTCGAGGGCTTCAGCACGCAGCGCATTTATTCGCTGCTCTCCAAGACCCGCGCCACGGACGTCATCGTAGAACATCCGCGCGTCCTGGCCGTGCTCGACCGGATGCTGCAGACCAACTATCTCCTGTCGGCATTTCTCGCCATCAACATTCTGCCGAATGAAAAAGCGCAGGCGCTGCATTATGACGACGCCTTCTATCCCTTTGCCCGCCCTCGCCCGCCGATCAGCGTCGCCACAATTTGGGCCATCGACGATTTTACAGAGGCGAATGGCGCGACCGTCGCAATCCCCGGCAGTCACAAATGGGGCGACGAACAGCCGTCAAAGGACCAACTGGTCAATGTGATTATGCCCGCCGGATCTGTCGTGATTTTTAGCGGCACGCTCTGGCATGGCGGCGGCGCCAATTGCAGCGACCGCTCACGTCTTGCCATCACCGCGCAATATTGTGAGCCTTGGGCGCGCAGTCAGGAAAATTACAGCCTGGCCGTTCCCCCGGACATTGCTCGCACCCTTTCGGCGAAGATCCAGAACATGCTTGGCTACAATATCCATCCGCCCTTCATGGGCCATGTAAACGGGCTCCATCCCCGCCGCTATCTCGGGGCTTAGCCGGAAACAGCGTGGACGAGGTGCAGCTTGCGAAAAATTTGGAGTTTCGGCCAATGGCAAGGAAGCCTCCGGCCACACAATTGAGATCGCGAACGCTCCATCCTTACACGCCGCAACCCTTTTATACTTTTGATCCGGCGGGATGTTCTGTTAACTTTTCAGTGGGGGTACGAAGTCCGGTTGGGTCCGGTTGCGTGCCAGACGGATCCGATCTTGCGTCCAGCTCCTGGAGATAGGAGGTTGCATGCTGTTCGGTGTACTTCTGAATCAGGTCGTCAAACGCGGCTCACTTCGCGTGATCGACTATAGTGGCGCCGCAAAATCCTACGGTGACGGAACGGGCCGGCTCATAACCGTCCATCTTCGTGATCGCGGGCCGCATTTTGCGTTGGCCGTCAATCCCTACCTCAAGCTCGGCGAAGCCTATATGGACGGCACGCTCACCGTCGATGAGCCGCATTCCATATATGATGTCCTCGATCTCATTCTCAGCAATCTGGGAACGAGTTATCCGGGCCCGGCCTTCAAGCTCTATGCATCGCTCCGGCGCATGAAGCGACGCATCGACCAGCACAATCCCATCGGCAAGGCGCAGAAGAACGTCGCACATCATTACGATCTCGATGGCGGGATCTACGATCTCTTCCTCGATACCGACAAACAATATTCATGCGCCTATTACGCACATCCGGGCATGACGCTTGAAGAAGCACAGTTGATGAAGAAGCGGCACATCGCCGCCAAACTGGCGATCGAGCCCGGAATGCGCGTGCTCGACATAGGCTGCGGCTGGGGCGGCCTTGCGCTGACGCTGGCGGAAGAAACCGGAGCGGAAGTTGTCGGCGTTACCCTCAGCCGCGAACAATACAAGATTGCCGTCGCGCGCGCACAGGAACGCGGATTGGCGGATCGTGTTGAATTCCATTTGCAGGATTATCGCACGCTTGAGCCGAGCTTCGACCGCATCGTCTCGGTCGGCATGTTCGAGCATGTGGGCGTTGGCTACTACGACGAATATTTCAACGGCGTGGAACGGTTGCTGACGCCGGAGGGCGTCGCCCTCATTCATACGATCGGGAGACTCGACCCGCCCGGCGCGACCAATCCATGGATCGCGAAGTATATTTTCCCCGGCGGCTATATTCCGGCCTTGAGCGAGATGGCAGCCTCCGTCGAAAAGACCGGGCTTTTGATGACCGATCTGGAGGTGCTGCGCCTTCACTATGCCGAAACGCTGCGCGAATGGCGGCGGCGCTTCATGGCACGCCGCGACGAGGCGCTGAAAATATACGATGAGCGTTTTTGCAGGATGTGGGAGTTCTATCTCGCCGGATCGGAAACCTCTTTCCGCCACGAAGGCATGGTCAATTTCCAGCTCCAGCTCACCCGCAAGATCGACACACTGCCGATCACGCGCGACTACATGGCCGAGACCGAACGCGGGTTCGGAGCGATACCGCAACGGCGGCTGCTCGCTGGCGATTAGCCGCGATCAGCCGCCGCGCGTCGTTCTCTCAGGCCCGACGGTTGTCGATGCTCAGCACGCCTGCGCCATGTGCAACAAGCTGCAGAAAGCCGCCGGCAATGGCGATGTTCTTCAGGAAGTTGATCATCTGTCCCTGATCTGAAAAGTCATTATGGAAGAAGGCTGCCGAGGCGACGCAGAAGAGCGCCATGGCGGCTGCGACGAGCCGCGTCTGATAGCCGACGAGGATCAGGAGCCCGCCGCCAAGTTCCGCAGCGATCGCGAGCAAATAGGCGACCTGCGGGAGAGGCACCCCATGCGACGTGATGTATTGAATGGTGCCTGCCGGATCAGCCACCTTGCCGAACCCCGACAGCAGAAAAATGATGACGAGAAGCAGGCGACCGAGCGGGCCTGCAAGTGTCGTTGCCTTATCCATTGAAGCGTCTCCCCTGTTCCCCGGCTGATTCCGGCGACCTGGACAAAACTCTAAACCTGCCACCGCTTCGCTGACTATCGGGCGCTGCGACAACAGCTTGTTGCAGGATGGCGGGCAATCGGGCTGGGCCGTTGTCCGACTCACCCCAAAACAGTTATCCTCTGCCGATGGGGATGAATTTCCCCTTTTTATTCAGCATGTTATGTATTCGATACCCGTTTTCCACAGGGTTGTAGAAGTAAGTTGGGGATGCGGTGCGAACGGCGGTGATTAGCTGTCCGCTGCCCGTCCTAATCGCGTAAAACGAGGCCATGGAAAATACAGCATCGGCATTCGCCAGCGTGCCGGACGATGACGGCACTTCGGGCTATCGCGTTCCGCCTCATAACATTGAGGCTGAGCAGGCGCTTTTGGGCGCGGTCCTCGTCAACAACGAAGCCTATGACCGGCTATCGAGCTTTCTCGAGCCGAGGCATTTCTTCGATGCGCTGCATGGGCGTATTTATGAGGCGTCGGCCAAGCTCATCACGGCGGGCCACCTTGCCTCCCCTGTTACGCTGAAGAATTTCTTCGAGCGCGATGAAGCGCTAACCGAAATTGGCGGGCCGCAATATCTTGCGCGCCTTGCGGGCGCGGCCACGACCATCATCAATGTCGAGGAATATGGGCGCACGATCTATGACCTCGCGATCCGGCGCGAGCTGATCCAGGTCGGCGTCGACATGCATACGCGCGCCTATGACGCGCCCATCGACGACACGCCCGCCGCGCAGATTCTCGACGCCGAACAGGCGCTCTATCAGCTCGCCGAAAGCGGCAAGTATGAAGGCGGCTTTCGCAATTTCTACGAGTCGCTCAAGGGCGCCATCGACATGGCGGCGGCGGCTTATGAACGAGACGGTGGCTTGTCGGGCATCTCGTCAGGCTTGCGCGACCTCGATCAGAAGATGGGCGGGCTTCAGCCTTCCGATCTCATCATCCTTGCCGGTCGCCCCTCGATGGGCAAAACGGCGCTTGCCACCAACATCGCCTTCAACGCGGCCAAGGCCTACAAGGCCGAGCATTTGACCGACGGCACAGTCGCGGTGAAGGACGGCGCCATCGTCGGTTTCTTCTCGCTCGAAATGTCGGCTGAGCAATTGGCGACGCGTCTTCTTGCCGAGCAATCGGGCGTGCCTTCAGAGCGCATTCGGCGCGGCAATATTCATGAAGACGAATTTCACCGGCTGGTCGATGCCTCGCGCGAATTGCAGAGCATTCCGCTTTATATCGACGATACGGGCGGCCTGAACATTGCCACCCTGTCGGCGCGTGCGCGTCGCCTGAAGCGTCAGCGCGGCCTCGGCCTGCTCGTCATCGACTATCTGCAATTGCTTTCCGGCACAGGCAAGGGCGACGCCAACCGCGTGCAGGAAGTGACGCAGATCACAACCGGCTTGAAGGCGCTGGCCAAGGAATTGAACGTGCCGATCCTCGCCCTGTCGCAGCTTTCGCGTCAGGTGGAAGCGCGCGACGACAAGCGGCCGCAGCTTTCGGACTTGCGTGAATCAGGTTCGATCGAACAGGACGCCGACGTCGTCATGTTCGTCTTCCGCGAAGAATATTACCTGCAGCGCAAGGAGCCGCGCGAGGGCACGCCGGAGCATCTGACTTGGCAGGGAGAGATGGAGCAATTGCTCGGCCTTGCCGAAGTCATCATCGGCAAGCAGCGTCACGGCCCAACGGGAACGGTGCGTCTGCAATTCCAGGCCGATGTGACGCGCTTCAGCGACCACGCCCAGGGCGACCACATGCCGGAAGAGCGATATTGATCTTAACTTTATCGGCATTCCTTCATCGTCATGCCGCATTATCGAAGGCATGATGCCGCGATGGATTTGCCCGCATTGAAAAACACGGTTAACGCCTCTTCGCCCCAGCCTGGCGACCTCTCGGCACATAGCGCCATCCTCACCGTCGATCTCGACGCGCTGGTGGCGAACTATGCACATATCCGCGCGCTTGCGCCGGGGGTTGAGGTCAGTGGCGTCGTCAAGGCGAATGCCTATGGGCATGGGCTGGCACCTGTCGGCCGCGCGCTTGCAAGCGCAGGATGCAAGACCTTCTTCGTTGCCGATACCGTTGAGGGTGCGACGCTAAGGGCAGCGCTTCCCGACGCGGCGATCTACATCACCAATGGCCTCTCGCTGAATACCGGGCCTGCCGCACGCGCACATGCTCTTCGCCCATGCCTTGGCAGCCTTGCCGAGATAGAAGCATGGCGGCATGAGGCAAAGCACGCGGGCCACGCACTCGCCGCCGCCCTTCATTTCGATACGGGTCTCAGCCGTCTCGGGCTCGACGCTGCCGAGACGGCGCATCTCATTGCCGAGCCGCGCCTGCTTGAGGGCATCGATGTGACGCTGGTGATGAGCCATCTCGCCTGTTCAGACGAGCCGGCCCATCCGCTGAATGCGCGCCAGCTTGGCCGCTTCAAGACGATCAGGGCGGCCTTCCCTTCCGTCCCGGCGAGCTTTGCCAACACGGCGGGCGTCCTGCTCGGGCCCGACTATCATTTCGATCTGCTGCGGCCCGGCTATGGGCTTTATGGCGGCACACCTGTCGAAGGCAAGCCCAACCCTTTCCGGCCCGTCATCAAGGCCGAAGCGCGTGTGCTGCAAATTCGGGAAGTCACGGCGGGGGACGCCGCTGGCTATAGCGCGACCTGGACCGCCACGGGACCCCGGCGGCTCGCAACCCTGTCGGCGGGTTACGCGGACGGTTATTTTCGGGCACTGGCGTCGGCTGCGGGCGGCGGGCGGGTCTTTATCGGCGGCCAATATGCACCGGTCGTAGGTCGCGTATCGATGGACTTGCTCATCGTCGATATAAGCGACCACCCGGAGCATATGGTCCGACGGGGCGACCTTGCGGAGCTGATCGGGCCTCATGTGAGCCTGGATGAAGTGGCCGCGCGGGCGGGAACCATCGGATATGAGGTTCTCACAAGCTTGGGAGAACGCTACAAGCGGCTCTACACTGGCGCCGCGGGGCCGACAGAATCATGAGCGGGGAACAGTCTTGAACTTGAATTTTTTTGCGATCATCGGCCGGGTGGTCCTCGCCCTGTTCGCCGAAATAGGGCGCGTTGCGCTCTTCACCTGGGCTGCCGTCAGCCACGTTATCCGCCCGCCCTTTTTCTGGCGCCTGCTCGGCCAGCAGATGATGCGGATCGGCTTCTTCTCATTGCCCGTCGTCGCCCTGACCGCCTTCTTCACGGGCGGGGCGCTGGCGCTGCAAATTTATTATGGCGGCAACAATATCAATTCCGAGAGCATCGTCTCGACCATCGTCGCACTGGGCATCACGCGTGAACTCGGGCCGGTGCTTGGTGGCCTGATGGTCGCTGGCCGCGTCGCTGCGGCGATTGCCGCCGAGCTTGGCACGATGCGCGTTACCGAACAGATCGACGCGCTGACCACGCTCTCGACCAACCCATACAAATACCTCGTCGTGCCGCGCGTCGTCGCGGCGGTGCTGACGCTGCCGCTTCTCGTCCTCATCGCCGACATCATCGGCGTCATGGGCGGCTTTGTCGTCGGCTCGACCACGCTGCATTTCAACCCCGGCGTCTACATCACGAACACGGCGAATTTTCTGAAAGCAAGCGACGTCACCTCCGGCCTCATCAAGGCGGGCGTCTTCGGCTTCATCATCGCGCTAATGGGCTGCTTTCACGGCTTCAATTCCAAAGGCGGCGCACAAGGCGTCGGCCGCGCCACGACCAATGCCGTCGTGAGTTCATCAATTCTCATCCTGGCGTCGAACTATGTGATGACGTCGCTCCTGTTCGCGAAGTGAGGGCGGATATGTCAGACCAGCCCAAGATCGAACTCAGGAACGTCACGAAGCGCTTCGGTTCGAAAGTCGTGCTCGATAATTTGAGCCTCGTCGTGCCGCGTGGAAAATCGCTCGTCGTCATCGGCGGTTCGGGCACCGGCAAATCGGTGATGCTGAAATGCGTGCTCGGCATTCTGCGCCCGGACAAGGGCGAGATATTCGTCGATGGCAAGGACGTGCTGAAAATGAATTCGGGCGAGCGCGAGGAAACGCTGCGCAAGTTCGGCATGCTGTTTCAGGGCTCGGCATTGTTCGACAGCCTCAGCGTCTGGGAAAACGTCGCCTTCGGTCTCATTCAGGGCCGCAAGGTGAAGCGCAAGGAAGCGAGAGACATCGCCTTCTCCAAACTTGCCAAGGTGGGCCTCGGCGCGGAAGTGGGCATGCTCTACCCTGCCGAACTTTCAGGCGGCATGCAGAAGCGCGTGGCGCTTGCCCGCGCGATTGCCGCAGACCCTGAAATCATTTTCTTCGACGAGCCGACGACCGGACTTGATCCGATCATGGCCGACGTCATCAACGATCTGATCATCGCCAGCGTGAAAGACCTCGGCGCCACAGCGCTTTCGATCACCCATGACATGGCGAGCGCGCGCAAGATCGCCGACGAATTCGCCATGATCTACAAGGGCAAGATCATCTGGACGGGTACGCCCGAGCAAATAGACGCAAGCGGCAACGACTATGTCGACCAGTTCATCCATGGCCGTGCAGAAGGTCCTATCAAGATGGAAGTGCTGAAGCCCTGATGGCGCGCGCATCTCGCACCTTCACCTGCCAATCCTGCGGCGCTGTCACATCGCGCTGGGCGGGACGTTGTGAATCTTGCGGTGAGTGGAACACCATCGTCGAGGAAGCGGCGGCGACATCCGGCGTTGCCGGTGGTCCGCCACAGCTCGTCGGCAAAACCAAGGGCCGCCATATCGCGCTTGTCTCCATGGCGGGCGAGACGCAAGACCCGCCGCGCCTCGTCACCGGCGTTGCCGAATTCGATCGCGTTTGCGGCGGCGGCCTTGTGCCCGGTTCCGCGCTGCTTGTCGGCGGCGATCCGGGCATCGGCAAATCCACTCTCCTGTTGCAGGCCATGGCGGCGCTTGGACGGCGCGGGTCGGAAGTGGTCTATATCTCCGGCGAAGAAGCCATTGCGCAGGTGCGCATGCGCGCGCGGCGTCTCGGCCTTGCCGATGCGCCGGTACAGCTTGGCGCCGAGACGAACCTCAAGGACATTATCGCAACGCTCGAAAGCGGCACGCCGCCCGCTGCCGTCGTCATCGACTCCATTCAGACCATGTGGACGGAGGCGCTGGAGTCCGCACCGGGCACCGTGACGCAGGTTCGCGCCACCGCACAGGATCTCGTTCGCTTTGCCAAGCGCCACGGCACAGCAGTCATTCTGGTCGGCCATGTCACCAAGGACGGGCAGATCGCAGGGCCGCGCGTTGTCGAGCATATGGTCGATGCGGTGATCTATTTCGAAGGCGAGCGCGGACATCAATTCCGCATCCTGCGCGCCGTCAAAAACCGTTTCGGTCCGGCAAACGAGATCGGCGTTTTCGAGATGGGCGAGCTTGGGCTTCAGGAAGTTCCAAACCCCTCCGCCCTTTTCCTCGGCGAGCGCGACGGCGACACCAACGGGTCGGCGGTCTTTGCCGGCATCGAAGGCACGCGGCCGGTGCTTGTCGAGATTCAGGCGCTTGTCGCGCAAAGCTCGCTCGGCACGCCGCGCCGCGCGGTCGTCGGTTGGGATTCAGGCCGGTTGTCGATGGTGCTTGCCGTGCTCGATGCGCGCTGCGGCCTCTCGCTTGGCGGGCAGGATGTCTATCTCAACGTCGCGGGCGGTTTGCGAATCAATGAGCCTGCGGCGGACCTTGCCGTGGCGGGCGCCCTCGTCTCCTCAATCACCGGAACGCCGCTTCCCAGGGATTGCGTCATCTTTGGCGAAATCAGCCTGTCGGGTGCCATAAGGCCGGTCAGCCAGATGGAAGCGCGGCTCAAGGAAGCGGAAAAGCTCGGCTTCAAGCGCGCAATTCTGCCCACTTCGACCGCGCGCCAGCGGCCTTCGACCGGCCTCGAACTGACCGAGATTTCGGACCTTGCCGGGTTGGTGGCGAACCTCGCGGCAGCCTCAAAACCACGCGGACGCGAGCCGCGCACCAACGAGATGTGATAGCCTTGTTTCAAGGAGGGACAAATTGACACTCTTTGACGGCATCGTCATCGCGATACTCGTGATCTCGAGTTTGCTCGCATTCCTGCGCGGCTTCACGAGCGAAGTTCTTTCGATTCTCGCCTGGGTGGTCGCCGCGCTCGCCGCGCTCTGGCTTTTTCCTTATGCGACGCCGATTTTCCGCGGGTTTATTTCACCCGACTGGCTTGCCGCCGTGGCAGCCGCGCTTGCCATTTTCATCGTCACCTATCTGCTGGTCGCCGCCTTCACGGCGCGCTGGGCCGGGCATCTGCTTGGGCTGTTTGAACAGGCGGAAATGCTCGACAAGACGCTCGGGCTTCTCTTCGGCTTCGCGCGCGGCCTCTTGATTGTAACCGTCGCATACCTATTTTTCGTTTGGCTGGTGCCAAATCCGGCGGAACAGCCCGATTGGATCAGGAATGCGCGACTTCGGCCCATGGTCGAAAGCTCTGCTGCAACCTTGTTTACCCTGGCGCCGACCGAGCCTGTGCGCCGGACACCGCCGCGTCGCGACGCGCCGGTCTATCAGCCAGCTCGGCCTACGCAGAGCGCACCTGCGACGAATGCGCCGCAGCCTGACACGAAGGTCAAATCGGGCGCTGACACGGGTAAGGACCCGGGCTATAACACCTCCGAACGCAAGGGGCTCGATCGTCTTTTCGAGAATGCGGAGTGAGTGGTTTCATTGGGGATTAACGGTTCCCGGTCGGAGCGCATCGGATGCAGAAGCAGTTATCTCTTCCCCTTTCGGATATGTACCCGAATGTGGACCTTCGAAAACCCGAGCAAAGCCCAGCCAAAACCTTGACCTCAATCACAGACGACGAACTTTATGGTGACACGCTGCGCGAAGAGTGCGGCGTGTTTGGCGTTTTCGGCCACCCCGACGCTGCTGCCCTGACGGCCCTCGGCCTTCACGCGCTCCAGCATCGCGGGCAGGAAGCAGCGGGCATCGTCAGCTTTGACGGCGAGCACTTCCATTCCGAACGCCGCCTCGGCCTTGTCGGCGACCACTTCTCCAGCGAGAAGGTGATGGAGCGCCTGAAAGGCGATCTCTGCATCGGTCATGTGCGCTATTCGACAACCGGCGCAACGATCCTGCGCAACGTGCAGCCGCTCTTTGCCGATCTTTGGGGCGGCGGTTTTGCCATCGCGCATAACGGCAATCTGACCAATGCGATGACGATCCGCAACGAGCTGGTGCGTGCCGGTTCGATCTTCCAGTCGACCTCGGATACCGAAACCATCCTCCAGCTCATCGCCCGCTCGCGCTCTCCCCGCGTGATGGATCGCTTTGTCGATGCGCTCGGCCAGATCGAAGGCGCTTATGCGCTGGTCGCCATGACGCCCAAAAAGCTCATCGGCGCGCGCGATCCGCTCGGCATTCGTCCGCTGATCCTTGGCAGCCTTGCAGGCGCGCCGATCCTCTGCTCGGAAACGGTCGCGCTGGATATTATCGGCGCGGACTTTGTGCGTGAAATCGAGCCGGGTGAAATCGTCGTCTGCACACGCGACGGCATCGAGTCGCTCCGCCCCTTCCCCGTACAGCACCCCCGTCCTTGCGTTTTTGAATATATCTACTTCGCGCGCCCCGACAGCATCGTCGGCGGGCGCAGCGTCTACAATGTCCGCAAGCAGCTTGGCCGCGAACTCGCGCGCGAAAGCGGCATCGACGCAGATGTCGTGATCCCGGTGCCGGACTCCGGCGTTCCTGCCGCCATCGGCTATGCAAACGAGAGCGGCATTCCCTTTGAACTCGGCATTATCCGCAACCACTATGTCGGGCGAACCTTCATCGAGCCGACGCAGCGCATTCGCCAGCTTGGTGTGAAGCTCAAGCACAATGCGAACCGCGCGGTCGTCGAAGGCAAGCGCATCATTCTGATCGACGACTCCATCGTGCGCGGCACGACTTCGGTCAAGATCGTGAAGATGATGTATGAGGCGGGCGCGCGCGAAGTGCATATGCGCATCGCCAGCCCGCCGATCACACATTCCGATTTCTACGGCATCGACACGCCAGAGCGCGAACAGCTTCTGGCCGCGCAATATGATCTTGCAGGCATGCGCGATTATATCGGCGTCGACAGCCTCGCGTTCATCTCGGTCGACGGGCTCTATCGTGCCATGGGCTATCCCCATCGCGATCAGGAGCATCCGCAGTTCACCGATCATTGCTTCACCGGCGACTATCCCACGCCCCTGACAGATCGAAACGGCGAACAACGCACGC
Source organism: Parvibaculum sp. (assembly GCF_049651025.1). Lineage (GTDB taxonomy): Bacteria > Pseudomonadota > Alphaproteobacteria > Parvibaculales > Parvibaculaceae > Parvibaculum. The sequence goes on along the minus strand of NZ_JBASBH010000119.1, from coordinate 18,244 downwards.
GGCAATTGTCGCTGCTCGCCGAAATCGCGTAAGAGCATTCATATGACCGGACGGCTACAGGATCGCATCGCGGTCATCACCGGCGCATCGCGTGGCATTGGCCGCGCCGTCGCGCTCGGCTTCGCGGCTGAAGGCGCGCATGTCATTCTCGTTGCGCGGACCGTCGGCGGACTGGAAGAAGTCGACGACGAAATCCGCAAAGTCGGCGGCAAGGCAACGCTCGTTCCGCTCGATCTTACCGACTTCGACGCCATCGACCGACTTGGCGCAAATATCTTCGAGCGCTGGGGCAAGCTCGACATTCTGGTCGGCAATGCAGGTTCGCTCGGCGTGTTGACGCCCGTCAGCCATATGGAAGTGAAGGCGTGGGACAAGGTCGTCTCCACCAACATCACCGCCAACTGGCGGCTCATCCGCTCCTTCGAGCCGCTGCTGAAGCGCTCGGATGCAGGACGCGCCATCTTCGTCACCTCGGGTGCCGCGCATAAGAACAAGCCCTATTGGGGCGGGTATGCGATGAGCAAGGCGGCGCTTGAAGCAATCGTGAAAACCTGGGCGGCGGAGTGCACCAATACAGGCATCCGTGCGAACCTCATCAGCCCCGGTGCGACGCGCACCGCCATGCGCAAGCAGGCGATGCCCGGGGAAGACCCGACGACGCTGACGAAGCCTGCCGATCTTGTGCCGCTATTCATCGAGCTTGCGATGGCGTCCTGCGAGAAGAATGGCGAAGTGGTCGAGTTCGTTCGCGCCAAAGCATAATCATTGCGAGAGGCAGCCGATGGATGAGAAGCTAATCAAATCGGCTGATGGCTTGTCGTTTCCCGACGCAGTTGCGCAACTGACGAAAGCAGGCGTCGTGCGCTATACCATCGATCTCGTCCGGTCCGAGCGGACGCTTTACGGCAGCGATGACGAGACGCTGCAAGACGACATTTCACTCAATCCAATGCTCGAAGTCGCGCCGCGCTTTTCGGACGTCGGCGTGAAGGCCGCACTTAAAGCCGTGCAAGCTGGAAAGACGAGCTACCCCCAATTCCTGCAAGCGATCATGGAAGCGGGCGTCGCCTGCTACAGCGTCTATATCAACGCGCGCAAGGTGATCTATACGGGCCGCGACGGAGACGAGCTGGTAGAGCCGTTTCCGGGCAGCAAATAACCGATCTCAATTATTGCGTTTCTTCTTGTCGGCGAACGGATTCTTGCGCGCGCGCATGAAGAGGCGGATTGGCACGGCAGGCAGGTCGAACGCTTCGCGCAGCCCATTCACCATGTAGCGGCGATAGGCGGTCGGCACTTCCTCGGCGCGGCTTGAAAAGACGGCGAAGGTCGGCGGACGCGATTTCACCTGCGCCATATATTTCAGATTGATCGGCCTGCCCTTCACGGCCGGCGGCGGATGGCGCGTGATCGCGTCTTCAAGCCAGCGGTTGAGCTTGGCGGTGGAGATGCGTGCGTTCCAGAGCGTATGCACGCGCTCAATAGCGGGCATCAGCTTTTCGGTGCCGCGTCCCGTCAGCGCCGAGAGGGTGACGATGGGCAGACCGCGCACCTGCGGCAGGAGACGCTCAAGCTCCAGTTTCAGCTCGCGCAATTTCGTCTGCGGATCTTCGACCGTGTCCCATTTGTTGACCACGATGATCATGGCGCGGCCTTCCTGCTCGACCAGATCGGCGATGTGCAGGTCCTGGCGTTCAAAGGGAATGCTCGCATCGAGCGTTATCGCGACGACTTCGGCAAAACGGATGGCGCGCAGCGTATCGGCGACGGAAAGCTTTTCGAGCTTCTCCGTGACGCGAGCGCGGCGGCGCATGCCTGCCGTGTCCCAGAGCTTCACGCGGCGGCCGCGCCACATCCATTCGATGCCGATGGCATCACGCGTGATGCCTGCCTCAGGGCCGGTCATCATGCGGTCTTCGCCGAGCAGCAGATTGACGAGCGTCGACTTGCCGACGTTCGGGCGACCGACAACCGCTATGCGGAGCGGCGCTTCAAGATCGGGCTCGTATGGCGCGTCGGGATCGAATTTCTCTCCGCCTTCATCATTGGCGAGCGCGTCTTCGATCGCCTGTTCGCGTTCGCTCTCCGTCACGGCGTCAGCGAAAGGTTGCAACGACTGGTAAAGCGCCGAAAGCCCCTCGCCATGTTCGGCGGATAGCGGGATCGGTGCGCCAAGGCCAAGCTCGAAGGCTTCCATGCGCCCTGCCTCGCCCGCTCCGCCTTCGCATTTATTCGCGGCGAGGACGACGGGCGTCGGAAACTTGCGCAAGATTTGGGCGAAGCGCTTGTCGAGCGGCGTCACGCCTGCGCGCGCATCCATCAACAACAGGCAGACATCGGCGTCGGCAATGGCGGCGTCCGTCTGGCGGCGCATGCGCGCTTCCAGACTGTCCCCGGTTGCCTCTTCGAGACCGGCCGTATCGATGACGGTGAACGTCAAATCGCCGAGATGCGCTTCGCCTTCACGGCGATCGCGCGTCACGCCGGGCGTGTCGTCCACCAGCGCCAGCTTCTTGCCGACGAGACGATTGAACAAAGTGGACTTGCCGACATTCGGCCGTCCCACAATGGCGACCTTGAATGACACCTTGCAGCCTCTCTACAGCGGATAATTCCGCCGATCCTCAACGCAGAGCAACAAGCTCGGCGTCGTCAGTCAGGATATAAACAATGCCATCAGCGGCAATCGGCGCGATCAGCGTCTTGCCCGGAAGGTCGATCTCACCGATAACCTTGCCCGTATATGGCGAAATCGAAACAGCCTTGCCCGTCGTCGAGACGAAAACCAGCCGGTCGCTGACAAGCAACGGACCGCTCCATTCGATGGGGTCCGATTTATCCTCGGGGTCTTCCCAGCGCGGGAGCTTGGTCAGCCAGCTTATCCGGCCATCGCGACGCGACATGCCCACGACTTCCTGATCGGTCGTCACGAGGAAAATATACTCGCCCGCGACCCAGGGCGTCTGCACGCCGGGAATGTCCTTGGTCCAGACGCGCTCGCCGGTCCTGAGATCGATCGACACGAGGCGACCCGAATGGCTGATCGCGAAGGCGCGATCACGGTCGATGACGGGACGACCGGCAATATCGTTCAATTCGCTGAGCGAAGTGAGATTGCCCGTACGCGTCAGCGAGTCCGACCAGAGCACGGTGCCGTTTTCGACGCGGAGCGCGAAAAGTTCGCCCGACGAATAGGGCACGACGACAATCGAGCCTGCAACGGCGGGGCTTGTCGAAGCCAGAATGCCCGCGCTTTCAGTGATGCCGCGATGGCGCCAGAGGATCTGGCCGTTTTCCTGTGCGATGCAGAGCATCTGGTTGTCGGACGTCACAACGAAGACGCGCCCGCCATTTGCCGTCGGCGACGCGCGGAACGGCACGGTGCCGTTCGTCGTCCAGATGACCGCGCCGCTTGCCGGATCCAGCGCATGAACGAGGCCGAAGCCCGTCGCGACGAAAAGGCGGTCGCCATCGAAAGCGATGCCGCCGCCGCGCGCCTTGCTGGAGTCCTGACCGTCAGGCGTCAGGTCCTGTTTCCAGACCTGCTTGCCGGACTTGGCGTCGAAGGCGCGGACGGTTGCTTCCGCGTCGAGAACGAAAACCTTGCCCTCTGCCACGATGGGCGATGCAACAAGGCGGGTAGAGCTGCTGGAGCCCGAACCGGCGCTGACGCGCCACAATCTGTCGAGCTTGCCCGGAGCCGCGAGGTGATACATCGCGTTGTCCGCCGCGCCACCGGGCTGCGTCCAATCCTTGTTCTCGAAGGGGGTCGGCAACTCGATCTGGGTGTCTTTGGCTTCCGGATCGACTTCGAGCTTCGTCTCAAGCTCCATCACCGACAGGCGCTTGCCCGGCAGCTTCGGCTTCGACGAGGACGAAAACATGTCGCCGACCGTGTCGCATCCCGCAAGCCCGAGAGCGGCGACGGCGAGGACCGTCAGGCCGAGGGCTTTCAAACGATGTCCCATGCGAGAACCGCGCGCTTCGACTTCAGCAACCATCAAAGATTACTCCGACTTCGTGTCAACGGCGGGCGCCGCATTATTGGTGACAGGCGCTTGTGCCTTCTTCTCGTCCGGCCGGGGCAGATGCGGCGCGAGCAGCGCCTGCATCACATGAGCGCGGTCGCGCAAACCGGCAGAGGCTTCGTTGTCGGCAATGATGGCGGTGAAGTTCACAGCCGCCTCGGCATATTTGGCATTGCGATAGGCGGCCAGACCGATCAGTTCGCGCGCATTGTTGCGCCAGGCGTTGCCTGCCTCGTTGAGGGATGCCAGACGGGCGTTCATGTCTTCATAAGATGCCGTGTCGACGAGCAGAAGCCCGGCCTTGATCCGCGCCATGCCCTGCATGAGAGCGGACACGCCGGACTGGCTGGCGATTTCGTCATAAACGGCAACAGCACCTTTTGTGTCGCCCGCTTCGGACAGGAATGCGGCCTGATGCAGACGCGCCAGAGCGGCATATCCGCTCGTCGCATCGGCGGCGAAATCGCCCAGTTCCTTGGCGGCTTCTTCCGGCTTCTGATTGACCACCTTGGCGATGACTTCATCGTAGCGCGTGGACGAGGCTTCGTGACGCGAAGTCTCCCAGGCGCGCCAGCCGACAATGGCCGAGGCGACGAGAACGATGCCAAGCGCCAGGATCGCGAGATAGATCCCGTATTTTTCCCAGAGTTTCTTCGCCTGTTCGCGGCGAAGGTCTTGTTCGATTTCGCTGAAGAGATCGGTCAAGTGAGCGCTCCGAGAAAGGTCAATGGGCATGAGGGGGGAATGCGCGGATGCGCGGGAAGCCTCCCCCTGCGGCACCTGCTCATGCAGGCGGCGTAAAATAGCCCGGCCCCTCTCGGATGGCAAACCTGAAGCAGCGGCAAACAGGCGCAAACGCCTGTTATTATTTTACTTTTTTCATGCCGTAGGTGTTTTCGACCGCCGGAAAGGTTCTGGCGCGGACTTCGCGGGCATAGGCTTCCGCCGCGCCGGCGATCTGGGCGCCCAGGGTCGCGAATTCCTTGACGAATTTCGGCGCCTTGGGCGACAGGCCCAGCATGTCCTCAAGGACGAGAATCTGGCCGTCGCACTCCGCCGAGGCGCCGATGCCGATGGTCGGCACATCGATCTGGCGGGTGATGCGGGCGGCCAGGGGCTCGGCCATGCCTTCCAGCACGACAGCAAAAGCGCCTGCTTCGGCGACGGCGGTGGCGTCATCCTCGATGCTTGCCCATTCCTCTTCGACCCGGCCCTGCGTCTTGAAACCGCCCATCACCTGAATGGATTGCGGCGTCAGTCCGATATGAGCCATGACGGGAATGCCGCGGTCATTCAGATAGCGGATCGTCTCGGCGAGGCGTTTGCCGCCTTCAAGTTTCACCGCTGTGCAACCCGTTTCCTTGATGATGCGGACGGCGTTGCGGAAGGCGATTTCCGGGCTCTCTTCATAGGAGCCGAAAGGCATGTCGACGACGACCAGCGCGCGATCGGTGCCGCGCATAACCGCAGAGCCATGCGCGATCATCATGTCGATGGTGACGCCAAGCGTCGTCTCCATGCCGTACATGACCATGCCGAGTGAGTCGCCGACGAGGATCACATCGACATAAGGGTCAATGAAACGGGCCGTGTGCGCGTGGTAGGAGGTCAGGCAAACCACCGGCTCGCCACCCTTGCGGGCGCGGATATCGGGCACGGTGATGCGCTTGATCTTCGACTGAACGGACATGGGATCATCCTTACTCGTGTGCGGCGTCGCCTATACATAGGCGCGCTCGGGGATTGGCGACAGCGGCCGGATGCCGCAGCGAAAAAGGCTTACCAAACAAGCCTTTAGATGCCTCCCGGCACCTTCCCTGATCCTTACAGGCCGGACATTAGCGGAGGTGGGGCCTGAGCGCAATGCGGCCACTGCCCCCCGGTCGGGCCGTCAGAGCCGGCCGGGGGAGAGAAGCATTGCGGCCACCGACGCGCTTACGGTGCGTCGGGACTGTCGATATCGGCCGCCATCGCACCGGGCGGGCCGATGAGGTCGCGATAGGCGATGGAGAGGATTGCCACGTTGACGATCGCGAAGAAGATCGAGAGCAGCGATGAGAGCAGCAGCGGAATGAACAGTGGCAACCCGGTCGCCAGCGCGACGGACATGATGATCCAGTAGGCAAGGATCAAAGGCAGGCTCGACAGGACGCAGAGTGCGACGAGACGCCAGAAATTGCCCCTTGTGCGCTCAAGGATCAGCCGCACATTGACCGGCTCGTCTATGGCGACGGCAGGCAACAGCAGCAGCAGCCGGACGAGAAAATAGATGCCGACGAAAGCGAGAAGAATGCCCGCAAAGCCGATCAGCGAAGCCGAGGGCCCAAGCTCCGGCATTCCCGCCGTCGATGCCGCGATCAGATAGCCGGGCATCATCATCAGGACGAGGCAGAAAGACACGATCAGAAAGCGCGCCTCGCGTCGTCCGAAGGTGATCTGGTATGTCCCGACAGGCGTCTCGCCAAGCAAGATGAAGCGATGCCAGGCAACGGCAATGATCGGCCAGAGAAACAGCGACGCCATTTCGATCAGCGTACGAATGACGATCTGCCCCTTGTCCGCCAGCAATGCGCCGGTGAGGCTCAGAGCAAGATAGAGAACGCCCGGCAGCCAGATGAGCCGCAGCATTTCACCCAGATGCGTCCAGGCGCCGCTATAGGCTTCGCGCACGGCGGCAATGACATCGAGCTTCCTCGGATTGAATTCGTCATGAAGATCGCTCATGGGATTACGCGTCGGCTCTCTCATCGATTGGTGCCTCCCCCTGCTTTCGCCAGCCTAGCGTCAAGCGACAGTATTTTGTTCTGGTAATCCAGATTGGCGGGCTCGAGCGCCAGCGCTTGCATGTAATCCTTGCGGGCATTCTGCAACTGGCCAGCCGCTTCCTCGACAGCGCCGCGCGTGTAGAAGGAGGCCGGTCGTTGCGGGTCGAGCTTGATTGCCTGATTGGCATCGATCAGCGCCGACTTCAGCTCGCCGAGTTCGCGGCGCGCATTGGCACGGTTGGCGTAGATCATCGCGTCTTTCGGCGCATGTTTCAGCGCCGTCGTGTAATCGACTATCGCGCGCTTGAAATCGCGCTCGTTGCGGAAAGCGACGCCGCGATTGATAAGCGCGGCGACAAGATCGGCCTCTTCCAGTTCGCCGGAGTCGATGGCCTTGGTGCAATAGTCGATCGCGGCCTTCATGTTGCCGCTTTGGAACTGGTCGTAGCAGTTGTTGCTGTCTTCAACCCCGTTTGCCCAAGCGGGAGCAGCGACCAGCGCAGGCCATAGGCCCAGAGCGGCAAAGACGATCAGCGCCGGACGTTTCATGTATTTGGCTCCCTCATTCGAACAAACGCCAGACTAGCCGGGTTCGCGACAGGAGGGAACGGGAAGGAGTTGTGAGGAACGGAACGCTTCATACACAAAAGTAACGAGCGAGCGTCACTCCCACTCGATCGTTCCCGGCGGCTTGGCGGTGATGTCGTAGACGACGCGGTTGATGCCTTTGACTTCGTTGATGATGCGCGTCGAGACGCGGCCGAGGAAGTCGTGGGTGAAGGGGTAGTAGTCAGCCGTCATACCGTCGGTGGAGGTGACAGCGCGCAACGCGCAGACGTAGTCATAGGTGCGCCCATCGCCCATGACGCCGACCGTGCGCACGGGAAGCAGTACGGCAAAGGCCTGCCAGATCGTGTCGTAGAGGCCGTCCTTGCGGATTTCATCGAGATAGACAACGTCGGCCTTGCGCAGGATTTCTAGCTTCTCACGCGTGATCTCGCCGGGAATGCGGATCGCAAGGCCGGGTCCCGGGAAAGGATGACGGCCGACGAAATCTTCCGGCAGTCCCAGTTCGCGGCCAAGCACGCGCACTTCGTCCTTGAAGAGTTCGCGCAACGGCTCGACGAGCTTCATGTTCATGCGCTCGGGCAGACCGCCGACATTGTGGTGACTTTTGATCGTGACCGAGGGGCCGCCCGTGAAGGAGACGCTTTCGATGACATCGGGATAGAGCGTGCCTTGCGCGAGGAATGCCGCGCCGCCGATCTTCTTCGCTTCGGCTTCAAAGACGTCGATGAAGGTCGCGCCGATGATCTTGCGCTTGCGCTCGGGGTCCGTCACGCCTTCGAGCTTGCCGAGGAACAGATCGCTCGCGTCGTTGTGAACCAGCGGGATGTTGTAGTGGTGGCGAAAGAGGTTCACCACCTGCTCGGCCTCGCCCGCTCGCATCATGCCGGTGTCGACGAAAACGCATTGAAGCTGATCGCCGATGGCTTCATGGAGCAATACCGCGACGACGGAAGAATCGACGCCACCGGAAAGACCGCAGATGACGCGCTCCTTGCCGACCTGTTCGCGAATGCGCGCGATTTCAGTGTCGCGAAAGGCGGCCATGGTCCAGTCGCCCTTGCAGCCTGCAATCTTGTGCGTGAAGTTGCGCAGCAGATCGCGACCGCGCGGCGTATGCACGACTTCAGGATGGAACTGCACACCGTAGAAATGACGCTTCTCGTCGGCGATTGCTGCGAAGGGCGCATTGCCGCTGACGGCGACGACCTTGAAGCCTTCGGGCAGCGCGACGACGCGGTCGCCATGGCTCATCCAGACGGGCTCCAGATCGCCTTTCGACAATACGCCATCGAACAGGGCGCAATCCTCGATCACGCTGATCGAGGCGCGGCCAAACTCGCGTTCATCGTCTGAGCCTTCGACGCGACCGCCAAGCTGCGCGCACATGGTCTGCTCACCATAGCAGATGCCGAGCACCGGGAGGCCAGCCGTGAAAACCCAGTCGGGTGCGCGCGGCGCATCGGAGCCGATGGCGCTTGCCGGACTGCCGGACAGGATGACGGCCTTGGGCTTGAACACTTCAAGCTGATCGGCTGCCTTGCTGAAAGGAACGATTTCGCAATAGACGCCGCTTTCGCGAACGCGCCGGGCGATCAACTGCGTTACCTGGCTGCCAAAATCTATGATGAGAATGCGATCGGTCATGTCTGTCTACGGATGAGATGAAAGGGGAGCAGTCGCGTTGGAGCCGAGCTTGTTTTCGAGATCGTGCGTCTGGCTGCAAGCCGGGCAGACGACTTTAAGTATGCGCAACCTGTCGCGCGCGTCGGCGGTTTTTCCATCCGCAATATCAAGCTCTGCAGCGCCGAAAAGCGCGGAGGGCTCAGTCGGGTCGGTGCTGAGCGCCAGGCCGTAATATTTGCGGGCAAGGTCGGCCTTGCCGCCCGTCTGATAGAGATGACCAAGCGCGCTGAGCGCGGCAGCATTGGCCGGGTCCGCGACGATGGATTGCTCCAGAAGGCGGCGGGCGCGGTTGGTATCGCTCGCAGCCAGGCCCTTGCCAAGCAGCACTTGCGACGCCTCGCGCATCGCGGCGCTGCTCGCAAAGACAGGCGCCGGTGCCGCACAGGCAAGCAGCAGCGCGAGCAAAACGACATTGCGGGGAAATTTGGCCATCATCCGGGCGGGCCTCAGAGGGGTGGTTGGTCCGGTAGACCATCCCTGCCCGTTTGCGTCAAGACCTGCCCCAATCTCGCTGCCCATCCCTGCCCTGTCAGCCCTTTCGCGTCAGTATAGCGATGAAAAAACCGTCCGTGCCGGTGCTTGCGGGTGTGAGGCGAAGCGCGCCACCAGAAGGTGCGGGCGGCGGCACGACGCCTTCGGGCCAGAAACCATCCCAATCGGCCAGTTCGAAGTCCGGTCGGGCCTTGAGAAAGGCATCGATCTGGCTTTCGTTCTCGCAAGGCAACAGCGAACAGGTCACATAGACGAGACGGCCGCCCGGACGAACCGCACGGGCACCGCGCGCCAGCACTTCGGCCTGCGTGGCGCGATAGCTCTCAAGCACATCCTGCGTCAGCCGCCAGCGCGCGTCGGGATTGCGACGCCATGCGCCTGTGCCGCTGCAAGGTGCATCGACAAGCACACAATCCATGCGTGCCTCGAGATCGGCCAGATCGGTGTCGGCATCGCCGGGCAGAAGTTCCGGCTTGATGAAGCGCGTCTGAATGTTGCGGGCACCCGCACGCTGCGCACGGGGCATCAGTCTGCCGAGACGACGACGATCCGTATCACAAGCATGAATCTGGCCGCGATTGCCCATCATGGCGGCCATTGCCAATGCCTTGCCGCCACCGCCCGCGCACAGATCGACAATCTGCTCGCCGGGCTTTGCCGCAGCAAGCAGGCAGGCAAGCTGCGAGCCTTCGTCCTGCAATTCGATCATGCCGTCGCGAAACGCGCCAAGGCCTTGAATATTCGCGCGCGCCTTGAGCCTCACACCGAGCGGCGCGTGAGGCGTCGGCTCGACTTCGACTTTTTCCTCGGCCAGCAAGGCCAACAGATCGTCGCGATTGCCCTTCAGCGCATTGACGCGCAAATCGGTCGGCGCGCGTCCCATCAACGCCGACATTTCCGTTTCGAGGCGGGGGCCAAAAGCCTGCTCGAACTCGGCATGCAGCCATTCGGGATAGTTGAGACGGATATGTGCCGGTGCGTCCGCACCGGGGAGCGTTGCCTTGCGCAGCGCAGCCGCTTCCTCATGCTCAAGCGGTGCAGGCGCGTGACGCGCGCCATCGGCCAGCGCCATCGCGGCGGCAGGACCTGCTCCGTCGATCATCGACACGGCACCCAGCACGAGCAGGCGCGGCTCCTCGCTGCCGAGCGCGGTTGCAAGTTCCGCGCGGTGGCGAAGAACAGTGAAGACAAGCTCTCCAACAGCCGCGCGATCCTTCGATCCGGCAAAGCGGCTTCCGCGCGCCCAGCCGTCAAAGACGCGATCCGCCGGCTGGCGGCTGCTGCCGATGGTGGAAAGAATGTCGATCGCCGCCTGAAGACGGGCGCCCGGTGTCATATTACCGCCTGACCAAGTTACTTGGGTTAGTTGCCGATGCCGGGATAGTTCGGCGCTTCGCGTGTGATGATCACGTCATGCACGTGGCTCTCGCGCAGACTGGCCGAAGAGATGCGCACGAACTCCGCACGCTCCTGGAATTCCTTGACCGTCGCCGAGCCCGTATAGCCCATCGCAGCGCGCAGACCACCGACGAGCTGATGGAGCACAGTGCCGACCGGCCCCTTGTAAGGCACTTGTCCTTCAATGCCTTCGGGGACGAGCTTCATCGAATCCTTCACGTCCTGCTGGAAATAGCGGTCGGCTGAACCGAGCGCCATCGCGCCGACAGAGCCCATGCCGCGATAGGATTTGTAGCTGCGGCCCTGAAACAGGAAGACTTCGCCGGGGCTTTCATCCGTGCCTGCGAGCAATGAGCCGATCATCGCGCATTCCGCGCCGGCGGCGATCGCCTTGGCGAGGTCGCCCGAATATTTGATGCCGCCATCCGCAATGACGGGCACATCATGTTTGCGCGCCACTTCGACCGCGTCGAGAATCGCGGTGAGCTGGGGAACGCCGATGCCCGCGACGATGCGCGTGGTGCAGATGGAACCCGGGCCGATGCCGACCTTGATCGCGTCCGCGCCTGCGTCGATCAGCGCCTTGGCGCCGTCGCCAGTTGCCACGTTGCCCGCGATCACCTGCGTTGCATTCGAGGCCTTCTTGATGCGCTCAACGGCTTCGGCGACGCGCGAGGAATGGCCATGCGCCGTGTCGACGATGATGACGTCGGCGCCCGCCGCAAGCAGCGCCTCGGAGCGCGCGAAGCCTTCGTCGCCCACCGATGTCGCAGCCGCCACGCGCAGGCGACCCTGCTCGTCTTTCGCCGCGTTCGGATGGAACTGCGCCTTCTCGATATCCTTGACCGTGATGAGGCCGATGCAGCGATAGGCGTCGTCGACGACCAGCAGCTTCTCGATACGATACTTGTGAAGCAGGCGCTTGGCTTCGTCCTGGCTGACGCCATCGGCGACGGTGACGAGGTTTTCCTTCGTCATCAGGTTGCGCACCGGCTCGCGCATATTGCTCGCAAAGCGCACGTCGCGATTGGTGAGAATGCCCGCAAGCTTGCCCGACGCTTCGACAACCGGAATGCCGGTGATGCCGTTCCGCTCCATCAGGGCGAAGGCATCGGCGAGTGTTGCGTCGGGGTGAATGGTGACAGGGTTCACGACCATGCCGGATTCGAACTTCTTCACCATGCGGACTTCCGCGGCCTGAAGTTCCGGCGTCATGTTTCGGTGGAGAACGCCGATGCCGCCCGCCTGTGCCATCGCAATGGCGAGGCGTCCTTCAGTCACCGTGTCCATCGCGGCGGACATGAGCGGTATGCCGAGAGTTATGGACCGCGTCAGTCGCGTTCGCGTATCGGCTTGGCTTGGCAAGAGGGTGGATGCCGCAGGCAGCAAGAGAACGTCATCGAACGTCAGTGCTTCGCGGATCATGTAGCCAACCTCCTCGCGCTCAAATGTCGGCGCGTAATCATGTGTTGGCGGTGGCTTCTAACACCCTTATCCCGGAATGCAAAGAGCGATGTTGCAACTGCTCATGCGCAAATTGGCGCGGACCGCAGAACCTTATTAAGAGTCTGCGCTTCGCCTCCGAAACCCTTGAGCCAACACATACATTTCGGCGGAATCTGCGCGACTCGCTTTTGGCTTCACATGGCGAACACTGTGAAAGTGCTGCTTTAACATGGTCAAAAGCTCGTTCTCAGTTCCTCCGCGCAACACCTTGGCGCAATAGGTTCCACCTTCACTCAACACATCAACGGCGAAATCCGCCGCCGCTTCGCAAAGCGCCATGATCTTCAAATGGTCGGTCTGGCGATGCCCCGTCGCATGCGCCGCCATGTCGGAAAGAACGACATCGGCCTCGCCGCCAAGGATTCGCTTCACCTCTTCATCGGCACCCTCGGCAAGAAAGTCGAGCTTCATCACAGTTGCGCCGGGAAGCTCATCCATATTGCCAATATCGACGCCGATCACGCGGCCCTGCTTTGCGCCCCTGCCCTCCATCGCGTGGACGCGGGCAACCGCGACCTGACACCAGCCGCCGGGCGCCGCGCCCAGATCGACCACACGAGCGCCGGGTTTCAGGAAATGAAACTTGTCATCGATTTCGAGAATCTTGTAGGCGGCGCGAGAGCGATAGCCATCTTTCTTCGCGGCGGCGACATAAGGATCGTTCAACTGCCGCTCAAGCCAACGGGCAGAGGAGAGCGTGCGATTCTTCGCCGTCTTCACCCGGACGCGCAGCGTGCGGGCACCGGCTGCCGGCCCCGTCGTTTTGCCTTTGGATTTTTTTTCCGTCATTCGGTCTCACCTTGCGCGGCGCCTTGCGCAGATCCCGATGTGGGTCCGGCGGCGGATTTGGGGCCTCTGCGCCGGCGACGGCGGCGGCGATTTCGACTGACATCCGCTTCCATCAGTGAAAGCAGGATGCCCTCCCGCAGGCCTCGATCGGCAACACGCAGGCGTTCAGCGGGCCAGGCTCGCGCAATCGCATCGAAAATAGCGCAACCGGCGAGCACGAGATCGGCACGCTCGCGGCCGACACAGGGATGCGCGGCGCGGTCATCATAATTCATTTCCAGAAGGCCGCGCGTCACGCGCTGCACGTCATCGGGCGTAATCCAGGTGCCGTCAACCCTGTTGCGATCATATCGGGGCAGACCGAGATGCACCCCGGCAATGGTCGTCACCGTGCCGGAGGTGCCGAGAAGGTGAAACCCGCCGCTGAGATCGGTGCGCGCGTCACGCAGGCGCTCGACAAAAGGCGCGATCCGCTCGCTCACCTCGTCCACCATGCGCGCATAAATCGGACCGGAGACTTCGACGCCGCCATGGCGCTCAGCCAAGGTCACGACACCGCATGACAGCGAAATCCAGTCCTCGATTCGGGGCTTCATGGGCGATCGCGTACGCTGGCCGGGCCGCGCCGAGCGAGTGTCGTTCATGCTGACCCAGATCAACTCGGTCGATCCGCCGCCGATATCGAAGACCAGCGCGGACGAGCAGGCACGATCCAGAAGCGGCGCGCACCCCGCAACCGCGAGGCGCGCCTCGTCCTCGTTCGAGACGATTTCGAGAGCGAGCCCGGTCTCAGCCTTGACCCTTGCAATGAAGTCCGCGCCGTTCGCCGCCGTCCGGCAGGCCTCGGTGGCAATCAGACGCGACCGCGTGACCCCTCGGCGGGACATCTTGTCGGCGCAAATCTTCAGCGCCTCGACGGCCCGCGTCATCGCATCCTCGGCAAGCGAGCCACGCGCGGTCAGCCCCTCGCCCAGCCGGACGATTCGGGAATAGGCGTCCACAACCCTGAAGCCCTCGCGGGTACGCCGGGCGATCAAAAGCCTGCAATTATTGGTGCCGAGGTCGAGAGCCCCATAGACCGGGCCGGGCTGGGATGCCGGTTCGCGCCGCTCCGGAGCCGCCTCACCGGGCTTGCGCAACAGAGGTTTTCCCCGGGCCTTGCCCTTGCCCGCACGGCGACTGCGTCGCCCTGTGCGGGGCGCCGTCATGGCAGAACCGGGTTCGGCTGTCGGCGGGCTATGCGCCAACCGACCGGGCTCAGACACGGAGGGCTCCGATGGCCCTTCCGCGCCCCTGTCACCTTCTGGGTGCACGGTCGACCAGACCCGGGAAGCAGCGTGAAACCCCTTTTAAGGGCAGCGCCTCCGACCGGGCTCCTTATCTTTTCAGTTGCATTGAGCTTAACAGGTTGCGATCCGGGGTAAAGCTATCGTGCAAATGAGGCTCCATCAGGCCTCACAGACGGTTGACGGCGGCGCAATGCGTGACTAGGTTCCGCGCGACCAAGCAACTGCTTCGGTTGGGGTTTCCCAGCAAAGCAGTTCGCGCGCCAAGCGCTTGGGGGATCGTCTAACGGTAGGACTGCAGACTCTGACTCTGCCTATCTAGGTTCGAATCCTAGTCCCCCAGCCAATTTCATCCTTCTAGTCACATCCAGGGCCCATCGGGCGCATCGTCTGATTCTGGCACAGGGCCGGGGACCGAGCCTGAGGGAATCTGTGCGCCTCTCGTCGCGCACCGCATGAACCCCCGGCTGACAGCCGTTCCGAATGCCGCATGCCTGTGCACCGAGGGGTGCACTCGCAGCCTCCGGCATGAAACGCATACTGATGAATTTGTTCGAGGGTGCGTCTCCAAGCGAAACGGCAATGCCGGTTTGCGTCCGAATCCGCTTCCGGTCGAATCTTCATTGAGCGCGAGCTATGCGCCGGCTTTAACGGCTCACGACACTCGTCAGGCCGCTTGACCGGCGGCGAGCGTCAGTTTGACGCAATATCGACATTTGGCAAAAACGCCGCACCCGAACGTCTGCGGAAATCGGAAATTTTCGGTTCACCCGGATCAAAACAAGTATAATAAATGCGTGTTTTTAAAGCTCACACCCCTGACGTGGCCGCATCGGCGACGAACCCGCACACGCCAATGCGTCTCACTAAGAGGGGAGATCGTCGCTTTCCCGGTTCGTCTTGGCGCTGGCAAAGAAGAGCCTTCCGTGTAGCATTCATTCACCGGGTCATTGATCCAAATACATATCTGAGTTGAAGCAACATGATCTCACGATTGACATTGGGCGAACGGCAAGGCGCGATTGCGATCCTGCTCCTGCTGATGATCTGCGGACTGGTGATGGCCATAGCCGGTCGCGCCGACCCGCTTGGAGGCCACGGCTTCGTCGTCATCGCCTTCAGCATAGTGACGATATCGTTTGTCATTTCCGGCTACTACGCGCCCGAACCGAGCCCGGATCGGCTGACCCAATATTATGACGACCCGACCAAGATCGGCATCATCCTGGCGATGATCTGGGGCGTGATTGCGATGTTCGTCGGCGACTGGGTCGCATGGCTCCTCGCCTATCCGGAGATGACCTTCGACGCAGCCTGGGCAAGTTTCGGGCGCCTGCGTCCCGTGCATACGTCCGGCGTCATTTTCGGCTTTGGCGGCAATGCGCTGATCGCAACGTCATTCCATGTCGTGCAGCGGACATCGCGCGCGCGCCTGCCCGATCAATTGAGCCCCTGGTTCGTGCTGATCGGCTTCAATCTCTTCTGCGTCCTTGCCGCGACCGGCTACCTCATGGGCATTACGCAGTCCAAGGAATATGCCGAGCCGGAATGGTATGCCGATATCTGGCTGGTTATCGTCTGGGTGACGTATTTTGTGCTCTATCTGCGCACGCTGGCGCGACGCAAGGAGCCGCATATCTATGTCGCCAACTGGTACTACATGGCGTTCATTCTGGTCGTCGCCATATTGCACATCGTCAATAATCTCGCCATGCCGGTTTCCCTCGGTCACGCCAAGAGCTATTCGGCCTTTGCGGGCGTTCAAGACGCAATGACCGAGTGGTGGTACGGGCATAACGCCGTTGCCTTCTTCCTGACCGCCGGTTTCCTCGGCATGATGTATTACTACCTGCCCAAGCGCGCAGGCCGCCCTATCTATTCCTATCGCATGTCGATCATCGGCTTCTGGGGCATCACCTTCTTCTACATGTGGGCAGGCTCCCATCATCTGCATTACACCGCGCTGCCTTTATGGGTGCAGAACCTCGGCATGACCTTCTCGCTGATGCTGCTGATCCCGTCATGGATCGCTGCCGGCAATGCCTTGCTGACACTGAACGGCGCATGGGAAAAAGTACGCACCGACGCCACCTTGCGTTTCATGATGGTCGCCGCCGTCTTCTATGGCCTCTCGACATTCGAGGGTTCATTCATGGCGATCCGGCCGGTCAACTCGCTCTCGCACTATACCGACTGGACCGTCGGCCATGTGCATGCGGGCACGCTCGGATGGGTTTCGATGATCACATTCGGCGCCTTCTACAGCACGGTGCCGTGGCTGTGGAAACGCGAGCGCATGTATTCGCCGATGCTGGTCGAGGTTCACTTCTGGCTCGCCCTTGCAGGCACTGTCGTCTACGTCTTTGCAATGTGGAACTCGGGCATCATTCAAGGCCTGATGTGGCGCACATATACTGACAGCGGCACGCTGGCTTATTCCTTCGTCGACTCTCTCGTCGCCATGCATCCCTACTATATTGCTCGCGCAATCGGCGGACTGATCTTCCTCGTCGGTACGGTCATCTGTTTCTACAATATCTTGATGACCATCCGAGAAATGCCCGAGAAAGCGAGCGTCTCGACGAGTGACAATCCAATCCCTGCGCTTGCCGGCGGCGGCGCGCTGGAAGCCGGGGAGTAATCGGACATGCTCAAAACTCACTATAAGCTCGAGCGTCAAACGGTCGGATTTGCGCTAGCCATCATGCTGGTCGCGAGCATCGGCGGGCTCGTCGAAATCGCTCCGCTCTTTACCATCGACGAGACTGTCGAAGACGCGCCCGGCATGCGGCTCTACACGCCTCTCGAACTTGCCGGACGCGACATCTATATCCGCGAAGGTTGCTATGCGTGCCATTCGCAGATGATCCGCACGTTGCGCGACGAGGTCGAGCGTTACGGCCCCTACTCTCTCGCCGTCGAATCCAAATATGACCATCCGATGCTCTGGGGATCGAAGCGAACCGGCCCCGATCTCGCTCGTATCGGCGGAAAATATTCCGATCAGTGGCAAGTGACACATCTGATCAATCCGCGCGACGTGGTGCCGGAATCGGTCATGCCCGCCTATGGCTGGCTCAACCGAAACGAGCTTCGGGTGGAGGATCTGGGATTGCACCTCAAGGCGCAAAGACGCGTCGGCGTGCCTTATACGGATGAAATGATCGCCAATGCCACGGCGGATGCGATCGGACAGGCTCAACCGGATGGCAGCTACGCCGATGGCGTGTCAAAGCGTTATGGCGCGGACACTCAAGTTCGCGCCTTCGACGGCGATCCGACACGTGTAACGGAAATGGATGCGCTCGTCGCCTATCTGCAAATTCTCGGACGTTTGACGGATGCGGCGCAGAAGCCCGTCGCGACGGTAGGAGGAGAGGCACAATGAACATCGATCACGCCACATTGGTTTCCTTCGCCAAATCGTTCGGACTTTTCTATCTCATCGCCATGTCGATTGTGGCCGTCGCCTATGCATTCTGGCCGTCCAAACAGGCGCAGTTCAACCAGTCGGCAGCAGACATTATTGATGACGAGGACACGCCATGTCGATAGGCGAACGCGACCGGCATACCGGGCAGATGACGACCGGCCACGAATGGAACGGCATCAAGGAACTGAATACGCCGGTGCCATGGGCGGTGTATTTCTTCCTGCTTCTGACATTCGGATTTTCTCTCATCTACTGGCTGTTGCTGCCTGCCTGGCCGCTTGGCGTCACCTATAC
>NZ_JBASBH010000118.1:0-30658 GCF_049651025.1 Parvibaculum sp. | reverse complement strand
GTCAACGCCGACAAGCTCGATCTGCTTGAACCAGCTATTGAACGTGGCCTCGCCAAGCTCGGCAAAAAGGCGCGCACGGACGCGACGCCAGGGGGCGCTCAGGGCCGGCTCGTGAGAACCGGCTTCGTTCGGGCCCGATGACACAGACAAAACCTCCGGAAAATCCTCGCGCGACAAACCGCGCGCAGCCTTGCCGGACGCAGCTTCGCCGCCAGATGGCAATGCATCGTTTCGGCTGCGAAAACCAGACTTCGCCACCGAACCCATCTTGTTCTCGTTCACGACCTCTTACCCCTTCTTGAACCCCGGTCCCCACCCCGGGATTTTCGAGAGACGCATGCCCCGCACAGGCACACACTCCCTCCCCCTCTTACCGCCACTCCAACCGGCGCGGATAAACCCGCGCCAGCCCCATCTCATTCACTAAATTGGTTTAGCCCTGCGCCCAGGGCAGCCCCGCGGCCTTCCAGCCGTTGCGCGCACCTCTGTGCCGCGCATCATCGAGGTCGCCCTCGAAGCCGCCCGCGATATTGTAGCTATGCACAAAACCCTGCTTGGTCATGGCGATAGCCGCCGCCCTGCTGCGCGCGCCCGAGCGGCACAGAAAGAGGACCGGCGCATCACGAGAGGCATCGCCCAGCGTTTTTGCGACGTCAGCCGCAAAATCCTGATTGACGCTCATCGTGGGAAAACTTTGCCATTCGGCGAGCAAGGGCTCCTTGCCGAGATGCGACAGGTCGACAAGGCCGACAAAGGACCATTCGGCACGGGTGCGCACGTCGACAAGAACGGCTTTCGGATTTTCGGAAAGAACGCGCCATGCTTCTTGCGCGGAAATATCGCCCGCATAATCGACGGGCTGCGTGCCAAGAACCGCGGGCTTTACATTGTCGTTCGTTTCGCCCGGCATTCCTTCGCCCTTCTTTCCTGCAACACCGACATCATTTATCCCGACTGCGCGGGACACGAATTTCTCCGCGAGGGCAATCCCTGTCGGAATTCCCCCCGTGTCATCACTCATGACTTTTTGGATACTTTTGGACGCTCAAATCGACGCAATCGAATACTGTATTTGCCAGGTTAATTACTTATAAACGACAGTATTCGTTGGCCCCTCAGAGGCTAATAACCATACCGGCTGGACCCTGTGGAGGCAAGCGGAAGAATCGAGAACGCAGAAAAAAGTTCATCGATGTTGCGCATTGCCACACCGAAAACTCTGCGACCCGCGAGCGAAATAAATTAAGCGCCGCAGCGCACACTTGCACGCGCGCAAAAATGGCGCAGTTCCGCGCGCTGCAAATTTTTCTCTCGCGCAAGCGAATGTGCAGTGCCGCTTATTCGTGTGCGGATATGCAACGCTCGTCTAAATTTTTATGAACTCGTAGCGTTCGAAAAAACGCCGCATACACGCATAAGACGCAAAAAAGCCCGCGTCTAAAATGCACGCGGGCTTTCACTCTTTCGTTTCGCCTCCGCGCTGCTCAAATTACGCGCGGAGCGAATATCAGGCGCTGAGTACTTTCACGCGCGCTGAAAGACGCGACACTTTGCGCGAGGCGGTGTTCTTGTGCGTCACGCCCTTCTGCGCAGCGCGCATGATCTCGGGCTCGGCTGCCTTCAACGCGGCGGTCGCCGCATCCTTGCTGCCGGTCGCGATCGCTTCTTCAACCTTGCGGATGAAGCCGCGCATGCGCGAGCGACGATCCTTGTTGACCGCGGTGCGCGTTTCGATCTTGCGGATCGCCTTTTTTGCGGACTTCGTATTCGCCATCGTATTCGACCTTTGCCATGCCCGCGTCTCATGCTCGAACGCGCGGCAGATATCTCGTCCATCGCAAGCCCGCCCGATCAAGCGGCAACATCAGCGCGTTATCGGGCTTTGCGGCCTCAAAAAAGCGGCCCCGCAAGGAACATGGGGCCTCTCATCATTGAGGCGCGCGTTATACGCGTGGGGGGGCCGCGCGTCAACCGGACGAAACGTCCCCCGAAAACACGTAGGCGAGCTTTGCTTTCAGCGGTTTTTGAAGGCAGGCGGGCGCTTTTCCACAAAGGCCGTCATGCCCTCTTTCTTGTCCTCGGTCGCAAACATCGAGTGGAAGAGGCGGCGCTCGAAGCGGACGCCCTCCGAAAGCGTCGTTTCATAGGCGCGATTGACCGTTTCCTTGGTCATCATGGCGATGGGGAGCGACTTGGCCGCGATGGTGGCCGCTACCTTCAGTGCCTCGTCGAGAAGCTCGGCAACCGGAACGACACGGCTCACAAGGCCGGAACGCTCGGCTTCGGCGGCGTCCATCATGCGGCCTGTCAGGCACATTTCCATGGCCTTCGACTTGCCGACGAAACGGGTGAGGCGCTGCGTGCCGCCGGCGCCCGGCATGACACCCAGGTTGATCTCGGGCTGGCCGAATTTCGCATTGTCCCCGCAAATGATGAGATCGCACATCATGGCAAGCTCGCAGCCGCCGCCCAGCGCATAGCCCGCGACTGCCGCGACCACCGGCTTGCGGCAACGCGTCACGCGCTCCCAATTCGCCGTAATGAAGTCTTCGGCATAGACGTCCATGTAGGATTTGGGCTGCATTTCCTTGATGTCGGCGCCGGCTGCGAAAGCCTTTTGCGAGCCGGTCAGCACGATCACGTGGATCGCCGGGTCCGCCTCGAAGGTGTCGAGCGCCAGCGTCAGCTCATCCATCAGCGCCTTATTCAGCGCATTGAGCGCCTCGGGACGGTTCAATGTAATCAGTCCGACCGCCGCTTTCGTCTCAACCAGAATGTTCTGGTAGGCCATGACGCTTCTCCTCAAGTTTCTTCGTTTGGCAAATCTTCTATGGGTGGTTCCGACCGGATCGGCTCACTCGGGCTCGATCGAGAAACGCACTTCCGTCAGCGCGCCTTTTGGCACGGTCTGAATTTCGAGACGTTCCGTCTCGCGGCGAAAGACCAGCAGGTCGCCAATCAGCTCAAGCTTCGGGAGACGCTGCCAGCCAAGCTGCGGCAAAGTGTCGATATAAAATTTGCGCACTTCGCTCGCCGATACTTCGCCTTCGGCGATGGTGCGCACGATGCGGCCATTGGGCTTGTCGAAAACGATACCGCCCTCGCCCGTCTCGGCCAGGCCTTCCATCAACGGCATGTCCTCGATGGCATCGAGATAGCCAGACGCCTTTTCTTCAGCGTTTACGGCCCCCGACCATGCAAGGCCGCCCAAGCTGAGAGCAAAGCCCAGAACCAGAATCCGAATAATCATCGAAGGCCCACCCTCATTCGCCCGGCTCATCGCTGGCAACTCGGACAATAGAAAGTCGAGCGGCCGGACTGCACGGTTCGCTTTACCGTACCGCTGCATCCGGCTTTTGAACAGGCTCCACCTTCCTGATCGTAAACGGCGAAGGAATGCTGGAAGTAGCCAAGCTCGCCATCGGTCTGGGCATAGTCGCGCAAGGTCGAGCCGCCTGCCTCTATGGCTTCAGTCAGAACATCTCGAATGGCGCGCGCCAGCCGTTCGGAGCGCTGGGGTCCGATGCTCAAGGCCTGCCGATTGGGAGAAATACCGGAGCGGAAAAGCGCCTCGCAGACATAAATGTTCCCGAGACCCGCAACCGTTCGCTGATCGAGAAGCGCCGCCTTGATCGGCGCGCGTCGCCCTTTCAGCCGCTCAAGAAGAACGGCGGCGGAAAACTCGTTTCCCAGAGGCTCGGGTCCGAGCGCTGCAAGATGCGAGTTAGCGTTTAGCGAAGCTTCGGGGATCAGGTCCATGAAGCCGAAACGGCGATGATCAGAATAGACGATGCGGGTGCCATCTTCCATGTCGAAGATGATGTGGTCATGCGTACCCGTTCCGGCACCGTCAGCGGCCACGTCGCGATGGAACTTCCCCGGCGTCGCACCGGGCGCCCCGCCCGGATGAATGCCGAAACGGCCCGACATGCCGAGATGCACAAGCAGCACCTCCTCGCCTTCGAGATGGGCGAGAATATATTTTGCCCGCCGCTCCAGCCATTCGACACGACGACCCGTCAACCGCTCGGCGAAACGCTCGGGCAGCATGTAGCGCAGGTTGGGCCTGCGCTGGATCGCACGCGCAATGCGGCGGCCCTCAAGAGCGGGCGCAAGACCTCGGCGGACGGTTTCGACTTCGGGAAGTTCAGGCATGAATTTCTATATGGTCATTCGGTTGCCGGGAAAGTAGCGCCCTTCCGGGGCCTGCGCTATGGTCCGCCCGATGAGCACGACGCCGCACGCAGACGAGACCAAATCCGCCGAAACCGGCGGAAGCACAACCCATTTCGGTTTCAAGACCGTGCCCGAGGCCGAAAAGGTCAAACTCGTTCACGACGTGTTCGAGCAAGTCGCCTCGCGTTACGACCTGATGAACGACCTGATGTCGGGCGGGCTTCACCGTGCCTGGAAGCAGGCGCTGATCGACTGGCTGAACCCGCCACGTGGGCCACGCGCCTATGCCCATATCGACGTTGCGGGCGGCACGGGCGACATTGCCTTTCGCCTGCTCGAGCGCGCCGGACCGAACGCGCATGTCACGGTTTGCGATATCAATTCGCATATGCTCGGCGTCGGGCGGGATCGCGCAGAGGCGCAGCAGTTCGCTGGCCGCGTCGAATTTGCCTGTGGCGATGCCGAGACCCTGCCCTTTCCCGATCGCTCCTTCGATTCCTATACGATCGCCTTTGGCATTCGTAACGTCACGCATATCGAGAATGCGCTCGCGGACGCCTATCGCGTGCTGAAACCGGGCGGGCGTTTTCTCTGCCTTGAATTCAGCCAGGTTTCGGTGCCGGGGCTCGATGCGATTTACGACACCTATTCTTTCGGTGCCATTCCACGCATCGGCAAATGGGTGACCGGCGATGGCGACCCTTACCAGTATCTCGTCGAAAGCATTCGCCGCTTCCCGCCGCAGGAACGCTTCAAGACCATGATTGAAACGGCCGGTTTTTCCCGCGTCCAGTACCGCAATTTTTCGGGCGGCATCGCGGCGATCCATTCCGGCTGGCGGCTTTAGGAAGCGGGGCCGAGCATGTTCCGCGCGACCGGCAATCTTGTGCGCCTCATTCGGGCTGGCCGCGTGCTCGCGCGCCATGACGCCCTGTTTCCGCTGGAACTGCGCGGTGAAATGCCCGGCGTCGTTCTGCTTCTGCTCGCCGCCGCCAAGCTGCGCCTGCCATGGGAGCGGACGTCGGACGACGACGCGAACGCCGAACCGGCCGCGCGCCTTGCCGCCGCGATGGTCGATCTCGGCCCCTCTTATATAAAGCTCGGTCAGTTTCTCGCGACGCGGCCCGATATTGTCGGCGAGGAACTCGCATCCGACATGTCGCGCCTGCAGGATCGCCTGCCGCCCTTCCCGACCGCCGAGGCGCGCGCCATTGTCGCTGAAGAGCTTGGCCGTCCGGTCGAGAGCCTTTTCTCATCCTTCAGCGATGCCATTGCCGCCGCCTCTATCGCCCAGGTGCATCGGGCGCAGACGCTTGCCAGCGAAACGGACCCTGAGCCGCGCGACGTGGCTGTGAAGGTCCTGCGTCCCGGCGTCGAAGCACGCTTTACGCGCGACCTCGACAGCTTCTTCTGGATCTCGCGGCTCATGGAGCGTTTTCACCAGCCTTCCCGCCGCTTGCGGCCCGTCGAAATCGTGCAGACGCTTGCCGACAGCGTGAAGATCGAAATGGATTTCCGGCTCGAAGCCGCCGCCATTTCGGAAATGGCGGAGAATGTCGCGGGCGATGAAGGCTTTCGCGTTCCCAAGGTCGATTGGGAACTGACCGCGCGCCATGTGCTGACGCTTGAATGGGTCGATGGCATTGCGGCGTCGGATCGCGCAAGCCTCGTCGCGGCCGGTCACGACATGAAACGGCTGGGCCGTCAGGTCATTCAATCCTTTCTGACCCATGCGCTCCGCGACGGCTTTTTCCATGCCGACATGCATCAGGGAAATCTTTTCGTCGATGCAGACGGCACGCTTGTCGCTGTCGATTTCGGCATCACCGGGCGGCTCGACCAGACGCAGCGCCGCATGATGGCGGAAATTCTCTATGGCTTCGTGCAGCGCGACTATCGCCGCGTCGCCGAAGTTCATTTCGCTGCGGGCTATGTGCCGCATACCAAAAGCATCGATGCCTTTGCGCAGGCGCTGCGTTCCGTCGGCGAGCCGATTTTCGGGCGGCCCGCGCGCGACGTCTCGATGGGCCGCCTTCTCGCACAACTGTTTCAGGTAACCGAGCAGTTCGAGATGAAGACGCGGCCCGAACTTATCCTGCTGCAAAAGACCATGGTGGTGATCGAGGGCGTCGCCCGGCATTTCGATCCCGACCACAATATCTGGGACAGCGCCGAGCCGGTTCTCAAGTCCTGGATGATGGAGCAATTCGCGCCCGAGACGAGGCTCGAAGAAGCCGCTGCCGGCGCGGTGCAGCTTGGGCGTCTTGCAGGCAATCTGCCGGAATTTCTGGCTCGCGCCGAACGCACGGCGCGACTTCTTTCCGAAAGCGTCGATGAGGACGGGCTGAAACTTCACCCCTCCTCGACCGAGGCGCTGGCCCGCGCCCAGTCCCAGCGCAGCTATCTGATGCCAGCGTTATGGATAATTATTGGTGCATTGGCGGCCGTTGTGCTGTTTCGCCTGATCTAGCTGCACCGCCGCATTTTCACCAAATCGCCGGGTCGAAGGATTTATCTCCACATTTCACCCGTAGAACCCTATATTCCCCGCTTCAAGCTCCCATCCGGAGACCATGCGTTGAGTGAAGCCCTTCAGAACCGCCGCATCCTGCTGATCGTCGGCGGCGGCATCGCCGCCTACAAGTGCCTTGAGCTTATCCGCAGGTTGCGCGACCGCGGCGCGAGCGTGCGCGTCGTGCTGACCTCGGCTGGCGCGGAATTCGTGACGCCGCTCTCGGTCGGCACGCTTTCCGGCGACAAGGTCTATAGCGATCTCTTCGACCTCACCGACACGGCGGCCATCGGGCATATCGAACTGTCGCGCGACGCGGATCTTCTCGTCGTCGCCCCGGCGACCGCCGATCTTATGGCGAAGATGGCCGCGGGGCTTGCGAGCGATCTGGCGACGACGCTTCTGCTCGCGACCGACAAGAAGGTGCTGATCGCGCCCGCCATGAATGTGCGCATGTGGGAACACCGCGCAACGCAACGCAATCTCGAACAGTTGATGGCGGACGGCATTCACATCGTCGGCCCCAATGAAGGCGACATGGCCTGCGGCGAATATGGGCCGGGCCGCATGGCCGAGCCTGCCGAAATCATTGCGGCCATCGAAGCGCATTTTTCGGAACTCGAATTTTCCGGCGCGCAGCCGCTCAAGGGCATCAAGGCGCTCATAACCTCCGGCCCGACGCATGAGCCGATCGACCCGGTGCGCTATCTCGCCAATCGGTCTTCGGGCAAGCAGGGCCATGCCATCGCGACGGCGCTTGCGCGCATGGGTGCCGATGTCACGCTTGTGTCCGGCCCGACCAATCTGGCCAATCCCGCAGGCGTCAATGTGAAGCGCGTCGAGACCGCGCGCGAAATGCTCACAGCTTGCGAAGCCGCGCTGCCGGCCGATGTGGCGATCTGCGCGGCGGCCGTTGCCGACTGGCGCGTCGATGTGGACGCCACACAGAAGATCAAGAAGGAGCCGGGCGCAGAAGCGCCTGCGCTGAAGCTCGTCGAAAACCCCGATATTCTCGCCACGCTTTCGCGCCTGACAAAAAATCGCCCGTCGCTCGTTGTCGGCTTTGCCGCCGAAACCGAGAAGGTCGTCGAACATGCGGTTGCCAAGCGCAAGCGCAAGGGCTGCGACTGGATTGTCGCCAATGACGTGTCGCCTGAGACCGGCGTCATGGGCGGCGAACTCAACACGGTTCATCTCATTACCGGCGAAGGGCAGGAGGACTGGCCGCTGCTTCCCAAGCAGGCCGTCGCCGAGCGCCTTGCCCGCAGCATTCTCGCGCATTTTGAAAAAAAGAAAGCCAAGGCATGAGCCTTTCGATCTCCGTCGCCGTTCAGCGTCTCGCCCATGGAGCGGACCTCGCGCTGCCACGCTATGAAACCGACGGCGCGGCGGGCATGGACCTTCTGGCGGCTGTGCCGGATGCGGAACCGATGGTGCTTGCGCCGGGTGCGCGCGCGCTTGTTCCCACGGGCCTTGCTATTGCGCTGCCGCATGGCTTCGAGGCGCAGGTGCGTCCGCGTTCCGGCCTTGCGGCAAAGAACGGCGTCACGGTTCTGAATTCGCCCGGCACCATCGATTGCGATTATCGCGGCGAGGTCAAAGTCATCCTCATCAATCACGGACCTGAAGCCTTCACCATCACGCGCGGCACACGCATTGCGCAGATGGTGGTGGCGCCGGTCACACGAGCTGAATTCGCCGAGGTCGAAAATCTCGACGAGACGACACGCGGCGCAGGCGGCTTTGGTTCAACCGGAACCGGTTCTGGCGCGGCAAAAAACTGAGGGCAATATGCTACGTCTCTCCAAGAAGACCTGGCTCGCACTTGAAGCCGTTGTCGATGTCGCAATCAACGCGCGACCGGACCCGGTGCAGTCCAAGGAAATCACCAAGCGCCAGGGCATTCCGCAGCGCTATCTCGAACAGGTGATGCAGCAGCTTGTTCATGCAGGCATCCTGAAAGGCGTGCGCGGTCCGCGCGGCGGCTACAGGCTGGCGCGCGAGCGGCGACGCATAACCGTGGGCGAGGTCGTGCGCATCGTCGGCGCAATGGAATCCTCCGACGATCCGGTGACCAGCGGTCCGTCGGATCTGGGCGAACGCGTCATCGCGCCGCTCTGGGAAGAGGTGCAGACCGAATTGATGGAACGCCTCGACAAGATCACCGTCGACGATCTTTGCCGCCGCGCCGAAACGGCAGGCGTCGACAATGGTGCGCCAACCGCCGATTTCACGATTTAGACGGGAGACCAGCATGAGCGAAGCGAAGAAGCTGCCGGGACGCGGGCGCGTTTACAACAGCATCACCGACACCATCGGCGACACGCCACTCGTGCGCCTGAACCGCATGGCGAAGGAAGCGGGTGCCGTTGCCGACATTCTGCTGAAGCTCGAATTCTTCAATCCGCTGGCAAGCGTCAAGGACCGCATCGGCGTCGCCATGATCGAGGCGCTGGAGCGCGAGGGGAAAATTCTCCCCGATACGATTATCGTCGAGCCGACATCGGGCAATACGGGCATTGCGCTTGCCTTTGTCTGCGCGGCCAAGGGTTACAAGCTCATTCTCTGCATGCCTGAAAGCATGTCGATCGAACGGCGCAAGATGCTGGCGCTGCTCGGCGCGCAGATCGAATTGACGCCGCCTGAAAAAGGCATGAAGGGCGCGATGGCGCGCGCCGAGGAAATCATGGCGCAGCATCCCAATTCGGTGATGCCGCAGCAGTTCGACAATCCCGCAAACCCCGACATTCATCGCCGTACCACGGCGGAAGAAATCTGGAACGACACCAACGGCGCAGTCGACGTGGTGATTTCCGGCGTCGGCACGGGTGGCACATTTACCGGCGTCGGCGCAGCGCTGAAGCCGCGCAAAGCCTCGCTGCGCATGATCGCGGTCGAGCCGGAAGACAGCCCGGTTCTTTCCGGCGGCCAGCCCGGCCCGCACAAGATTCAAGGCATCGGCGCGGGCTTCGTTCCCGGCAATCTCGACAAGTCGCTGATCGACGAGGTCGTGACCATCGGCAACGAGACCGCCTTTGAAACCGCGCGCAAGGCCGCCCGCATGGAAGGCATTCCTGTCGGCATTTCTTCAGGTGCGGCCATTGCCGCTGCGCTCGAAGTCGGCACGCGGCCGGAAATGAAGGGCAAGACCATCGTGGTCATCATCCCGTCCTTCGCCGAACGCTATCTCTCGACGGCGCTTTTCGACGGTCTCTGAGAACTTTGCGGGCATGACGATACACGTTTGAACGTGTAGTACTGGGCCGCGTTCGCGGAACCGGATGTGGAGACTTTTGTGCTGCGTAAAATCAATCTCGACGGATTTCTCGTCTCACTCATCCTTGTCGTGGTGGCCGCGGTCATCTGGCCCGAACCCGGTGCAACGGGCAGCCCGCTGCATATCGAGTGGATTTCGACTTACGGCATCTCGATCGTCTTTTTCCTTTATGGACTGACACTTGCGCCCGAACGCATGCGCGCCGGCTTTGCCAAGTGGCACGTGCATATCGTCGTGCAGCTCGGCACTTTCGTTCTTTTTCCAATTGTCGTTCTGGGGCTGGAATTTTTTACTGCGCCCTACGTACCCGCTGAAGTCTCGCTGGGATTTTTCTATCTCGCCGCGCTTCCGGGAACGGTTTCGTCGGCTGTCGCGATGACATCTCTTGCGCGCGGCAACGTGCCCGTGTCGATTTTCAACGCCACGGTTTCCAGTTTCCTCGGCGTGTTTCTGACGCCGCTTCTGATGGCCTGGTACATGAAGGCAACCGGCCAGTCACTGCCGCTCGGCACCGTGATCCTGAAAATCGTTCTGCTCGTGCTTGTGCCCATCGGCCTCGGCCAGATCGCGCATCACTGGCTGCAACATTGGGCGGCACGCAACAGCGCGTGGCTGAAACTCATCGACCGCGCCGTCATTATCGCCATCGTTTACAACTCGTTTTGCGACTCGATCATTGCTGGCATCTGGAGCGACAATGATGTGCTGCTTCTGGTCGAGATGGTGGTCGCCTCCATCGCGCTTTTCTATCTCATCTATGGATTGATGAAACTGGTGTGCCGCTTCTTCGGCTTCGACCGGGAGGACACCATCGCCTGTCTTTTCTGCTCATCGAAAAAATCGCTGGCGACGGGCGTTCCATTGGCAAATGTGATGTTCGGCGCGACGCCAGCGCTTGGCCTCATCATCGCGCCGCTGATGATCTTTCACTTCTTCCAGCTTGTGATCGTGAGCTTCATCGCCAATCGCTATGCGAATGACGGCGCAGCCATTGCCGGGCCAGCAAAAGGCTGACGGTTCAGGCGCGCTTTGCGGCAGCCGGTAGCGTCGCCTCGGCGGCGCCCGGTCCCGCCTTTACCGATACGTCGCGCGCGGCCAGAGGTTCGCCGCAATCGGAGCAGACGAGCACGCCTTCCATCACATGGGTGCAGGCATTGTGAACGCGCAAAAGCGGCGGGCCTTCCGGCCCGGCCATGTGCTTGTCGCCCCATTGGGCGAGCGTCATCATCACCGGATAGAGGTCGCGGCCTTTTTCAGAGAGGCGATATTCCTCGCGGCGAGGGCGCTCCTGATAGGCGACTTTCGTCAGGACATCGGCCTCGGTCAGTTTTTTCAGCCGGTCGGCCAGCACGTGACGCGCGATGCCGAGACGCTGCTCGAATTCCTCGAAGCGTCGCGTACCCAGAAAACACTCGCGCAGCACCAGCAATGTCCAGCGGTCGCCGACCACGGAGAGGGTGCGGGCCACGGAACAGGCTTCACGGTCGAGATCTTCCCAGCGCATCGGCTATTCCTTCCAGTCTCCCTGAGTTTAGCTTGACAGGTTCTCTTTTGGAACCCAACTTGTTATTATTAAGGTTCTGAAACAGAACTAATCAAATCCGCCAAACGGAAGGCATCTCGCATGACCGCCAAACCCGTTGCTATCGTCACCGGCGTTGGCCCCGGAACGGGTGCCGCCATTTCGCGCCGGTTTGCCGAGGGCGGCTATCGTGTCGCCATGCTGGCCCGCAACGGCGAGAGGCTTGCGGCTCTGCAGAACGAAATACCGGATTCACGCGGCTATATCTGCGACGTGACAGACGAAGCGCAGATCGAAGCGGTACTCGCAAAGATCACCCGCGAGCTTGGCTCACCCGAAGTGCTTGTCCACAACGCGGTCGGCGGCGCATTCGGCAATTTCCTCGATATCGACCCGAAGGTTCTCAACTACAATTTTCAGGTCAATACGATGGGGCTTCTCCATCTCGCGCGGCGTCTTGCGCCTGCGATGATCGAGGCGGGCAGGGGCGCGATCATCGTCACCGGCAATACATCGGCGCAACGCGGCAAAGCGAGTTTCGCGGGCTTTGCCCCGAGCAAGGCGGCGCAGCGCATTCTTGCCGAAGCCATTGCGCGCGAGGTCGGGCCGAAAGGCGTTCACGTCGCCTATATCATCATCGACGCCGTCATCGATGTCGCCTGGACGCGCAAGATGCGCCCCGACGCGCCGGATGATTTCTTTATCAAGCCCGCCGCCATAGCTGATGAAATCTGGCATGTCGCGCATCAGGACCGAAGCGCGTGGTCGTTCAACGTCGAAATCCGGCCCTTCGGCGAGACCTGGTGAAACGGCGCGACCCTCATTGACGCGGCACGTGCGGCGCGTCATAGCAAACATGATGACCCAGAACATTTACGACGATGACGACTTCTTTGAGGGCTATGCCCGCCTTGGCCGCTCGGTCGAAGGCTTGCAGGGCGCTGCGGAATGGCCAGCGCTGCGGTCCCTGCTGCCGGAGATGCAGGGGCTGAAGGTCGTCGATCTCGGCTGCGGCTTTGGCTGGTTCTGTCGCTGGGCGCGCCACGCAGGCGCGGCGCAGGTTCTGGGCTTTGACCTGTCGGAGAAGATGCTGGCCCGCGCACATGAAATGACAAGCGATGATGCCATCGTCTATGCGCGCGCGGATCTAGAACATCTGACGCTTCAGCCGCAATCCTGCGATCTCGTCTATAGCTCGCTCGCCTTTCATTATCTCGAAGGGCTGGAGCGGTTGATGGGCGAGGTCACGCAAGCGCTGCGGCCCGGCGGGCGCATCGTCTTTTCCGTCGAGCATCCGATCTATACCGCGCCTTCTGCGCCGGGTTGGGTCGTCGATGCGGCGGGACACAAGACATGGCCGGTCGATGGCTATCTCGCCGAAGGCCCGCGCTCGACGGATTGGCTCGCCAAGGGCGTCATCAAACAGCACCGCACGATTGCGACGTACATCAACATGCTTGTGGGGCTTGGCTTTGCCATTTCCCATGTCGAGGAATGGGGACCGAGCGACGCGCAGATTGCGGCGCTGCCCAGCCTTGCAGAAGAACGCGAGCGCCCGGCATTTTTGCTCGTGGCCGCGCATATGAATCTGGAAACCGAGAAGAGGTTGCGTCCGTGAATGTCATGAACTTATCGCCCGATCCTGTCTTCTCTCAGGACGGCGCAAACTGGCAACCGCATGCGGAAGCCGCGGGGCCATTTCGCGGATTGCATGGCGGTGCCGTTTCCGGCCTCACCGTCGCGGTGATGGAAGAGAAGGCGCGCGCCGAAGGGTGGGGGATTCCACTGACGGCCTCCGTTTTCATCCTGCGTCCCGCGCCGCTTGAGCCGCTTCAGACCAAAGTCGAAATTCTGCGCGTCGGCGGGCGCATTGCGATGCTTGAAGGTCTGCTGTTTGCCGGCGACAAGCTCATCGCCAAGGCGACCGGCGCGTTCGTGAAGCCGATCGATACGCCGGAGGTTGCGCGCGTCGCCGCGCCCGCAACGCCCGTCGATCCGTCTTCGCTGCCCGTCTGGCAGCAGCGTACCCGCGATCGCACGACTTTCTTCGACGTGCTCGATATTCGCGACGATGGCAACGGCATCAAATGGGGCCGGATGAAGCGGCCGATGATGCCGTTCGATGCGCCTTTCGCGAGCCTCTTTGCGCTTGCCGACAACGGCACGCCATACTGGCTTTCGGGCACGGAGTTCTGGCCGCCGCCGTGGGGTTTTCCCAATATCGACATCACGGTGCATGTGTCGCGCGCGCCTGTCGGTTCATGGGTCGGCGTCGAGCCGTCTTCGGACTGGCGTGCAGAAGGCATGGGCCTCACCGATGCAAAGCTCCATGACGAGCAGGGCATTCTCGGGCGCGGTTGCCAGACGGTGGTGCTGACGCCACGCTAGAGACGAGGAGGCTGAGAGAAACATGTCACTGACCGACGCCCAGCTCGAACGCTATGCACGCCACATCGTCCTCAAGGAAATCGGGGGACCGGGGCAGCAAAAGCTTTTGAACGCCCGCGTGCTTGTCATCGGCGCGGGCGGGCTTGGCGCGCCTTGCCTCATGTATCTGGCGGCGGCGGGCGTCGGCACGATCGGTGTCATCGATGCCGACACGGTTTCTCTTTCCAACCTGCAACGCCAGATCATTCACGACACGGCGAGCATCGGCCTGCCGAAAGTCGAAAGCGCAGAGGCGAGCATCGCCCGGCTCAACCCCGATGTGCGCGTCATCAAACATGCGGAACGGCTGACGCCCGCCAATGCGCGCGAGATCGTCGCGGGCTATGATATCGTCGCCGATGGCTGCGATAATTTTGACACGCGCTTTCTTGTCAACGACGCATGCCACTATGAAGGCGTGCCGCTCGTCTCCGGCGCTGTCGGCCCCTTCGAGGGCCAGGTCTCGACATTCAAATCCTATGAGCGCGGAGCAGACGGCTATCCGCTGCCCAACTACCGCGACCTCGTGCCCGAAGCGCCGCCGCCGGGCCTACTCCCCACTTGCGAGGAGGTGGGCATCCTCGGCGCGCTCACCGGGGTCATCGGCTCGATGATGGCGCTTGAGGTCATCAAGGAAATTACAGGTGCGGGAACGGGGCTCGTGGGCCGGTTGCTGATTTACGATGCGCTCGACATGCGGGTGCGCATCATCAAGCTCCGCCACGATCCGGCTAATATTCTGTCGGGGCAGGCACCCGCGCTTCGCGATCACCTGAACCATTCGTGAGACGGCCGCTCACCTGATGATGCGAAATCGGAAAACCGTTTCCCGGTGATGATCGAATTTCTCCATCGACCTCACACGCGCCGCCAACATCACCTTGGGCCAGAATTTTTGCGCGGGCGTGTTGTGCGGAAACACCGTCAGTTCCCACTGGCCGGGATGCACGGCGAAAACCGCCAGCGCCGCCGCAACGCCGCGGCCATGCCCGCGCGCTTGTGGCAGAACGTAAAACTCCGCCATCGCATAATCCACCTTCTGCCCGGAGCGAGACAGGCGGTTCACCAGCGCAAAGCCCATCAGAGCCCCGTCATCGTAAATGAACCAGGGCCAGCGCTGACCCTCTTCCTTCCAGTAAGCGTCGAAATAGGGGTAGGCGAAATCCACCTCGTCATAGGTGGCAAGTTCGGTGAGATAATCCGCCAGCAAGGCGCGCAGAAGTGGCTTGTCCTGCACTTGCGCCGCTGAAAGTGTGATCGTCATGTCATGCGCTCTGCGTCGAGGGCCCGCTCTTCGAGATGGCGCCTCGCGCGTCTTCTCAGGGTAAGGATCAATTCAGATTCATACCATCATCCCGAGAAGCGCTGCGCAAAAGCGCATCTCTGAGGACGTGACCCGAGAGGCCGCCTACATGATCGCGGGGATGACGCGGTCGGGCGGGCGATGGCCGTCCATGAAGGTCTTGATGTTGACGATGACCTTGCCGCCCATTTCAACGCGGCCTTCGATGGTCGCGGAACTCATGTGCGGCAGCGAGACGACATTGCCGAGTTTCAGGAAGCGCGGATTGACGGTCGGCTCGTTCTCGAAGACGTCGAGACCAGCGCCACCAAGCTCACCGGCTTCGAGCGCACGGATCAGCGCGTTCTCGTCGATCACTTCGCCGCGCGCCGTGTTGACGATATAGGCGTCGGAGCGCATCAGCTTCAGGCGGGCAGTATTGAGAAGGTGAAAAGTCGCGGGCGTGTGCGGGCAGTTTACCGAAACGATATCGACCTTGGGCAGCATGTCGTCGAGGTTTTCCCAATAGGTCGCTTCAAGCTCTTTTTCGATTACCGCATTGGCCGGTTTTCGATTGTGATAGTGGATTTCAAGGCCAAAGGCGCGAGCGCGGCGCGCCACAGCCTGACCGATGCGCCCCATGCCGATAATACCGAGGCGCTTGCCGAAGATGCGGCGGCCAAGCATCCATGTCGGCGACCAGCCAGGCCACTGACCTTCATGGTCGCGCAGGAAACGCGCGCCTTCCGCGAGGCGGCGAGGCACGGCGAGAATCAGCGCCATCGTCATGTCGGCTGTATCTTCGGTGAGCACGCCGGGCGTATTCGTGACGGTAATGCCGCGCCTGCGCGCCGTCTCGACATCGATATTGTCGACGCCCGTGCCGAACTGGGCGATGAGGCGGAGCTGCGGGCCGACCTGCGCCAGAACCTTTGCGTCAATCTTGTCGGTGACGGTCGGCACCAGAACATCGGCTTCCTTCACGGCCGCCACAAGCTCGGCCTGGCTTAGCGCATGATCGTCGGCATTGAGGCGAACGTCGAAAAGTTCAGCCATTCGCGCCTCGATCGTCTCGGGGAGCTTGCGGGTGACGACGACGAGCGGCTTTTTGGACGAAGGCATGGACGGACTGGCTTTGCGTTCTGAGTGTCGGACGGGGACTCGGGGCTTTTCCGATCATACTTGTCTAGCAGAGGGCGCGGCGGGCAACCAAGCGCGATCTATCTGCGCGAGGCGGGCATGAACTTGACCCATGCAGGCGACGCTTGCCATAAAGGCGTGCGAAGGTTCTGCGGCATGCCAGAGAGATACGTCATCACCGAAATTTTCCGGGAAATTTTCCGGCTTCCTCATTTGACGGTTTTTCCGGGACTGAAGTCTGGAGACGGGGTCGTATATTTCAGCGCCGCAGCGCTGATGCTGGCCTTGTTCACGGCTTTCTCCGCGCCGGTTGCCGCCAAGGAGGCCGCGCCGACGACGCAGCTTCTGCCGCCCAAAGGCGCGGCGAACGTCCCTCAAAAACGCGCAATCGGACCCGAATCACGCCTTCCCGTGCCGCGTTTTGTCAGTCTGAAGTCGGGGCGCATCAATGTGCGACGCGGGCCGGGGCCTGATAACGAAATCCTCTGGGTTTTTGCAAAGAAGGGCCTGCCGGTCGAGGTCACGGCTGAATCGGGCCGCTGGCGGCGCATACGCGACCGTGAGGGCGATGTCGGCTGGGTATGGCACTCGATGCTGGACGGGCGACGCACGGCCCTCATTGAAGGCCATGCAGGCGACACGACGCCGGTGGCGATGCATGTCGACCCCGACGCTTCGTCGAATGTCGTCGCCTATGCGGAGCCCGGAGTCATCGCGCAGGTGCGCGCCTGTGCGGGCGAGTGGTGCGAGCTTCAGGCGAGCGGCTATGAAGGCTGGGTGCAGCGCCAGAATTTCTGGGGCACCTATTGGGGCGAAGACTTCGAGTAAGCTCCGCCCCTTCAAGCCTTACGCGAAATCCGCCGCAAGCGAAGCGCGGACCGCATTTTCAATCAGCGCCATGTGACCGTAGTTCGGATGCGCGATGGCGAGAATGACCTGCGCTTTCGGATCGCGGAATTTTTCGATTTCCTGCGCCGTGAACGGAAAGTGCAGGAAATGCACGGATGAGGTTTTGCCGTCCGCCTTTGTGCGCTCGACATCGTCCGGCGGCACCACGGCGCTCACGCGCAAGCCGCCCACTTCGAGATAGACATGGTTCTCGACGCCGGTGAGACGCCGCAGCTCGCGGTCGCGGCGCACTTCGTCATCGATCTCGAACATCAGCGTGGCGACAAGTTCGCTGCCATTGGGGATCAGCGGATTATAGGCGGCAAGTTCGTCGGCAAGCTGCTCGGCGCCGCCGCGCTCGATATGCAGCATCTCATGCACCTGATGGAACATGGTGTCGTAGTTTTCAAAATAGAAAGTCGCGAAGGGGCCAACCGCGACGCGGCGCGCGCGCTTCATTTCCGTGATGCGCACACGGCGATCCTTGCGCTCATCCGCATAGGTTTCGTAAGGCAGAATGTCGCCGGGAGTGATCGCGCGTTTTGCCGCCATGATATTTTCCTTTACACGAACGTCAGTCTATCAGGCCCCAGGCGCGAGCCATGATCTCGATGGGGTGCTGCATTTGCGGCTTTTGCGTCTCGCCGAGAATTTCGATTTCCTGCACGAGATGCTTTGCCGCCAGCGGGCAGTCGGACGTCACGAATTTATTGCCCGTTTTCGCAACGCTGCGCGCGGCAGGCTTGCCCACCTTCACGGCAACGTCGAAGGTTTCCTTCATCACGCCGAATGTTCCTCCGTGGCCGGAGCAACGCTCCACCACATCGACCTTGATGCCGGGAATGAGCTTCATCATCTCGGCCGATTTCGGGCCCATGTTCTGAGCGCGCGCATGGCAGGCCAGATGCGCGGTAACGCCGCCATCAACGGTGGAAAGCCCCGGCGCGAGGCCCTCTTTCTTTGCGATGTCGACGACATATTCGTCGATGTCATAGGTCGCCTGCGCGAGTTTCTTCACATGCTCGTTTTCGGGCAGTACCAGCGGCCATTCGAATTTGAACATCAATCCGCATGAAGCCGTCAGCGTGACGATGTCGTAACCCTTATCGATCAGCTCGCACATTTCCCGCGAGATTTTTTCGGCCTGCTCGGCAACCTTTGCGAGATTGCCCTGCTCAAGAAACGGCATACCGCAGCAGCCGGGATAGGCGACGGTGGTTTCGACGCCATTATGCGCCAGCACCAGCCTCGCCGCTTCGCCGACATGGGGATTGTTGTAGTTGATGAAGCAGGTCGCAAAGATCGCGGCCTTGCGCCCCTTGGCGGGCGCGTCTTTCGGCGCGGCCTCGCCGGTCTTGTCCTGCGCCCTGGCGCGCATGGTGAAGGTCTTGCCGTAAAACTTCGGCAGGTCCACGCGGGCGTCGATGCCTGCAACTTTTTCGAGGATGGGCCGCGTCAGCTTGTTCGTGCGGGCAGAGCCCCAATTGGCAAGGCCTGCAACGGGTGCAGCGAGCTTTCCGTTACGATCCGTCTTGCCGAGTTCGCTCTGGACGAAGGGGAAGCCGTCGGTCTTTGCCTCCGCCGCTCGGTAGCGCAGCATCAGATGCGGGAAGTCGAGATTGAATTCATGCGGCGGCACATAGGGGCACTTCGTCATGAAGCACATGTCGCAAAGCGTGCAGGCCTCAACGACGGGACCAAAATCCTTCGAATCGACGCTGTCGAGTTCTTCGGTCGGCGCGGCGTCGATGAGATCGAAGAGGCGCGGGAAGCTGTCGCAGAGATTGAAGCAGCGCCGGCAGCCGTGACAAATATCGAAGACGCGACGCAATTCGGCGTCGAGCTTTTCAGTGTCGTAGAAATCAGGATCGCGCCACTCAATCGGATGACGTGTCGGCGCTTCGGTGCTGCCTTCTTTCATGACGCTCCCCGTCTCAGCCTGTCTGTTTGTCATCCCGGCTCGTCCCGGGTTCAGGGCCGCTTGCTCGGAGAATGACACACTCGATCCCGGGACAAGCCCGGGATACATCGAAATATTAATCCGAATACGGAATTTTTCCGATAGCTGAACTGGCTTCGAGGCTAAACCCCGAAGCCAGTCCTCATTTTGCAGGTGCCGACTTCAGCCGTTGAGGCTGTCGAGCGCCTTCTGGAAACGGCCCGCGTGGCTCTTTTCAGCCTTGGCGAGCGTTTCGAACCATTCGGCGATCTCGTCGAAGCCTTCTTCGCGTGCGGTGCGCGCCATGCCCGGATACATGTCGGTGTATTCGTGCGTCTCACCGGCGATCGCGGCCTTGAGGTTCAGGTCGGTCGCACCGATGGGCTCGCCCGTCGCCGGGTCGCCAACTTCTTCCATGAATTCGAGATGGCCATGCGCATGGCCGGTCTCGCCTTCGGCGGTCGAGCGGAAAACGGCGGCAACGTCGTTGTAGCCTTCGACGTCGGCCTTCTGAGCGAAATAGAGATAACGACGATTGGCCTGGCTTTCACCGGCAAAGGCCGCCTTCAGATTGTCGATGGTTTTCGATTTTGCGAGCGATGACATGTTTTGTGCTCCTCACCCTGTATAGGCCAGCCCAAGCCCCGGAGGGGCTGCGCATGGCGCTGTTGTTGAAGTGACGGCCGGACGGATTTCCAGCCCCGCCCTGAGAGAGCGGTTAACACAAATCATAGTGACGCCGACCATAGTTGGTCAACACATTAGAATTATTCTAATTAAGAATGAATAGCAGTTGCGGCGAGGCGCCGAGCCGGACTCAGCCCTGGCTCAGCGGTGCGCCCTGGAGCCGCACAATGACATCGACGCGGGCGATATCAGTGCCTTCGGGCGCCTCGGGGAGCCCGGTAATGAAGATCTTCTCGCCATCGATATCCATCAGGGAGCCGGTATTCTCCATGAAGAAGTGATGGTGATCGTTGGTGTTCGTGTCGAAATAGGTCCGCGCGCTGTCGACCACGACCTCGCGCAGCAGACGCGCCTCGGTGAACTGGTGCAGCGTATTGTAGACCGTTGCCAGCGAGACGCTGACGCCGGCCTTCTGGGCCTCTTCATGCAGGGCTTCAGCGGTCACGTGGCGGTCGCCGCCATCAAACAAGAGGCGTCCCAGCGCGAGGCGCTGGCGCGTCGGACGCAGGCCCGCTTCACGCAGGCGCGTCAATGTCTGGGCATAGGGCCGATCCTGTATCACGACAGTCCCTTTCAGCGGGGCCGCCCATCGGGGCATGCAACGCTAGTTTTTAATCATTACAAACTTGAAGATGGTGCACCTGTAATGGCTTTGTCAAGAAGGGGCGTCCGATTCGGTGCCGATAAGCTGGTTTCCGCGCGAGGTCCTATATGTTAGGAACCGCAGAAGAAGCATCACCGGGCCCGGGCATCAGACCGGGCTCTCGTATAAGATAAGCCTGCCGCGTTTCCATTTCAGGACCCGCGCAAGGGCGTGTGAGCGGACGGGAATGGCGGAGCAGAAATCGAATTACTCGCTTGAGGAATTGCTGGAATGCAGTCACGGCCGCATGTTCGGCCCCGGCAATGCCCAGTTGCCCCTGCCTCCGATGCTGATGATCAGCCGGATCACGCATATTTCGGACAAGGGCGGCGACCACGACAAAGGCCTGATCAAGGCCGAGTTCGACATTCATCCGGACCTCTGGTTCTTCCCGTGCCACTTTGAAGGCGACCCGATCATGCCGGGCTGCCTTGGCCTTGATGGCGCATGGCAGCTTCTGGGCTTTTTCCTGGGCTGGATCGGCGGCAAGGGCAAGGGCCGCGCGCTCGGCGTCGGCGAGGTGAAGTTCTCCGCCATGGTCACGCCTGCGGTGAAGAAAATCGAATACAACATCCACCTGAAGCGCGTGATCAATCGCCGCCTTGTCCTTGGCGTCGCCGACTGCACCATTCTGGCGGATGGCGAGATTGCCTATACAATCACCGACATGAAAGTCGGCCTGCAAACGGAAGAACAGTCGGCCTGATCAGGCACGGCGTTTTTGATCCAAACGAACAAAGAGGCTGCCATGAGGCGAGTCGTCGTCACCGGCATGGGGATCGTTTCCTCAATCGGAAACAACACGCAGGAAGTGCTCGCGAGTCTGCGTGAGGGCAAATCCGGCATCGTCAAATCCGATGTCTATGCGGAAATGGGCTTTCGTAGCCAGATCCACGGGAGCCTCAAGATCGATCTCGACGCCGCCGTGGACCGGCGTGCGCGTCGCTTCATGGGCGATGGCGCGGCCTATGCCGCCGTCGCCATGCAGCAGGCGATCGCCGATGCGGGTCTTGAAGAGAGCGATGTGAGCAATGTGCGCACGGGCCTCATCGTCGGCTCGGGCGGACCTTCGACGAAGGCCATCGTTGCGGCGGCAGACACCGCTCGCACGGAGCCGATCAAGGGGCCGAAGAAGGTTGGCCCCTTTGCCGTGCCGAAAGCCATGTCGTCGACCTGCTCGGCGAATCTTTCGACCTGGTACAAGACCAAGGGCGTCAATTATTCGATCAGCTCAGCCTGCTCGACATCTGCCAATTGCATCGGCAATGCGGCGGAGATGATCCAGTGGGGCAAGCAGGACATCATGTTTGCCGGCGGCGGCGAAGAACTCGACTGGACGCTGTCGGTTCTCTTCGACGCCATGGGCGCCATGTCGGCAAAGCGCAACGATCAGCCTGAAAAGGCGAGCCGCGCTTACGACAAGGATCGCGACGGTTTCGTGATTTCGGGCGGCGGCGGCATTCTGGTTCTCGAAGAACTGGAACATGCGAAAGCGCGCGGCGCGAAAATCTATGCCGAAATCGTCGGCTATGGCGCGACGGCAGACGGCGCGGACATGGTGGCGCCGTCGGGCGAGGGCGCCGTTCGCTGCATGAAGATGGCGCTTGAGCGCGTGCAGGGGCCGGTCGATTACATCAATCCGCATGCGACCTCGACGCCGGTCGGCGACATTCCCGAGATCAACGCGATCCGTGAAGTCTTCGGCGCGAACATGCCGCCGATCAGCGCGACCAAATCGCTGACAGGCCATGCGCAAGGCGCGGCAGGTGTCCATGAGGCGATCTACACGCTGCTGATGATGCAGAACGGCTTCATCGCCGCGAGCGCCAATATCGATGAACTCGATCCCGCCGTGGCGGACGCCAATATCGTGCGTCAACGCATCGACGGGGCGAATATCAATCTGGCGATTTCAAACAGTTTCGGTTTCGGCGGTACCAACGCGACGCTGGCGCTGCAGCGCTATAACGGCTGAGGGTGGACACAGAACCATGCACGGGTCTGAACAAAAACCGGGAAGCCGGGAACTGATTTTAAGCGGCCCTCTGATGAAGGGGCGGCGCGGGCTGATCATGGGCGTCGCCAATGATCACTCGATTGCCTGGGGCATCGCCAAGGCGCTTTCGGCGCATGGCGCAGACCTTGCCTTCACCTATCAAGGCGACGCATTCGGCAAGCGGGTGAAGCCGCTCGCCGACTCCGTCAATTCCAAGATCCTCGTACCTTGCGATGTGACCGACAGCCAAAGCCTCGACACGGTGTTCCGCACGCTCCAGAGCGAGTGGGGCTCCATCGATTTCATCGTTCATGCCATCGCCTATTCCGACAAGAACGAGCTGAAGGGGCGCTACGCCGACACGACGCGGGAAAACTTCCTGCGCTCCATGGATATTTCCTGCTTCTCCTTCACCGATGTCGCGCGCCGCGCCGCCGAGATGATGCCCAATGGCGGCTCGCTCGTGACGCTCACCTATGAAGGCGCGCAGCGCGTGATGCCCAACTACAATGTCATGGGCGTCGCCAAGGCTGCGCTCGAGGCAAGCGTGCGCTATCTCGCCGCCGATCTCGGCCGCGACGGTATTCGCGTCAATGCGATTTCGGCAGGACCAATGCGGACACTCGCAGGCTCGGCCATCGGCGATGCGCGCTTCGTTCACAAGTGGAACAAGACGCATTCGGCGCTGAAGGAAACAATCGAGCTTGAGCATGTCGGCGGCGCAGGGCTCTACCTGCTGTCCGATCTCTCCGCCCGCGTCACCGGCGAAATCCATCACGTCGATAGTGGTTTCAATATCATCGGCATGCCGCGCGTCGAGGAGCTGAAGGCGAGCGATCTGGAAGGCTGAGCGTTTCCACGAACGCCGCACTCGCAATGACCAAAACAATAAGGGCGCTGGATCACTCCAGCGCCCTTTGTATTTGTACGGATCGCCTCTCAGTAGAAGAGGTTCAGCACGATCTGCGTGATCAACCCGCTGCGGTCATTGACCAGGTAGACATTC
This sequence comes from Parvibaculum sp., assembly GCF_049651025.1. Taxonomy (GTDB): domain Bacteria; phylum Pseudomonadota; class Alphaproteobacteria; order Parvibaculales; family Parvibaculaceae; genus Parvibaculum. Next base: position 7,163 of record NZ_JBASBH010000118.1, on the reverse strand, counting down.
CGGTCGTTGGCGCGAACCCACGAGTAGCCACGCGGCGGCTGCTTCAGGTGATAGGCGCGGTAATCGACGTAGTAGCCACGGCTGCGATAGGCGGCAGGCAGCTTCTGACCATGTCTCCAGTCGCGGCGCGCGTCGTAGCCCCTGGGCGCATTCCATGCCGGGCCGCGCACTGCATCGTATTTCCGGCCGTTATATGAGTATTGCGGCTTATGCGACGGCTTCGACTGGCCATAGTTCTGCGGACCAGAATTCTGGTGGGCCGGCTTGTGATAGTCCCGGCCCTGATTCTGATTATTCTGTCCCTGATTCGCGCGGGGCTGATTGGCGGGCCGCTGCTCATAGGGTGCCGCCATCACGGCGGGCGCAGCGAGCATGGACAAGGCCACTGCTGCAGCAAACAGATGTTTCATTTCGCGGTCTCCTTCTATCGCCCCGGTACGGGGTCGCTTTGTTCCGACCCCTGATAGATAGGTCATCCAGGCTGAACCCACTGTGAACGGAAATGACAGCGCAACTTCATCAGCCCTATATCAAACGCAAAGGGCGCCGGATCGTTCCGGCGCCCTTGCTCATTCATTGCAGCTATTAAAGCTTAGTCGCGACGCGGGCGACGCGCACGATCGCCACCGCCGCCTTCGCGCTTCTCGCGGGGCTGCTCGGCAGGTTCGTTTTCGTAAACGATCTCTTCGCCCGTTTCCTGGTTCACGTGCTTCATCGACAGACGAACCTTGCCGCGATCGTCGAAGCCGAGAAGTTTCACCTTCACCTTGTCGCCTTCCTTGACGACATCGGAGACCTTTTCAACGCGCGTCGGGGCCATCTGCGAGATGTGCACGAGGCCGTCGCGGGGACCGAAGAAGTTGACGAATGCGCCGAAGTCGACGGCCTTCACGACCGTGCCTTCATAGATCGCGCCGACTTCAGGCTCGGCAACGATGCCGCGGATCCAGTCGATCGCCTTCTTGATCGATGCGCCGTCCGAAGACGCGACCTTGATCGTGCCGTCATCGGAGATGTCGATCTTCGCGCCCGTCTTCTCGACGATTTCGCGAACAACCTTGCCGCCGGTGCCGATCACTTCACGGATCTTGTCGGTCGGAACGGTGATCACTTCGATGCGCGGCGCATGTTCGCCCATTTCGGGGCGCGCCGTGTCGAGAGCTTTCGCCATCTCTTTCAGGATATGAATACGGCCGCCCTGCGCCTGAGCAAGAGCCTGCTTCATGATGCCTTCGGTGATGCCGGTGATCTTGATGTCCATCTGGAGGGACGTCACGCCGACTTCGGTGCCCGCAACCTTGAAGTCCATGTCGCCGAGGTGATCCTCGTCGCCAAGAATGTCGGAGAGCACTGCGAAGCGCTCGCCTTCAAGGATGAGGCCCATCGCGATACCGGCGACGGCGCGCTTCAGCGGCACACCGGCATCCATCATCGCAAGCGAACCGCCGCAGACGGTCGCCATCGAGGACGAACCGTTCGACTCCGTGATTTCGGAGACGAGACGCAGCGTGTAGGGGAACTCGGTCTTGGCCGGAAGCACGGCGCGCAGCGCACGCCAGGCAAGCTTGCCGTGGCCGACTTCGCGGCGACCCGTAAAGCCGACGCGGCCCGTTTCACCGACCGAGAAGGGCGGGAAGTTGTAATGCAGCAGGAAGTTTTCCTTGTAGGTGCCCTGGAGCGCGTCGACGAACTGTTCGTCTTCGCCGGTGCCCAGCGTTGCAACCACAAGCGCCTGCGTCTCGCCGCGCGTGAAGAGCGCCGAGCCGTGCGTGCGCGGCAGGATGCCGACTTCCGAAACGATCGCGCGGACCGTTTCGAGGTCGCGACCGTCGATGCGGCGCTTCGTGTCGAGGATCGAGTTGCGGACGATGTCGCTTTCGATTGCCTTGAACACGCCACCGACCGAAGTTTCCGGCACGGCGTTCGGGTCTTCAGGATTGCAGAGAGCGGCTTTCGCCTTGTCCTTCGCCTTGGAGATCGCCTCGTGGCGGTCGCCCTTGTCCTTCAGGCCGTAAGCGGCGCGCAGATCGTCTTCGACGAGCTTGCGGACCTTGCCTTCAAGTTCGCTCTCGTCCGGTGCAGTGAACGGACGGGGTTCCTTGGCGCATTTTTCGGCCATGCGGATGATCGCATCGATCACCGGCTGGAAGCCGCGATGGCCGAACATGACGGCATCGAGCATGACGTCTTCGGAAAGCTCTTTCGCTTCCGATTCAACCATGAGCACCGCATCGCTCGTGCCGGCGACGACGAGGTCGAGATCGCTCTCGGCCATTTCGTCGATCAGCGGGTTCAGCTTGTATTCGCCGTTGATGTAGCCGACGCGCGCGCCGCCGATCGGGCCCATGAAGGGCAGGCCGGAGATCGTGAGGGCGGCGGAGACGGCGACCATCGCGACGATGTCGGGATCGTTCTCCATGTCATGGGAGAGAACGGTGACGATGACCTGCGTCTCGTTCTTGAAGCCCTTGGCAAAGAGTGGACGGATCGGACGGTCGATCAGGCGCGAAACCAGGGTTTCCTTTTCGCTCGGGCGTCCTTCGCGCTTGAAGAAGCCGCCGGGAATCTTGCCGGCTGCGTAGGTCTTTTCCTGGTAGTTCACGGTCAACGGGAAAAAGTCGAGGCCGGGCTTCGGCTTGCGTTCGCCGACAACGGTGGCGATGACGGTCGTCTCGCCATAAGTCGCGATGACGGCGCCGTCGGCCTGACGGGCAACCTTGCCTGTTTCAAGAACAAGCGTACGGCCGGCCCATTCAATTTCTTCGCGTGTAATTTCAAACATGTGGATTTCCTTTTCTGCGCCGACGCACTTTTTCTGTTTGCGTTCGCTCCACCATCAGGCGGACGGCGCCCTTTCTGCCGCTGACGTCGCGGCCGGACAAAATGGACAGAATTCGCGAGGACGCATCTCTACGCCACGAATAAATCAGGGACCGAACGCCGTGAGACGCCGGATTGCACGGTCCACTCGCTAATACTGTTCCGTTGACGGACGAATGTCTCTTCAGGCCCGAATACGCTTACGGGCGGCGCGACTTTTGTCACGCCGTCCCGTTTGCGCAGACTATGCGAGCCGTGGGTGAAAGCATGCACCCCGGTTTTACCTACGGATGCCCAAGCGGGCGATCAGGTCTTCATAACGCTTCTGATCGTTCTTCTTGACGTAGTCGAGAAGCGAACGGCGCAAGCTCACCATCTTCAGAAGGCCGCGGCGCGAATGGTTGTCCTTCGCGTGGCCCTTGAAATGTTCCGTGAGGTTGGTGATGCGTTCCGTCAGAATCGCGACCTGCACTTCGGGCGAACCTGTGTCGCCTTCTTTGGCCGCAAATTCCTTGATGATCTGAGCTTTACGCTCCGGCGTAACCGACATCGAGTTCTCCTATGAACCGAGATTAAAAACACGCACGGGCTTCAATTCTCCTTGGCTGTATTCAGTCAAGGCCACCGGATCTCCCCGGTGGGTCGCCAGAACCGGCCCCGAAAAAATGGGGGCATCGCGCCCGCGCAATAAAACTCCCTGACCCCGCCTTAAACGGGAGGCATCTTCACTGCTCAGGGCCAGCGCCGGGATGTCGTCCAGCGCGGTCTCGAGCGGCAGCAGATGCGTCCTGAGAGTTTCGGAAGCGGGCGGAATATGACCGATGCCCAGCAGTTTATCCAGCGGAATTGCGGAGGCCTCCGTAAAGGGGCCATGTCCAATCCGGCGCAAGGCCGAAACATGCCCGAAGCAACCCAGCGCCAAAGCCAGGTCGCGGGCCAGCGAGCGGACGTAAGTCCCTTTGCTGCAAGAGATTTCCAGCTCGGCATGGTCGGCATCGGGCATGCCCAGAAGGCGGGCGGAATAGATCGTCACCGGCCGGGCCTTCAGTTCCACCGCTTCGCCAGCCCTGGCGAGGTCGTAGGCGCGCTCGCCATCGATCTTGATCGCCGAAAATGCAGGCGGAACTTGTGAAATCTCGCCCGTGAAGGCGGGAAGTGCGGCCTCGATCTCGGCCGCTGTCGGGCGCTTGTCGCTGGTGCCGGTCACGGAACCTTCGGCATCGTCGCTCGCAGTCGATACGCCGAAGCGGATCGTGAAGCGATAGGCCTTGGTCGCATCGAGAATATAGGGAACGGTTTTCGTCGCCTCGCCCAGCGCCACGGGCAGGATGCCGCTTGCGAGCGGATCGAGCGTACCGGCGTGGCCAGCCTTCTGGGCGTTGTAGAGGCGGCGGATACGCGTCACCACATCGGTCGATGTCGGCCCCACGGGCTTGTCGACGATGACCCAGCCCGAAACGGCATCACCCTTCTTGCGGCGGCCCATCAGTCTTCGGTTTCGCCGTCAGGTGCATCGTCATCCATACGCTCCAGATCGCGAGCGACCTTGGGCGAATGGAGAAGGCGATCGACGGCTTCGGCACGGTCGAAGGATGTGTCGGCGGCGAAGGCGAGATCGGGCATGTATTTGAACGTGACCTCATGCGCGAGCTGGCCGCGCAGATATCCCTTCACGCGGGTCAGGCCCGCGACGATTTTTTCGGTATCGCCACCAGTAAGGCTGCCGCCGAGCGGCGCGACATAGCAGGTCGCATGCCGCATGTCCGGGCTCATGCGTACTTCGGAAATCGTGACCGCACGCTCCAGCAGATCGGGATCCTGAATCGTGCCGCGAGCGATAATATCGGCCAGCGCGCGGCGCACGAGTTCGCCCGCCCGCAACTGTCTTTGGCTCGGGCCGCGTTGGGATGCCTTTTGACGGGCACCCTTGTCATTGGTTTTCTTGCGCATGCGTGTTTCTTCCGCTGGCCCGCGGCATCACGCGGGGTCGCAAAGCGTCAACCTCAAGCGAGGCTGCGCTTCACCACCTCGATATCGAAGCATTCGATCACGTCGCCAGGACGCATGTCCTGATAGTTCTCGAAGGCCATGCCACATTCCTGACCGGACTGCACTTCGCGCACTTCGTCCTTGAAACGCTTCAAGGTCGAGAGCTTGCCTTCGTGCACCACGACGTCGTCGCGGATCAGGCGCACGCTCGAACCACGGCGCACGACGCCTTCGGTGATGCGGCAACCGGCGATCTTGCCAACCTTCGAAATATTGAAGATTTCGAGGATCTGAGCATTGCCGAGGAAGGTCTCGCGCAGTTCCGGCGAAAGCATGCCGGACATTGCCGCCTTGATGTCGTCGACGAGGTCGTAGATGACCGAGTAGTAGCGAATTTCGACACCGGCATTGCGGGCCGCATCGCGCGCCTGATTGTTGGCGCGGACGTTGAAGCCGATGACCGGCGCACCGGACGCGGTTGCAAGCGTGATGTCGCTTTCGGTGATGCCGCCGACGCCCGCGTGAAGAACGCGCGCCGAGACTTCATCCGTACCGAGCTTTTCGAGCGCCTGCACAATCGCTTCAGCCGAACCCTGAACGTCCGCCTTGACGATGATCGGAAGCTCTTTGCGGTTCTGCTCTTTCAGCTGCGACATCATCTGGTCGAGCGATGTGCGCCCGCCATTGCCGACGCGCTTGTCGCGCTGGATACGCTGACGATAGACGGTAACTTCACGCGCACGCGCTTCGTTCTCGACGACGGACAGCGTGTCGCCGGCTTCCGGCGCGCCGCCAAGACCGAGCACTTCGACCGGCTCCGAAGGGCCTGCCGACTGAACGTTCTCGCCGCGATCGTTGATGAGCGCACGCACGCGGCCCCATTCGGCGCCCGCGACGATGATGTCGCCGACGCGCAGCGTACCGCGTTCGACAAGGACCGTGCCCACAGGGCCACGACCGCGATCGAGCTTGGCTTCGACAATGATGCCTTCAGCCGCACGAGCGGGATTTGCCTTGAGGTCGAGCACTTCGGCCTGAAGAAGAATGGCTTCTTCGAGCTTGTCGAGGCCCATGCCGGTCTTGGCCGAGATCGGCACGGCGAGCACGTCGCCGCCGAAATCTTCAACCACGACTTCGTGCTGAAGAAGCTCGTTCTTCACGCGCGTCGGATCGGCTTCGGGCTTGTCCATCTTGTTGATGGCGATGATCATCGGCACGCCTGCAGCCTTGGCGTGATTGATCGCTTCAATCGTCTGCGGCATGACGCCGTCATCGGCGGCCACCACAAGGATGACGATGTCGGTGACGCGAGCGCCGCGCGCGCGCATCGCTGTAAAGGCGGCGTGGCCAGGCGTATCGAGGAAGGTGATCTTCGCGCCCGAACCCATATCGACCTGATAGGCGCCGATATGCTGGGTGATGCCGCCAGCTTCGCCAGCCGCAACGGCCGTCTTGCGCAGCGCATCGAGAAGCGAGGTCTTGCCGTGGTCGACGTGGCCCATGACGGTGACGACCGGCGCGCGCGAAATTTTCGCCTCGTCCGTATCGGCTTCGCCCACGAGACCTTCTTCGACGTCCGATTCGGCAACGCGTTTCACGGTATGGCCGAGTTCTTCGGCGACGAGCTGGGCCGTGTCGCTGTCGATCACATCGGTGATCTTCAGCATGATGCCCTGCTTCATCAGGATCTTCATGACGTCGACGGCGCGTTCGGCCATGCGGTTGGCAAGTTCCTGAATCGTGATGACTTCAGGAATGACAACTTCGCGAACAACCTTTTGCGGCGCTTCGTGAATGCCGGCGAGACGCTTCTTCTCGCGTTCGACGCGGCGACGCATCGAGGCGAGCGAACGCTGACGTTCGCTTTCGTCGTCGAATGCCTTGGTGATGGTGAGCTTGCCGGTACGGCGCTTGGGCTCATTGCGGCGAGCGGGCGGCGTCTTGGCGGGTACGCCCGGCGCGCCATGAGCGCGCTTGGGCTTGCCTTCGTCGTCGGCAACTTCTTCCTGCAACAAGGCAGCACCGCGCGGAGCCGCACGAGGTTCTTCGTCGAGACGACGCTTGGCATCGTCAGCGGCGCGGCGACGCGCCAGTTCTTCGGCCTCGCGACGCGCAGCTTCTTCTGTTTCGCGTGCGGCAGCTTCCTCGCGCTCGCGTTTGCGGCGTGCGTCGATTTCAGCGAAGCGCTTGGCTTCTTCCTCGGCGCGCTTGCGCTCTTCACCTTCGCGCGACCGGGCAGAGTCGAGCGCGGCGGCGCGGGCATTCTTTTCTTCTTCGGTCAGCGTGCGAAGCACGACACCCGAACGAACGCGGTCGCCCGCACGCGGTGCAGGCTTGCCGCCACGGGCCGCGGG
>NZ_JBASBH010000117.1:0-24582 GCF_049651025.1 Parvibaculum sp. | reverse complement strand
GCAGATGGGCATCGACCAGTGGGCGGACCTTGGCATGTTCACGCAATCGGTGATGCTGATGGCGCGCGAGCAGGGGCTCCACACGGCGCCGCAGGAAGCCTGGGCGATCTGGCCCAAGACCATTGCGGAGTTTGTGAATATGCCGCCAGAGCTTATGCTCTTCTGCGGTATGGGGCTCGGCTATATGGATGAAACGGCACCGATCAACAGCTTGCGCACGGACCGGGCGCCGCTGGAGGAATGGGCCACATTCTCTGGATTCTAAAGCAATTCCAGGAAAAGTGGGACCCGGTTTTCCGTCCGGAATTGCGAGAAAGCAAAGGGCTGGAGCAAGTTTGCGATTCAGAGAAGTGCGAATTTGCGCCAGCCTCATTCATCACAGGTTCAGTCTTGAGGGTCTAAACCGGACGGCATGAACAGGAAGCTCAAACCGCTCTCGCTCCTCATGCTCGCCGCCTCCCTGGCGCTGGGCACGGGGTCCGCGTCTGCGGCTTCCTGGGACCGCGATCTTGGCAGCGGTATCGGCCGGCAGATCGAGCGTTCGGGCATGCGTTCGGATCAGGACCATGCGCGCGAGGCTGTCCGCGAAGGGCGCATCCTGCCGCTGGGCCAGGTGCTCGCGGGCGTTCAGCGGCAATATCCGGGGCGGCTCCTCGACGCTGAATTGCGTGATCGCGGGGGGCGTCAGGTCTATCTCATCAAGTTGATGACAAGGGATGGCAATGTCGCCATCGTCACGGCAGATGCCGCCACAGGGCAGGTATTAGGTTACCGGCAGGGAGGACGCTGATTTGCGATTGCTCGTCGTTGAGGACGACCCCGATTTGAACCGTCAGCTCGTGACCGCCTTGCAGGAGGCGGGCTACGTCGTCGATAGCGCGACGAACGGCGAGGACGGCCATTTTCTCGGCGACACCGAACCCTATGACGCCGTTGTCCTCGATCTCGGCCTGCCGGAAATGGACGGCGTGACCGTGCTTGAAAAGTGGCGCCGTGGAGGGCGCACCATGCCCGTGCTGATCCTGACCGCGCGTGATCGCTGGTCGGACAAGGTGGCGGGCTTCGATGCGGGCGCCGACGATTATGTCGCCAAGCCCTTCTTCATGGAGGAGGTGCTGGCGCGCATCCGCGCGCTGCTGCGCCGGGCGACCGGGCATGCAACGAGCGAGCTTGAATGCGGGCCGCTGCGCGTCGATACGCGGACCTCGCGCGTGACGGTGAACGGCACGGCGGTGAAACTCACCTCGCTCGAATATCGCCTCATCGAATATCTGATCCATCATCAGGGCCGCATCATCTCGCGGACCGAACTCGTCGAGCATCTTTACGATCAGGACTTCGACCGCGACTCGAATACGATCGAGGTTTTCGTCGGCCGTCTGCGCCGCAAGCTCGGCAAGGATATGATCGAAACGGTGCGCGGGCTCGGCTATCGCCTCGCAGCGCCCGAAGATGCGGTTTAAGAATTTCAGAATAGGCTCCGATAGCCTCGCCTTTCGCCTGGTTGCGGGCGCGGCGCTGTGGAGTTCGATTGCGCTGCTTGCGGGCGGCATCATCCTTTCGTCGATCTTCCGCCAATCGGTGGAACGCTCCTTCGATGCGCGCCTCGACGTGCTGCTCGGCAGCCTGATCGCGACAACCGACGTGGACGACAAGGGCCAGATCACGCGGACGCGCGATCTAAACGAAACGCGTTTCGATTTCGCCTATTCCGGCTGGTACTGGCAGATCGCGCCGATCGCCCAGCGCCTCGCCTTGCGTTCGCGCTCGCTGTTCGACCAGTCGATCGACCTCTCTGCCGCCAGAGACACTGAACGCGATATTTCCGGCGCGCGCTTTTTCGATGCGCCGGGGCCGGAGAAGCAAACGCTGCGCGTGATCGAACGGCGCGTGATGTTGCCGGGCTATGATGTGCCCGTGTCGTTCACGGTTGCGGGCGACAAGGCCGAGATGGAAGCCGATATCCAGAGCTTCAACAGCACGGTCTTCACCGCGCTGGCCGGGCTTGGCCTTGGCATCCTCGTCGCGCTGCTCATTCAGGTGCGCTTCGGCCTGCGTCCGCTGGAACGCGTGCGCCGTTCGCTCGCCTCGATCCGCTCTGGCAAGGCGACGCGGCTCGACGGAAAATTCCCCACCGAGATCGAGCCGCTGGCCGATGAAATCAACTCCCTGCTTGAAGGCAATCGCGAGGTGCTGGAACGGGCGCGGACCCATGTTGGCAATCTTGCTCACGCGTTGAAAACGCCGCTCTCCGTCCTGACCAACGAGGCGCGCTCTCATCCCGGCGAATTCGGCGAACAGGTGAGCCGCGCCGCCGTCAATATGCGTGAACAGATCGACCATCATCTGGCGCGCGCGCGCATGGCCGCATCGGCAAATGTTTTCGGCGCGCATACGCCGGTCGCCCATGCGCTGACGCGGCTGGGCCGGGCGCTGGAGCGCATTTACGCCGAGCGCGGCGTGGAGGTGACGGTGCAATGCCCCGAAGACCTCGGTTTTCGCGGCGAGGCGCAAGACCTTGAAGAGATGGCGGGCAACCTTCTCGACAATGCCTGCAAATGGGCGGAATCCACGGTGACGCTGACGGCAGCGCCGGCAAGCGCGCCGCGAAAGGGCCGCCCCGCCATTATCATCACGGTCGAGGATGACGGGCCGGGCGTGCCGGAAGAACAACGCAAGGCGGCGCTGAAGCGCGGCGGCAGGCTCGACGAGACGAAACCGGGTTCGGGCCTTGGCCTCTCCATCGTCACGGAGATTTCCGAACTCTATGGCGGCGAGCTGAAGCTCTCGGAATCGGCGCTTGGCGGGTTGAAGGCGGAGTTGACGCTGCCTGCCTCGAGCGAGTGAACGCGGAACTCTGTTTCCTCAATGGCTGTCACCCCGGCCTTGTGCCGGGGTCCAGTAGCCATGTGCGCAGAGCGAGCCGCCCTGGATCCCGGCACAAGGCCGGGATGACACCATTATCCTCGGCCGGGCGCCCTACCTGAACGCTGGATGAACGGCGCATTCAGCGCTCGCTCAAACATGGCTGCCTAATCTCTCCCCGTTACGTCAACATCAGCCTTCGGGGTACCAACATGAACATCACACGCATTGCAATTGCGGGCGCACTTGCGGTCTCTCTCGCGGGCTGCGCCCAGGGCGGCTACGGCGGATATGGCGGCGCGGGGCCCAAGCAGACCATGGGCACGCTTGGCGGCGCTGTGGTCGGCGGCCTTGCCGGTTCGCAGATCGGCGGCGGTACGGGTCGTCTTTGGGCGACGGGCGCGGGCGTGCTGCTTGGCGCATTGGTCGGCAACAATATCGGCCAGAGCCTCGACCGCGCGGACCAGCAATATCTGACGCAGGCGTCGTACCGCTCGTTTGAAACCGGCGCGCCGGTGCAGTGGAAAAATCCCGATAGCGGCAATTATGGCTATGTCGAGCCGGGCCGTTCCTATCAGTCGCGCGCGGGCGGCTATTGCCGCGAATATAACCAGACCGTCTATATCGGCGGCCGCGCGGAAAAGGCATTTGGAACCGCTTGCCGCCAGCCTGACGGCTCGTGGCAGATCCAGAACGGCTGATCGTCAGCTAACGGAATGTTAAAAGGCCGCCGCGCTCCCTCAAGAGTGCGGCGGCCCAGTTTTGGAACGGCTGCGACGCGATCCGTTTCTTGCTGAATGTTACCGGATCGCTCCGTTTGTCGCTCTTTTGCATTCGCTCGGGTCGCCGGTGGAGCACCGCTCCAGCAGCAACAAGGGACTAAAAGCTCAGACGGAAAGATCCTTAGGAGTACCCGACCTTAACCGCCTTGCCATACGACCCTCTGTCGAGATCGAAATGCTGGCGATAGCAAACGGCGTCATCAAACCGTTAGACATCGGATCACCTCCTTTCAGTTGTTGAAACCAGTAGGGAGCTAGAGCCTGCGGCGCATCGCGCGCGTCGTCAAGAAATGTCTGCCGCGCGATGCATCCGCATCGGCGCAATCGAAAGAAAGCCAGCAATGGCAAGCTTTTTGACGCGAGCTGCGCGGCGAAGAAATCGCGGAGAAAACGCGGCCCGCAACATTTTCGCGCGAATCAAATCTTAACGCGCTGCCGTTTCGCTGGGATGCGGGCTTGCCACGGTTTTCATCTCTTCGCCTGACATGAGCGAGGCGATGGTGGTGCCTTCAAGGACTTCATTTTCGGCCGCGGCGAGTCGGGAGAAGAAATCATTGATGCGCGGCTCATGCGCAAGCGCGCGATCTGGGATGCTGCCCGTGTCGCGCCTGTTGCGCAGCGCCTCGATCACATCGACGACGCGCACCAGCTTTGCGGGACGGCTCGGGATCAAGCGGCTTGGCGTATCGTCCGAATGGGTGATGAAACCCGCATCGTGCAAGGTCGCCTCGATTTCCTGCGCGGATTCCATTGGCAGGCGCAGCTTTTGCGAAAGCGTTTCGTCGGTCCAGGGCGTCTCGCCCTTGTCGAAGGCTTCATGGATGAGCAGCAAGGCGTGAACAGCCATGCGGTGCTGCTGTCGCGAGGTGAGGAGCGCCAGACCGATGACCGGCGAAAGATGGCGGCGTTTCTGAAAGTAAAATGCGATGGAGCAGCCGACGAGCAGGATCAGCCAGGCGGCGTAAAGCCAGATCATGAAAACGACGAGGCCCGCAAAGGCCGAGTAGACGGCAACATATTGCGCGGACTTGACCACGAATGTTGCAAAGGCCCAGCCGGCCGCGCCCCATGCGATGCCCGCGACTGTCGCGCCTACAAGTGCGGAGGTGAAGCGGACCCGCGTATTGGGCACCATCATGTAGAGGAACGTGAAGGTCGCGATCAGAATGACATAGGGGACGAGCTTGCTCATCTGCGTGATGAGAAAGTGTACCGGCGCGTAGTCGATGAACTGGCCGACATAGGCGTTGGAAAGCGCACCCGCCATGATCCCGAGCGCCGTGAAAAGAAGGAGCGGCCCGAGAACGCCCATGCTCACGATTTCGGTGAATTGGCGCGCGAGCGAGCGGCTTGCCTGAACGCGCCAGATATTGTTGAAGGCTTCCTCGATTTTGCCGACCATCGAAACGACGGTGTAGAGCAGAAAGGCGAAGCCGACCGTGCCGAGCACATTCGCATTCACGCGGTCGACGAATTCCATCAGCTTGGCGGTGATCTCGGAACCTTGCGCGCCGAGCGGCCCGAGAAATTCGGTCAGCAATCCTTGAATGTAAACGTCATAGCCAAAGGCGCGGAAGATCGCGAAGGCGATGGCGACTGTCGGCACGAGCGAGAGAAGCGTCGTGTAGACGAGGCTCATGGCGCGCAGGTTGAGCCGCCCGTCGAGCAGATCGCGGATGACGACCCAGGCAATCCGGCACGCCTCGATGAACATCGCCTGCCAGACGGGCAGGGCGTCGAGCGGCGTATCCCAGACGAAAGCGCGTAGACGCTTGTAGAGAAAGGCGGAGTTCATGCTGCCGATGCTAGAGAGTGCGTGCCAAAATGGAAGGGGCTGGGGGCAGGGCTTTGCCCATTTTTCAGCCGGAAATCGCACGCGCTGCGAAATATGCGTTCGCCAGAAAACGCGATTCGTGTGTGAAAGGATTGTTAAGCATGGCCCATTAAGCTTCCAGACGAATGCAGCGGCCTGAAAGCCGCTCTGCGTGTCGTGTGGTAGCAGGGCTATGGAACCGAAACCCAATTCCGCTCTGGCGGAGCGCCTGTCGAACCTCCTGTCGCGGCTTGCGCCGGCGACAGCGACGAAACTCGCCTCCGGTCTGGAGCGCGAAAGGCTGCGCGGCACGAGCGGCCTTCCATACGATCTCATCCTGTCTTCGCTGAGGCCCATTCTCGGTCGCGATCCGGGCCCGCGTTCCGGCGTGCCGGACCCTCTGCGCCAATTCTGCCTCCCCTTTGAAGACCTGCTCGTCGATACGCGCGACACCTCGCTCCATACGCGCCAGATCGCCCGAACCTCCATCGACCCCATCTGGTTCTGGCTGACGACCGAGCTGATGCCCGATGCGCTGCCCGACATTACGGGTCGCATCGTCGAATATACGTTGAACGGTGACAACGCCTCGCTGGGCGGCGCTCTCGCCGTGATGCATGCAAGCTGCTCGGCGGCGCTTCTTGCGGGCCTTGAAACCGCGCGGCGCGACATTGCACAGCGCCGCAAGCTGGAACGTCTGCTCGGCGGCGACGCCATGCTTGAGGATGCGCGCATCATGGCCGGTGTTCTGGCTGTCGCGCCATTCATGCTGGACTTGCGCAATGAATTGCCGAGCCGCATCGAGGATTTCGACGACCGCCTCGTCGCTCTGGTAAGCGGCCTTTATGAGGATGCGCGCGAGACGGCGCCGGATCATGCCATCTATATCCCGCTTGCAACGATGAAGCGGCTTGCCGCGCCATGGCAGATTTTGCGCCTCGCGCGCAAGCTGTCGGGCTTCGGCAACGATGCGGCGCTGAGCCGGTCCGGCCTTTCGGAACTGGGCGTGATATTTCTCAGCGAGCTTGAGGATATTGCGGCGAGCTATGAAGCCAAGCGTCCCGGCAAGGTTGATCTCGCTCACATGCATGAGCGTGTGCTGCGCTTTGCCGAAATTTCCCAGGGCTTCGTTCGCGAAATAGATATTCGTCGAGTCAGCGATTGGGGCCACCGGATTCTCGCGGCGCGTGCGCGGATTTCAGCGGCCATCGCCGAGGAAATGTCGCGCTTCGATCAGGATCTGGCAAAAGCGCTGCCGCTTCATCAGATCGGAACTTATGGCAAGAACGGGCCGCGCAAGCCCGACGTGACGCATGCGCCGAATGCAGAGCGCGTCGCCAAGGCGCAGGCCGACCTGCGCTTTCTGACGGGCATATGTCCGGTTGCTGAATCGATTGGCGTGCAGGCGCATTGCCGTACCATTACGCAGCAGATCGAAACGTCTCTCGTCGCCTATGAGGACGCCCTGCTCGAGGAAATTCGACGCGCTAAGGGAAGCGAGCGGGATAATGCACTCGCTTTCCTCGACATCATCATCGGCTTTCGAGACACGCTCGGCCCGCCCAGCGTCGCCGACACGCTGCGCCGTCGCGGCAAGGTCGCTGCCCAAACGGCCTGACTATTTCCTCAGAAATTCGTCTTCATAGGCAAAGAGGCCCGGCATGCCTCCGGTATGAAGGAAGACCTGCGTCTCGTCCTGCGCGAAGGCGCCGCGCTGGATGAGCGACAGAAATCCGGCCATGCCTTTTCCCGTATAAACAGGATCGAGCAATATGCCCTCGGTTTGCGCGACAAGCTCGACCGCTTCGACCATTTCAGGTGTCGGCACGCCGTAGCGCGGGCCGACAAAGCCGTCTTCAAGCAGAATGGCGTCGGCGGACGGCGCCGCGATGCCGATTTTCTCAGCCGTTGCTGCAGCGAGTTTTGCGATGTCGGCCTTCATGCTATCGGCATCGAGGCGATAGACATTGATGCCGTGCACGGCGGGGCCGTCGGGGCGCATGCAATGGCCGACGACGAGACCGGCTTGCGTGCCGCCGCTCGACGAGGCGTGCACGATGCGCGATTTGCCGATGCCGCGCGCCGCGAGTTCATCGGCGATCTCGATATAGGCCGCCGCATAACCGAATGAGCCGGTGACGGTCGATCCGCCCGCAGGCGTGAAATAAGCCTTGCGGCCTTTTGCGGCAGAATCGGCCATCAGTTCCTTGAAGACCGCAACGGGATTGCCGTCGGGCGGAATGATGTGAATATCCGCACCGAGAATATCGTCGAGGAGGCGGTTGCCGGAGCGGCGATATTTTTCACCGTCGTAAGGCACCATATCGACCAGCACCAGCGTGGCGCGAAGCCCCGCCGCAACGGCGGCTGCCGCCGTCTGGCGCGCATGGTTCGATTGCAGCGCGCCTGTGGTCACAATCGTGTCGCAACCTTCAGCCAGCGCCTCGCCGATCAGAAATTCGAGCTTGCGCGTCTTGTTGCCGCCACCCGCAAGCCCCGTGCAGTCGTCGCGCTTGATGAAGAGCGGCGGGCAGCTCGGGCCGAGCGATGCGCGCAAGCGCTTCATCTCCGTCAGTGGCGTCGGCACATGCGCGAGCGGAAAGCGCGGAAAAGCGCCGAGCGGATCGCTCATCAGACAACACC
This sequence comes from Parvibaculum sp., assembly GCF_049651025.1. Classification (GTDB taxonomy): domain Bacteria; phylum Pseudomonadota; class Alphaproteobacteria; order Parvibaculales; family Parvibaculaceae; genus Parvibaculum. The sequence goes on along the minus strand of NZ_JBASBH010000117.1, from coordinate 16,479 downwards.
CTCCGCGCGGAAGCCCTCGATTTCGGCGGGCGAATAGCCAAGGCTCGTCAGGATCTCGTCCGTATGTTCGCCAAGCAGCGGCGCGCGTGTTCGCAAGGTGCCGGGATTTTCCGAAAGGCGCACGGGCGTTTCCATGATCGGCGCGGCGCCCGGCAGGCCGGGAAAAGGCATCGGCTGGAGATAGCCCATCGCCTTGATATGCGGATCGTCGAGCGCCTCTTGCGGCGTGTTGACCGCGCCCGCCGGAATGCGCGCCTTCTCAAGCTCGGCCAGCGCCTCCGCCGTGGTGCGCGTCGCCGCCCATTGCGATGTGCGCTCCGACAGCAGCGCGCCATTGTCGCCGCGCGCGAGATCGTCCTTGAAACGCGGATCGGTGAGCCAGTGATCCTCGCCCATCAGCCGCGCCCAGCGCTTGAAAAGCGGCGCGCCGATGGCCTGCACGAGAATCCAGCCGTCTTTCGTGCGCACAATGTCGGCGGGGCCTGCATAAGGCGAGCGATTGCCGATGGCGATGCGGTTGGTCTGGCGCAGCTCCTGCTCGATGAGATGGAAATTGAAATAGGCGAGCGCGGTCGAAAGCAGTCCGCCTTCGACGATTTGCCCGCGGCCTGTCTTTGCCCGCTCCATCAGCGCCGCCATGGTGCCGAAAGCGGTGAGCGATGCCGTGCCGAAATCGACCCAGGGCGCGTAGCTTTTGACCGGCTCGTCCGGTGTGCCAGTGAGATAGGCCGCGCCGACCATCGATTGCGCGACACCGTCAAAGCCGGTGCGCTCGCTGTAAGGCCCGCCATGCCCGAAGGCCGAGACGGTGGTGAGAATAATGTCGGGCTTCGCCGCGACGAGGCTTTCATAATCGAGGCCCATCGCCGTCAGCGTGGAGGGCGGCAGATTTGCGACGACGACATCCGCCGTGGCGACCAGACGTTTCACAATGGCACGGCCGGTTTCGGTCATGGGATCGAGCGTGAGGCCGCGCTTGTTGCGGTTCATCTGAAGGAACATCGCTCCTTCGCCGCCTTCGCCCGCGCCCGCTTCAGGCACGATGGGCTGGACGAAACGGTCTTCGCTGCCGTCGCGCTTTTCGATGCGGATAACCTCTGCGCCGAGATCGCCGAGCAATGCGGCGCAATAGGGGCCGGCTATGTAGCGCCCGAAATCGAGCACCCGAACGCCCGCCAATATGCCCTTTTTTGCGTCTTCAGCTTTCACAGCTCCGATCCTCCCTCGCATATACGGCCCTGTTCGGGCTCCTGTTGGTCGCACGATAGGCGGGGCGCCCCGCCAATGAAAGCCCTCGGAAACTCGCAATTTTGCTATTTCTTTAAGGTTTGCTCCTAGGGTTGCCCCGGAAATTGGCTGGCTCGTTGTCGGCCAGGGGGGAGTAGAGCCTGTGGCCAACGCAATCCAGCGGGACGTTTTGACAAGATCGCACGGCGCGGCAACGCCGCCGCATGTCGAGCGTGCGTTCCTGTGGAACGGCGAATTCGCAGATCCGGTGCTTGAAAGCCAGTTCCGCGACGCGACCTGGATCGAAACCATCGAGCGCATGCGCGGCATTCAGCTTGCGATTCTGGTTTTCGCAGGCTGGGGTGTCGTCGATTATCTGATGCTGGGCGCAACATGGCCCGTCGCAATGATTATTGCAGGTCGCTTGTTTGCGATCCTTCTCGCGCGTCTTCCGGGCCGGATGTTCGGCGATGCGCGGCAACACAACGCGTTTTACGTCTCCCTCACGCTCCTTCAGGCCTATGTATTCGGCGTATTCCTGCTGGCGGTATATTCCGGCGGGATGCCGCCGACCGAAAATGCCCTGAGTGCGCTTGTCATTATCTTCGCATTCTATTTCGGCGTTCCGAACCGCCTCACCCTGAACATAGCCGTGTCGCTGCTGGCGACTGTCGCCTTCATTGCGGTGATCGCGCAGTTCAACAATGTGTTGCCGCGCGGCATTGCGCTGATCGCGCTGCTGCTTGTGGTTGGAAACTTCTGCGGCGCGCAGGCCATTCGTGTCACGAGCCGCCTTCGCCGCATGCAGTTCCTCACGCTGATACATCAGCAGGAGTTGAACGAACAACTCATCAAGGAAATCGCCGTCCGTCAGGATGCGCAGCGCGCCGTGCAGGCGACAGAAGAGAATTTCCAGAGCATATTCGTTGCCGCGCCTTTGCCACTGGCGCTGATCGATCCGGCAACGCATCGCGTCATTCAGGCCAACAAGGCGGCGCTTGAACTGTTCGGCTTGAAAGAGGAAGAGGCGACGAGCATAGACGCGCGCGAAGTCTTTGCAGATGAGGATATGCGCGAGCGTCTCGGCGAAGCGGCGGCAGGACAGCGGCGGCGTGCCCCGATCGAAGCGCGCCTCGTTCGTGTGAACGGTGAAAACATCTGGGCGCATATATCGGCGGCGCTTGTGCGCTTTCATGGCTCACCTGCGCTTCTCGTCGCTCTTCAGGATGTAACGGCGCGCCGTCGCGAGGCCGAGGCCCTGCGCGAAGCGCGCGACCAGGCAACCGATGCCAGCCGCTCGAAATCCGAATTCCTCGCCAATATGAGCCACGAGCTTCGCACACCGCTGAATGCCATCATCGGCTTTTCCGAGGCGCTGGAACGCGAGTTGTTCGGCCCCGTCGGCAATCCGCGCTACCGCGAATATGCCGAGGACATTCACGATAGCGGCGTACATCTGCTCAATCTCATCAATGACATTCTCGATCTGTCGAAGATCGAGGCTGGCCATTTCACGCTGCATGAGGATGACGCCGATCTCGACGCAATTGTCGCTTCCGCCTGCCGCATCGTGCGCCATCGCGCCCAGCAGGCGGCGATCTCGATAGAAATCGCCTTGCCCACGCCCACCGTCAGCCTTGTCGCGGACGAGCGGGCGATGAAGCAGGTGCTCATCAACCTGATTTCAAATGCGGTGAAATTCAGCAGCGACCGCAGCACGGTCCGCATCGAGGCGCACGTCAGGGCCGAAGGCTTGCGCATCGCCGTCGTCGATACCGGCATCGGCATTGCCGAAGACGACATCCCCAAGGCGCTCGCACCCTTCACCCAGATCGACGGAACGCTCTCGCGCACCCATGAAGGCACGGGCCTCGGACTGCCGCTGGCCAAGCACCTGACCGAACTTCATGGCGGTGCACTGACGATCAAGAGCGCGCCCGGCGAGGGAACGACTGTTTATGTCGACCTGCCGCTTTCTCGCCTCATCCTTGCGGCGCGACACCAGATTCACGCGGTCTGAGGGCTGGACAGGGAACCGGCCCTCGGTTAGAACCGGCGCCCCTTCGAGACAGTCATAATCCAAACAAGCATCGCAGTGACGCCCGGCTTTGGCGCGCGTCATACGGATGCGAGGTAATTCCATGTTTATCGGCCTTGATTTCGGCACGACGAACAGCGCGCTCGCGCTGGCACCGGCGCAAGGCCCGGCAAGTCTCGTTCCGCTGCGCCAGAACGACGCCGACCACACGACTTTCCGCTCGCTCCTTTATTTTGAAGAGGGCGACCGCGATGCGAGCGGCCGCGCGCATGCCTTTGCCGGTCCGGCGGCGATCGACGCCTATCTGCAGGGCGGGGAAGGGCGGCTGATCCAGTCGATCAAATCCTATCTCGCCAATCCGGAATTCACCTCCACCAACATATTCGGCAGCCGCTTCACGCTGGAAAATCTGATCGGCACGGTCGTCACGCGCATTATGGAAGCTGCCGCCTATTCGCAGGACGTGGCAACGGCGCGGAGGCAGGCCCCGGTCGTTGTTGGCCGCCCGGCGCGTTTCGTGCGCAACAGCCTCGGCGCCGCCGGAACGGAGAGCGACGATTTCGCCGTTGCGCGCCTGTTGACGGCGCTGCAGGGCGCGGGCCTTACCGATGTGCATTTCGAGTTCGAGCCGGTCGCGGCGGCCTTCGCCTATGAATCCGGGCTGACGCGCGACGAGCTGGTTCTGATCGGCGACTTCGGCGGCGGCACCAGCGATTTCTGTCTGCTGCATGTCGGCCCCGGCATGCGCGAGGTCAAGAACCGCGCCGAAACCATCATCGGCGTTTCCGGCGTCGGCATAGCAGGCGACGCATTTGATGCGCGCATCGTCGAAAATGTCATCGCGCCGAAGCTCGGCAAGGGCACGTCATATGAAAGCACGGGCCGCAAGATATTGCCGACGCCTGCATGGATTTACGACAGCCTGAAGCGCTGGCACCAGTTGAGCTTCTTGAACACTTACAAGACGCGCAAGATGCTCGAGGATATCGGGCCGGTCTCGGACGCGCCGGAGGATATCGAGGCGCTGCTGCATCTTATCGTCGAGAACCGCGGCTTCGACATGTATCGCGCTGTCGAGAGCGCCAAGGTGCGGCTCTCCAGCGAAACGAAAACCGATCTGGTGTTCCGCTCCGGCCTCATCGACATTAAGAGCGAAGTCGCCCGCGCGGATTTCGATCGCTGGATCGAGCCTGAGCTGAACGAGATTTCATCTTGCGTCGACAGGCTGATGGAAACCTCCGGCATCGCATCGACGCGCGTCGATCGCGTCTTCCTCACCGGCGGCACGTCCTTCATCCCCGCCGTGTGCAAACTCTTTGCCGAGCGTTTCGGCGCGGAGAAACTTGCAGGCGGCGGCGAACTGACCTCGGTGGCGACCGGCCTTGCGCTCGCCGCCCGTCAGAAATTCATGGCTTGAGGGCGGCCCTTTCGCCGGGTCTGTAGTCCTCGGCAATATGGCCCTGAAGATCGGCTTCCTCGAAAAGCACCGGCTTGGTTTTCATCCCGACGAAGAGCGGCGCCTGATCAGCATAATGCGGCGATCTCTTGTCGAGCGTCGCGCTGCCGAACTGATGAACGCTTTCCGAGCGCAGCTTCCCATGCTCGTCCCATTCGACGAACATGATGAAAGTGTCTCCCGCCCGCGCGGTCAGCGTTCCGTCCGGTTGCGGCTCGCCATAGACCGCGCGATAGGTATCGGGTCCGCCGTCGATCGGCAGATCAACTGAGCCGCGCCGGAAGCGATTGACCTCGCCCCATGTCGGATCGAGACGGTTGAAATGCGTCTTCAGCGTTTTGATCGCCTCGCGCAATGTGTCGAGAGGTTTTGGCGGCGTCTCGCCCTTGAGTTCCGCCATGATGACCGGCTGTGCCATCAACACGCCAAGCGCCGCGCCGCGGCTCTCGACATCGGTGCGCAAATCCCATGCCTTCAATATGTCCTGCGCGGCCTTGAAATCAGCATCGCTGCCCGGATCGACGGCCAGAACATCCTTGATCATCGCCGCAAGCTCCGAGCGCTTGCTATAGGCGAGGTCGTATTTATAGGTGTGGAACTTTTCGCGCGTGATCGAACTATCCGCGCCATAGGTTTCCTCGGCGCGGTAAGCGCGATTGGTCATATTGTCCTGTATGCCAAGCGTCGCGGAGAAATCCCCGGCCTTGAGATTGTCGTTGGCGGCGGTCGCGCGAAACGGCGTGTTGTTCGAATTGAAGACGAAGCCCGAACGCGGATTGAGAAGCTGAGGAATCTTGTCGAAGGGCAAGTAGCTCTTCCAGATCAGGTCCGAGCGGTCGCCCGGCAGCGTCGCTTTCCAGTCGACGCCTTCCTTCCGCACAGGGAACAATCCGTTATAGATATAGGCAATGTTGCCATGCTTGTCGGCATAGATGTAGTTGATGCTCGGCAAAGCCTGCAGCTTCATCGCATCGCGCCACTCGCCAAGATCGCGCGCCTTGTCGAGCCGGTAATATTGTTCGGCCTGCCGAATCTCGCCGATGCCCGCATAGCGAATGGCGAAAGCCCCGCCCGGCACTTTCAGCACGGGCCCATGCTCCGACCACAGGGCCTCGCGTGTCACCGTCCACCAGAACGGGCCCCAGAGCTTCACGCGGATTTCAACCTCCGACTTCTCGAAATCGCGCCATTTCCCGTCGAGCAGATATTGATTGTCATTGGCCGGATTGAGCTTCAACTCATAAATATCGGCAAGATCGGGCTCGTTCACCGTATTCGCCCAGCCGAGATTGCGGTTGTGGCCATGCAGCATGAAGGGCGAGCCGGGAAAGAAGCCGCCTGCAACGTCCCAGCCTTCCTTGCTGTGAAGCACCGCCTCATACCAGGCGACCGGCCCAGTATAGGGCTGGTGGGAATTGACCAGAAGCCGCGTCGCATGGTCCGCCGAGCGTGCTGGCCCGACCGCCATGCCGTTCGAGCCGATGGGAAGCGGCGTCGCTGTGGGCAGGAAGGCATTCTTGCCGTCTTTCGAAAGCTGCTTTTTCAGGCCGCTGAAAAGCGCCATCAACTGCTTGTCGAGGCCGTAGAAAAACGGCGTCTTGAAAACGAAACCGGCGGCGACATCGCGTCCCGTCAGCGGCAGAAAGCCCGGCGTCACCCGCGAGGGATGGAGCGCCGCATAATAATTGACGCCATCCGCATAGGCTTCGAGCACGCGGCGCAGTTCCGGCGTGAGATCTTTTTCATAGCGCGCATCGACGGTCGGCCAGACGCGCATCAGCGCGACGAGATAATCGGTGACGGCGGCGCCCTTGCCTTTGACGGAGGCGAGCTTGCCGCGCACCGCAATCGCCGTTTCCTCGATGGTCGCGTAGTCGTCTTCCGCATGGGCATAGGCAAAGCCGAATGCCACATCGGCGTCGCGCGTCCCGTAAATATGAGGAACGCCATATTCGTCGCGCTTGATGCGCGCGTCATATTGCGCCGCGCGGGCGATGATGGGTGCGGGGTCGAGAGGGGCAGGGGCTTCAACCGCAGCCCGGATCAGAATGGCCACGATGCCGACAAAGACGAGAACAAAAAGGCCCTGAAAGCCCGCTTTGGCGATCCGCAGCATCGTAATTTCCCCCTGGCGCATTGGCGCGGGAGACTAACCTTCTTCAAGAGACGGCGTAAAGGCGCCCGGACGGTGCGGCCCTCCGTCGCTTCCCGGCGGCCTCGCAAGTCTTTATACAAAGGCGGCATTCCAGCGAAAGCGAGCCGCCTTGCCCATACTCTTCTCCAATATCCTGCTCTGGATCGGCTTTGCCCTGATGACGGCTGCCGTTGTCTGGGCACTTCTGCGTCCACTGGGTCGAAAGAGCGCGGAAGGGGGCGATCTTCGCGAAATCGAGCTTTACCGCGATCAGTTGGCGGAAGTCGGGCGCGATCTCGAGCGCGGCGTCATCGGACCTGCGGAGGCCGAAGCCGCCAGAATTGAAGTTTCGCGCCGCCTGCTCGGCGCTGCCGATGCGGCGGAGCGCGCGAAATCCGCGCCGCTGGTCACGCGCGCGCCGCGCCGCCTCATCGCCGTTCTGCTGATGCTGGCCGTGCCGGTCTTCTCGCTCGGGCTTTATCTCTCGCTCGGATCGCCCGATCTGCCGGATGCGCCCTTTGCCCCGCGCATAGCGGTGTCGCCCGATCAACTGCCGCTTGATGCGCTGATCCTGAAGGTCGAGAAACATCTGAAGGACAATCCGGCAGACCAGCGCGGCTGGGAAGTGCTGGCGCCTGCCTATATCCGTCAGGGCAATTATCCCGCCGCCATCAATGCCTGGAACCGGGCGATCCTGCTTGGCGGCGAAACGGCAAGCCGACTTGCGGCGCGCGGCGAGGCGGAAGTTCTGGCGGCCAATGGCGGCGTGCCTGCTGCCGCTCGCGACGACTTCGCCAAGGCTGTCGCTCTCGACGCGCAGGAGCCGCGCGCACAGTTCTATCTGGGCGTTGCCGAGATAGAAGACGGTCATAAAGACAAGGCGGCCACGCGCTGGAGGGCGCTGCTCGCCGCCGCGCCGAAAGATGCGCCCTGGCGTGGAAGCATCGAGGCCGAATTGGCCGCGCTGACGAAAATGCCTGCGCCCGGCCCGACCGCCGAACAGGCAGGCGCCGCGGCAAGCATGACGCCGGAAGCGCGTCAGCAAATGATCGGCGGAATGGTCTCCGGCCTTGCCGCGCGCCTTGAGCAAAATCCGAACGATCTCGACGGCTGGCTCCGCCTCGTGCGCGCCTATGGTGTGCTCGGCAAACAGGACGAAGCGAAAGCGGCGCTGACGCGTGCCCGCACCGCTTTTGCTACCGACAAGACGGCGCTCGCAGAACTCGACGCGGCGGAGAAAAATCTGACGGCACAATAATCCTCTGCCTACCGAACTCTCGGCTAGGATGGCCGCAGATTCGCGAAATGGGGTGGGGACATGCTGTCGGAACTACAGAAACAGGCCGCTCAGGCCATCGTCAATATTTTCGAGACGGGAAAGACGCTGGGCGATTACGCACGCGTCACGCTTCTGGCGGGCGATCCGGGCCATCTCACCTATGGCCGTTCGCAAACGACGCTTGGCAGCGGCAATCTCTATCTGCTTATCAAGTCCTATTGCGACGCGCCGAATGCTGCATGCGGCCGCGCGCTGAAGCCCTATCTGAAACGCCTCGCCGATATCGACCTGTCGCTCGACCGTGACGCGACGCTGCGCGCCTTGCTGACGGAAGCGGGCGGCGATCCGGTCATGCAGGATGCGCAGGATGCATTTTTCGACCGTGTCTATTGGAGCCCGGCGGCCAAGGCCGCGTCGGCGCTGGGTTTCGCCGCGCCTCTTTCAACGGCGGTCGTTTACGACAGCCTCATCCACGGCTCATGGGGCACGATTCGTGATCTGACGACGAAGCGCGTCGGCGATCCGGCCAGGGCGGGCGAGAAAAAATGGGTGCCCGCCTATGTCGCCGAACGGCGCAACTGGCTCGCCACCCATTCCAACACGCTGCTCCGTCGCACCGTCTATCGCATGGACGCTTTCAACACCCTCATCAAGAACGGCAACTGGACGCTTGGCGTTCCCATGTCGGTCTGCGGCGTCTCGGTCGATGAGGCGGCGCTTTCCTGCCGCGCGCCGGTCCTGGTGTCGGCAAACGATGCGGCGACACGCAACCTTCGCCTCACCAATCCGCCCATGACCGGGAATGATGTCAAAGCCTTGCAAAAGGCCCTGACGCGAGAGGGTTATGCGGTCAACAGCGACGGGGTCTTCGACGAGGGGCTGGATGGCGCGTTGAAAGCCTGGCAGGAGGAAAACGGCATCGTCGCCGATGGCATAGCTGGCCCCGCCACCCGGACGATTCTGGGGTTCTAGCCCCGCCGCGACCGCTCCGCGCGACCATTTGGCGGTTTGAGGCCGCCGCCGCCCCGGCTATACCTGTGCGCAAGTGACAATGCCGGGAGCCTCGAAGCAAGCATGACGCGCAAAAATCGCCGCGCCGCCTTTATTGTGCTGGGTCTTGCCATTCTGGCGGGCGCCATTGGGCTGGTGCTCAATGCCATGCGCGACAATATCGTGTTTTTCTACAGTCCGAGCGAAGTGGCCGAACGCGACATCGGCCCCGGCGCACGCATCCGCCTTGGCGGCATGGTCGAGGAAGGCACGCTCCGCCACACGGGCCCAACCACGGTGAGCTTCAACGTCACCGACTACGCAAAGACGGTCACTGTCACCTACACGGGAATTCTGCCGGACTTGTTCCGCGAAGGGCAGGGCGTCGTGACCGAAGGCACGTTCAGCCCCGACGGCGCATTCACCGCCGACACGGTGCTGGCAAAGCACGACGAAAAATACATGCCGCCTGAAGTCGAGGCGAGCCTCAAAAAGGCAGGACGCTGGCAGGAAGGCGCCGGGACGCCAAAGCCCGACGCAGAAAAGACCCAAACGCCATGATCGCTGAACTGGGACATTTCGCGCTCGTACTCGCCTTCGCGGTTGCGCTGGTGCAGATGGTTGTCCCGATGATCGGCGCGCATCGCGGCGACGAGGGTTTGATGGGTGTTGCGCGCAGCGCCGCTATCGCGCAATTCGTGCTCATCGCCTTCGCCTTTGGCGTTCTGGTCTATGCCTTCGTCGTATCGGATTTTTCGATCAGCCTCGTTGCCGAGAACTCGCATTCGACGAAGCCGCTCATTTACAAGATTTCCGGCGTCTGGGGGAACCATGAAGGATCGATGGTTCTCTGGGTGCTGATCCTCGCTCTATACGGCGCGCTCGTCGCGGTTTTCGGCAGCAACCTTCCTGCTCCCTTGCGCGCCCGCGTGCTGGCCGTGCAGGCGTCGATCGCGGTTGCCTTCATCGCCTTCATTCTCTTCACCTCCAATCCATTCCTCCGCCTCGATCCTGCACCCTTCGAAGGACGCGGCCTCAATCCGCTGTTGCAGGACCCCGGCCTCGCTTTCCACCCGCCATTTCTCTATGCGGGCTATGTCGGTCTTTCGATGGCCTTCTCCTTCGCCATCGCCGCGCTGATCGAAGGCCGCGTCGATGCAAGCTGGGCACGCTGGGTGCGCCCATGGACGCTCGGCGCATGGACCGCGCTCACCATCGGCATCGCCATGGGTTCGTGGTGGGCCTATTACACGCTGGGCTGGGGCGGCTTCTGGTTCTGGGACCCGGTCGAAAACGCCTCGCTGATGCCGTGGATCGTCGCGACCGCGCTTCTCCATTCCGCCATCGTCGCTGAAAAGCGCGGCGCGCTGAAAAGCTGGACCATATTGCTGGCCATCATCGCCTTCTCGCTTTCGCTGGTCGGCACATTCCTCGTGCGCTCCGGAGTGCTGAATTCCGTCCATGCCTTCGCCAGCGATCCGATGCGCGGCGTCGTCATTCTGGGCATCGTCACGGTCTTCGTCGGCGGTGCGCTGACGCTTTACGGCTGGCGTGCCCATGTGCTGAAGGCGGAAGGCATGTTCGCGCCGATGAGCCGCGAAGGTGCGCTGATCGTCAACAATCTGCTGCTCTCCGCCGCTGCCGCCGCCGTCTTCATCGGCACGCTTTATCCGCTGTTCCTCGATGCGGTGGACGGCCCGAAGATCACCGTCGGCCCGCCTTTCTTCAATCTCACCTTCGTGCCGATCATGGTGCCGCTGCTTTGCCTCGTGCCGCTCGGGCCGCTGCTCGGCTGGAAGCGCGCCGATCTTGTCGCGGCGCTTGAGCGTCTGATGGGCGCGGCAGCGCTTGCCTTCCTCGTCTGCATTGCTGTGCTTGCTTTCGTCAGCAAAGGGCCCTGGCTCGCTGCGCTCGGCATGGGTCTCGCCACATGGCTGGTCGCGGGCGCCTTCTTTGAACTCGCGTGGCGCATCGGGCTTTTCGGAAGCCCCATCGGCAAGTCGCTCCGCAAGGCCCGCCATCTGCCGCGCGCCCAATGGGGCATGGCGCTGGCCCATGGCGGCCTCGGCATCGTCGTGGCGGGCGTCGTCGGCATGACGGCATGGCGGACGGAACTTGTGACTGCGCTGAAGGAGGGCGAAAGCGCCGAACTTTCCGGCTACACGCTCACGCTTGAAAAAGTCGGCCTGCGTCAGGGGCCGAATTACGAAGCGCTGGTCGGCGTCGTCCATGTGAAAAAAGGCGAACGCGATCTCGGCTTCATGCTGCCGGAGAAGCGCCGCTTCCCGGTCGAGCGGCAGGAGAAGACCGAAGCGGCGATCCGCACCAACGGCATGTCCGATCTCTATATCGTCATCGGCGATGATAATGGTCACGGCGGCTGGACGATCCGTGCCTATGAGAACAACTTCGCGCCCTGGATCTGGATCGGCGCGATGATCATGGCGGCAGGCGGCCTCGTCTCGCTGACGGACAGGCCCTACCGCGTCGGCGCGCCCTCGCGCGCACGCCGTTCCCGCCTCGCCCCCAGCCCGGCGGAGTGAGGCGATGCGCGCCGCTTTCTTTGCCTTCCTCTTTCTCTTTGCCGCGTTCGGTCCCGCGCTCGCCGTTGAGCCCAGTGAAAAGCTGGCCGATCCGGTGCTCGAAGCCCGCGCGAGAGAGATATCGAAGGAGCTGCGCTGCCTCGTTTGCCAGAACCAGTCGATCGACGATTCCGATGCCGATCTCGCTCGCGACCTTCGTCACCTCGTCCGTGATCGATTGACCGCGGGCGACACGGACCAGCAGGTGCTGGACTTCATCGTCGCGCGCTACGGACAGTTCGTCCTTTTGCGCCCGCCCTTCGAGCCGGTGACCTGGTTGCTCTGGTTTGCACCGGCGGCCGTGCTGCTGATCGGGGTAGGGGGCTTCGTCATGGTTTTCCGCCGTCGCCGCTCCGATCCCCTTCAAGCGCTTGATCCTGCGGAAAAAGCCCGGATCGACCGGCTGATGAACGGGACTGAATAGGCCGGAGCCTGACTGTCTCCTTTGGCCTAAGCCGAAATTGCCGGGCGGTGTTCGATTTTCCGCCATTATTCAGCCATACCAATCTGTAATGTTTTAGACATGAATTGGTAAGGTACGATGGCCACATTTGGTGGACCGGACACATTCGGCAATACCCAGTCACAGGAGTTTCCTACATGACGAACAGCGCGCGCGATGGCGGTGTTGCGACACACAAGCTTATGCGCACAGCGGCTGCGCTTGCGGCAGTTGGCGCAATCGGATTTGGCGTATTGGGTTCACCCGCATTCGCGGAAACCGCGCCTCTGAACGCCCCGACTTCGCAGCGAACGGAGCTGTCGGCGCTGCCGAGTTTTGCCGATCTCGTCGAGAAAGTGTCCCCCGCTGTTGTCAGCATTCGCGTCGTGGAAGAGGAAACGGTGACCGCTGCTGACGCGCCCGACATGCCGTTCCCGCCCGGAAGCCCCTTCGACAAATTCTTCAAGCAGCTTCAGCCCAAGGGCCCGGACGGCAAGCCGCTGAAGCGCAAGGCCATGGCGCAAGGCTCGGGCTTCTTCATCACTGCGGACGGTTATGCCGTCACCAACAATCACGTCGTACAGGGCGGCAAGGACATTACCGTCGTGCAGAATGACGGCACTGAAATGAAAGCGACCCTCGTCGGCCGCGACCAGAAGACCGATCTCGCCCTCATCAAGGTGAAGGTGACGAAGCCGATGCCCTATGTGGCTTTCGGCGACAGCGACAAGCTGCGCGTCGGCGACTGGGTGCTGGCGGTCGGCAATCCCTTCGGTCTTGGCGGCACTGTCACGAGCGGCATCGTTTCGGCGCGTGGCCGCGAGATCGGCGCAGGCCCCTATGACGACTTCCTCCAGATCGACGCTTCGATCAATCGCGGCAACTCCGGTGGCCCGACCTTCGACATTCACGGCAACGTCATCGGCGTGAACACGGCGATCTTCTCGCCGACCGGCGGCAGCGTCGGCATCGGCTTTGCGATCCCGTCGAACATTGCCGAAAAGGTCGTGAAGCAGCTTCGCGAAAACGGCAAGGTCACACGCGGCTGGCTCGGCGTGAGCATTCAGCCTGTCGACGCCGATCTCGCGACAAGCCTCTCGCTCGACAAGCCCAAAGGCGCGCTCGTCGCCGAGGTAACGCCCGGTAGCCCCGCCGCGAAGTCAGGCATTGTAGCCGGTGACGTCGTCGTCAAGGTCAATGGCGCCGACATGGAAGATGTCCGCGCCGTGAGCCGCACCGTTGCGGATCTGCGTCCTGGCACAAAGGCCGATATCGTGTTGTGGCGTGGCGGCAAGGCGAAGAGCATCAGCGTCGCCATTGCAACCTTCCCCGACAAGATCGAAACGGCGTCTGCGGACGAAACCGCGCCGACAACCGAAAACGCAACGCAAAGCCTCGGCCTCGCCCTGACCTCGACGCCCGCTGGCGTCGCCGTTCAGAGCGTCGATCAGAACAGCGAAGCGGCCGAGAAGGGCATTCAGGTCGGCGATGTCATCGTCAAGATTTCCGGTCGCGACGTGAAAACGCCGAGCGATATCGTCGATGGCGTAAGCGCGGCGAAGAAGGCGGACAAGTCTTCCGTCCTCCTGCTTCTGCGCACGCAGGATCAGCAGCGCTTCGTCGCCCTGACGATCAAAAAGGGTTAAGCGCAGGCCATGCGCATCCTCGTCATCGAAGACGACCTTGAAGCGGCCGCCTATGTCGTGAAGGGTCTGCGCGAGAGCGGCCATATCGTCGATCATGCGGCGGATGGCGAGGAGGGGCTCACCCTCGCGCTCTCGGGCTCCTTCGACGTCCTCATCGTCGATCGCATGTTGCCCAAGCGCGACGGGCTCAGCGTCGTCGCGACGCTGCGCACGGAAAATGACCGGACGCCGGTTCTCTTCCTCTCCGCGCTTGGAGAGGTGGATGACCGCATCATGGGGCTGAAGGCGGGAGGCGACGACTATCTGACGAAGCCCTACGCCTTCGCCGAACTTCTGGCGCGGATCGAGGTGCTGGTCCGCCGTTCAAACCCCGATCAGGTCCGCACGAAACTCACCGTCGGCGACCTTGAGGTCGATCTCCTCGCCCGCAAGGTCAGCCGGGCGGGGCAGGATATCGACCTTCAGCCGCGTGAATTTCGCCTGCTCGAATATCTGATGAAACATGCAGATCAGGTCGTCACACGGACCATGTTGCTTGAGAACGTATGGGAGTATCATTTCGACCCTCAGACAAATGTGATCGACGTGCATATCTCGCGGCTCAGGGCGAAGATCGACAAGAACTTCAAGCAGCCGCTTTTGCACACGGTCCGAGGGGCCGGGTATTCTCTACGTGCTGCCGATTAATCTCCTCAAGACATCCACCTTCAGGCTCGCGGTCCTGTATCTGGGGCTATTCGCGGCCTCCGCAATCATGCTTCTGGCCTATGTCTACTGGAACACGGCGGGCTTCCTCGTCCGCCAGACGGACGAGGCAGTGCAGGCGGAAATTACGGGGCTTGCGGAGCAATATGCGCAAGGCGGCCTGCCGCTTCTCGTGCATACCGTTATCCAGCGTTCGCGCGATCCGGGGCAAAGCCTTTATCTGGTGCTCGGGCCGTCCGGCCAGTTGCTCGCGGGCAATCTCGATGCGCGCCCCAATGCGACGCCCGGCGCTGACGGCTGGATGGATTTCATCTATAGCCGTCGCGCGCTGGAAGGCGTCGAGCTGAAAGCCGCCCGCGCCCGCGCCTTCTTTCTGCCGGAAGGATTTTACCTGCTTGTCGGCCGCGACGTGCAGGAGCGACGCGAGATTGAAAGCCTCATCACGGGCGCTCTCGCCTGGGCTATCGCGCTGACGCTCGCCCTCGGACTTGTCGGCGGGCTCTTCATGAGCCGCAACATGCTGGCCCGCGTCGATGAGATCAATCGATCGAGTCAGGACATCATGGAAGGCGATCTGTCGCGCCGTCTGCCGATTGCAGGCACGGGCGACGAACTCGACCAGCTTGGCCAGAACCTCAACGCGATGCTCGATCAGATCGAAGCGCTGATGATCGGCATGCGGCAGGTGACGGATAATGTCGCCCACGATCTTCGAAGTCCGCTTAACAGGCTGCGGAACCGGCTGGAAGTGACGCTGTTGCAGGACGTGTCGCCGGAGGAATATCGTCACGTGCTCGAGCGCACGATTGCGGAAGCGGACAATCTTCTGTCGACCTTCAATGCGCTGCTGATGATCGCGCGCGCAGAAGCCGGATCGCTGCGCGAATCCATGACCGGCGTCGATCCCGCCGCCATCATTCGTGACGCCGCCGAACTCTATGAGCCGCTGGCCGAGGAAAACGGCCTCACCATTGTCGTCGATGCGCGCGAGGGCATGCAGGTGCGCGGCAATCGTGAATTGTTGTCGCAGGCCCTGACCAACCTGATCGACAATGCGATCAAGCACGGCAAGCCGACGGATGCCGGCGCCGAGGCGACCATCGAAGTTTCGGCGCGCCTCGATGAAAGCGGACGCGTCCAGTTCGCCGTTGCCGATCATGGGCCGGGCGTGCCCGCGCATGAGCGCGCCCGTGTGGTGGAGCGTTTCGTGCGCCTTGAGGCGAGCCGCAATACGCCGGGCAGCGGCCTCGGCCTGAGCCTCGTCTCCGCCGTCGCGCGGCTTCACAATGGTCGCGTCGATTTCGAGGATAACTATCCGGGTCTTCGGGTCACCCTGTCGCTCCCGGCTGCGACGCGTTGAAACACATTGCGCCTCACCGAAATCTGCTACTCTTTCGCGAAATCGAGCGGGGAGACGCATAGTGACGAGCGCGAATTTGCGCGAGCGGTCGGCAAGGGTGCCAAGGCCCTATGACGCTGAGCGCGCGCTTGCCGAGATGCAGGACCTCGTTCAGTCGGTCGCCTTGATCGAGGACGCATCGACCAGACAACGCGCCACCGCTCTGCTCGAAGATGCCGATGCGCGCCGCGTCATCGACAGTCTTTTCGGCAATTCCCCATTTCTGACGCGCATCATTCGCCTGCATCCGCACTGGTTGCCGCGCCTTCTCGACGAACCTCCATCCGCAACATTCGACGCGCTCCTTGCCCGCACCCGCGCGGCCTCCGATCTTGAAACGCAAGCCGAGGTGATGCGCGCCTTGCGTGTCGCCAAGTCCGAAGCGGCCGTGCTGATCGCATTTGCCGATGTCACGAGCGCATGGGCGCTGGAAGAGGTGACGGAAGCGCTGACGGCTTTTGCCGATGCCGCCGTCGTCGCAAGCATCGAATGGCTGCTGCGCGATGCGGCGCGGCGCGGTCAGGTTCTGCGTGAGGCGCAAGGGCTGACAGCGGAAGGCAGTGGCCTTGCCATTCTCGGCA
>NZ_JBASBH010000116.1:0-17498 GCF_049651025.1 Parvibaculum sp. | reverse complement strand
TCGCAGGGCCTTGCCGTGTTGCGCGATCTCGGCCTGCCGGATGATGCGGATTTCGTGAACCCCAATGGCGGGGCCATCGCGCTCGGCCATCCGCTCGGCATGAGCGGCGCGCGTCTCGTCACCACGGCGATGTATGAGCTTCACGAGCGCAAGGCGCGCTATGCACTTTGCACAATGTGCATTGGCGTCGGTCAGGGCATTGCGATGGTGATCGAACGGGTTTGATTTTAACTGCCTGCCGTCATGGCCCGACTTGATCGGGCCATGACGTAACTTGGAATGGCTTACAGTCCCAATGCTCTCGCAAGAAAGCCCTTTGGCTTCTGCTTCGGACGGCGGATGCGCATGCGGATCGGCCGGTCGATGCCCGGCAGTCTGCGGCCATGGCGAGGCGGGCGGCGCATCAGTGCTATGAGGTTGCGGCCCGGAAAGAAGCAGGCCGGATCGAGCGCGCCTGTGCAGACCGGTACGTCGTCGATGCCCGGAATGGCGAGGTCGTGATCCTCATAGCTCAGCGTGATTTCGTTCGGAAGATGGCAGCGGTCTAGCGCCTCTTCCTGGTCGTCATCTTCCATCGGCTCTTCGAGCAGAAGCGCATCGTCGGGAGCATCGACCGCGAGAAAATCGCTGCGCATGTCCTGCGCGAATGACCAGCCGATGAGTTCCTTTGCTTCGCGCGGGCGGCAGATATGCGCGCCTTGCGCGGCGGTGAAACCGAGCGACGCCAAGGCGGACAATGTCGTCTCGTCTTCGACGCCGACTGCGGTTGCATCGAGGCCGAGGGAGGCGGCAAGGGAAACGCGGCGGCCGATAAAGCCGAGGCCCGCATGGCGCAGGCGATGGGCAAAGCGGATGATGGCGGCGCCGGAGATTTTGACTTCCGAAAAATAGTCCGGCGTTACGTATTCTGCCGGGACGACGACAGCGCCGCCGCCGTCGAGTGCGGTGCGGAAACCCAGACGGCGAAACTCGCAGATGATGCGGGCGGAATCGTCGGCGTTTCGCGCGAAGACGCCCTCGGGCACTTCCAGGGTGAAATCGCTCGTGTCGAGACCGCGTTCACCGACCAGCGCCGCCAATGTGCCGGGCAGTGTCGCATCGCCGAGATCGCTGCCCGAGAGGTTGATCGAGACGGGCCAATGCTGGCGCTGCAAACGCCATTGCACCATAGCATCGGCGGCGGTTGCGACGACCGAACGGGTCAGGTCGACGCTGCGTCCGCGCCGCTCGAAGAAGGAAAGAAACAGGCCGGGCGGCATCAATCCATAATCTGGATGGTTCCAGCGGACATAGGCTTCCGCGCCCAGAGTTCGCCCGGTGGCGAGTTCGATCTTCGGCTGAAAAACGAGGAACAGGTGCCCGGCCTCAAGGGCGAGGTCGATGTCCCGGTTGGTCAGCCGAAAAGAACTGCTGTACATCTTGATGCCAAATTCTTTGGCGCGCCCATCTGCAAGCCCGCAAGTTTTCGAATGTGAAGGCGCTTAGTTTAGGCATACTTAATTTTGTGGCAGGTCGCGCCAGCAGGCTTGCCGCCGGGTTAAGAATAAAGTTCAAAAAATAACGAAACGTCAGAAAACGATACAGGGAGAGAGTTCATGTCCAAGCCAGAAGGGGTCGGGCTGATACCGGCGGCCACAATTCTTCTCGTGCGCGACGGCCTGCAAGGCCTCGAAGTGTTCATGGTCGTGCGTCATCACAAGATCGATTCGTTTTCCGGCGCGCTCGTCTTTCCGGGCGGCAAGGTCGACAAGGGCGATACGGATGCCTCAGTGCGGACCCGCATCGACGGCGCGGAGGGGCTCGACGACTGGGAGTTTTCCATGCGCGTCGCGGCGATCCGCGAGGCCTATGAGGAATGCGGCGTTCTGCTTGCGCGTGAAGAGCGCACGGGTGCGCTCGTCAATGCGGCGCGGCTTCTGGCGCTGGAGCCAATGCGCGGTGCGCTCAACAAGAGCGAGCTTGGCATCGGCGAAGTTCTCGAACGCGGCGGGCTTCGCCTTGCCGCCGATCTGCTGACGCCGTTTGCGCATTGGATCACGCCGAACCTCATGCCCAAGCGTTTCGACACGCGCTTCTATGTGGCGGCTGCGCCCGAAGATCATCTGGCCGTCCATGACGGTTCGGAATCGGTCGATAGTGTATGGATCCGTCCGGGCGACGCTCTGCAGGAAGCCGAAGCCGGCAGGCGCACGATCATCTTCCCGACACGGATGAACGTCTCGAAGCTCGGGCGGCATAGTCATGTGGCCGACGCCATCGAAACCGCGCGCCGCACGCCTGTCGTCACTGTCGAGCCGAAGGTGGATGGTTCGGTGCTGCGTATTCCTGCCGAGGCGGGTTACGGCGTCACGGAAGAGCCGCTGTCGAACGTCAGGTCCTGATTTTTTTGGTCATTGCGAGGCTGAATGCCCCGCAATGACCAAAGCCTCAGTACAAAAACTGCTCGGTCAGGATGCGTTCATCGAGGCTGTGGCCTTCGTCGAACATCATCAGAAGATCGATTGTCGGATCTTCCTCGACATGCACGTCGACGACATCGCGGAATTCACGATGGTCGGCGACGGCGCTGACGGGGCGCTTCTCGGGTTCGAGAACTTCAAAGCGTACCTTCGCCCGATGCGACAGCAGCGCGCCGCGCCAGCGGCGAGGGCGGAAGGCGCTGATCGGCGTGAGCGCCAGCAGCGCCGCGTCGATGGGAATGATCGGGCCTTGCGCCGAAAGATTATAGGCCGTCGATCCGGCAGGCGTTGAAACGAGCACGCCGTCGCAGCTCAGCTCCTTCATGCGGACTTTTTCGTCTATGGAAATACGGATTTTCGCCGCCTGATAGGTCTCACGCAGCAGGGACACTTCGTTGATCGCTAGCGCCTGATGCTCCGAGCCATTGGCGAGCGTCGCGCGCATGCGCAGCGGATGCAGCCGCGCGATATCGGCGGCGGCAAGGCGCTCAAGCAAAGCGTCGTCGCGATATTCGTTCATCAGGAAACCGACGGAGCCGCGGTTCATGCCATAGATCGGAATGCCGCGATGCATGTGCTTGTGCAGCGTTTGCAGCATCAGCCCGTCGCCGCCAAGCGCGACGAACACATCGGCATCGGCGGGCGAGGCGTCGCCATAGCGATCCGTCAGGCGCTTCAAGGCTTCCTGGGCTTCCGGCACATCGGTTGCCACAAACGCAATCTTCGTGAACTTCATGAGTTCCGTTCCGTCTCGCAGCTGGCGCAGAATGGAGCCCCGCCGAGGCAGGAGATAAGCAAATGAGCGCCGACACGCAAATGCTTTCCGAATTCGTCTTTATCTATACCCCTTTACCGACCAAAGAGGCAGCCGAGGAAATGGCCGAGGCGCTCGTCGCCGGGCGGCTTGCGGTCTGCGTTAACATTTATCCCGGCGTCACATCTGTCTACGAATGGAAGGGCGCTGTGCAGAAAGAAGCGGAAGTCGTCGCTTTCATCAAGACGACACGCAAGCTCGCACCGGACGCCATTGCGGCGGCGCGTCTGCGGCATCCTTATGAAGTTCCCGCATTTCTGGTGCTCCCGATCGAGAGCGGCAATGAGGATTATGTCGCCTGGGCGCGCGGGCAGGCGAAGGCCTAGCCGCCGGTTGTCGACATGTGGCGGGCGACGGCAGGCTTCTTGTGCTGCCGGTCGATGATGAAATCATGGCCCTTGGGCTTGCGTCCGATGGCTTCATCAATGGCAGCGTTAAGAATGTCGTCGCTGTCGCTCGCGCGCACGGCGGCGCGAAGATCGGCGGCGTCTTCCTGGCCGAGACACATGAAGAGAGTGCCGGTGCAGGTGAGGCGGACGCGGTTGCAGGACTCGCAGAAGTTATGCGTCAGCGGCGTGATGAGGCCGAGGCGTCCGCCCGTTTCGCGGATGCGCAGATAACGCGCAGGGCCGCCTGTGCGGTCAGGCAGATCGTCCAGCGTCCAGCGTTCGGCGAGGCGCGCGCGGACAAGCGATAGCGGCAAATATTGTTCGGTGCGGTCGCCGTCTATATCGCCCATGGGCATGGTTTCGATCAGCGTGATGTCGTGGCCTTGCCCATGCGCCCATTCGATAAGCGCAGGAATTTCATCCTCGTTCTCGCCCTTCAGCGCGACGGTATTGATCTTGACCTTGAGGCCCGCGCGCGTCGCCGCCTCGATGCCCTCGAGCACCTGAGCCAAGCGTCCCCAGCGCGTGATGCGTGCGAAGTTTGCGGCGTCCAGCGTGTCGAGCGAGACGTTGATACGCTTGATCCCGGCGGATGCGAGGTCATCGGCAAAGCGTGCGAGCTGGCTGCCATTGGTCGTCAGCGTCAGTTCTTCCAGCGCGCCGGTTTCAAGATGCCTGCCGAGGTTGCGGATCAGTGTCATCACATCGCGGCGCACCAGCGGCTCGCCGCCCGTCAGGCGAAGCTTGCGTACGCCCTTTGCGATGAAGGCGGAACAGACGCGGTCGAGTTCTTCCAGCGACAGGATTTCCTGCTTGGGCAGGAAATTCATGTGCTCGGACATGCAATAGGTGCAGCGGAAGTCGCAACGATCCGTCACGGAAACACGCAGATAGGTCACCGCCCGACCGAAGGGATCGATCATGGCAGGGCTCGCGGTTCCGATGCGCGGTTCGACGGTCATGGGCCATATATAGCACTTGAGCGGGTAAATTTCGTCCCCTTCGCGCGTAAGGGCTTAGCGGTTTCCATGTAGCGCGCCGCGCGCTAGCCTTTCCGGCCAGAATCCGGGGGAGATACATATGGCGGGCGCGCACTACATTCTGTCTATCGATCAGGGGACGACGAGCACGCGGGCGCTGCTGTTCGATCAGTCGGGTTCGCCCATGCGGGTGCGGCAGAAGGAGCTGCGCCAGATTTATCCGCAGGATGGCTGGGTCGAGCATGACGCCAACGAGATATGGGCGGCGACGCTCGATGTTTGCCGCGGCTTGCTGAGCGCGGGCACCCATGCGGACAATATCGCCGCCATCGGCATCACCAATCAGCGTGAGACGACAGTGCTGTGGGAGCGGGCCACCGGCAAGCCGCTCCACAATGCCATCGTCTGGCAGGACCGGCGCACGGCTGATCTTTGTGCGAAATTGAAGGGCGAGGGCAAGGAGCTCATCGTTCAGAAAAAGACCGGGCTGCTGCTCGATCCCTATTTCTCCGGCACCAAGCTCGCATGGCTGCTCGACCATGTGCCGAATGCGCGGGAGCGGGCGGCGAAGGGCGAGCTTTGCTTCGGCACCATCGATAGCTGGCTCATCTACAAGCTTACCGGCGGCAAGGCTCATGTGACCGACGCGACCAATGCGTCGCGCACGCTGCTTTTCAACATCGGTACTCAAGACTGGGATGACGAGATACTTGGCTGGTTCGGCATTCCGCGCGCCGTTCTGCCGGAGGTGAAGGATTGCTGCGCCGATTTCGGCCGGACGGAAAAGTCGCTTTTCGGTGTCGAAATTCCCGTTGCGGGCGTCGCGGGCGATCAGCAGGCGGCGACGGTGGGACAGGCTTGTTTTGAGCCGGGCCTGATGAAATCGACCTATGGCACAGGCTGTTTTGCGGTTCTGAATACGGGCGAGCGGCAGGTGGAGAGCACGAACAGATTGCTGACGACCGTCGCCTATCGTCTCGGCGGCAAGACTACCTACGCGCTTGAAGGCTCAATCTTCATGGCGGGCGCGATCATGCAGTGGCTGCGCGATGAGATGGGGCTGATTTCGAATGCCAGCGACAGCGCGACGCTTGCCGCCAAGGCCGATCCGAATTCGCCGGTCGTGCTGGTGCCGGCCTTTACCGGGCTTGGCGCGCCTTATTGGGACCCGCATGCGCGTGCGGCGATCTTCGGCATGACGCGGGATACGGGGGCCGCCGAGATCGTGCGGGCGGCGGTCGAATCCGTTTCCTTCCAGACGCGCGATCTGATGGATGCGATGGGTGCGGATGTGAAAGCGGCGGGGCTGACCAGCCCGCAAACGCTTCGCGTCGATGGCGGCATGGTGGCCAATAACTGGTTCTTGCAGAACCTCACCGACATTATCGGACGCCCCGTCGAGCGTCCCGCCATCATTGAAACGACCGCTCTGGGCGCGGCCTATCTTGCCGGCATGCAGGTCGGATTTTACGGCAGCCCGCAGGATATCGCCCGAAAATGGCAATGCGAACGGGCGTTTGCGCCGCAAATGGCGGAAGCGGAGCGGGTGGTGCGTTATGGCCGCTGGCAGCAGGCGGTGGGAAGGGTGCTGACGAAGTAGGGCAATCGCATTTTTGCTGTCATCCCGGCCTTGTGCCGGGATCCAGGAGCGGCCGATTCAGAGTGCGCGGCTCTGGACCCCGGCACAAGGCCGGGGTGACAAATAGAATTCGCGGGATAGGCGTCGATGACCTTCGCGCTATACTGCCGCCAACAATAGACCTTGGGAGAACGCCAATGGACGACCTTATTGCGAAGCTCAAAGCGGCGCTCGGGCCGTCCGGCGTACTCGAGGGACAGGACGCCATCGACAAGGCGCAGGGCGGCTGGAGCAAGCTTGGCACGCCGCGCGCGGTACTACGTCCGGCTTCGACCGAGGACGTCTCCAAAGCGCTGAAGCTTTGCCACGCGGCAGGCGAGGGTGTCGTGCCGTGGGGCGGCAAGACGGGACTTGTTGAGGGCGGCGAGGCGGATGGTCATATCGCGCTCTCGCTCGAGCGCATGAACAAGATCGAGGAGATCGACGTTGCAGGCGGCACGGCGACCGTTCAGGCGGGCTGCGTGCTGCAATCCGTATGCGAAGCGGTCGACGCGAAGGGCGCGCTATTCCCGCTCGATCTCGGCGCGCGCGGCTCGGCGACCATTGGCGGGAATATTTCCACCAATGCAGGCGGCAACCGCGTCATTCGCTACGGCATGATGCGCGACATGGTGCTTGGCCTTGAAGCGGTGCTGGCGGACGGCACGGTTCTCTCCTCCATGAACCATCTCATCAAGAACAATGCGGGATACGATCTGAAGCAGCTTTTCCTCGGTTCGGAAGGCACGCTCGGCGTTGTCACGCGCGCGGTGCTGCGCCTGCGCCCGAAGCCCCTGAGCCAGGACACGGCTTTCGTGGCGGTGGAGGATTTCGCGCAACTGCCGAAGTTCCTGCGCCATATGGAGCGCGCGCTCGGCGGCACGCTGTCGGCCTTTGAAGTCATGTGGGCGGATTTTTACAAGCTCATCACCAGCGAGCCAGCCAAGGGCAAGGCGCCGCTTGAATATGGCCATCCCTATTACGTGCTGGTCGAGTCCATGGGCGGCGATCCGGACGAGGATTCCGCGCGGTTTGAGAAAGCCTTGATGGCGGCGCTTGATGCTGGCGAAGTATCGGATGCAGTGATTGCCAAAAATCAGGCCGAGCGCGATGCCATGTGGGGCCTGCGCGACGATGTCGGACAGGTGGCGCGCAACTGGCCGATCTTCACCTTCGATGTCAGTCTGAAGATCGCCGATATGGAAAGCTATATCGCGGAGGTTCGCGAAGGGCTGGCGGCGAAGTGGCCGGCGCATACGCTGATGGTTTTCGGCCATCTCGGCGACGGCAATCTGCATGTCATTCCGGGCACGATCAGCGAGCACACGCCGGAATCGCGCAAGGCGGTCGAGACCATCGTTTACAGCGCGCTGCGCAAGCGCGGCGGATCGGTTTCAGCCGAACACGGCATCGGGCTTGAGAAGCGGCCCTATCTCGGCTGGTCGCGCTCGCCGGAGGAAGTGGCGCTGATGCGTGTGCTGAAAGCGGCGCTCGACCCGAAGAATATTCTCAATCCGGGCAAGGTGCTGGAGCCTGTCACGCCACATGCAAAAGCGGCGGAGTGAGCCTCCGCCGCTTTGCTGTGTGATCTCGTCAGGCTTCGTTCAATCCGGCTTTACTGCTGCGCCGGTGCTTCGGGCGCAGGCGTTGCTTCCTGCTTACCGCTCATACCGGGCTTGTGGTCCGTGCCGCGATGGTGGTCACGGTCGCCCCAATGTCCCGAACGATGCTTGCCTTCACGGCCTTCCTTGTTGATGACCTGCTTCTGCGCGTCAGTCAGGACGGCATAGAGGCCTTCAAGCGCGGGCTGCGTTGCCTTCAGGCTGGCGAGCCGCGTCTCAAGCGCCTTCTGCATCATGGCGTTCCGTTCCACGATCGAGGGACGAGCGTCGCCCTTCTTGCGTGCCGGCCGCGCGAGGCAGTCCTGCTCATTGGCTTTCGCCTGTGCGGTCACCGTATCGCGGTATTTCGTCCAGGCGGCGGTTTGCGCGGCTGTCGGCTTCAACTTCGCTTCAAGATAGGCAAGGTGGCCGATTTCGCGCGCAGAACGGTCCGAACACATGCTTGCATGCCGCTCCTGCATTTGTGCGGGGCTTCGCTCAGCGCCTTTGTCGGCCATTGCGAAGGAACTGGCGCCGATGGCAGTGGTCAACAAAATGGCGCTTGCCAACATGAATTTGCGCATCTGGTTATTTCCTCATTCTCATATGGTCGTACCCCATAATTCATAAACGCGCCCATGCGCCGGTTCCGTCGCTGCCGCTGGACAAGATTTTGGCGGTTTGGCCGCCGGGGCTTGCCCATGATAGAATATTCAAAATTGTCCAACCGGATCGAGGCGGCGCGGGTTCGCAGCCGTACCTCTCCAACATCGCCATCTGAATATGGGCACGGAGGTTTTCCGCGCTTGCCGCTATATCCGCAAACCACGAGGACTTGAGCATGGTGAAGTTCGGTGTCGGGCAGCCGATGAGGCGCGTTGAGGACGAGCGGCTGATTACCGGCAAGGGTCGCTATACGGACGACATATCCTTCGAGGGGCAGGCTCACGCCTTCATGGTGCGCTCGCCGCACGCCAATGCCCGCATCCTCTCCATCGACACGACAGACGCCAAGGCCGCGCCCGGCGTGCTTGCCGTCTATACGGGCGAAGACGCCCGGCGCGAGGGGCTGGGCATTGTCGCCAGTCCGGCAGCTGACATGCTGAAGAACCGCGACGGCACGCCGATCTTCAAGACGACGCGTCATCTGATCGCGCAGGAGCGCGTGCGCTATGCGGGCGATACGGTTGCCGTCATCGTTGCCGAGACGGTCAATCAGGCGCGCGACGCCGCCGATCTTCTCATCATTGATTATGACGCCTTGCCCGCCATTGCCGACACGGCAGGTGCGCTCGCGCCCGATGCGCCGATCGTCTGGGAAGAGGCTGGCACCAATCTCGCCTATGACTGGTCGTTCGGCAATGAGGCGGCTGCCGCTGCCGCGATGAAGGAAGCCCATCACATCACGCGGCTCAAGCTCATCAACAACCGCATCGTCGTCAATGCGATGGAGCCGCGCGCCGCTGTCGGCGTTTACGATGCGACACGCGATCACTACACGCTTTATGCGCCGAGCCAGGGTGTCCACAGCCAGCGCAATTACATCGCGCAATATTCGCTGAAGATCCCGGTCGAAAAGCTCCGCGTCGTTACCGAAGATGTCGGCGGTGGCTTCGGCATGAAGACTTTCGTCTATCCCGAATATCCGCTGGTGCTGTTTGCATCGCGGATGCTTGGCCGTCCGGTGAAGTGGACCGGCGACCGTTCCGATGCGTTCCTCACCGATAGTCAGGGTCGCGATCATGTGACGGAAGCGGCGCTGGCGCTCGACAAGGAAGGGCGGATACTCGCCGTTCACGTCGATACCATCGCCAATCTCGGCGGCTATCAGAGCCAGTTCGGCCCGTTCATTCCCTCGCTTGCGCCACGCGGCATGCAGGTCGGTGTTTACAAGGTGCCGGTGCTCTACAATCACGTGCGCGCGGTCTACACGAACACTGTGCCGGTTGATGCCTATCGCGGCGCGGGGCGGCCCGAGGCGTCCTATGTCATCGAGCGGCTGATGGACAAGGCGGCGCGCGAGCTGAAAATCGGTCAGGATGAAATGCGCAAGCGCAATTTCATCACGGCGGCCGAGATGCCCTACAAGGGCGGCGCTTCGCTTCCCTTCGACAGCGGCGATTTCGAGCGCAACCTTACCGATGCATTCAAGCGCGCAGACGTTGCGGGCTTTGAAGCGCGTCGCGCGGCGGCGAAAGCGGCAGGCAAGCTGCTCGGTCAGGGCGTGAGCTACTACGTCGAGCGCACGGCAGCGGGCATGTCTGACTATGCGCGCATCGCCATCGACGGCGAGAGCGGCGTCGTTCATGTCTGGACAGGTCAGCAGACCAACGGGCAGGGCCATGAAACGGTCTGGACGCAGTTCCTTGCGACGCGGCTCGGGCTCGATGTCGAGAAGATCAAGGTGCATCTCGGCGACAGCGACGTGCTGCCGGGCGGTGCGGGCACAGGCGGCTCCAAGGCTGTCTATATGGTCACCGGCGCCATTGGCGATGCATCCGACAAGCTGATCGACAAGGGCCGTGAAATCGCGGCGAACGAGCTTGAAGCGGCGAAGGCCGATATCGAGTATCGCGGCGCCGATGGTGAAGCGGTTTTCGAGGTGGTGGGCACCGACAAGAAGATCGATCTCTTTCAGGTCGCGAGGCTGGCTGAAAAGCAACCCGACCTTGGGGAGTTGGTGGGCGACGGTGAATATAATCAGAAGGGCAATACCTTTCCGAACGGCGCGCATATTTGCGAGGTCGAGATCGATCCCGAGACCGGCGTTTTCAAGATCGTGCACTTCGTCGCGGTGGACGATTTCGGCCATATCCTCAATCCGCTGATCGTCGCGGGTCAGGTTCATGGCGGCATCGCGCAGGGGCTTGGCCAGGCGATGGGCGAACATGCGGTATTCGACAAGGAAACAGGCCAGCTCGTCACCGGCTCGCTGATGGACTATTGGTTGCCGCGTGCCGATGACATGCCGACTTTCGACATCACCTATAATGAAATTCCGTCGACCTCGAATGCGCTTGGCGTCAAGGGCGCGGGCGAGGCGGGCACCGTCGGCGCGCCTGCCTCCTTCATCAATGCGGTGATCGATGCGCTGAAGCCTTATGGCGTTGAAACGGTCGACATGCCGGTCACGCCGCAAAAGCTTTGGAACATCATTCATTCGTCGCGGCAGGCGGCGGAATAGAAGCGCCGGAAATTCAGGGGCGGGGGCTTTGCGATGAACAGGTTCAATCTTGCGGCGCTGCTTGGCGTCGTCGTATTTGCGATCACACTCTGGCTTGCGGCGATCAGCCCCAAGCAGGTGGCGCATCCGATAGAAGGCGATCAGCGCGACCCGGTTCTCGCGTTCGAAATGGTGCGGAACGGCGATGAACTGACCGCCGTCATCGGCGAGAGCCGGCTGCAATATCCCGAACTGCGCAACGCCATCGATCAGGTAAACCGCATCGACTACATCTACATGACCGTCTATGGCGCGTTCATCGCGATCTTCTTCATGGCGGTCGCGCATCAGCGCAGGGACCAGCGCTGGCTCGTTCTCTCCGGCATCGGCATCGTCGCGCTTCTTGCCGATGCGCGCGAGAACATGGCGCTTCTTGCGCTGACGCAGGATGGCGTGGAAGCAACGGCGTTTATCCACATGCTTTTCGTCAGCACATGGATCAAGTGGTTTGCGCTCGCCATTGCTTGCGGGGGAGCGGGGTTCGCCCTGTTTGAAGATCGTTCCATGCCGACATTGCGTTTGATCGGCGCTATCGTCGGCGCTTCGGCGGTCGGATTTACGATCGCGGCCTATCTGGACCCGGTGCGGGCTGCGCCATTCATGGCGCTCGCGATCTTCATTACCTGGGTGCTTCAGGTGATTTACGCCTACCGCGTCGGCCGGACGGCTGCTGTCTAGACGCAATCCTCTAACAATTCTGTAGATAGACCTTTCGGACTCATTGACAATTTGTCAATCGACGCCGAACATCCCTGTCATGATGACGGAGGAAGCTGCCTCCGGGACGGAAGAGGCCGCAGAGACGGCTGTCCTGGAGTCCGAGGAAGGGCCGATTGCAAACGCTGGCGTTAGCGGTGTGGGCAGCGGCGTTTCCCGACGAAAACTTGAAAGCCGCCGCAAGCTGATGGCGGCCGCCCGAAAGCTGTTTGTCGAGCGCGGCTATCACGAGACGCGCCCGCAGGATATTTCGCGCGAGGCGGGCGTCGGGCACGGCACTTTCTATCTTCACTTCGAAGACAAGCTCGATTGTTTTCTCGCCTTCACCGATGAAGCGGCGAACGAACTCGACGGGTTCTTGCAAAAGCATCTGGCGGGCGCAGGCACGCTTGAAGCGGTGACGCGCGAAATCCTGCGCGGCACTTTTGAATATACGGCGAACAATCCCGGCGTTCTTGCCGCCGCGCTGAACGATGTCAGCGTGTTGTGGAAGGGCGACATGGGACGCAAGGCGCCCGCCACGCGCTGGTCGGAAGGCTGGGCGGCCATTCTCGAAGAACTGAAGCAGTCGAAGCAGGTCGCCGAAGATGTTGACTGCAAGCTTGCAGGCTATCTGATCGTCGGCGCGATCAAGCAGGGCGGCGCTTATGCGGCGCGCGACCAGCTCGATCATGAATTTTATATCGACAATGTGACGCGACTTTTTGTTCGTGCACTGAAGGCCCAATAGAGGTCAACCGGGAGGATAAAATGACGAAGCTCAACTATACCCGTGAGGAGCTGATGGCATCTCACCCCTATGCCGCCCCTCATGAAGAGGTAGGCTATCAGCTGCATGGCGGCTTCGATGCCAAGGGCGAATATATTTCGCCACGGACGCTGAACCGCTGGCCTGCCGTGACCGAATGGCAGAAGCAGTTGACGGCACGCGGCTGGCCGCTCATTGACGCGACCGTGCAGCTTCTCAAGCGCGGCCATTATCCGAATATCGAGCAGCAGAAGCTGTTGCTCTCGCATGGTCTGGGCGAGACGCTGTGGAACTCGCTCACCATCACCGGCATCGTCGAGGCGCGCGGCCAGGCGCTTTGCCAGTTTGAAGCGCCTGATTTCCAGAAAATCATCGTCGAGGATATTTCCGATACCTGCACCGGACATCTGCACAAGGGCCTGCTTTATGCGCATGGCATTGACGAAGGCGGAGACCCCAAGGTGCCGGAAGGCCCCGGGGCGCATGACCAGATGTGGTATGCGGCGCGGGACATGATTTTCGGTGCGGGTCGCTATTCCATCCCTGAAGTTCCGGAAACGATTTCGCGGCCCGATACCGGACGCCTGATGACGCAAATTCCGGAAGGCTTCGAGCAGCTCATTCGTTTGTTGATGAACGTGCTGATGATCGAAGTGCGCGCCGAAGCGGGTTTCGCCTTCAACTGCGCCCTGCTGCGCGACAAGGCGACATTCCCCGACAAGCGCGCCGAAGCCGAGCTTGCCGCCACCATGATCGAACGCATCCGCACCGACGAGGCCATTCACGTCGCCTATCTTCAGACGACGGTTTCCGAAATGCGCAGCTTCACGTTCAAGACGGTCGATGGCGGCACGATTGCCGGCAAGGATCTGATCGATCCGGTGTGGGAACTCATGGTGCATTGGCATTCGATCACGCAGGCCGATCTTGCGCTCGAACAGTCGCATGAAGAAATCCGCAAGCGTTTCGCGAAGTTGCAGAACGGCGCGCAGCTTTTCGCCCAGTATGAGTCCATCGACGATCGCGCAAAGGCTGCCTGATGGAAAACTTCCAAGGCAAGACCGCCTTCATCACGGGCGGTGCGAGCGGTATCGGCTTTGCGATGGCCAAGGCTTTCGGCGCGGCAGGCATGAATGTCATGCTCGCCGACATCGAGCGCGAGCCGCTTGATACGGCGCTTGACGAGTTGCGCAAGCGCCAGATCAGGGCGGAAGGCGTTCATTGCGACGTCGCCGACCGCGCCTCGGTCGAGGAGGCGGCGCGGGCGACCATTGCCGCTTTCGGCAAGGTGCATGTCGTCTGCAACAATGCAGGCGTCGGCGCGGGCGGGCCGGTCGGCACGCTGAAGCCCGGCGATTGGGACTGGACCGTCGGCGTCAATCTGATGGGCGTCGTTTACGGCACGGAGGCCTTTCTCCCGCTCATCCGCTCGCATGGCGAGGGCGGTCATTTCGTCAACACGGCCTCGATGGCGGGCATGATTTCGCCGCCCGGCATGGAGCCTTATTGCGCCACGAAGTTCGCGGTCGTCGCCATGTCGGAAGGCTGGGCGGGGCAATTGGCGGCGGAAAATATTGGCGTTTCTGTGCTGTGCCCCGGTTTCGTCAAGACGCGTATCTTTGAAAGCTCGCGCACCCGTCAGGAAAAATACGGCAAGCCGGAAGTGGCGGCGAGCGATGCGCCATCGGTCGGGCAGCAGCTTGTGCAGGCGGGTATCGACCCCGATGTCGTCGGCGCCTGCGTGTTCGAAGCCGTGCGCGACAACGATCTTTACATCTTCACGCATCCCGACATGCGGCCTGCCGTCGAGCAGCGTTTCGAGCGGATCATGCAAGGCTTCGACAAGGCATCGCATCGCGCGGCACTTGCCGGTGTGGATATGAAGTCGCCGCAGGTCATTAGTATGCTGAACAAGTAGCGAGAAAGTGTCCTGCGGTTCGGGATGTTCCATGAGCATCATCTGCCGCAGGACCAGGAACTCGCGCCTTCGTCGCACTCGGCCGCCAGATTGCCAAAACGGGCAGGCAGACGCCCGAGCAGCAGGCGAATGCGCGCAGGCGGGCGGGGCGAGACTGGTTTTACTTGAACATCCGCTTAAAAAGGCGAAATCTGCGGACTGACTACCTCGCGGCTCAGTCGTAATGAAGACCGCGCTTTCGCGCGCGCGCGGTCTTTCCTCATCATGTCAGGATGTCGTCATGAAAAATCCGCTTCGCCTCGCCACATTTTGCCTCGTCTCCGCCTTTGCGTTCAGCAGTGTGGCTTTGGCCGCTCTGCCGCGTGAATCGAGCGACATAAAGCTCGGTAATGATCTTGCCGCCGCCTGCACGGCCCTTGTCGAGCATGATGTGTCTGAAAGCGGAAAGCTTGCCTCGCGGGCTTGTTCCGATTTTCTCGGCGCGCTGGTGATGAAGGTTTCCGAGGCGACGGAGCCCGGAATGCAAACGCAATTCAGCCGCATTGGCCCGAAGCAGGATCAGAGCGCCTGCTTCCATCTCCCGGCGTCGCTGAAATTTACTGAATTCGCACAGCTCGTCCTCAACTATCGCAAGTCCCATCCCGAACTCGACACGAGACCTGCGTTCGAGCTTGGTGCATGGACATTGTCCACGAATTTTCCCTGCAAGGAGTAGGGAGCGCTCGCATGTGCCGGTCTGTGACGCAGCGCCTGGCGTATGCGCGCAAGCATTGTGCGCTCGAAAGCTGATCCGCATTTGACGCAAAAAATGCCGAGCGGGCCGACGACTTCGGAAACCTCGAAAGCGTTCTCATGCTCGCATCGCGGGCAGGGCAGGGATATGAGCGTGAGCTTGTCTCGATTTGACATGACTTCTCTCGTAGCAACGCAGAACACTTCAACATAGCAACACCAGGGCACCACAGAAGGTTGCACCAATTCGATCTGTTTGCGGATGTTGTTTTGCATAAAAATGTCGAGCGGATACGCATCTAAGCCTTATGCGCAGTGAGAAGTCGGTGCGGTAAATACTTGATTCGATTGCGTGCCAGCGGTGCTAAGCGCAATTAAGTATGTGGCGCGATCCTTAAGAATAGCTCTGCCGCTTTGGTGCTAATCCATGATTGCCGTTGCCAGTGTGTTTTGTTGCATTTGAGCAGGCCCTCCAAGTGTCGCCCATGCTTGCGACGCCCCTATGACAGCGTTACGCTTTTTCGCATTCGGTGAAGGCAGTCATTCTGCGAACCCCAGAGGAGGTTCTGATGGCCTATGTCGACTGGCGAATACACGGTCCCGAAATAGCGAACTGCAATTGCGACTGGGGCTGTCCCTGTCAATTCAATGCGCTGCCGACGCACGGCAATTGCCGCGCGATGACGGCGATGCGCATTGATGAAGGTCATTTCGGCGAGCTGGATCTTTCGGGCGCGCGCTGGTGCGGAATGTTCGCCTGGCCAAAGGCGATACATCAGGGGCAGGGCGAAGCCTTTGTGGTCATTGACCCCCGTGCCAGCGAACAGCAACGCCAGGCAATTCTGACGATCCTGTCGGGGCAGGAAACCGAACCCGGCGCGACCATCTTCAATGTGTTCGCGGCGACGCTGGTCAAGATGCATGACCCGGTTTTCGCGCCCATCGAATTCGAAGTCGATATCGAGCGGCGCAGGGGCCATGTCCGCATCAAGGACATTGTGGATACGAGCGTGGAGCCGATCCGCAATCCTGTGACCGGCAACGAACATCGCGCCAGAGTGTCATTGCCGCAGGGCTTCGAATATCGCGAGGCGGAATATGCGAGCGGCGAGACGCAGGCCAAGGGCGCGGTCAAGCTGGGCTGGTCGGGCACGCATGCGCATCTTGCCATGCTCGATCTCTCCACGCGCGGCGCAGCCTAGCGATCATGGACGGCGCCGCTTCGTTTGAGCGGCTGCTTCGGCGAGATCGCCTGATCGTCGCGGCTTGTCTCGCGCTCACAATCATTATCGCCTGGGCCTGGACGCTTCAGGCCACAATGAGCATGCCCCCCGCCATGGACGACATGAGCGGCATGACTGACATGGCCGATATGGGCGCGATGAGCGCGCCAGCCCCCGCGTTCGGTCCCTATCTGCTCAGCGCCTTCGTCATGTGGGTGCTGATGATGATTGCAATGATGCTGCCTTCCGCTGCGCCGATGATCCTGCTTTACGCCCGCGTGGCGCGCTCCGCCAAGGGGCAGGCTTCGGTTCTCGCGCCGACTGGCTTGTTTGCGGCTGTCTATCTTGCCGTCTGGTCTGCATTCGCGCTTCTGGCGGCACTTGCCCAGACTGAGCTTCTTCGCATGGGTGTGCTGTCCGCCGCCAGCCTCAAGGTCGGCGATCAGGGCCTTGTCGGCGGCTTGCTGATCCTTGCCGGGTTTTATCAACTCACGCCACTGAAGCGCGCCTGTCTGGCGTCTTGCCGCTCGCCGGTGATTTTTCTGACGCGCTTGTGGCGGCCCGGCTGGGCGGGAGCGATCCGGCTCGGGCTGGCGCATGGCCTTTACTGCGTCGGCTGCTGCTGGTTGCTGATGGCGCTTCTGTTCGTCGGCGGCATCATGAGCCTTGCATGGGTGGCCGGGCTTGCGGCTTTCGTGCTCGCAGAAAAACTCTTGCCCGTCGGGCAGCGTTTTGGATTGATACTTGGCGCGGCGGCTATTCTGGCAGGGGTGGCAATTTGGACTGGGCTCATTCCCGTCGCCTGAGCTATTCCTGAGAATACGAAGACATCGGGAGAGAAACGTCATGGGCGTATTGACCACCGAGATTGTCGACGGCATCTATCGATTTTCGAGTTTCGTTCCGGAAATCGCAGCGCCTGCGGGCTTTACATTCAATCAATACCTGGTCGATGGCGACGAACCGCTCCTGTTTCACTGCGGCCCGAGGCATATGTTCGCCGACGTCTCAGCCGCACTCAGCCAGATCATTCCGCTCGAAAAGCTGCGATGGATATCCTTCGGTCATGTCGAGTC
>NZ_JBASBH010000115.1:0-19030 GCF_049651025.1 Parvibaculum sp. | reverse complement strand
ATCTTCATCAAAGAGGGTGCGCTTGATGCGTCGCTCTTTGTCGAACAGGGGGCGCAAGGGCCGCTGCATCCGAATGCGAAAGGTCAGGCGGCAATGGCGAAAGCGATTGAACCGGTGCTTGTACGGCTTCTCGGTGAGCTTCCCTGAAAATAAAAGGGAGGCTCTAGGAGCCTCCCTCCGCCCTCTCCGGAGCCTCCCCTGTTTCAGTGCTGCTTCTCCGGCAGCCTCAGAATGAGTCCGTCAAGTTCGTCCGTAATCGCGATCTGGCAGGCAAGGCGGCTCGTCTCGCGCACATCCTCGGCAAAATCGAGCATGCTCTTTTCAAGCCCTTCGGCTGCCGTGCCCGTCTTTTCGATCCAGTCGGGATCGACATAGACGTGGCAGGTGGCGCAGGCGGCGGCGCCGCCGCAATCACCGTCTATTCCCGGCACGGCATTCTTTACCGCTGCTTCCATCGCCGTGATTCCGCTATTGGCATCGACGGCATGCACGGTTCCGTCGGTTTCGACATATTTGATCGTCGGCATTTCAATTCTCTCCGGCGTTCAGGCGTGAAGACGGACGGGCAGGGTGGTGTAGCCGCGCACGAAGTTGGAGCGTACGCGTTCGGGCTCGGCCATCACCTCAATGCGCGAGAAGCGCGCCAGAATTTCTTCCCACAGGATGCGGAGCTGCATTTCAGCAAGACGGTTGCCGACGCAACGGTGGATGCCGAAGCCGAAGGACAGGTGCTGACGCGGACGCGCGCGGTCGATGATGAACTCGTCTGGCCGCTCGATTGCGTCCTCGTCGCGATTGCCCGAGAGGTACCACATGACGACCTTGTCGCCCTTGCGGATCGTCTTGCCACCAAGCTCCGTATCGACAATCGCCGTGCGGCGCATATGCGGCAGCGGCGTTTGCCAGCGGATGATTTCGGGAATGGTGCTGTCGATGAGCGCGGGGTTCGCCTGAAGCTTCGCCAGCTCGCCCGGATTCTTGTGGAAGGCGAGAACGCCGCCCGTCATCGAATTGCGCGTCGTATCGTTGCCGCCGACGATGAGGAGTAGCACGTTCGCCAGATATTCCACTTGCGTCATGTTCCGCGTCGCGGGCGAATGGGCGAGCATGGAGATGAGGTCGGAACCCGGCTCCTTCGCATTGACGCGCTCGTTCCAGAGGTTCTGGAAATAACCCGCACACTCCATCAGTTCCTGCGTGCGTTGTTCCCAGCTATCGACGATGCCGCTGCCGGGCGCCGCCGTTGCCACGTCCGACCAGCGCGTGAGCTTGCTGCGCTCCTCAAAAGGAAAGTCCATCAGCGTCGCCAGCATCTGCGTCGTCAGTTCAATCGAGACGCGATCGACCCAATTAAATTCCTGGCCCAGAGGAAGCCCGTCGAGCACGCGGCAGACACGCTCGCGGATCGTGCCTTCGAGCTTGGCGAGGTTCGACGGAGCGACGATCGGGCTGACCGCCTTGCGCTGCTCGTCATGTCGCGGCGGGTCCATGCTGATGAAATTTGGCAGGTCGATGCCGCCTTCTTCGGCGATCGAGAGCGCGTTGTCGATCGTGATGCCGCCGAGGCTCGCTTCAGAGGAGAAGATCTGATGATTGGTGTCGACATGCATGATGTCGGCGTACTTCGTCACGGACCAATAGGGTCCGTAGGCGCTTTGCGCGCAGTAGTGGACCGGGTCTTCCGTCCGGAGGCGTTTGAAATAACCCTCGATCGTGTCGTGGAAGTAAAGATCGGGGTTGCTCACATCGATCTTGTCGAGCGGCAGGGCGTAGGCGCCATGCGTTTCCAATGTTTGGGTCGTCATATGTTCCTCCCGGTGGCGGTCCTCCCAGACTCGCTATTGTGTAAAGTATCAATAGCTATTGCATGAAGAGTCAATTAGGTTTTTTTAAGAGGCATCCGCCCCCTGTGCGCCGCGCCGCATCCATCTATAATTCGGACCGATTTCCCCGATTCTCGGAGCCGAAGCCCGCCGTGACAGCGAAACCCAGGGTCCCGCGCACCCGTTTGCAGCCTGAAGAGCGGCGGTCGCAGCTTCTTGCCTGCGCCATCGCCGCCTTTGCCGAACACGGCGTGGCGCGGGCGACCCACTCCCATGTGGCTGAGCGCGCGGGTGTTTCCGTTTCGGCGGTTCATTCCTATTTCCGTACGCGCGACGATCTTGTTTCGGCGACGCTCGGCGAGGTTGAGGCCTATCTCGACGGTATCGTTGCCGACACGCTTGGCAGCATCGTGCCGGTTTTTGACGCGCTGATGGCGCTGGCCGACCGCTTCGCGAGCGATGCACGGGAAAAGCCTGACATGATCAAGGTCTGGCTCGACTGGAGCACAGGCGTCGGCACCGAGACCTGGCCACGCTATCTCGACGTTCTCGATCGTCTGCATGATGCGACGCAGAAAATCTTCGCGCGCGGCAAGCGACAAAAGCTGTTCCCTGACGCGCTCAACACCAAGGCGGCAGCGCGCATCTATATCGGCGGCGGGCATACGGTGGCGTTGATGCAGTTCGCTGGCGCGTCACGAAACGATGTGGACAAGCTCGTCGACCAGTTGGTGCGCGGCGTCATGTGCATCGGGCTGGATGCACCGGTCCGCTGATAGCCTGCCGGGGGCTTGTTGCCTTGGCGTCGAAACTGCGCCAAATATGACTTCATGACCTCTGACGTCGCGCCAAAAATTCTCGGTATCGTCAACATCACGTCGGATTCATTTTCCGACGGAGGAAAATATCTGGCGCCCGAAGCTGCCATCGCGCATGCGCGCAAGCTCGCAGCCGAGGGCGCTGATGTGATCGATCTTGGGCCTGCATCGAGCAATCCCGATGCGGCGCCGGTTTCGGCGGCGGAAGAGATTGCGCGGCTTGCGCCTGTGCTCGATGCGCTTCTTGCCGACGGTACTGCAATTTCCATCGACAGCTACCGGCCTGAAACGCAGGCTTATGCACTCGCTCGCGGTGTTGCCTATCTCAACGACGTCAGGGGATTTCCTGAGCCGGCTATCTATCCCAAGCTGGCGGCGCATGAGGCGCGCCTCATCGTCATGCATTCGGTGCAGGACGGGCAGGCTGATCGGCGCGACGCTCCGAGCGGCGATATCCTCGATCATGTGTCGCGCTTTTTTGAGGCGCGTATTGCCGCATTGGCGGATGCGGGTATTGCGCGCGACCGCCTTATTCTCGATCCGGGCATGGGCTTTTTTCTCGGTTCGACGCCTCGGCCCTCGCTTGAGGTCCTGGCGCGGCTCGGCGAATTGAAGGCCCGGTTCGGCCTTCCGCTCCTTGTTTCCGTGTCGCGGAAGTCTTTTCTTCGGACGCTGACAGGTCGCGCGCCCGGAGAGGCCGGGGCGGCCACACTTGCCGCGGAACTCTTTGCGGCGCAGAACGGTGCCGATTTTATCCGCACCCACGAGCCGGCCCCTTTGCGCGACGGGCTCGCCGTGCTTGCAGCTTTGAAAGATTCAGCAAGAAATCGTTAACTCCGTTTTTGGGATAAGGCTCTATATTCAGCATCTCAAACAAGCGGGATTATGAATTTTATGGCGCGAAAATATTTCGGCACCGACGGCATTCGCGGAACGGCGAATGAAGGCGCGATGACGGCGGAAACGGCGTTGCGCGTCGGAATGGCTGCCGGGCGCGTGTTTCGCCGTGGCGATCATCGCCATCGTGTTGTGATCGGCAAGGATACGCGCCTTTCGGGCTATATGCTGGAACCGGCGCTGACGGCCGGTTTTACATCGATGGGGATGGATGTTTTCCTCTTCGGCCCGCTGCCGACGCCCGCGGTCGCCATGCTGACGCGGTCGCTGCGCGCCGATCTCGGCGTGATGATCTCGGCTTCGCATAATTCCTTTCAGGATAACGGTATCAAGCTTTTTGGGCCGGACGGGTTCAAGCTCAGCGATGAGGTGGAGCTTGAGATCGAACATCACATGGATAACGGCCTTGCCAACGATCTCGCTGGGCCGCGCGATCTCGGTCGTGCCAAGCGCATCGACGACGCGCAGGCGCGCTATATTGAACATGTGAAGCACAGCTTCCCTCGCGATCTCACGCTTGAGGGATTGCGCATCGTCATCGATTGCGCGAACGGCGCGGCCTACAAGGTTGCGCCTGCTGTGCTCTATGAACTTGGAGCCGATGTCGTCGCCGTCGGCACGGAGCCGGACGGTTTCAATATCAATGAGGATTGCGGATCGACGGCGCCTGAGCGCATGTGCGCGACCGTGCGCGAGCGCCGCGCCGATATCGGCATTGCGCTTGATGGCGATGCGGACCGTCTCATCATCTGCGACGAGAACGGGCATATCGTCGATGGCGATCAGATCATGGCGCTGATTGCGCGTTCATGGAAAGCCGCAGGCAAACTTTCCGCGCCCGGCATCGTCTCGACCGTCATGTCCAATCTCGGTCTTGAGCGCTTTCTCAGTGGTCTCGATCTGGAGCTTGTACGCACGCAGGTTGGCGACCGCTATGTTGTCGAGCATATGCGCAATCATGGCTACAATGTCGGCGGCGAGCAGTCCGGCCATATCGTGCTCAAGGATTTCTCGACCACGGGTGACGGACTTATCGCTGCGCTGCAGGTTCTTGCCGTGCTGAAGGCCGGAAGCGTGCCGGTGTCGAAGCTTTGTCATCTCTTCGATCCGCTGCCGCAGCTCTTGAAGAATGTGCGTTACAAGAAGGGCGAGCCTTTGAACGAGAAGGAAGTCGTCGCCGCGATCCGCGAAGGCGAGGAGCGGCTCGGCAAGAAAGGCCGTCTCGTCATTCGCAAGTCCGGTACGGAACCGCTTATCCGCGTGATGGGCGAGGGTGACGATGAGGCGCTGGTCAAATCCGTCGTGCGCGATATTTGTTCGGCCATCGAAAGCCACGCCGCGTAATGCCCATCGAAAATTCAATCATCGGCCCGAGAGGCCGCGTCCTTATCATCGCAGGCTCCGATTCCGGCGGCGGTGCGGGCATTCAGGCTGACATCAAGACCGTCACGGCGCTGGGCGGCTATGCGATGACGGCGATCACCGCGATCACCGTGCAGGACACGCTCGGCGTTCACGGCATTCACGAGATTCCGGTCGATATAGTGCGGGCGCAGATCAGGGTCGTGCTCGACGATATCGGAACGGATGCGGTGAAGACCGGCATGCTGCATTCCGTCGAGATCATTGAGGCGGCGGCGGAAGAAATTTCCGACCGCGCGCCCAATGCGGCGCTTATCGTCGATCCGGTCATGATCGCAAAGGGCGGCGCGGCGCTTCTGCAGACGGAGGCAATCGACGCCTTCAAGCGCGCGCTCATTCCGCTTGCAACGCTTCTGACGCCCAATGCGCCGGAAGCCGCCGCACTGACCGGTCGTCGCATCGAGACGCTTGATGAGCAGAAAGCGGCGGCCGACGCATTGCTCGGGCTTGGTTGCGATGCCGTGCTGCTGAAAGGCGGGCATATTCCGGGCGAGACGATTTTCGACGTGCTGGCGACGCATGAATCCATCGAGGTCATGTCATCGCCGCGCATCGACACGCGGCACACGCATGGCACGGGCTGCACGCTTGCTTCCGCGATTGCCGCCTTGATGGCGCAGGGCGCGGATTTGCGCGAGGCCGTCGAGGTTGCCCGCGACTATGTGCATGAAGCGATCCGCACGGCGCCCGGCTTTGGCAAGGGCCACGGGCCGCTTTACCACGCGCATACGCTCCGTCGAAACGACGAGAACTAGCGTTCCTGAATATCAGGCTCAGGTGCGTTTACTGTAGCCATCGGTCTTCCGGCCGGAACCTGATCTCCATCAGCGGCAGCATGCGTCCGGGAATGGAGCCGGACGGCACTTCGCCACAAAGATTGAAGCCTTCGTGCTCGTAGAAGGCTGCCGCGTTTGGATCGGCTTCGACATGTACGAGGGGAATGCCGTGGCGGCGCGCATATCCCAGAAAATCTGCGACGAGCAAACGCCCGATCCCTGTAGCGATGAAGCGGGGATTGACGAACAGATCCTCGACATCCGCCTTTCCGTCGCCGACCTTCATTGAAGAAAATCCGGCAATCTCGCCACCTGTCTCGGCAACGCGAATGCGTTCGCGGCCTATGCGTCTGTGCGTCACCGTGAGCTCGGCGCGACAACGCTCCATGAACTCGTCGTCATAACCCCAATGGGCTTTCGCTTCCATTGCGAGCGCCGACAGGGCAGGGCCTTCGTCCGGCCAGGCGGGGCGGATGAGGACGGGTTTTGTCATTTGAACGGTCGACGCCATGCAAACCTCTGAAAATCATCCTAGCACGAATGACATTGCTCCGCAGCGCTCGTATTATTTCGCCAGCTCACACCGGGTGGATGAAGTTAGCCTTTGTTCACGCTGGTACTGGCAGGATTTCATCCATCGAGTTTTGACGGTTCCGGATAACAAATGAAAGCGACGCTCTATCAGGTCGATGCCTTTGCGGATCGTGTGTTCGAGGGCAACCCGGCGGCGGTTGTGCCACTCGTTGAGTGGCCTGCCGACGCTGTGATGCAGGCGATTGCGGCTGAAAACAATCTTGCCGAAACTGCCTTCTTCGCGCCAGAGGGAGAAGGCTTCCGCCTGCGCTGGTTCACGCCGACAATCGAAGTACCTCTTTGTGGGCATGCGACGCTTGCTTCCGCGCATGTGATCTTCAAGCATCTCGGTCATGCAAAGCCGGCGATTCATTTTGAAACGCTGAGCGGGCGGCTGACCGTCAAGCGCGACGGCGATTTGATCGTCATGGATTTTCCGCTCGATCCCGCAAAACCGTCGCCGGAACCCGAGGGTCTTTCTCGCGCGTTGGGTGCGAAACCGGTGCTGACGATGAAGAGCAAATTTATTCTCGCTCTGTTCAATAGCGCCGCCGAGGTCGCGGCGCTCGATCCCGACATGGCGCTGCTGAAGCGGCTGCTGGTCTCGCTCGGCGGGCCCGGTGTCATCTGCACGGCTGCAGGGGATGACGGTTCGGGCATCGACTTTGTTTCACGCATGTTCGCGCCCGCGCACGGCATTGACGAAGACCCGGTGACAGGCGCCGCGCATTGCACAAGCGTTCCCTATTGGGCGAAGAAACTCGGCAAGGCGGACCTCGTTGCGCGGCAAATCTCGAAACGTGGTGGCACGCTCTGGTGCACGGATGCGGGCGAGCGCGTCATCATACGCGGACGTTGCGTCGATTATCTGCAAGGCGAGATCGTGGTCTGACGCTCCGTCTTCGCCTTGACGATCAGGCCGGCGCCACCGCGCCACCCAGAATGAACACCTCGTCATGCAATGGTCTCAGCGTGCTGCGGTGGCCGACTGAAATGACGGTCGGCCGTTCCGGCAGCGACTCGATCAGGTGATAAAGTTCTGCCTCAGACGTTTCGTCGAGCGCGGATGTGCTCTCGTCCAGAAAGATCATATCGGGCTTGTGGATCAGAACACGGGCGAAGGCGAGGCGCTGTTGCTCACCGACCGATAGACGCTGCGCCCATTTGTCCTCGCGGTTGAGTTCCTGCGCGAGGGAGCCCAAGCCGACCGCATTCAGCGCGCCGATAAGCACGAGGTCCGTCACATCGGCGGGCTTGTAGGGATAGAGCAATGCCTCGCGCAAGGTGCCGAGCGGAATATATGGCTTCTGCGGCAGGAAGAGCGGGCGCTTTGCGGATGACACGATCCGTCCGCGACCGAATGGCCAGAGGCCGGAGATGGCGCGAAGCAGGGTTGATTTTCCTGCACCTGTTTCGCCCATCACAAGCATGCGTGCGCCCTTGGGCACGTTGATGTTTATGCCGCGCTTCAGCATCGAGCCGTTGGGCAAGGCAAGGTCGAGATCGCTCACGGTGAGCCCGCCACCTTCCGATTGTGCGATATCAATGGCGGGCGTCTCGGCGCGTGCGGCAGCGGCGCGATGTTCGAATTGCGTCAGACGGATCATCACCGCTTGCAGCTCTGCGATGTCGGAATAGGAATTGACGATGAAGGAGAGCGAGGTCTGCACCTGATCGAAGGCGGTGGCAATCTGCTGGACGCCGCCGAACTGGATTGCCTTGCCGAAATATTTCGGTGCGGCGACGATGTATGGAACGATGAGTGCGATTTGCGAATAGGTGCTGTTCAGCACGTTGAGCTTCATCTGCCGTATCAGCAGCGCAATGAAGTTGCGATAGACATTGCTGAAGCGCCCGTTCAGCACCCGCGCTTCGTGCTCTTCACCCTTGTAAAAGGCGATGCTTTCGGAGTTCTCGCGCAAACGTACGAGGCTGTAGCGGAAATCGGCTTCATAGCGTTGCTGGTTGAAGGTGAGGCCGATCAACGGGCGGCCGAGTTTCACCGTTGCCCATGTGCCAAGCCCTGCATAGAGGATCGCGCCGATTGCGGCGTAGCCCGGAATTGTGATGCTCCCATAAGTGCCGAGCGGAATGGTGAGCGGCCCTGAAAGCGCCCAGAGGATTGAGATGAACGAGACGAATGTGACCACGGAACTCAGCAGGCCGATCGAGAGAGTGAGCACCTGGCCGGTGAAGAGGCGCAGGTCGTCGGCAATGCGCTGGTCGGGGTTGTCGGTTTCGCTGCCTTCGATCTGCATGCGGTAATAGGCTTTGCGTTCCAGCCAGCCGTCGATGTAGCGCTCCGTCATCCAGCGCCGCCAGCGGATCTGCAAAAGCTGCGTCCAGTAAAAGGTAAGCAGCCCTGTTGCCAGCGCTACAGCGGCGAAAGCCGAGAAGCGCCAGAGCTGATGCACGAAGACGGGTTTGTCGTAATTCTGAAGCGCATCGAAGAAAATGCCGCGCCATTCGTTGAGCCAGATCGAGAGATAGACCTGGAAAAGATTGAGCACGACGATGCCGACGATCAGCGCCAGCGCCGTCCATCGCTCTTGCGATGTCCAGTAAGGTTTCGTCAATTCCCAGGCATCGCGGAAAAAGCGGCGTTCAATACGGGGCATGGATTGAGTCCTCGGACGATGTCTCGCGGCTGGGCAAAGCTTAGCGAAGCGTGAAGGCATCCGGCGGTCGAGAATCCTTACATTTCCGTCATTTACCGCGGGGTTCGGACAGTTGGAAAAACGTTGTTTGACAGCTTTACGCTGCGGGCCTATATCCCGCGGCGGGCCACCTCCCCCCACCGGGAGGCATCTATCTGGAAGGGTAGGTTAGAGATGACCACTCAGACACGTCCTGACGCACGTCCTGCTAATCCGTGCTTCTCCTCTGGTCCCTGCGCCAAGCGGCCGGGCTGGAACCTCAAGAACCTCGAAAAAGCCCTTCTCGGCCGGAGCCATCGCTCGAAGCCGGGCAAAGCGCGTCTTGTCGAGGCCATCGAAAAAACCCGCACCATTCTCGGCGTCCCCGCCGACTACAAGATCGGCATCGTTCCCGCGTCCGACACCGGCGCTGTGGAAATGGCGCTCTGGTCGTTGCTCGGCGCGCGCGGCGTCGACATGCTCGCCTGGGAAAGCTTCGGCTCCGGCTGGGTCAGCGATGTCGTGAAGCAGTTGAAGCTGAAGGACGTGCGCAGGCTTGAAGCCGGTTACGGCAAGCTGCCGAACCTCGCTGAAGTGAATTTCAAGAACGACGTCGTCTTCACATGGAACGGCACGACGTCGGGCGTTCGCGCGCCGAACGGTGACTGGATCCCGGCGGACCGTGAAGGCCTCACCATTTGCGACGCAACCTCTGCCGCTTTCGCGCAGGATCTTCCCTGGGCGAAGCTCGACGTTACGACCTTCTCCTGGCAGAAGGTGCTCGGTGGCGAAGCGGCCCACGGCATGCTGATCCTCAGCCCTCGCGCAGTCGAGCGGCTTGAGACTTATACGCCCGCATGGCCGATGCCGAAAATCTTCCTGATGACCAAGGGCGGCAAGCTCATTGATGGCATCTTCAAGGGCGAGACGATCAACACGCCCTCCATGCTTTGCGTGGAAGATTATATCGATGCGCTGAACTGGTCTGAGTCCATCGGTGGATTGAAGTCGCTCATTTCGCGCGCCGACGGCAATGCGGCGGTCATCGCCGAATGGGTCGAGCGGACGCCCTGGGTCGATTTCCTTGCAGAGGACGTCAAGACGCGCTCCAACACCTCCGTCTGCCTCAAGGTCGTCGATCCGACGATCACGGCGCTTTCGGACGACGATCAGGCGGCTTTCGCCAAGAAGATCGCCGATCTGCTGGACAAGGAAGGCGTTGCCTATGACATCGCGGGCTATCGCGATGCACCGGCCGGCCTTCGCATCTGGGCGGGCGCGACGATTGAAGTCGACGACATGCGCGCGCTAACGCCCTGGCTCGATTGGGCCTTCGCGCAGGTCAAGGCGTCGCTTTCGGCGACGGCTTAATCACTTCCCGTTTTCGGTACTGACGCGGACGGCGCGGAGCTTCGGCTCCGCGACCTCCCGTTCCCAGAAGGAGGCTTTCATGCCCAAAGTTCTGATTTCCGACAAGCTGTCGCCCGCCGCCGTGCAGATTTTCAAGGATCGCGGTATCGAGGTCGATGTGAAGACCGGTCTCGATAAAGACGAATTGATCAAGATCATCGGCGACTATGACGGTCTTGCCATTCGCTCCAACACCAAGGTGACGCCCGCCGTCATCGACGCTGCAAAGAAGCTGAAGGTTGTCGGTCGCGCCGGTATCGGCGTCGACAACGTCGATCTGCCCGCCGCGACGGCGAAGGGCATCATCGTGATGAACACGCCGTTCGGCAATTCGATCACGACGGCTGAACACGCCATCGCCATGATGTTCGCGCTCGCCCGCGATATTCCGCAGGCCAATGCCTCGACGCATGCCGGCAAGTGGGAAAAGTCGAAGTTCATGGGCGTCGAAGTGACGGCCAAGACGCTCGGCATCATCGGCTGCGGCAATATCGGTTCGATCGTCGCGGATCGCGGGATCGGCCTCAGGATGAAGGTCATCGCCTTCGATCCGTTCCTGACGGTGGAACGCGCTGCCGATATCGGCGTCGAGAAGGTCGAGCTTGATGACCTGC
Source organism: Parvibaculum sp. (assembly GCF_049651025.1). Classification (GTDB taxonomy): domain Bacteria; phylum Pseudomonadota; class Alphaproteobacteria; order Parvibaculales; family Parvibaculaceae; genus Parvibaculum. The sequence continues at coordinate 8,061 of NZ_JBASBH010000115.1, read as the reverse complement.
TCGCGCGCGCTGACTTCATCACGCTGCACACGCCGATGACGCCGCAGACGCGCAACATTCTCAATGCCGAAAACCTTGCCAAGACGAAGAAGGGCGTTCGCATCATCAATTGCGCACGCGGCGGCCTTATCGTCGAAGCCGATCTCAAGGCGGCGATCGAAAGCGGTCAAGTTGCCGGTGCGGCCCTCGACGTGTTCGAGGAAGAGCCTGCGAAGGCCAACATCCTGTTCGACATGGAACAGATCATCGCGACGCCGCATCTGGGCGCGTCGACCAATGAGGCGCAGGAAAACGTCGCGCTTCAGGTTGCCGAGCAGATGTCTGACTATCTACTTTCCGGCGCGATTGCCAATTCGGTCAACGTGCCGTCGATCTCGGCGGAAGAAGCGCCGAAGCTGACGCCTTTTGCGACGCTCGCCCAGCAGCTCGGTTCCTTTGCCGGTCAGCTCACAGAAGAAGGCATCATGGAAGTGACGCTCGAATATGAAGGCGACGTCGCCAACATGAATACGCGCGTGCTCACCAATGCCGCATTGACGGGCCTCCTCAAGCCGCAGCTTGTCGACGTCAACACCGTCTCGGCGCCGGTCATTGCCAAGGAACGTGGCATTCAGGTTTCCGAAGTGAAGCGCGAACAGCGTGGCGCTTACGAAACCTATATCCGCCTCACCGTGAAGACGGGCAAGCGCGAGAAGTCGGTTGCCGGTACGGTCTTCTCCGGCGGCAAGCCGCGCCTGATCCAGATCAAGGGCGTCGACATGGAAGCGGCATTGGGCACGCACATGCTCTACGTCACGAACCAGGACAAGCCGGGCTTCATCGGTGCGCTGGGTTCGGTTCTTGCCAAGGCGAATATCAATATCGCGAACTTCAACCTCGGCCGTGAAAAGGCCGGTGGCGACGCGATCTGCCTCGTCGAAGTCGATGGCGCGGTGCCGGAAGCCGTGGTGAGCGAAATCCAGGCTCTGCCGCATGTCGTGCAGGCCAAGGCGCTAAGCTTCTGATCTGAAGCGCTCTCAATGCATAGACGGCGTTCCGAAAGGAGCGCCGCCTATTTCTTTTGTGCGGCCTTTTCCAGTTCCTCTATGCGCTTGCGATAGGCTTGCGCATCGCCGAAGGCGACGAAGTCGCGATACTTCTCATGTGCGCCGATTGCTTTCCTCGCATGCTTGATCGGGCACCAATAGGCCTCCGTTCGTCCGGCGATTTCGCGGACATAGGCGATGAGGCCGTTGGCATAGGAGCAATAGGCGCAATTGAGTTTTTCTAGCATGTTTAGATAGGCGAGATGCCCGCGATCGAAGACGAGATATTCGCTGCGCTTCACCTTCTCCAGGCCATAGGCCGGAAAGCAGACCGCCTGATAGAGGCTCACAAAAATATCGAGCAGGACGAGCGGTACGATCAGGGAATAGATGAACGGTGCGGTCAGCACGACGAGCGGCTTTGCGTTGAGTATGTAGCGTGACAGCCGCGTCTTCAGCTCGCGGTGGCGGCGCAGAATTTCTTCCTCGAAAGCGACGCGCCCATGCTCAAGTCCGTAACGAAGCTCGGCGCTTTGTTTGGAGAATTCAGCCTCAAGTTCCAGTTCGAGGCCCTGGATGCGGCCCATCAACTCGTCGATCTTCACGTTCATGGCTCGCGTCCTTGCCGATAGGGAAATGCGTATGCCGACTATCGCAGGTCAGCCACGCCATGTCGCGCCGGGCTATTCTGGGAAAGCTTATTCGCCATCCGCTTTGCGGCATGTGGGAATAACCAATCCGTCTGGCAGTCGCGTCTTGTCGTCGCCGCAAGCAAGCGCCAGTTGTTCGTTCGACAATCCCCAGGCGCGCGTGAAATCGGCACCCGACAGGTTTGCGCCTCTGAAATCGACGCCACGCAACGAGGCATAGCGGAAGATCGCGCCGGTCGCGTCGACATCGCGAAACTTCACACCCTTCACATATTCGATGAGGCGCAGATTTGCGCCGACGAGTTTTGCGCCCGTAAAATCCGCGTTCTCGACCAGCGCCGCGTCGAGCCGCGCATGCGAGAGATCGGCGCCTTTGAGGTTCGCACCTGTAAGGTCGATGCCTGCCGCATTCGCATGGGACAGGTCTGCGCCTTCGAGGTTCGCGCGTGCGAGCCGTGTGCCTGTGAGATCGGCGCGGGTGAGCTGGGCCTTGCGCAGGTCGGCGTCTTGCAGGCTTGCGAGCCGTAAATAGGCCTTGTTGAAATTTGCTCCGGCCAGCGTGCAGTTGCGGCAGGCCAGCAGGGTTTTACCCGCATCCGCGATCATGGAATTGACGAGCTTTGCGTCGACAGGCGGGAGCTTTGCTTCCGCCGCCTTCTGCGCTTCGCCGATTGCCTCGGCGGCCTGCGGCTGCGGCGGCACAAGCTCGGCATTGATATGGGGCAGATCGCGGGCGCGCTGATAGGCGGGAGGCGGCTCGGCGAAACGGTAGGCCCCGATAAGGCTCAGCAGGACGTGCAGGCAGATCGAGAAAATGATTGTGGTGATGAAGGCATCGACATGCAGCGCATTGAGCCCCGCGCCCGTTTCATCGGGCAGGCCTAGCGGCTCAGGCGCAGTGGCGGGAACGGCAAGTGACATGGCGTTCTTTGGTAGCCCCCTGGGCGGCCGGATCAACCGGGGCCGCGAGACCTTTCGTCTATCGGTTTTCGGGGTGGATATCCACTTTCCTTCCGTGAGCCAATCCGGTAGACAATGCGAAAGCTCCCTGCCTTCCGGCATGGGGGCTTTTGGCTTGTTTAGGGTGCTATGCGCCCTCAGTCTAAGGCATTGAAATCATGGCGAATGTAGCGGTTGTCGGCTCTCAGTGGGGTGACGAGGGCAAGGGCAAGATTGTGGATTGGCTCTCGGAGCGCGCCGATGTGGTGGTGCGATTCCAGGGCGGGCACAATGCCGGCCATACGCTCGTCATCGACGGGAAGACCTACAAGCTCTCGCTGCTGCCCTCAGGCGTGGTTCGCCCCGGCAAGCTGGCGATCATCGGCAATGGCGTCGTCGTCGATCCCTGGGCGCTTTGCGACGAAATTGGCCGCCTGAAAGAGCAGGGGGTTTCGGTCACGCCGGAAAATCTCCGCATCGCTGAAAACGCCGTGTTGATCCTGCCCCTTCACCGCGAGCTGGATGAAATCCGCGAGAGCTCGACTTCCGGCACGCGCATTGGCACGACGAAGCGCGGCATTGGCCCTGCCTATGAGGACAAGGTCGGCCGCCGCGCGCTGCGCGTCATGGATCTGGTCGATCTCGACGCGCTGGAAGAAAAGGTCGAGAAGCTGCTCGCGCACCACAATGCGCTGCGCAAGGGGCTCGGCACCGAACTGGTCGACGGCAAGGCGCTTACCGCATTGCTGAAGGAAGTCGCACCGAAGGTTCTGCCCTTCATGGATACGGTCTGGCGTCTTCTCGATGAAATGCGCCGCAAGGGCAGCCGCATTCTCTTCGAAGGCGCGCAGGGCACGCTGCTCGATATCGACCACGGCACCTATCCTTACGTCACCTCGTCGAACACCGTGTCGGCGCAGGCGGCCATCGGCTCCGGCATGGGGCCGTCGGCGATCCACACGGTTCTCGGCATCACAAAGGCCTATACGACGCGCGTCGGCGAAGGCCCGTTTCCGAGCGAGTTGCATGACGAGAACGGCCAGAAGCTCGGCGAGCGTGGCCGTGAATTCGGCACCGTTACGGGGCGCAAGCGCCGTTGCGGCTGGTTCGATGCGGTGCTTGTGCGTCAGGCGATCAAGACGAGCGGCATCACCGACATCGCGCTGACAAAGCTCGACGTGCTTGATGGCTTCGATGAAGTGAAGATCTGCGTCGCCTACAAGCTCGACGGAAAGACCATCGATTATCTCCCGGCCTCTGCCGCGCTTCAGGCTCGTGTTGAGCCGATCTATGAAACGCTCGAAGGCTGGAAAGAGACGACTTATGGCGCGCGTTCCTGGGCGCAGCTTCCGGCTCAGGCGGTGAAGTATGTTCGTCACATCGAGGAACTGATCGAAGCGCCGGTGACGCTGCTTTCGACGTCGCCTGAACGCGACGATACGATCCTGATGAAAGACCCGTTCGAAGATTGAGCGCCGGTGGGAGAGGGCGAAGCGTGTCGCCTCTCTCCCGCCGGCGATCTTGTATGCCCTACATCGGCGCTGCAACCACAGGCGCTGCCGCCAGTATCAACGTGCCCGATGTCACGACCGCATAGGCGAAGATCACGATACCGACGATCGAAACGAGCCACACCAGCGTGCGGATCGAGATGAAAGTCCAGCCCAGAAGATAGACGATCGCGTGAGCGACGCGACCGGCAAGAAAGAGCTGCGCGGCCAGAACGGTCAAGCCCGAATGGATGCCTGCGAGATGCGCCGGAATGGCGATCGCCGAAAACACCAACAATCCTTCGAGCAGATTCATATAGGCGCGTTTGGCCCGGCCCGCCCATCCGGTGCCCGGCGCCTGTTCTTCGCGATTGCCGATGCCCCAGGCCTGACCCATGGCGCGCACATTGCCGAAGGCCGAAATCAGGATCAGCAGGAGCAGCAATATGCCGCTCCAGACAATTGCAGACAGTTCAACAGTCATGGTCGTTCTTCCCCGTTTACGGGGCCACGAATCGGACCCCCGAAAGAGAGGTTATCGCGGAAAAGAGGCGTCGGCATTATGGGAGAAGTGGCTTGAACTACCGACCGCTCATCAATTTTTCCGCCTCACGCATCAGGCGCACGGTCTTTTCGGCAGCAGGTTCGGGCTTTGAAAGCGCCGCCGCCTGTCCTGACCAGAGCTGCATGAACTCTGCGCGGTCCGCCTTGCCGCTGGCCCCGACCAGTGCGGCGACGAGCGCGCGCTGGGTGGGAAAAGGGGCTGTCTTTTCCTCGAGGTGGTGCAGTTCCTCCGTCAGATGGTTGCGGATGGCGCGGGCAGGGCGTCCGGAAAAAAGCTTCGTCACCACGGTCGCATGGTCGGATGCTTCGGCAAGCGCCTTGCGGTGGAGCGGATGCATGTTGGTTTCGGGGCAGACGAGATAGGCCGTGCCGAGTTGCACGCCTGCCGCGCCCAGCATGAAGGCGGCGGCGATCCCGCGCGCATCGCCGATGCCGCCTGCCGCGATCACCGGTACTTTGACGGCGTCCACCACTTGCGGCACCAGCGCCATCGTCCCGACGGTTCCGAGATCGACGTGATTGAGGAACGTGCCGCGATGCCCGCCCGCTTCGTGTCCTTGCGCGACGATTGCATCGACGCCGCCTTTTTCCAGTGCGCGTGCTTCGGCGCTCGTCGTGGCGCAGCCGAGAATGACAATGCCCTTGTCGCGGATTGCAGCAATGGCCGCGGCGTCGGGAAGGCCGAAGTGAAAGCTTACCGCGCGCGGTGCGAGTTCCAGCAGCAGCGTCAGCGCTTCGGCGTTGAACGCAGGCGCCGGCGAGGCGGGGGCCGGCACTTCGCCGAGGCCGAATTCTTTATAGAAAGGCGCAAGCCCCGCCTGCATCGGCTTTGCATCGAAGCCGTCGAGGTTCGGCTCCTGATGCACAAAATAATTGAGGTTGAACGGCTTGTTGGTAAGGCCACGCAGCTTGCCGATTGTCTCGCGCAAGACTGCCGGCGACATCATTGCGACGCCAAGCGAACCGAGCCCGCCGGAATTTGCAACAGCGGCGGCAAGTTCCGGCGTTGCCGCGCCTGCCATCGGCGCCTGCACGATCGGCAGATCGAGGCCGAGAAGTTTCGTCAGCCTATCTGGAAATGTCATGGATCCTGACCCTTAACCCGTGTGAATAGATGCCTTTCAGATGAACCTTTTGGCGGGGAAGCGCAACTCTTGCAGCCTTGTCGCCCATGGTCCACACTCGCCGCATTCCGAGGGGGGCCGGTGCAACCGGCTGAGATGAACCTGATGCAGGTTCACCACCCTTAGAACCTGATCCGGGTAATGCCGGCGAAGGGACGGGACACCGCCATCCTCCGCATAATCCCGGATTTCCGAAACCTTTCTGGACGGAGATCCATTATGAATGTTCACGCGAACGCCCCCAATACACCGGACGTGACGACGGGTCCGCTGCCCGCAAGCACCAAGATTTTCACAACGCCGGATGGCTTTCCAGACCTGCGTGTGCCCTTTCGCGAGATCGCGCTTCACCCGACAGCGAATGAGCCGCCGGTCCGCGTTTACGACACGTCGGGCCCGTACACCGATCCTCTGGCGGTCATCGACGTCGAGCGCGGATTGCCGCGTACGCGCGAGGCTTTCATCGATGCGCGTGGCGACACGGAGATCTATCAGGGTCGCGAGGTGAAGCCGGAAGACAATGGCAATGTGTCCGACGCCAAACTCGCTCGCGCCTTTCCGACGCATCACCGTCCGCGCAAGGGCAAGCCGGGTCATCCGGTCACGCAGTATGAATATGCGCGCGCGGGCATCATCACCGCCGAGATGGCCTATATCGCCGAGCGCGAGAATATCGGCCGCAAGCAGGCGCTCGCCAATGCCGCGCACAAGCTTGCGGAAGGCGAAAGCTTCGGCGCCGATATTCCTGAATTCATCACACCGGAATTCGTCCGCAACGAAGTGGCGCTGGGCCGGGCCATCATCCCGGCCAATATCAATCACCCCGAAGTCGAGCCGATGATCATCGGTCGAAATTTCCTGGTGAAGATCAACGCCAATATCGGCAACTCCGCCGTTACATCGTCGGTCGCCGAAGAAGTCGACAAGATGGTCTGGGCGATCCGCTGGGGCGCGGACAATGTCATGGACCTGTCCACCGGCCGCAACATCCACAACACGCGCGAATGGATCATCCGCAACTCGCCGGTGCCCATCGGCACGGTGCCGATCTATCAGGCGCTGGAAAAGGTCGACGGCGTCGCCGAGGACCTGACTTGGGAAGTTTATCGCGACACGCTGATCGAGCAGGCGGAGCAGGGCGTCGACTACTTCACTATTCATGCGGGTGTGCGCCTCGCCTATGTGCCGCTGACGGCAAAGCGCGTGACGGGCATCGTCTCGCGCGGCGGCTCGATCATGGCCAAGTGGTGTCTGGCGCATCACAAGGAGAGCTTCCTCTATACGCATTTCGAAGAGATTTGCGACATCATGCGCGCTTACGACGTGTCGTTTTCTCTCGGCGACGGGTTGCGTCCGGGCTCGATTGCGGACGCCAATGACGAAGCACAATTCGCCGAACTTGAGACGCTTGGCGAGTTGACGCAGATCGCCTGGGCCAAGGGCTGTCAGGTGATGATCGAAGGGCCGGGTCATGTGCCGATGCACAAGATCAAGGTCAATATGGACAAGCAGCTCAAGCATTGCGGCGGCGCGCCCTTCTATACGCTTGGGCCTCTGACGACCGATATCGCGCCGGGCTATGACCACATCACATCCGGCATAGGTGCGGCCATGATCGGCTGGTTTGGTTGCGCCATGCTTTGCTATGTGACGCCCAAGGAGCATCTGGGTTTGCCAAATCGGGCCGACGTGAAGGAAGGTGTCATCACCTACAAGATCGCGGCTCATGCCGCCGATCTTGCCAAGGGTCATCCGGCGGCGCAGCTTCGCGACGATGCGCTGTCACGCGCCCGTTTCGAATTCCGATGGGAGGACCAATTCAACCTTTCGCTCGATCCGGAACGCGCGAAGGAGTTTCACGACCAGACGCTTCCGAAAGACGCGCACAAGGTCGCGCATTTCTGCTCCATGTGCGGCCCGAAATTCTGCTCGATGAAAATCACGCAGGACGTGCGCGAATATGCCGAAAGCGGCATGGCGCAGATGTCGGACAAATTCCGCAATTCCGGCGCGGAGATTTATCTGGAGGAGAGCATCGACGCGGCCAAGTCGGCAAATGCGGCGCTTGGTGCGAAACGGGAGAATCCGATTCCGTAACCCCAATTCTCACTCTGGGCAGCGCGGGATATAAAACTCAATGTCGTCCCGGGGACTGGTTCCCGGGACCCATTTTCTTTCTCCAATGACGAAGAAAGGCCCTCACCCAACCCTCTCCCAGAGGGAGAGGGCTAGAAAGCGGTCGTCCTTAAACTCCCTCTCCCTCTGGGAG
>NZ_JBASBH010000114.1:0-13908 GCF_049651025.1 Parvibaculum sp. | reverse complement strand
AAGCCCCGCCGAGATCGCCGTCTCGATCATGGCCCAGATCACCGAGGTGCTTCGCAAATGATCTTCGGCGAAATGCAGGTGGCCGAGGCGCAAGGCGCGATCCTCGCCCATTCGGTGAAAACGGGCGGTGCGAGCTTCAAGAAAGGCCGCGTCCTCTCCGCCGCCGATGTCGCCGCGCTGGCTGCGGCAGGCATCGAGCGCATCGTCGCCGTTCGCCTTGAAGCCGGAGACGTGCCCGAAGACCAGGCCGCCGCCGAACTTGCCACCGCATTGGGCGGCTCCGGCCTCCGCGTCGCAGAGCCCTTCACCGGCCGTGCCAATCTCTTTGCCGAAACCGATGGCGTCCTCGTTTATGACGCCGCCCGCCTCGATGCGATCAACCTCATCGACGAGGCGCTCACCTTCGCCGCCGTCAGCCCATACGAAACCGTCACCGCGCGGCAGATGATCGGCACCGTCAAGATCATCCCCTTTGCCGCGCCCCGCGCCGCGCTCGACGCCGCCGTCGCGCTCGCCCGCGAAGGCGGCCCGCTTCTCACAATCCGCCCGTTCCAGCCCCGCACCGTCGGCCTCGTCGCCACGCGCCTTGCGGGCACCAAGGAAAGCGTCCTCGATAAAACCCATGCCGTGCTCAGCGCGCGCCTCGCCGCCATGGGCAGCCGCATCGGCAAGGAGGTGCGCTGCGCCCATGACGATGCGGAAGTCGCCAAGGCCGTCGCCGGTCTTCTCGCCGAAGGCTTCTCTCCCGTCCTCGTTTTCGGCGCATCCGCCATCACCGACCGGCGCGACGTGATCCCCGCTGGCATCGTCGCGGCAGGCGGCGAGATCGTTCACTTCGGCATGCCCGTCGATCCCGGCAATCTGATGTTGCTCGCGCGCAAGGGCGATACGCCCGTCATCGGCCTTCCCGGTTGCGCGCGCTCGCCCGCACTGAACGGTTTCGACCGTGTGCTGTCGCGCCTCCTTGCGGGTATCGAGGTCACGCGCAGCGACATCATGCGCATGGGGTCCGGCGGGCTTCTGAAGGAAATCGCCACACGGCCGCAGCCGCGTGACGGTTCGCGCCCGTCGAAATCCGATGTGGCAAAGCCCGCCGCGCCGCGCATCGCCGCCCTCGTGCTTGCCGCCGGAAAATCAAGCCGCATGGGCCCGACGAACAAGCTCACCGCCGAGGTGGATGGCGTGGCCATGGTCGCCCGCGCCGTCGAGGCCGCCTTCAAGAGCGGCGCCTCGCCCGTCATCGTCGTCACCGGGCATCAGGACAATCAGGTTCGCGACGCGCTCAAAAGCCGCGACGTGCAATTCGTCCACAATCCCGATTACGCCGACGGGCTCTCCACCTCGCTGCGCGCAGGCGCCCGCGCGCTCCCCGCCGATATCGACGCCGCCGTCATCTGCCTTGGCGACATGCCGGACGTCACCGCCGCCCATATCGGCCGCCTGGTCGCGGCTTTCGACCCCGATGAAGGCCGCACCATCTGTGTGCCGACATTTGCCGGAAAACGCGGCAATCCCGTTCTCTGGGGCGCGAGCTTTTTTGCCGAGCTGCAAACGCTGAAAGGCGATACGGGCGCAAAGCATCTCATCGGCGAACATGCCGACGCAGTCTGCGAAGTGCCCATGCCAGACGATGCGAGCCTGCGCGATATCGACACTCCAGAGGAACTGGCAAGGCGGCGCGGTGATTAACCATGTCCGGAAAGCGGTCGCCGTATGCGCCAGCCTGCGAATTTCCCCAGAAAAAACCGGCACAAATCAGCCATTTTGGGAACACTGACTGTTTCCACTTGCTATTTGCCAGATATCGTTCACTTATAAAGCGTCAATTCGTTTCGGTTCGGCATGCTCTCTACGCTCTCAAGATCGAGCGCCGGGCTATCCCTACTCTTAGTGAAGTTTGACGCATCGTGCGATGTCGCACGATGAGACCTCTATATTAAGGAGACACCATGTCCAACAAGGGCGCGGTAAAGTGGTTCAACAGCCAAAAGGGCTTCGGCTTCATTCAGCCGGACAACGGCGGCAACGATGTGTTCGTTCACATCTCCGCAGTTGAGCGTGCGGGCCTCTCGAACCTCAATGAAGGTCAGAAGCTCTCCTACGAGCTCGTCACGGAAAAAGGCAAGACCTCCGCAGCGAACCTCCAGCTTCTTTGAGCTGAAGTGTTAGCGCGGGACTTGAGGATCTGATCCAAAAGTCACGTTGCCTATTCTGAGTTAAACCCGGCCGGAGCAATCCGCGCCGGGTTTTTCTTTGTTCATTTGCGCGCGCCGCTCACCGCGTTACAGGAAAAGTTGTGTACGGAGAAAGCCGCCGCTAGATTGGCCGCGTAATTTCTCCGGCTGGCGCTCATGCGGCTGGAGTTCCGGGGGGAAGCCTTATGAGCGATAGTTTGTTCTGGAGCGCCGTCTTTGCCGCCGCATGTTTTGGCGGGATCGTGGCTCTCCTGCTGTTGCAACAATCGGCCGCGCTCGACGCCGTGCGCAAAGCCGGGTCGCGCGTTCAAAGCCAGATAGACGACTTCATCGCGCAGGCGACCCAATCAGCCAAGGCGCTTGAGGAACTGACCTCGTCACTTGCCAGGAACGACGAACAGCGCAGCGCGCTTCAAAGCGAGCTTCACGGCAAGGAAGCAGTAATTTCGCATCTCGCCGGATTTGAAGCCAATCACATGGGTCTTGAAGCCCGCCTTGCGGAGATGAAGCAGGTCTGGCTCGATCATCCGACAGACAACACCACAGACAATGAAGCGGATTGCCAGCGCGTCCTGCTGAACAATCTATGGGTACTTTCGCCCGACTACATCGTCGACGCTTCGAGCTTTCGCGAGAAGCAACTGGCGAGCATTTTCGAAGAGTATTTTCCCGAGCAGGCGGCGAACGGCTGGAATCCCCGTGAGTGGCAGGTTCGTGTTCCGGGCAATCACAGACCGGACCTCAGCGGCCCAGCCAAAACCTATGGCGCCTTCGGTTCACTGCCTGAAGACATTTTCCTGATCATCGAGCTGAAGTCATCGGGCAAGGCGCTCGCATGGCATCACATCGAGCAAGTCCACGGCTACGCATTTTCATTGATGCAGAATGTCGGCGAGCGGCTTCGCAACAGCCGCATCGAATGTCTCGTCATCGGCAAGGAGTGTCCCGGCGATCTGAACGACGCGCATCTGCGCTGGGGCTCAGAGCCGCATCATGCCATCCGCATCGTTCCGCTGACCTATAGGCAGCTATACGAGCGCGCGTGCCAGATGACGAAAACATTCAGGGAAATGGCGTTTAAAGATAGCGAAGCGGCAATAGCAGCGCCTCTTGGTGAGGCTCAGGCGGCTTAGCGAATTATTCGGGTTGAACGGGCGCAGCACGGGGCTGGCTTTTCTTCATTTTCGCGCCGGGGCCGCGGCTGTCCTGCGCGCCTCTATAGCCTTCCGCCCATCGCGTATGGGCTTCGCCTTCGGCATAGGGATTGCTCGCGCCCTCGGGGTCGTCGCTCCCGCTCCGCTTGGCCGCATTCCATCCGGCAGCATAGGCGCGGCTCAGTTCGAAAGCTGAAATCTCAGTCATATTATATCCTCCGTCAGAGCAACTACATATATGGGTATGCAGATGTCAAAATACAACATCTCTGACGCGCCGGGTTTTTGACTCGATTTCAGAGCTTGAAAGCCGCACCGCTCCGTGGACTGATCGTCAGCATGTCTCCGTCGCGCACAACCTCGCCCGTCCATATATCGATTGCATGCGCGCCTTGCGGCAGAACATATTTTGCTTCCTCGCGGCTCAGATTGAAAACGCAAAGCAGGCGTTCACCTTCACCCTCGCGCGTGAAAGCCAGAATCTGATCGCCTTCCACTTCGACGAATTTAATTTCGCCACGCGCCAGCGCCGGGTGTCGCTTGCGCACTTTTATGATGTGCTTTGCGTGCACGAGAACCGATGCGCCGTCGCCTTCCTGCAGGTTGACTGCGCGCGTCCTGTGATAGTCCGGGATCGGCAACCAGGCATCGCCTGACGTGAAACCCGCTTCATGCGCCTCACTCTTCCATGGCATCGGCGTGCGGCATCCGTCGCGACCTTTTCCGAACGGAAAATAGAGATCGCCCACGGGGTCCTGAATCCACTTCCGCTCCAGATCGACATCCGGCAGGCCCAGCTCCTCACCCTGATACATGAGCACAGTGCCTTTGAGCGTCAGCAGCAGCGTCAGCGCGAGCTTTGCCAGCGCATCGTCACCCTGCCCGCCTCCCCAGCGCGTCACGGGGCGCACAATGTCGTGATTGGAAAAAGTCACGCAGGGCCAGAGATGTTCGAGCGGCATCAGCAGCTCTTCGTAATATTTTCGGAAGACTTCCGGCTTGAAGCTTCGGTCTTCGAGGAAGTCGAACGTATATCCCGTATGCAGACGATCCATGCCGCCCGCATAGATGCCGAACATTGACGGCTCTTCGGAGAACTCTCCAAATGCCAGCCGCTCGTCATATTCATCCATGACCTTGCGCACGCGCTTCATCGCCCATTCATTGTCGGGCGTGTTCGCATCATAGATATGACGCTGCAGGCGCGGCGCATGGGACCAGTTAGCGGAGGTTCGCCCGGCCATCGGCACGGGCGGATTGTCGCTCAGCTTTTCGTCATGCACATAGGAGTTGGCGACATCGAGGCGGAAGCCGTCCACACCTCGATCGAGCCAGAAGCGCAGCACATCCATGCAGGCATCGACCACCGCCGGATTGTGGAAGTTGAGCTTCGGCTGGCTCTTGAGGAACTTATGAAAATAATACTGCCGTCGCACCGGATGCCACGACCAGGCCGCGCCGCCAAAGGCCGCGAGCCAGTTGTTCGGCGGTATTCCGTCCTCGCGCGCATCCGCCCAGACATACCAGTCCGATTTCGGATTATTGCGGCTGAGCAGGCTTTCCTGAAACCACTTGTGCTGGTCCGAGCTATGACTCAGCACCTGATCGAGAATAACCTTCAGCCCCCGCCCATGCGCTTCCTTCAACAGGCGGTCGAAATCCGCCATGGTCCCCATCTCGGGCGCAATATCGCAATAGTCGGACACGTCATAGCCAAAGTCGCGATTGGGCGAAGGATAGATCGGCGAAAGCCAGATCGCGTCGACGCCAAGCGAAGCCACATAGTCCAGCTTGCGCTCGATGCCCTTCAGGTCGCCGACACCGTCGCCATTCGTGTCGCAAAAGCTACGCGGATAAATTTGATAAACGGTCGCGCCTTGCCACCACGGCGTCTTTTTATCCGAACTCATGTTCTCTCCCGGTGAGGTGTTCAGCACGAATGCTGACACAGAAGAACGAAAAAGTTTAGTTCAGCATGACCAGCGGCGCGAGCGTCGGGCCGATCTCATCGTGAATGACAAGGTCCGCAATCTCGTCAAGTTCCGTCGGCTCGCGATTGAGGATGATCAACCTCGCGCCGTTGCGCTTTGCGACGATCGGAAATCCCGCCGCCGGATAGACCTGCAAGGACGAACCGATCGCAAGGAACAGATCGCAAGCAAGCGTCGCCTCCTCCGCCCGGCGCATCTCCTCCTCCGGCATTGCCTGCCCGAAAGAGATCGTCGCCGATTTCAGAATGCCGTCACAAACGCGGCAGGCAGGCGGCTCGTCGCTCCTCTCGTAAAGCACCCTCACCTCTTCCAGCTCATGGCGCAATCCACAACCGAGGCACTTGGCATAAGTTCCATTGCCATGAAGCTCGATCACCTTCCCCGCCGGCACCCCGGAGTTTTGGTGCAGGTTGTCGATGTTCTGCGTGATGACGTGGGTGACCTTACCGGTATCGACCAGCTTGGCGACCGCCATATGTCCCTTGTTCGGCTCCGCGCCGATCAGGGTCTTGTCGATCTCGAACTTGCGCCTCCACGCCTCCCGGCGCATTTCCGGCGAGCGGAGAAAGTCGTCGAAATTGATCGGGGACATCTTTGTCCAGATACCCCCGGGTGAGCGAAAATCGGGTATCCCCGATTCCGTGCTGATCCCCGCACCCGTAAAGACCACCACTCTCGAGGCTCGCTCAATCTCTCGCTTGAAATCGCTCGCCATCGCTCAATCTCCCACTCGTTTTCACACACTTTGACGTGACCCACCCTTTAGTGAATCATGCCCCGAATCCTAGGAGGCACGTCATGAAATACCTGCATACGATGGTCCGCGTCAGCGATCTGGACAAGTCCCTCGACTTCTTTTGCAACAAGCTCGGCCTGGAAAATCTCGGTCGTTTCGACATCGAAGAAGGCCGCTTCAGCCTCGTTTTCCTCGCCGCCCCCGGCCAGAGCGAAGCCCAAATCGAACTCACACACAACTGGGACCCGGAGGAACTCGGCGAAGGCCGAAATTTCGGCCACCTTGCCTATGAGGTCGAAGATATTTACGCGACATGCGAACGACTGATGGAAGGTGGCGTCACCATAAATCGCCCGCCTCGTGACGGTCGCATGGCCTTCGTGCGCTCGCCCGACAACGTGTCGATTGAACTGCTCCAGAAAGGCGCACCTCTCGCACAAAAAGAGCCTTGGGCCTCCATGGCGAATACTGGTCATTGGTGAGTACGCGGGTGTAGGATTTCATCCATGAAGAAGAAGCTCTCATTGCTCATCGCCTTAATGAGCCTCACTCTTCCGCTTCCTGTTGCGCAAGCAGCAGGATTGACGGTCGGCGACGCATTGTCGACCGGACCCTTCTATGATGGCCCGCCACTATTTGTTGGTAGAGGACCGTTCGATGGCGATCCGCCGAAAGACGGTCGCCCTTGCCATAAGGTCGTGCGCGATGGGCCAACAGGAGATGGGCGCATGGCGCATTGGAGCGCTCAGCAATGTTACGATGGGTTCGGCAACGCATATATTTTGCGCGGCAGCGAACGCATAGACGGTTTTTACTGACGCATGCTCATTTTTCATGAATGCGCGGGAAAGTCCGGTGAGATCATCAACGATCTCACCTCGCCGACAATCGCCGACGACGTAATCTGGATCGATTTGATTGAACCCGGCGCAGAAGAAGTCTCGTATGTCGAGAAGGTAGCCGGCCTATCGCTTCCGACCTTCGACGACCTGACGGAGATCGAAAGTTCAAGCCGTCTTTATACAGAAAATGGCGCACTCTTCATGAGTACGCCTCTGGTCTCCAAGGCCACATCTGGATTTCCGGAAGTGACACCTGTTGGTTTTGTACTAACACGGAAACGGTTGATCACAATCCGCTTCGCAGAACTGAGCGCATTCAAATCATTTCATGATCGCGCTGCAAAGCCCGAAGCCGTACATCAGTCGAGCGCTGGAGTGTTGGTCGGCCTTCTCGATGCCGTTGTCGACCGCATGGCCGACGTTCTCGAAGGCGTCGGCGCCGATCTCGACGCGACATCGAAGCGCGTCTTTCGCGAAAATCTGAAAAAATCGGGTGCCATGCGCGGCGCCAACCGCGAAAACGCGGACATGCGCGCCCTTCTGCGCCGCATCGGTCGCGCGGGCGACCTGGCATCAACCATTCGCGACAGTCTTCTGGGTGTCAGCCGCATGATACCCTACATCACCGGCCTTGCCGATGAGTGGCTACCCGAAGAGGTCAAACCTCATTTGAAGACGCTCAGGCAAGACGCCATGTCGCTCAACGACTATGAGGTCCACCTCACGAACAAGGTTCAGCTTTTGCTCGATGCAACACTTGGGCTCATCAACATCGAACAGAACAATATCTTCAAAGTGCTGACGATCGTGTCCGTTGCGGGCATTCCACCGACACTCATCGCAAGCATGTACGGCATGAATTTTCGACACATGCCGGAACTGGAATGGGCCTGGGGCTATCCGTGGGGACTTGGCCTTATCGCATTGGGCACAATCATTCCACTTGTCTGGTTCAAGATCCGCGGATGGATGTGATCGCCGGAACTACTCAACAGCGACGATTGGTTTCTGGGTCCCGTATACATCTTCCGCGCGATCGATGAAGGCTTGCATCATGCGGGTGAAGGCTTTGGAGAAGACGCCATTCATCAGCTTCTGCAATGTCACGCTGCGAAACTCAAAATCGATGAAGAAATGAATGCGCGAGCCGCCTTCCGCTAACGGCTCAAATCGCCATTTATTAGCCAGATACTTGAACGGCCCTTGCACGTAGTGCACATCGATAACGCACTCCGCCTTATCCAGAACGACGCGGCTGGTAAACTGTTCACGGAAAACCTTATAAGCAACAATGAGGTCGGCTGTCAGGACCTCTTGTTCGCCATCCATCTCGCGTTTTCGAATACGCGCACCGGCGCACCACGGCAAAAAGGTGGGATAGAGATCAATGCTCGCGACGAGCAAAAACATCTCGTCGGCCGTGTAAGGCACATCGCGTGTTTGATGGGCAGCAGTCATGCTTATCGGCTGGCGTGTAGTGCGTTGCGAGCGGCGCGGAGCCGGGCGAAATCTTCATCCGCGTGATAGGAAGAGCGCGTCAACGGGCTCGACGAAACAAGGAGGAAACCCTTCGTCCTCGCAACGACCTCGAAAGACTTGAATTCATCCGGCGTAACGAAACGATCGACCGCCGCGTGCTTGCGCGTCGGCTGGAGATACTGACCTATAGTCAGAAAATCGATGTTGGCCGAACGCATGTCGTCCATCACCTGCAGCACTTCATCGCGCGTCTCTCCGAGGCCGACCATGATCCCCGACTTCGTAAAGATGGTCGGGTCCAGCTCCTTCACGCGCTGAAGTAAACGGACCGAATGAAAATAGCGCGCGCCAGGGCGGATATTCAGATAGAGGCGCGGAACCGTTTCAAGGTTGTGATTGAAAACATCCGGCTTCGCTGCCACAACCTTTTCAAGCGCGCCTTCCTTGCGAAGAAAATCAGGCGTCAATATCTCAATCGTCGTGCCGGGAGAACGGCGACGGATGGCCTGAATGACTTCAACGAAATGTTGCGCGCCCCCATCGGCAAGGTCGTCCCGGTCTACGGACGTTATGACGACGTGCTTCAGTCCGAGTTTCGCTATTGCGGTCGCAACATTTTCCGGCTCATGCGGATCCAGCGCGCGGGGCAGCCCGGTCTTCACATTGCAAAAGGAACAAGCCCGCGTGCAGGTGTCGCCCATGATCATCATGGTCGCGTGTTTCTTCGACCAACATTCACCAATGTTGGGGCAACCCGCTTCTTCGCAGACCGTCACGAGATTGTTTTCGCGAACGATCTGTTTTGTCTCTGCATAAACGGGTGAACCCGGCGCCCTGACCTTGATCCAATCCGGCTTGCGGAGAACAGGCGTGTCGGGTCGGTTGGCTTTTTCAGGATGGCGCGCGCGCGGCTTTACGGGAGCCGCTCCGCCATCTTGCAATGTGTCGATAATCGTCGCCATGAATTGTGTCGCTCGCAGTCGCCCCACTCAGTACATGGATAGACGTTCTGGGCGCTTCAAGCAAATGTCTCTGAATCCTGATTCAGTCCATATGCCGGACAAGCTCTACCTTATGCTGGCTCGGCGAGATCGTACATACCGCCCAGCATTTGATGGCCACCGCTTTCGGCTCGGATCGGTAGATAGCTGGCTTCGAAATTTACATATTCGAGATCGAGACCAAGCAAGCGGCCTCGCAAAAATGCAGGTTTACCGCTCGCAAAGACACGCGCATGAAAGGCAATCTGCTCGGCAGCCATGCCAGCGGCGTAGCATTGCGTAAAGCGACGCCCCATGCACTTCATGCCAAGGCGGCGTTCGTTCTGGGAGCCGACCAGGCGATAGAGCAAGTCTGCGCCATCGTCGACGGGTTCGACAATGAACATGCCGCCCAGAACCTTCTTGAGATCGACGGGATCAACATCGCGACGATGGACGATCCCCTCCGCATCAGCCTTGCTGCGCCAATAGACGAGCAAAGCCTGATTTTTCGGGTGAATAGGTGTGTCTACTTCCGTGACTTGATAGTCGACGGCATTCGCGTCCAGCTGCGGCCCTAGATCAGTCAGCATTTTCACACCTCCTGAAGTACTATCGAGGCAAGACAGTTAAACAATCGCTACCGGTTTTTTTGCCTAGATCCGACGATTTTTCGCCCAGAGATTGAGCGATTCCACACCAATCGAGAACGCGACGGCAAAGTAGAGATAGGCTTTCGGGATGTGAAAATGCATCGCATCGGCGATCAGAGAGACGCCGATAAGGATCAAAAAGCTCAGTGCCAACATTTTCACGGTCGGATGCTCTTCAACGAAATGAGCAATGGGCTCTGCAGCGAAGACCATGACGATGACTGCGGCGACAACGGCAGTCGCCATGATCTCAAAGTGGTCGGACATGCCAACGGCCGTCATCACCGTATCGAGCGAGAAAATAATGTCGATGACCGCAATTTGAAGCACCACCACCCAGAGGGTCGCTTTTAACGCGCCCACTTCCTTCCCATCGTCGTCGCCCTCCACCTCGTGATGGATTTCCAGCGTGGCCTTTGCGAGAAGAAATAGTCCGCCAACGAACAGAATAACATCCCGCCAGGAAAGGCCGAAATCTCCGATCATGATGACAGGATCGTTGAGCGTCACAATCCAGGCGATTGAGGCAAGCAACGCAAGGCGCGTCATCAGCGCCGCGCCGAGGCCTAAGCGACGACCGAGTTTCTGTTTTTCTTTTGGGAGACGGGAGGCAAGGATCGCAAGAAAAATGATGTTATCTACGCCAAGCACAATCTCAAGGACCGTGAGCGTCAATAGACTGGCCCAATTTTCCGGACTGGCGAGAATTTCGATCATTGCGCGCTTTTGTTACATGTGAAGCGCGCGGCCAAAGGCGTCAAGCACGGACTCGTGCATGGTTTCGCTCAAGGTCGGGTGCGGAAAAATCGTGTTGATCAACTCGCCTTCCGTCGTCTCCAGTGATTTGGCAACGGTATAACCCTGGATGAGTTCTGTCACTTCCGCGCCAATCATGTGAGCACCTAGAAGTTCTCCGGTCTTTGCGTCAAAGATTGTTTTTACCAGCCCTTCCGGCTCCCCCAGCGCGATTGCCTTGCCATTGCCGATGAAGGGGAAATGGCCGACCTTCACCTCGCGCCCACCCTCCCTCGCCTTGGCTTCGGTAAGGCCTACGCTCGCGATCTGAGGCATCGAATAGGTGCAACCTGGTACTTTGGTAACGTCCAGCGGGTGAAGACCCTTCACACCCGCAATGCGCTCAGCCGCCAATACACCTTCATGGCTTGCCTTATGCGCAAGCCAAGGGGCGCCGACGAGATCGCCTATTGCATAGATGCCACTCACACCCGTCTCCAACCATTCGTTGACCACGACATGGCCTCTTTCGATTTTTACGCCGACATCTTCGAGTCCCATATTTTCGACGTTGCCGGTGATGCCTACTGCCGAGATAACGCGCTCAACGGTGATTGTTTCCGTTTTTGCATCCTTCATCACGATCGTCGCCGTGACGCTGTCGTTCCCTTTCTCAAGCTTCTCAACTTTGGCGGAAACCAATAGCTTCATGCCCTGCTTCTTGAATGCTTTGGCTGCAAAGGCTGAGATTTCGGCATCCTCGACGGGCAGAATGCGATCCATGACTTCGACGACCGTCACCTCAACCCCGAAGGCACGATAAAAGCTCGCAAATTCGATACCGATTGCGCCTGAGCCGATGACGAGCAGGGATTTGGACATGGCCGCAGGCACCATGGCTTCTCGATAAGTCCAGATGAGTTTTCCGTCAGGCTCGATGCCGGGAAGCGTGCGCGCCCGCGCACCTGTCGCAAGAACAATGTTTTTGGCAGCTATCTCTGTGTGTCCTGACTTCCCATCAACAGAGACGCGCCCCACGCCAGCCAGTTTTGCCGTTCCTTCGTGAACGTGGATCTTGTTTTTCTTCATCAGAAATTTGACGCCAGCAGATAACTGCCCCGCGACCTCGCGGCTTCGCTTTACGATGGCGTCGGCGTCGAATCCTATATTGTCTGCCTTCAGACCAAATTCTTCGAGACGATGCAGCGTCTGATAAATCTCGGCAGAGCGAAGCAGTGCCTTCGTTGGAATGCAGCCCCAGTTCAGACAGATGCCGCCCAATGCCTCGCGCTCGACGATTGCCACTTTGAGGCCAAGCTGTGAGGCGCGGATCGCCGCGACATAGCCCCCGGGGCCCGAGCCGATAACGACAAGATCATAACTGGTTTCAGCCATCTCTTACTTCCTCACAGCAGCATCGACGGCGGATATTCGACAAAGCCCTTGAAGGCATCAAGGAATGTTGCGCCAAGCGCGCCATCAATGGCTCGATGATCGCAAGACATGGTCACGGTCATTACCGTGGCGATTTCGAGCTTACCGTTCTTCACAACCGGCCGCTCTTCTCCCTTGCCGATCGCGAGGATTGCTGCCTGCGGCGGATTGATGACGGCGGTGAACGATTTGATGCCGAACATTCCGAGGTTCGAAATCGAAAAACTTCCGCCCTCGAACTCTTGCGGCTTCAGTTTTTTTATACGGGCACGTTCGGCCAGCGACTTTGCTTCCGCTGAAATTTCCGCAAGTCCCTTGGTTTCGGCATGACGGATAATCGGGGTGATGAGGCCGCCATCAATCGCGACCGCAATGCCAATATCGGCGTGCTTATGCTTCAGCAGTGCCGTTCCAGCGAAACTCACGTTTGCTGCGGGCACCTTCACCAACGCCAATGCTGCGGCGCGGATGATGAAGTCATTAACGGAAAGCTTCACGCCATCGGTCGATTTTGCATTCAAATCCTTGCGGATACGCAGAAGGTCGTCGAGTTCGCAGTCGATGGTGAGATAGAAGTGCGGGATCTCCTGCATCGCCTGAGTCAAGCGACGCGCAATCGTCTTGCGCATACCATCGAGCGGAATTTCGTCGTAACTATCTTTCTCATAAAAGGCGCGCGGATCGATCGCCGAAGCAACGGTAGCAGCGGCTACATCTAGGGTAGCTGCGCGAGGCGTCGCCGCTCCAGGCTTTGCTTTTTCAACATCGGCTAAAATAATGCGCCCGCGTGGACCTGAGCCTTGCACGGTCGCCAGATCAACTCCCTTATTTTTGGCAACACGGCGGGCTAGCGGCGACGCAAAGACACGCTCTGCGCTTGCTGTAGGCTTCGCAACTTCTGCCGGAGCAGCCTTCAGCTCCTTATGGGGCAACGCTTCAGTCCTGGTTTGCAGCGTCGCTTTCTTCTCAGATGACATCACCTTAACAGCGCTTGCGTCCTCACCCTCCTCTACGATGATCGCGATAACCGCGTTGACTTTCACATTCTCCGTACCCTGCGGGACGATGATTTTCGCGATCTTGCCCTCATCGACGGCTTCAACTTCCATCGTCGCCTTATCAGTTTCGATCTCGGCGATAACATCGCCGGAGCGTACATCGTCCCCCTCTTTCACCAGCCATTTGGTGAGCGTCCCCTCTTCCATCGTTGGCGAAAGGGCGGGCATCAGAATGTTTATCGGCATGTCCTGGCCCTCCGCTAGCGGTAGCAGACGGCTTTCACCGCCTCCACCACTTCTTCGGCGCTGGGAAGCGCAAGCTTTTCAAGGTTTGCCGCGTAGGGCATCGGCACGTCTTTTTGCGTCACGCGAAGGATCGGCGCGTCGAGCCAATCGAAAGCCTGTGCCTGCACTTGCGCCGCGATTTCACCGCCGATACCACAAACCGGCCATGTCTCTTCCACAGTCACGAGACGGTTTGTCTTCTTCACAGAGGCAATAATGGTATCAATGTCGAGCGGGCGGAGCGTTCGCAGATCGATAATTTCTACATCAATGCCTTCAGCTTCAAGCATTGCTGCTGCGTCCAGACAGTAGGTCAGTCCGTGGCTGTGCGAAACGAGCGTTACATCCTTACCCTCTTTCAAAACGCGCGCCTTGCCGATGGGCAGGACGTGATCGTCCAACTTGGGCACCTCAAAGGTCTTGCCG
>NZ_JBASBH010000113.1:0-27668 GCF_049651025.1 Parvibaculum sp. | reverse complement strand
CGTCGGCAACGAGGAAGGCGAGTTCAAGCGCCTGGCTGGCGTTGAGGCGCGGGTCGCAATGCGTGGGGTAGCGGTCGGCGAGATCGGTTTCGGTGATCGCCTGCGCGCCACCGATGCATTCGGTGACGTTCTGGCCGGTCATCTCGAAATGGACGCCGCCCGCATGTGTGCCTTCGGCGCTATGCACGGCCATGAAGGCTTGCACTTCCTTCAGCACGCGATCGACGGGGCGCGTCTTGTAGCCGTTCGACGCCTTGATCGTGTTGCCATGCATCGGATCGCAAGACCAGACGACCTTCTTGCCTTCGCGCTGGATTGCATGGATCAGGGCCGGCAGGTGCTTTTCGACATTCTCGGAACCGAAGCGGCAGATGAGCGTCAGACGCCCCGGCTCGTTCTTCGGGTTCAGAATATCGGTGAGGCGGATCAGCTCTTCCGGATCAAGCGAGGGACCGCACTTCATTCCGAGCGGGTTCTTCACGCCGCGCAGGAACTCGACATGCGCGTGGTCGGGCTGACGCGTGCGGTCGCCGATCCAGAGCATGTGAGCGGAGGTGTCGTACCAATCGCCCGTGGTCGAGTCGATGCGCGTCATCGCCTGCTCGTAGCCGAGCAGAAGCGCCTCGTGGCTCGTATAGAAATCCGTCGTGTGGAGCTGCGGCTGCGTTGCGCTGTCGATGCCGCAAGCGCGCATGAAGTCGAGCGCTTCGGTGATGCGGTTCGCAAGCTCCTCATAGCGCGCGCCTTCCGGGCTGTCGGCGACGAAACCCAGATTCCAGCGATGCACGAAATCGAGATCGGCATAGCCGCCGGTCGCAAAAGCGCGGATGAGGTTCAGCGTCGATGCCGACTGCGAATAGGCGCGCAGAAGCCGGTCCGGATCGGGCACACGCGCTTCCGAGGTGAACTCGATGCCGTTGATATTGTCGCCGAGATAGGACGGCAGCGTCACGCCGTCGATCGTTTCTTCAGGCGCGGAACGCGGCTTGGCGAACTGGCCGGCGATGCGGCCCACTTTCACGACCGGCGAAGCGGCAGCGAAGGTCAGCGCAACGGCCATCTGCAGCAACACGCGGAACGTGTCGCGAATATTGTCGGCAGAGAATTCGGCAAAGCTTTCGGCACAGTCGCCGCCCTGGAGCAGAAACGCACGGCCTTCGCAAACTTCGGCAAGATCGCTCTTCAGCCTTCTCGCCTCACCTGCAAAAACCAGCGGCGGATAAGAGCGCAAACGGGCCTCGACAGCCGTCAGTGCCGCCGCGTCCGGGTAAATGGGCAGATGCTTTGCAGGTTTTGCCCGCCAGCTATCCGGTGTCCAGCTCTCCGCCATAGGTCTCACTCCAGGAAGCGCGCCGAAACGCGCGAATGAGCGTATGCGGCCAAGCTTTCGCCCGGCCCGCGCCCGCTCCTTATATGGAAGCGTGGTTTATAATCCACAATGGTTCCAGAGGGAAGCCTAAGCCCTTGAAGGGACTAGCCATAGGCGAAAACGCGGTTAATCCGCCGCTTTGGCCGCAGGTGGCGCCCATTTCTGTTTCAGCGTCACCAGTTCTTCGGCGGCAGTCGGGTGGACGGCGACCGTCTGGTCGAACTGCTTTTTGGTCGCACCGAAGGTGACGGCGATGCCGACCGTCTGGATCGTTTCGCCGGAGCCGGACCCCATCATGTGAACGCCGAGCACCTTGTCGGTCTTTGCATCCACGACGAGCTTCATGAAGGTCTTTTCGTGACGCCCGGTCATGGTGTGCTTCATGGGCCGGAAGCTCGTCTTGTAGACGTCGACATTGGCATCGCCGAATTTCTCCCGCGCCTCGTGCTCGGAAAGGCCGACTGTGCCGAGTTCGGGCTGTGAGAAAACTGCCGTCGGGATGATCGAGTGATCGACGGCAATCGGGTTGTTGTTGAATACCGTCTCGGCAAAAGCCTGGCCTTCGCGGATCGCAATCGGCGTCAGCGCGACGCGGTCGGTGACGTCGCCGACCGCATAGATGTTGGGCACATGCGTTTGCGAGAAGGGATCCACCTCAATCGCGCCGTTCTTCTTCAGCTTCACGCCAAGCTCTTCAAGTCCAAGCCCGTGAGAATTCGGCACGCGGCCCGTCGCATACATGATGAAGCCGGTTTCGATGGTGCTGCCATCTCTCAACGTCGCAATGAGCGTCTTGCCCTTGCGCTCGATCGAGGCGATGTCGGTGTTGACGCGAAGATCGACGCCCTTCTTCTGCATCTCTTCCATCAACCCGTCGCGCAGATCCTCGTCGAAATTGCGCAGGATTTTTTCGCGGCGATACATGAGCGTCGTCTCGACACCAAGGCCATTGAAGATGCCTGCGAATTCGACCGCGATATAGCCACCGCCGACGACGATGCCGTGGCTCGGCAGTTCGTCGAGATGGAATGCCTCGTTGGATGTGATCGCGTGTTCGATGCCGGGTACGCTGGCCGGCTTGAACGGCGTTCCGCCAGTCGCGATGAGTATCTTGTCCGCCGTCACATCACGGTCTTCGGCGACGAGGTGGACGGTATGCGCGTCTTTCAGAACCGCGCGGGACTGAAAAATCTTGACCCCGGAATTTTCGAGATTGCGGATATAGATGCCGTTCAGGCGATCTATTTCGCGGTCTTTGTTCGCGAGAAGCTTCGCCCAGGAAAAGCTCGTTTCACCGACCGTCCAGCCATAGCCTTCGGCGTCTTCGAATTCTTCAGAGAACTGACTGGCATAGACGAAGAGTTTCTTCGGCACGCAGCCGCGAATGACGCAAGTGCCGCCGACACGATACTCCTCAGCGACCGCGACCCGCGCGCCGTGAGCCGCCGCGATACGGCTTGCGCGCACACCGCCGGAGCCCGCACCGATCACAAAAAGATCGTAGTCATATGCCTTCGTCATTTATCGCTCCGCTCTATTTCGGCTCTATCATATCGACACCCGTGGGTGTTCCCACAAGAGCGTGCGTCGCAATTCCGATGAACAGCCCCGTCTCGACAACACCGGGGATCAGGTTCAGTTCGCGCGCCAAACTGTCCGGATCCGGAATTTTTCCGAAGTCGCAGTCAAAAATGAAGTTGTTGGAATCGGTGAAAAAGGGTTCGCCATAGCTGTCGCAACGCCGCGCGATCTTTCCGTGGCAATCATAGATGCTTGCGATTTTCGCAATGGCGGCTGCCGTTGAAACCGCGCCAAAGGGGATCACCTCGATGGGCAAGGGAAAGGCGCCAAGCGTCTTCACGACTTTCGATGCATCGACGATGACGATCATGCGATCCGACGAGGTGGCGACGATCTTTTCGCGTAGCAAAGCACCGCCGCCGCCCTTGATGAGACGCAACTGACTGTCGAGTTCATCCGCGCCGTCAATCGTCAGATCGAGATGGGGCGTGTCGTCGAGGTTGGAAAGCGGCACGCCTAGCTTTTTCGCCAGCGCCGCCGTGCGCTCCGATGTCGGCACGCCGATCACCTTGAGTCCGCCCGCCACGCGCTCGGCCAGCAGCTTCACGAATTCTTCCGCCGTCGAGCCGGTGCCGATACCGAGCTTCATGCCGTCTTCGACAAAGTCGAGGGCGCGACGAGCGGCCGCCTGTTTCTGATTATCGCCAGTCATGAACGTCAAAGCCCCGCCATCGCCACGTATTTCACTTCAAGAAAATCTTCCATGCCCCAGGGCCCACCCTCGCGGCCGATGCCGGATTCCTTGACGCCGCCGAAAGGCGCGACCTCGGTGGAAATCAATCCGGCATTGACGCCGACAAGGCCCGCTTCGAGCGCCTGCGCAACGCGCCAGACGCGGCCAATGTCGCGGCTGTAGAAATAGGATGCGAGGCCGAAGGGCGTATCGTTTGCAAGCGCAATGGCTTCTTCTTCCGTCTTGAAACGGAAGACAGGCGCGACGGGGCCGAAGGTTTCTTCCTTCGCCACCTTCATCGACGGCTTTGCATCGGCAATGACGGTCGGCTCGTAGAATGAATGACCGAGCTTGCTGCGCTTGCCGCCGACCACGACGCGCGCGCCGCCTGCAATGGCGTCCGCGACATGCTCTTCCGCCTTTTCGACGGCAGCCATATCGATCAGCGGGCCCTGCACCACGCCTTCCTCGAAGCCATCGCCCTGCTTCATGACTTTCACCTTGGCGGCGAGCTTCTCGATAAATGCGTCATAGACGCCGTCCTGTACCAGAAAACGATTGGTGCAGATGCAGGTCTGGCCCGTGTTGCGGAATTTGGAGCCGATAGCGCCTTCGACCGCCGCGTCGATATCCGCATCGTCAAAAACGATGAAGGGCGCATTGCCGCCAAGCTCCAGCCCGACCTTTTTGACGGTCGATGCCGATTGCTCCATCAGCTTCTTGCCGACTGCGGTCGAGCCGGTGAATGTCACCTTGCGCACGAGGTCGCTCGTCGTCATCTCGGTGCCGATCTCGCCAGCCTTGCCGGTGATGACGCTGAAGACGCCCTTGGGCACGCCTGCCCGATCCGCAAGCTCTGCCAGCGCAAAAGCCGAGAGCGGCGTCTGCGAGGCGGGCTTCACGACCATGGTGCAGCCTGCGGCAAGCGCGGGGCCTGCCTTGCGCGTGATCATGGCGGCGGGAAAATTCCACGGCGTAATTGCGGCGCAAACACCGATCGGCTGCTTCAGAACGACGATCTGCCGATCTGCCGAAGGCGACGGCACGATGCTGCCGTAAACGCGCTTTGCTTCTTCGGAATAGAATTCGATGAAACCGGCCGCATAGGCGATCTCGCCTTTTGCTTCGGCAAGCGGCTTGCCCTGCTCCGCAGTCAGGATCGCGGCGAGATCGTCCTGATTTGCCATCATCAGATCGAACCAGCGACGCAAAATCTGCGAGCGCTCTTTCGCCGGGCGCTTCGCCCAATCCTTCTGCGCGCGATGGGCCGCTTCAATCGCAGTGCGCGTTTCCTTCTGGCCGAGCGAGGGAACGGTTGCAATAACCTCGTCCGTCGCAGGGTCTGTAACCTTGATGCCGGTTGCATTGTCCCCGACCCATTTGCCGTCGATATAGCATTGGGTCTTCAAAAGGCTCTGGTCCTTCAGGCGCGCGACGAGTTTCATGATATTGTCCTTTGGGCAGACTTATGGCCGTTCGGGGGGGGCATTTCGCATTCCGGCATGCGAGGTTATTAAGTAGCACTCGCCGGGACGTTTAAAAAGACCGCCAAGGACCGACTATCCTCAAATGGACGCTGGGAAATTCTTCTCTGAAACCTATGACGAGGCCCGTTCACGCTTTCTCGAAGCGGCGACACAGGCCGGCGCGCGTATTCAGACCTATGAAAACCCCCTTGCCAAAGGGCCCGGCGGCGCGACGCTTTGTCTCGACACGGCCTGGTTCGGGCCTGCCGATGCGACAAGCGTGCTGCTCAATACGTGCGGCACGCATGGCGCGGAGGGTTTTGCGGGATCGGCGGCGCAGCTTGCATGGATGACGACGTGCGGCCCGATGGACCTGCCCCGCGACACGGCGGCGCTGCTCGTTCACGCGGTCAATCCCTTCGGCTTTGCCTGGGGCCTGCGCGGCACCGAAAACAACGTCGATATCAATCGCAATTTCCTCGACCATAGCGCCGAGCATCCCGACAACCCGCTCTATGACGAGTTGCATCGCTTCCTCTGCCCCAAAACATTGGACGAGCCTGCCATGCACAGGATGCTGGCGGCGGGGGCGCGCTTCGTTGAACTCCACGGACAATGGGCGCTCGAAGATGCGATGAGCCGCGGCCAGTACACACATCCTGACGGCTATCACTATGGCGGACTTGCGCCTGAATGGTCGAACACGATCATGAGCCAGATCGTGGCGAGCGAACTTTCGCAAGCCGCGCGCGTCGGTTTCATCGACTGGCATTCAGGCCCGGCAGGCGATGGCGAATTGATCCATCTGTGTTTTTCCAATCCTGCCAGCGCGGAGTTTGCGCGCGCGGCGCATTGGTGGGGACGCGAAGCTCTCGATCCGGCAACCGTCAACGCCATGTGGGGCTCCAAGCGGCCTTCGCGGCGCGGCATCATGTTCTGGGGGCTTGAGGCGCAGCTCGCCTCGCATGCGCGCTTTGCGGGCGCTGTCATCGAGTTTCGCTCAGCGCTTCACAAGCCAAGCCCTGCCAAGGCAATCCGCGCCTCGCTGCTGGAACGCTGGCTGCGTTTTGAGAGCGGTTTCGACGCGCCGGACACGCAGCAATATTTCGAAGAAATTCGCGAGGACTATGCGCCGCGCCGCAAATCCTGGCACGACAATGTGATCCGCAATGCGCTGGAATGCTATCGCACGACGCTGATCGGCATGGGCGAATGGGGCCGGGAAAACGCGCGCGCCGCTGACTAGCGATCCAGCGCGAAGTCGTAACGCACTTCCATGATATGGGGCCAGCGCGGAAAGCCGACCGGACGCCGCGCCGTCATGCGCCCGCCGAGGCGCTCATAGAAGGCACGCGCGGCGGTGTTTTTCTCCAGCACCCAGAGATGCGCGCCCGCATGGCCAAGGCAGGCGATCTCGTCAAAACAATGCGACAGCAACTCGCGGCCGACGCCGTGGCGATGATCGTGCTTGCGCACATAAAGCGTGGTGACTTCCGCGTCCCGCACATGGCCGAAACCGACGGGTTCGCCCGCCTGCTCGGCGATCCAGGCAATGCCTTCGTGAAGCCCGCGCGCCCATTCCATCTTCGAGCGGCTGACGCTCAGCTCATCGAGAAGGGGCTGCGGAAGAATGCCCGGATAGGCCTCACGCCAACAGACGACCTTGAGGCGCGCGATCAAACTTTCATCCTGATCGGGCCATGCCATGCGCGTCTGGTATCTCGTGAGCACACTCATGGAAGAAGTATGTCGCAAAAATTCGCGCCGCGCGACCATGCCATTCGGCCTCGCGCAAAAATCTGCTCCCTACCGGATTGAAAAGTGGTTCTTTCGCCCGCGCATCGGCGAGGGTAGAAACAGCCGCCCGCCATCAGAGGACATCATGACCACTCCCGACATTCGCGCCGTTCCGCTCACGGCTTTCGGCGTCGCGCTTGAACCGCTGGCAGAGACGCATCGGGCGGGGCTTGCCGCGGCAGGCGCCGACCCCGTCATCTGGCGCTATCTGCCCTATGACAGTTCCGCAGGTGGGTTCGATCGCTGGTTCGACATGTCGCTGAAACTGGAGCAGGCGCATCGGGAATCCATCTGGGTCGTGCGGCGGCTTGGTGACGATAAGATTGTCGGCTCGACACGCTATCTCAACATTGCCGCGCACGACTTGCGCGTCGAGATCGGCGGCACGTGGTATGCGCCATCCGCCTGGGCGAGCGCGATCAACCCGGCCTGCAAATTCATGCTGCTGGCCCATGGCTTCGAGACGCTGGGCCTTAACCGCATCGAGCTTAAAACGGATGCGCGCAATTTGCGTTCGCAAGCGGCCATCGCAAAACTTGGCGCGACACGCGAAGGTGTTTTCCGCCGTCACATGGTGCTGCCGGACGGGCATGTGCGCGACACGGTCTATTTCTCGATCATTCGCGAAGAATGGCCTGCGGCGAAATCACGCCTGCAGGAGCGGCTTGCAAGCTTCTGAGCCACATGCGAGACAACATGCAGGTGTCTCTTCAAAATTTCCGGTTCAGATGACGCGCGCCACTCTCCTTTTCGATCTTGACGGTACGCTGGCCGATACGGCGGGCGACCTGTGCGAGACCATGAATGCCGTGCTCACGCAGCATGGGCGGTCCCGCGTGCCGGAAACGCGCGTGCGACATCTGGTCGGTGGCGGCGCGCGGCTTTTGATGGAGCGCGGATTTGCCGAAACGGGCGAGCCTGCAAGCGAGGCCCTGCTCGACCAGACATTCAACGAATTCATCGCCTATTACAGCGCGCATATCGCCGACCACACCAAGCTCTGGCCGGGCGTCGAGCCGCTGCTGGCGCGTCTCAACGATGCGGGCATCGGCCTTGCCGTCTGCACCAACAAGGTCGAGAGTTTGTCGCGTCAGCTTCTGGCGCAGCTACGCATCGATCACTATTTCCCGGTCGTCATCGGCGGCGACACGCTTGCCGTCAAAAAGCCCGATCCCGAACATCTTTTCGAGGCGGTGCGGCAATTGTCCGGCGATCCCGCGACAACGATCATGGTCGGCGACAGCGAGGCCGATATCGACGCGGCGAAAAATGCGCGCATCCCCTCGATCTGCGTCAGCTTCGGCTATACGCGCGTGCCTGTGCCTGATCTCGGTGCAGATATCATCATCGATCACTTCGATGAATTTCCGGGCGCGTTGGCAAAGTTGCTGCCCGCGCATTTCGGCGGCTGGCGCTAGACCACTTTCACCCTGCGCTCGCCGTCGACCAGTTCGATATCGGCATATTCACAAATCCCCTCGCCGCGCTGAAAAACGCTGACGGCGATGAGCCAGACGCGCACGATACGCGCAGGCGGCGTGCCAATGGCGCGCGCATAATCCGCCTTGACCGGCCGATCCTCGGCGAGCCAGCGGCCCAGCTCCTCCGGCTTTGAGCGCAGCACCCAGTGCGTTTCCACCTGGTCCCAATAAGGCAAGGGGCAGCGGAAGATCGTGCCTTCGGCAAGCGAGCCTGACCACATATAGGTGAGGTCCTGCCCGTTATCGAACTCGACCGCGATCGAGAGATAATCATGCGTAGGCTGAATGTCTTCCGGCAGGTCGCAAGGCAGCTTGTCCACCTTCCAGCGCCAGACGAGCCGCACCGTATCGGTCAGCGGCACATCGACGGGGAACTGCAGAATGCCGACATCCTGATTGGTGTGGCAATGAATGTGGCGGCCATGCTCGCCCTGCACGTCGCGATAAATATCGCCATCGCCCAGACGCCAGAGGTAGCGCGCGCCTTGCGGCGTCGGCACGGGATTGCGCGCCTGATCGAGCGCGCGAGCGACGAGGCCTTCATAGTCGCCCGCATGGGCAAGCGCTTCCAGGCCGCGCAGGGCGTCGCTCTTCCAGACGATGATGCAGACACTCAGAGAGCCCGTGATGCCAGCCCGCGGAAAGGCCGGATCGAAACGACCATGCTCGTCCGCCCATTCGCCCGGAGGCTTGGCCACCACGAAGAGCGGCCCGCCCTGCGCCATGCGCAAGCTGGCGGCTTCCCCCGGCGTCTTGACGATGGTGCCGTTGTCGCCCGCCCGAAGCCAAATGCCAAGGCGCGGCCCGAAGCGCATATCGAGCGCCTTCGACGCCCATAATGTGCCGGCGGCAATAACAGTCACTTCCTCGCCCGGCTCGACGGAGAAGTTCGCAGCCGCCCAGCCTGCTTCATTGGCCTCAAGCGTCAGGATTGCTGTCCGGCTGATTTCAGATGCGACAGTGGAACTGGCGAGAAGCTTTGAGATTGCCGCTTCGAACGCCGGACCGCCCGCGGGCCCGGTCGATTTCGGCCTCAGCTTTGCCGCAACGCCGCGCCCCGCAAGCCGCATCAGTGTCGTGACCGCCCGCAAGCCAGCGCCATTGGCCATAATCGCCTCCCCCACCCTGTTGATCGCACGACCCACCGCCGCCGCTGTGCCGGAGCATAACGCGGGAAGCCCAGTTCGGAAGCTCAAAACCATAACCTGCGTCCGCCGCTTGACTTACGGAATGGGCACAGCTTATAGACGGCCCTCAGGGCGGTTAGCTCAGTTGGTAGAGCACTGTGTTCACATCGCAGGGGTCACTGGTTCGAGTCCAGTACCGCCCACCATTTCCCCCGATAGCTTTAGTTTCTTTGCCGCCCGCATCACGCGGCGCGCAGTCGCTCCGCGTGCCAGTTCAGGTGGTCGGTCATAACCGTCTGGATGAACCAGTAGGAGTGGTCGTAGCCTTCGTGGCGGCGCAGGGTGAGTTGCTGACCGGAGGCGGCTGCGGCTTGTTCGAGCGCTTCGGGGTGTAGCTCGCGCGTCAGAAACTGGTCGGCCAGGCCTTGATCGACAAGGATCGGGCCGGGAAAGGGTTTCGCGCGCATCAGCAGGCTCGCATCCCATTCGGCCCATGTCGTCCGGTCGGTGCCGAGGTAGTTGGTGAATGCTTTCTCGCCCCATGGTACGGCGACGGGATTTGAGATCGGGGCGAGAGCTGAAACCGATTGCCAGAGGCCGGGATTTCGCAATGCCGACACAAGCGCGCCATGGCCGCCCATCGAGTGGCCCGCAATGCCGCGCAGGCCCGCACGCACCGCGAAATTCGCCTCGATCAGCGCAGGCAATTCCTTGTTCACATAAGTGCCCATGCGATAGTTGGCGGCCCAAGGCTCCGCCGTCGCGTCGAGATAAAAGCCCGCGCCGGAGCCAAAGTCCCAATCATCGTCTTCGCCGGGCAGGTTCAACCCGCGCGGGCTCGTGTCGCAGGCGATGAGCGCCAGTCCAAGCGTCGCGGCGAGGCGCTGCGCGCCCGCCTTCATCATGAAGGTTTCCTCGGTGCAGGTGAGCCCGGCGAGAAAATACAATGCCGGCACGGGGCCCTGCTTTGCCTGAGGCGGCATGAAGACGGCAAAGCGCATGTCGGTGCCGGTCGTCTGCGATTGGTGGGCGTAAAAACCCATCATGCCGTCGAAGCAGACATGTTCGCTGCGCGTCTCGATGCTCACAAACCATTCCTTCTTTGCCAAAACCGCCGCTATTTTGCAGCAACGGATCGGTTTTCGCCAAAGAAGGATGGCGGGTCAAGCGTGGCGGCCAAAAGCGCCTCGCAATGCGCCTGTTTCTTCACCCCGTGCGGAAAAGCGGCACGACGGAGTGTTCAAAAGGCACCTCGAACCAGAAGCAGGCGCCTTTCCCCGGCCTGCCGCGCGCGCCGATCTCGCCACCCATAAGCGTAACGAGGCTTGCACTGATAGCGAGGCCAAGACCCGTGCCGCCATAGGTCTTTGAAATTTCCCCGTCGGCCTGCACGAATGGCTTGAAAAGCCGCTCCGCCACTTCATCGGCAAAGCCGATGCCGTTGTCTTCCACTTCGAAGCGGATGCGCACGCTCCGATGCTCGTGGCCCGTGACGCGCGCGCGAACTTCCACGGCGCCGCCTTCCGGCGTGAACTTGAGCGCATTGGAAATGAAGTTCGACAAAATCTGACGCAAGCGCCCTTCATCGGCAAGCAAGGCGTCGGTCGGAATATCGCCCTGATCGATATCAAGCCTGATGCCCTTCTCGCGCGCCTTTGCCGACCAGAACAAAAGCGACTCGAAGAGAGCCGAAAATTCCAGCGGCTTTACATCAAGCTCGATCTTGTGCGCCTCGATTTTCGAGAAAATGAGAACGTCGTTCAATACGGTGAGAAGACCCACTGAAGCGTCGTGAATGTATTGCGCATATTCGCGGGTCTTGGGCTCCTTGCTCATTCGTGTGAGCAGATCGGAAAACCCCATGATCGCGTTCATTGGCGTGCGGATCTCGTGGCTCATCGTCGCCAGGAAATCCGATTTCATGCGGCTTGCTTCTTCCGCGCGGGTTTTTTCGAACACCGCCGTCTCAAAGGCGTGATCGAGGCGGAGGGATTGCTCCTGCTCCGCCTGAATTTGTGCGAAGGTTTCGAAATATTTCTGCCGGTTGAAATGCATGATGACGGCGGCAGTGCCGAACAGCATCAGGCAAAGGACCAAAGATGTTGCGTTCAAAAGCTGCGCTTGCTCCGCGGCAAACAGCACCAGCGTAAACGGCATGGTCAGCGCGACGAGATTTGCCCAGACGCGCATCGTCGGCACCCAGGAGCAATGCGTCATCAGGCTGGCGCCGAAAACCACCGCGGTCACGACGAAACTTGTCGGTTCGGCCAGAACCCAGTTGTAGCCTGCGATGGTGTAGGTTCCGACAGCGGCAACGTGGAATAGTCCGGCTTCGCTCCAGCACTTTTCCGTGTCGATATCGGCGATTTGTTTTTTGACGGAGCGCCGCCAGATCAGCGTGCCGGTGTCGAGCGCGGCAGCGGCGAGAAACCAGCCGAGGCCGTTGCTGAAGCCGTTCGCGCTCATGGTGGTCAGCGCGAGGGCCAAAGGGAAGGAACAGCGGAATAGATAGAGGCGGTCCTCCATCGAAATCCAGTAAAGAAGCACTCTGCGACGAATATGCTCTTCAGAACTCATGCACGCCCACGCTTGTAAAGGCGGCGCACGGATTTTTCTCCGCGCCGTTGAAGGTCATTATTCCACCGGCGTTTTAAGGGGTGCTTTCCGAAATCGTTAAAAATGGAGCGGCAATGGCGGCTATCTGCGGCTTGCCGGTAAAAAACGACGGATTTTTCCACCCATCATCGTTAATGTTCATTCACCATTTACCGCTAGAAATGCTATGCAGGCGGTTCAAGCCTGAGGGAGATGGGCGCTTCCGATGAAGGAAAAGGAACTCAGGCTCGCGCTGGTGTGCTACGGCGGCGTTTCGCTCGCCGTCTATATGCATGGCGTGACGAAGGAGATCCTCAAGCTGGTGCGCGCGTCGCGCGTTTATCACGGTGAGGATAATCATCTCCGCCGCCAGTCCTCCACCTATTCGGAGCTCGACCAGGCGCATGGCCGCGAGCGCGATACGGAAGAAGTCTACTTCGAGCTTCTTCAGGCGATCGGCACGACATTCGACTTGCGCATTTTCGTGGACACGATTGCCGGCGCTTCGGCGGGCGGCATCAATGGCGTTCTTCTGGCCCGCGCGCTTGCCCATGATCTCTCGCTGGATCAGCACCGCAAGATGTGGCTCGAGCAAGCCGACATTCTTGCGCTGATGGACGAGGATCATATTGCCGGCAAGTGGAGCAAGCTCTTCATGAAGCCGGTCTTCTGGGCGATCAACAATCGCTGGTTGACGCAATTCGCGCCGGACGCGGAAATGCGCCAGAAGCTGTTGCTGTTCACGCGGTCGCGCTGGTTCAAGCCGCCCTTCTCCGGCAAGATCATGACGACCATGCTGCTCGATGCCTGCATGGCGATGGAGGAAGGCGCGGAGGCCGGTGCCTCGCTGCTGCCTGTCGGGCACAAGTTGCAGCTCATCGTTTCCGTGACCGATTTTTACGGCTATACGCAGGATATTCCCCTTCACGATCCGCCGTCGATCCGCGAGCGCGAGCATCGCCATGTGCTGAAGTTCGACTATGTGCAGCATACGGCGGGGCGCACCGTCACGGACTTCGACAAGGCGCATGTTCCGGGGCTGGTTTTCGCCGCGCGCGCGACATCGTCTTTTCCCGGCGCTTTTCCGCCCGCCCAGATCAGCGAAATAGACGAGGTTCTCGTCGGGCGGCGACAGGGCTGGCCGACGCGCGCCGAATTTCTCGCCTCGAACTTCAAGCCGCTCATCGCGGCGGGCGCCGATCCGGTCAAGACCTCGTTCATCGACGGAAGCGTGCTCAACAACAAGCCTTTCGGCGAGGCCATCGCTTCCCTGCGCGGACGGCCCGCCTATCGCGAAGTGGACCGGCGCATCGTCTATATCGATCCCGATCCTGAAGGCGGCCATCTGGAAGCGGGCGGCGCGGCGCCGGGCTTTTTGCACACCATTCGCGGCGCCTTGTCCGATATTCCTCGCAACCAGCCGGTGCGAGACGAACTTGAATCCGTGCATCTGTTTTCGGAACGCGTGCGGCAATATCGTCAGGTCGTCGGCGCGACACGGCCACATGTCACGGAACGCGTGCGCGATCTTCTTGGCGAGGAACCGAGCATATCGCCCACGGCGGAAACACTTTCCGAGTGGCGAAACAGGGCCAATGGGCAGGCCGCCGTCGAAGCGGGCTATGCTTATGATGGATATATTCAGCTCAAGGTCAGTTCCGTTCTCGACCGATTGACGCTCTTCATCGCCGAGACGAGCGGCATCACGCACAATCCGAGCAAATATCTCGCGCTGTCGCGCGCGGTCGAGGCGTGGGCCAATTCCCGGCATATTTTCCCCGTCAAATGGACGCGGGTGCAGGGTCATGTCGAAACGCCGACGGCCCAGACGTCATGGGTGCGCTTTCTGCGCGATTTCGATTTGAGTTTCCGCATCAGGCGATTGCGCTTTGTCGTGCGGCGTCTGAACGAGCTTTATGAAGAAGGCGCGGGCGAACCCGATCACACCAATGCGCTCGACGAATTCAAGGCCAGTCTTTACGAGAGCCTTGAGCTTTTGAACTCGCGCCCGGCAAATCGCATCCAGACGCCGGAAATCAAGCATATGTGCGTCCAGATATTCGAGGATGGCGTTGCCGAACCTGCCGAGATCGAAGCGCTGGTGCAGAAGATGGGACCGGCGCTCGATCTGGTTGGCGCCGATGCAATCGTCGACCAGACCTTCGCCATCATGTCGCAGAGCTATCTGCCTTTCGCGCCGCGCCTCGAACTTATGCATGCCTATGTCGGCTTTCCGTTCTTCGACGTGCTGACGCTTCCGCTCAACAAGTGGAACGATCTCGACGACGTGGACACGGTGCAGGTGGACCGGATCAGCCCGGAAGATGCGAAGGCGATCCGGCAAGGCGGTGCGCAGGCCACTTTGATGGGCAGAAATCTCGGGCACTTTGCGGCGTTTTTCAGCAGGCGCGCGAGAGAGAATGACTATCTCTGGGGCCGCCTGCATGCGGCCGACCGGCTGGTCGACATCGTTGGCAGCGCAGGCTCGTCTTCCGGCGCAATAGCGGGCGTGGATTTCACCAATCTCAAGGCGCGCCTCTTCCGCTCCATCCTTCGGGCGGAAGCACCGCACCTGACAAGCGTGCCGGATCTCATCGCCGATATTGAACGAGAACTCGTGGCACGCTTCGGCCCGCCCGATCCGGGCGCATCAGAGGATGCGACCGCCGCCCCGACCGAACGCGAGCCGGAAAACGAGGCAGCAGCCGCAAGCTGATATTCGGCGCGCTCAGTGCTTGCCGATTGGAATATGCCGCATCGACGCTTGCGCCTCGGGGCGTTTGGGCAACGTCACCTTCAATATGCCCTTGTCGTAAGCCGCCTGGATTTTCGCATCGTCGATGCCTGGGGGGAGCGTGAAGCTGCGTTCGAAGCTGCCATAGCTGCGCTCGATCACGCGCGCATCACCCTCGCCTTCCATTTTTTCATAACGCTTCTCGCCCTTGAGCGTCAGCACGCCGTCCTGAATCCTCAGATCCACATCCTTCTCGTCGACCCCGGGAAGTTCGGCCGTCAAGGTGATCATCTTGTCCGTTTCGTGAATGTCGATTTTGGGCATAGCGTCGCTTGCGCCCATCGTTGCCATGCCGCTAAGACCGGGGCTGTCCCACAAGCCGACGGAGCGCCCGAATGCACGGTCCATCAGCCCGAGCATTTCTTCCCGGAATGACTGAAAAGGATCGCGGGGAAAATGGGCCGAGCCGCCATTGCCGGAATGTGTCATGAGAGATTTAGCCATGTTTAACTCCTTCCTATCTGACCAACCGTCAGCCTTGCGAAGAGAAACGCGGATAAGTCGCCTGTAATCTAATCACTCACCTGGCTGCGGACATGGCCTCGCAGGCTGAAAGGTTTTGCGCGCCGGATGGCAAAGGCACTTCTGAATCGGCCATCCAGGCTTCTATGTCTTTCCAGACAAGTTCCCGTTCAAGATCGCGCAGCAGCATGTGATAGCCGTCACTATAGCACGCTGCCGTGACGTTTACATGTGCATTGCGCATCGTACGCAGGGCGTTGGCGACGGGGATAGGCGGCACCACCTGATCATGCGCGCCATACATCAGCAGCACCGGCACGTCGATGTGGGGCGCTGCCATTGCCGCCTCGTCCATCAATTCGACAAGGCCGTAAATGGTGCCGATCTGGGTTTCCTTGATGACAAGCGGATCGCGGCCCAGCGCTTTCAGCATTTCGATATTGTCCGATGGCTGAATGTTCAGCCCGCGCCCCGTCACGGTCATGGCGGGCAGCATGTGGGCGCTCATCCAGAGGACGGTCTCGTAAAACGCGTTCATTTCGCGCCAGCCCCAGACGGCGGGAGCCGCGAGAATGACGCCGTCGACCTTCGGCGGCTTGGCCGAGGAGAAAGCGCGCATGACGACGCCGCCGCCCATGCTTTCGCCCAGAAGATAGACCGGCAGGTCGGGATGCTCCTTGCGCACAAGCCGGATGACCGCGTCGAGATCGTCAGCCATGCGCGCGCCGCCCGCCCAGAGGCCGCGCCCCGGCGCGCGCCCGAAACCGCGCTGGTCATAGGCATAAAGCGTCACGCCGCGCTGCTGGAACCAGCGCCCGGGCATGTCGAATGCATTGAGGTAATCGTTCATGCCGTGAACGCCGATGATGATCGCATGGGGCTCACCGGCCGCCCAGACATGGAGCGGAAGGCGGGCGCCGTCCGAGGCGACGATGTTCGTGTTCTCGATGCGCGGTTCGAATGTCGGATTGCCGGTTGCCATCAGGCGCGGCGCGCAGCCCAGGCTTAGTGCGGCCACGAGAGCGGAGCCCAGCAACAATCGAAACATGCGCGTCATTCCTTGCCTCTGGCCTTCCTTTTTGCGTCCGTGGCGACCAGTTCGCGAACCCTGGCGCGCAGCACCGGCAGGAGTTCCGTTTCGAACCATGGGTTCTTCCTGATCCAGCCGTTATTACGCCATGAGGGATGTGGCAGCGGTATGGCACCGGGGCCATAGTCTCGCCAGGCGGCGACCGTTTCGGTGAGGTTTTTCCTCGCCCGAGCACCAAGATGCCAGTCTTGCGCATATTGCCCGACCAGCAGGGTCAATTCGATCTGGGGCATGAGGCTGAAAAGATCGCCATGCCAGCGCGGGGCACATTCCCGGCGGGGCGGAAGATCGCCGCCTTTTGCATCCTGACCGGGAAAGCAGAAGCCCATCGGCACGATGGCCACTTTCGTGACGTCGTAGAATTCTTCCGACGTCACGCCCATCCAATCACGCAAGCGGTCGCCGCTGCGGTCGGTGAAGGGCATGCCGGATGCGTGAACGCGGGTGCCCGGCGCCTGCCCGGCAATGCAGACACGCGCGGTGGACGAGACGCGCAGCACGGGGCGCGGCTGATGCGGCAGGGGCGCGCCCACCGGCTGCTCGAGGCACAGGCGGCAGGCGCGAATTTCGGCGGTGAGCTTATCGAGGCGGGTGGCCATAGACCCACTATAGCTCAGCCGACTTCCTTCAGCATATTGCGCGCAATGATGACCTGCTGAACCTGGCTCGTGCCTTCGTAAATGCGGAAAATGCGCACGTCGCGGTAAAGCCGCTCGATGCCGTAGTCAGCCACATATCCGGCGCCGCCATGGATCTGCACTGCCCGATCGGCAATGCGGCCCACGGCCTCCGAACAAAAAAGCTTCGTGCAGGAGCTTTCAGTTGCGACATTTTCGCCCGCATCGCGACGCTTTGCGGCGTCGAGCACCATGCAGCGTCCGGCGTAATGCTCCATCTTGGAATCGGCAAGCATGGCTTGCACGAGCTGCAGATTGCCGATGGGAGCGCCGAACTGCTTGCGCTCGGCGGCGTAGCGGGTCGAATCTTCCACGAGACGGTCGGCAACGCCCATACAGACGGCGGAGATGTGCAGGCGTCCGCGTTCGAGAACCTGCATCGCGGTGACGAAGCCCCTGCCCTCCTTGTCGCCGAGAAGGCATGAGGCAGGGATGCGCGCATTGTCGAAAATCACGTCGCAGATATGCGCGCCTTGCTGGCCCATTTTCTTTTCAGGCTTGCCGATCGAAATGCCCGGAATGTCGCGCGGCACGATGAAGGCCGAGACGCCCTTTGCGCCGGGCGTCTTCGGGTCCGTGCGGGCAAGAAGCGTGAAGGCGTGGGCCTTGTTCGCATT
This sequence comes from Parvibaculum sp., assembly GCF_049651025.1. Lineage (GTDB taxonomy): Bacteria > Pseudomonadota > Alphaproteobacteria > Parvibaculales > Parvibaculaceae > Parvibaculum. Next base: position 9,939 of record NZ_JBASBH010000113.1, on the reverse strand, counting down.
GGTGATGTAGCGCTTTGTGCCGTTGACGATGTAGTGATCGCCGTCGCGGATTGCCGTTGTGCGCAGCGAGGCGGCGTCCGATCCTGCTTCGGGCTCGGTCAGCGCAAAGCTGATGATGACTTCGCCGCTGGCGATCTTCGGAAGCCATTCGGCTTTCTGGTCTTCACGGCCATGCATGACAATGCCCTGGCTGCCGATACCGACATTGGTGCCGAAGACGGAGCGGAATGCGGGCGAGGTGCGCCCCATTTCGAACATGAGGAGGCATTCCTCCTCCATGTTGAGGCCAAGGCCACCATATTCGACGGGAACGGAAATACCGAAAAGGCCCAGTTCCTTCATCTCTTCGATGATCTCGGAGGGCACCATGTCGTCCTCCGACACCTTGTCCTCGATAGGACGAAGGCGCTCGTCGACAAAGCGCCGAACGGAGGAAATGAGCTGTTCACGTGTTTCGGCGTCGAGGGCCATGGTCGCTCCGGCTTGTAAATTGAGGTCGGGGCGGAATTTAGGCCATGAAACCGAGGGGGGTCAAAGACTGAAAAACGTCGCGTCGGCAGTCGCTCACATCGACCGGCTCAAATGGCGGCGATTTCAGTCGCAAGTCGCTCGGAGGCGGAAATCTCGCGATAGGCGGTCACGGTGAAAATCCGGTCGGTCCGTTCGCCTGTGAAGGAAAGCGGCATATAGGCGGCCTCAAAAGCGAGATGCCCGCGCCCGAGGAATTCCATGTTGCCGCCTGCGCCAATCGGACGGCGGCGGAGCGCGACGATCTTGTAGACCTCTTGCAACACTGAACCGAGGTTCGGCCGCTCCTTATCGACATCGAGAACGGAGCGACCGCGGTAATTCGCGCCATGCGACGCCGCCACTTCCTCGCCGATCAGCCGATAGGTCAGCTTAAAGGGATCGTGATCGACCTGTATCATCATGAGGTTCGGCATGTGGCGGGCGAAATCGACGGGGTCCATGTCCTGCGGACATGGCATGAGCCGGTCGGCGCGCTTGCGATACCAATAGTTCAATATTTCAAGGACCATGGGATCGCTCAGGTCCCGCAACTTGCGAAACCCGGCGCCGCTTGCTCCAGCGGCGGCAATCAAAGGATCTTGTTCATTCATATCGAACTCCAGGCTTCCGTCCCGCCGCGAAGATAAACAGGCAAGGCTAACCGGAGGTGAACAGTCTATTTCGGATTGCGCGCAGTTCCTGATAAGAGACCACTAAATCGAAATTGAATAATCGCAGGTTCAGAGTTCATGTCGAAAATACCGAGCGCGCGCCTTGCCGGCTATCAGGCCTGGGATGGTACGGACCCTTTTGAAGACCATGCAGGTCCGTTTTTCTTCAAGAAGGCCGACAATGGCGAAGTGACCTGCGCCTTCGAATCGACGCCGACCCATTGCAACGGCGGCGGCTTCCTGCATGGCGGGGCGCTGATGACTTTTGCGGATTTCTCGCTTTTCTGCATCGGTCAGGATGTGCTTGGCGGCCCGGCCGTCACCGTTTCCTTCAATGCCGAATTCACGGCGGCGGCAGGCCCGGGCGAAATCGTCGAAGCGCGTGGCGAGATCGTGCAGAATACCGGCAGCATGGTCTTCCTGCGCGGGCAGGTCTACACAGGCGCGGGGGACGCGACCCGGACCCTCCTCAATTTCAGCGGCATCGTGAAGAGGGTGCGGCGCAAACCTTGAAGAGCTTGCGATGGTCACTTTAAGCATTCTCGATCAGTCCCCGATCCGCAAAGGCGGAACGGCGGCCGAGGCACTCGCCAATACGATCGATCTCGCGCGGCATGCCGAACGCCTCGGCTACAAGCGCTATTGGCTTGCCGAACATCACAACACCTCGTCCTTTGCCGGATCGGCGCCGGAGGTGATGATCGCTGCCGTCGCGGGCGCGACATCTCAAATCCATGTGGGTTCGGCGGGCGTCATGCTGCCGCATTACAGCCCGCTCAAGGTCGCCGAACTTTTCCGCCTTCTCGAAACGCTTTATCCCAGGCGTATCGATCTCGGCCTTGGACGCGCGCCGGGCTCAGACCAGCGCACGGCGCGGGCGCTTCAGCCGGGGCCGAACGCCTATCCCATCGACGTGTTTCCGCAACAGATCGAATTGCTGATCCAGTTTCTGGAAGATTCCACCGGTCTTGCGGGCGAGGCCGGCGGCTTTCCGATAGGCCATCCCTATACCGGCATTCATGCGACGCCGCGCGGACCGGGCCTGCCTGAATTGTGGATGCTCGGCTCGGGCGGCGATGGCGCGCAATATGCCGCGCAATTCGGCATGGCCTATTGCTTCGCGCATTTCATCAATCAGGATGCAGGCACGCAGCCGCTCGAGCTTTATCGGCGGAACTTCATGCCGTCGCGCAGGCTTGCGTCGCCCTATGGGTCGATTGCCGTTTCCGTCACCGTTGCGCCGACAGAAGAAGAGGCAAGGCGGATTGCAGCCTCACGCAATCTCTGGGTTCTGCAACTCCTGCAGAACCGCGCCGGCGCTTTCCCGACGATTGAGGAAGCGCTTGCCTATGATTATTCCGACGAGGAAAAGACCATGCTGCGCGCGGTCGAGCGACGCGGCATTGTCGGCTCGCCTGAACAAGCGCGTGGACGCCTTCTGCAGATGGGCGCGGAATATGGCGTCGACGACTTCGTCGCCCTCACCATCACCTATGACCAGGCCGACCGCATTCGCTCTTACGAGCTTCTGGCGCAGGCATTCGGGATCGCCTGAAATCAATCCCGGATTACGGCACGGCGCACAATGCGCTTTTCGAGCGCGATGCGCAGACGCACCTGCCGTTCTCTGGTGATCGGATACTGCCAGATGATCGCCACGCTGATCACCCAGAGTATAAGCGGCACAATGCAATACATTGCCGTGAGCGTGAAAAGCGATGCGGGCGAATTGCCTGCCGCTGATGGGTTAAAGCCAACCCAGGCCAAAATCGGCAAGGCAATACCGACGCCGACGGCCTCGAAAATCTTGCGCACCATGCCGATGAAGGCGAAGAGGAAAGCCGTGCGTTGCTCGCCGCTCTTGAGCGTGTCGAGATCCACGACGTCGGCAAGGATCGACTGACCGAGAATTGGTGCCGCACCGATTGTCAGTCCCTGAATGAGCGTAATCGCCATCATGCAGGGGAACACGGCGTCGGGATAATGCGGTTTTACCCAATAGATGACGACGGGTACCAGCGAGAAAACGAAGAGGCTCGCTATACCCGCATAGGCGATGCCGAGATGCTTGCCGAAGCGACTGCCGACAGACACCCAGATTGGCGAGCCCACGACACCAGCCGCGAAAAGCACGAAGATCAGTACGGTGCTTGCCTTGCCGAGTTCCGCCACATGCTCAAAAAACATCACGGCGACGCCGGCATTGATCGACCCGGCGAGCGCGCCGAGGATGGACGTGTAGAGTATGAGGCGCAGCGGCCCGTTGCCCATGATCACGCGAAAGCCACGGCGGAAGGGAATATGTTTCACCTCCTCGATTGGCGGCTCCTTGACTGACACCAGCGCGATGAACGCACAGATCGGCATCAGCGCGACCGTGAGCCAGCCGAGCGAGGACATGGCGCCGCGGCTTGCCGAATTTCCCCCTTGGTCCGTCAGGTAAGCACCGATGATCGGCGCCGTGATCGCCATCAACAGCCCAAGAAGCATAAATATTTCGCGGCTGCCGGTAATGCGGTTGCGCTCTGCATAGTCGCTGGAAATTTCAGCGCCCCAGGCACCGTAGGGAATGGTGATGAATGTGAAACCGAGATAGATGGCCGATATCCAGATCAGCAGATAGAGGTTGGAGACCTGCTCGGGCGGCACGAAGAGCATGTAGGAGGAAAGCATCATCACCGGCACGCCAAGCGCGAGCCACGGACGCCTGCGACCCCAGCGGGTGCGCGTCCTGTCGCTCAGGCGTCCGATCAGCGGATCGGTCACGACGTCGCTGAGACGCGCCAGCATGAGGATGAAACCCACCGCCGCGAGATTGAGCCCCAGTGTGCCCGAGTAGAACGGTGGAATGTAGATCGCGACGGGAAGCCCGATAACAGCCAGCGGAACCACGAGCTGCCCATAGGCGAAAAGTTGCCAGCGGCTCAGCCTCTTCGTTCCTATCGGTCCTGCATCCATCGTTAACGCCCTCCCCGGCGTCAATGTAGTAAACGAACCATACTATCTGTCGGTCGCCCGGCCCAATGTCAACGAACAATCGGATGAATTGAGCCTTCAGCCTGCGTTCATGCACAAGCTTCTATTTTCACGTCATGCCTGACGCTCAACGGCCGATGGCGAGGCCTCTTCCCGGACTCATTCGGGTGCGAGGGGAGAGCGTGATGGCGGCGTCCAGACCGTACCCCATGGGCGCCGCCATTCATTTTGTCTCAAGCAGCCGCGCTTTCCCTTGCGGAAACCCGCGCATGCCAGGCTTTCAAATTCGGGCAATCGGCAGGGATTTCGAGGCCGATGAATTTCGCAAAATCGATGGTGCAGAGTGCGGAAATATCGGCGACCGAGTAGTGCTGACCCGCAATGAAATCGCGCCCGACGAGTTCGCGGTCGAGCCAGCGCATGGCGTTGAAAGCCGTTTCGCGGTTTGCTTCGCCGAAATCGCGAAACTGCTTCACGATCTTAGACGTCCGCGCGTCCGCGTGACGCCAGACATTGCCCACAGGCCCCATGACGATGAATTCGATACGGCGGATCCACATGTCGATCTGCGCGATCTCGACCGGCGTCGCGCCGAAAAGGGCGGGCTCAGGATGCAGCGCCTCGAAATAACGGCAGATGGAGATGCTCTCTGAAATATGCGTGCCGTCATCAAGCTCCAGCACCGGCACCTGCCCCAGCGAATTTTTTTCCTTGAACTCAGGCGCCTTGTGCTCGCCTTTCATCAGGGAAATCGGCTCATAGGGAACCGCGATCCCCTTCTCGGCCAGAAAGATGCGTACGCGGCGCGGATTCGGCGCGGGATTGCCGACGTCGTAAATCTTCATTTCACTCTCTCCCTTTTGAATTTCATGTGATGAGGCCGATCACCGCGCCCGTCATCGATGTCGCAAGCGTTCCCGAAACGATGGCGCGTGTGCCGAGCGTTACGATGTCGGAACGGCGCGAGGGAGCGAGTGCCGTCAGGCCGCCGATCAGAATGCCGACGCTGCCGAGATTGGCAAAGCCGCAAAGCCCATAGACCATGATAAGCGCCGAACGCGGGCTCAGCGCCCCCTCGGGCAGATGGGCGAGATCGATATAGGCGATGAACTCGTTCAGGATCGTCTTTGTGCCCATCAACTGCCCCGCCGTTTGCATTTCACTGGCGGGCACGCCCATCAGCCAGACGAGCGGCGCGAAAGCCCAGCCGAAAAAGCGTTGCAATGTCATCGGCGCACCCCAGAGATCGGGCAGCGCACCCAGCATGATATTGACCAGCGCGACGAGCGCGACCATGACGATAAGCATCGCCAGAATATTGAGCAGCAGATAGAGCCCGTCGACGGTTCCGCGCGTCACGGCATCCATGCTGCTTTCATATTTGAGGAGCGAAGCATCATGCGTGGCGCCGGTTCCAGCGAAGCCCTCGCCTTCGGGCACCATGAGGCGCGCGACGGTAATGCCCGCAGGCAGTGAAATCAACGACGCGACGAGGATTTGCCCCAGCGCGCCATGCACCTCGGGTTCGAGAACGCTGGCGTAAAGCACCAGCACCGTTCCCGAGACGGAGGCGAGGCCGACCGTCATCATCATGAAAAGCTCGGCGCGCGTCAGGCGTTCGAGATGGGGCCGGATCAGCAGCGGCGCTTCGACCATGCCGACGAACATTGTCGAAGCGGATGCCAGTCCCACAGCGCCGCCAATGCCCATGCTGCGCTCCAGCACAAAGGCGAAGGCGCGCGTGACCTTCGGCAGAATGCCCCAATGCCAAAGCAGCGCCGACAGAGCCGACATGACGAGCACAAGGGGCAATGCCTGAAAGCCGAGGACAAAGCTGTTTGCAGGCTGCGTGACCTCATAAGGCGCAGGGCCACCACCCAGATAGCCGAAGACGAAGCCCGTTCCCGCCTGCGTCGCCTTCGTCAAGGCATCGACGGCGGCGTTCAACGCCAGCAGGGCTTCGCGCGTTGCCGGGACTTTCAGGAGCAGCAGCGCCACTCCGATCTGGATCGCGATTCCGGTCAGAACCAGGCGGGTCGAAAACGCCCCTCGCCGCTCGCTCAAACCCCAGGCGATGCAAACGATGACAGCGAGCCCAAGGGCGCTTTGCAGGGACAGCCAAGGCATGAAGGGCTCCGGGGAGACAAGGCGGGAAAGCGGCCCACATCATAGGGAGGCCATGGGTTCACGCAACGGCTCGCGGCGCGGCGATCCGGCCTCCCTTGACCCCTGCTTCCCGTTTGTGCACAAACTCCCCCCGAAACAGGCCTTCAAGTCCGGCGGGCCGCTCCTTGCGTGGAGCCCGTGCCCGCTCCCACAACACATCAACGGGAGAACCCCATGAGCATTCGTTTTGACGGCAAGGTCGCCATTGTGACCGGCGCAGGCGGTGGTCTCGGCCGCAGCCACGCTCTTGAACTTGCACGCCGTGGCGCGAAGGTCGTCGTCAACGATCTCGGTGGCTCGCGCGATGGCACAGGAGCCCATTCGGAAGCGGCGAAGGCCGTCGTCGAAGAGATCAAGGCGCTTGGCGGCGAAGCGATCGCCAACGGCTCCAGCGTGACCGACGACGCAGGCGTCGCCAACATGGTCAAGCAGACGATGGACGCTTATGGCCGCATCGACATTCTCATCAACAATGCCGGCATTCTGCGCGACAAGTCGTTCATCAAAATGGACATTGCCGACTTCCAGCTCGTCGTCGATGTGCATCTGATGGGCACCGTGAAGCCGACGAAAGCCGTCTGGCCGATCATGAAGGAACAGGGCTATGGCCGCATCATGGTCACCACGTCCTCGACCGGCCTTTATGGCAACTTCGGCCAGACGAACTACGGCGCTGCGAAGCTCGGCGTTTACGGTTTCGTCAACACGCTGAAGATCGAAGGCCAGAAGGACAATATCCGCGCCAACATCCTCGCCCCCGTCGCCTATACGCGCATGACGTCGGACCTGATGCCACCGGAAGCTGAAAAGATGCTGTCGCCGGAAAACGTGACGCCTGCCGTCATCTATCTCGTCTCGGAAGATGCGCCGACCGGCGTTTGCATCTGCGCGGGCGCGGGCGTTTTCGCCTCGGCGCGTATTGTAGAATCCGAAGGCGTGTTCCTCGGCGGCGACGATCTCACCGCTGAAAAGGTTGCCGAGAACATCGCGAAGATCACCGACTTCTCGAACGCAACGCCCTTCTTCATGGGCGGCGAGCAGACGGGCAAGTTCTTCAAGCTCGCGACCGGCGGAAAGTAAGCGCCGCTTCAGCGCAAAGCATCAAGAGGAGAGCCTGATGGCTCTCCTCTTTTGTTTTCGGGTGTCGATCAGTGATCCATGTGGTGGGCGTCGTCCGTCTGCCCATGTCCCGGCGCGGCGTCCTGCACCGTCATTGTCGCCTTGATCGAACCTGCATGCTCGAAAACAAAGGTGACAGGGAAGCTGTCGCCCTGTTTGAGCGCGGCATTGAGGCCGATGAACATGATGTGATTGCCGCCGCGTTCGAAGACGAGCTTTCCATGTGCCGGGACAGGCGCGTTGTCGAGCTTGCGCATCTTCATCACCATGCCTTCCATCGACATGGAGTGAAGCTCCACTTTCTTCGAAACATCGGCTTCGACCTTCAGCAGCGTGTCGCCCTTGGCCGCCTCGTTCTCGACCGTGAAATATCCGGCACCATTGCCGCCGACGACCGCAGCCGGGCGCGCCCAGACGTCGACGACCTTAAGGCCGCTCGCATCTTCCGCATATCCGACCGAAGAGAAGGCAGCCATTGCTGCGACGAGGGAAAGGCCGAGCAGGCTGCGGCGCATACCGATATTCATTGTGAAATCCTCCATTGGCCTGACACGGCCTCAAGACCAGGGCGAGAGGCATTGCTCTAGGCGAGCGACTTTTCCAAACGCCATACGATGACGGGTGAGCGCCCGTCCATATGACCCATATCATGATCTACGTCGGCAACGACAATCCAGCCATGTTTCTCGTAGAAACGCCGCGCACGATCGTTGCCCTTGCGGCACTGAAGCCAGATGCGCGTGTGGCCTTGCGCCAGCAATGCTTCTTCGGCGGCACGCAGCACAAGGGCGGCGACGCCCGTGCCGTGATAGGCGGGCAACACAAATACTTGTGCGATGCCGTCGCCCTCCCAGCGCGAGAAACCGACGACACGGCCATTGTCGACGGCGACGCTGTATTCCTCCAGCGGAGCGGACATTCGCTCGATAAAGAATGCCATTGGCCGCCGCGCCGCAATCTCGGGATCGAGATGGGCATGGCCCGCATGCCATGCATCGTGCCAAACGAGAGCGAGCGCCGGAATGTCTCCGGCGCTCGCATGTCTCATCGTGATGTCTGGCCGCGTATTGCTCAAAGCCCGAGGACCGCCTTCGCCATGATGTTCCGCTGCACTTCGTTCGAGCCTGCATAGATGGAGGCCTTGCGCAGCGAGAAGTAATAAGGCGCCGTCGTCATCGCATAAGCGGGTCCGACGGGCGGCTCGTTCGTTTCCGCCAATCCGTCTTCGACGAATGGCGTGATGTAGGAACCGACGGCTTCCACCGCGAGCTGCGAGATCGCCTGCTGGATTTCCGTGCCGCGGCACTTCAGCAGCGAAGACTCAGGACCGACATTGCCGCCGGTCGAAAGCGCCGAGAAGATACGAAGCTCGGTAAATTCCATCGCCACGATCTGCGAATTCAGATCGGCCGCAGCCGCCTGAAACTCCGGCTGATCGGCCAGGGTGGCGTCACCGACCTTTGTATCGGCAGCGATCTTGCGCACCTTGTTCAGCGAGCGATAAAGGCCCGCCGAATAAGGATTTCCACGCTCGAACTCAAGCAGATACTTCGCGTAGGTCCAGCCCTTGGTCTCTTCGCCGATCCGGTTTTCCATCGGCACCTTCACGTCAGTGAAGAAGACCTGATTGACTTCCTGATGCGGCGCGGGCGTTCCGTCGAGCAGCACGAGCGGCTCAACCTTCACACCCGGCGTCTTCATGTCGATCAGCAGGAAGGAAATGCCCTCCTGGGGCTTGCCCTCTTTCGAGGTGCGCACCAGACAGAAAATCCAGTCCGCCCACTGCGCCACAGACGTCCAGATCTTGGAGCCGTTGACGAGATAATGGTCGCCCTTGTTCTCGGCCTTTGTCTGCAGCGAGGCGAGATCCGAACCGGCGCCCGGCTCGGAATATCCCTGGCACCACAGAACATTGGTTTCGAGGATATCGGGCAGGAAGCGCTTCTTCTGTTCGGGCGTGCCGAACTTCATGATGACGGGCGCCACCATGGTCGGTCCGAAAGGAACGGTGTGCGGGACACCGGCACGGCCCATTTCAACGTCGAAGATATACTTCTGCGACGTGGTGAAACCGGGACCGCCATATTCCTTCGGCCAGTTCGGCGCGAGCCAACCCTTTTTCGCAAGCGACTTCTGCCACTGAACGTGGCTCTGCTTGTCGATATAGCCGTGTTTGGAACGCGCGTGTTTGGCGCGCATTTCCGGCGTATAGGCTTCTTCGATGAAGGAGCGCACTTCCTGACGGAAGGCTTCATCTTCCTTGCTGAAATTCAGATCCATGGGATCGCCTTATCCAATCTTGTCGGAGAACACGAGGCCCGGCGCGCCGCCGAGCAGCGAGCCAAATTTTGCACCTGCAGCCTTGAAATAGTCAGACTTGCCGTGCGCATCCAGATCCGCCTGCGTCGCGTACTGTTCCATGATGATGTAGGTCGATGCGTCAGCCTTCGACTTGAAGAAATCGTACTGAAGGCAACCCTTCTCATTTGCATGAACC
>NZ_JBASBH010000112.1:0-14657 GCF_049651025.1 Parvibaculum sp. | reverse complement strand
CGCGAGGCCGTGCCGCCGGGTTTTGAGGATGCAGGCGTCGGCGCACCGCTCGATCCGCGTTTCACCTTTGATGCTTTCGTCGTCGGAAAATCGAACGAGCTGGCGCATGCCGCAGCGCGCCGCGTGGCCGAGGCGACAGACGTGTCTTTCAACCCGCTGTTCCTTTATGGCGGCGTGGGCCTTGGCAAGACGCATCTTATGCACGCCATTGCCTGGGAGATCCGTCGCCGCCAGCCCGAGCGCAAGGTGCTTTACCTCTCGGCCGAGAAGTTCATGTACCAGTTCGTGCGGGCGCTGCGCTTCAAGGACACGATGGCCTTCAAGCAACAGTTCCGCACTGTTGACGTGTTGATGATCGACGACGTGCAGTTCATCTCCGGCAAGGAGTCGACGCAGGAAGAATTCTTCCACACCTTCAACGCGTTGATCGATCACAACCGGCAGGTCATTATCTCCGCCGACCGCTCGCCTTCCGATCTCGAAGGCATAGAGGAGCGTATCCGCTCGCGCCTCGGCTGGGGTCTCGCTGCCGATATTCATCCGACCGATTACGAATTGCGTCTCGGCATTCTGCAGGCGAAAGCCGAAGAGATGCTTGGCCGCAACGGTCCGATCATCATGCCGGCAGGTGTGCTCGAATTTCTTGCTCACCGCATCGTCTCGAACGTGCGTGAGCTTGAAGGCGCGCTCAAGCGCGTCGTCGCCTACGCCTCGCTGGTTGGCCGTCCCATCACGCTCGAAATGAGCCAGGACGTGTTGCGCGATCTTCTGCGCTGCAACGACCGCAAGGTGACGATCGAGGAAATTCAGCGCCGCGTCGCCGAATACTACAACGTCCGTCTCGCCGACATGCTTTCGGCGCGCCGCGCCCGCGCGGTGGCGCGTCCGCGCCAGGTCGCGATGTGGCTGTCCAAGCAGCTCACCACACGGTCCCTGCCCGAAATCGGGCGCAAGTTCGGCGGCCGCGACCACACCACGGTCATCCATGCGGTGCGCAAGATCGACGAGTTGCGCCAGGCCGATTCCGGCATGGACGAGGATGTCGACCTGCTTCGCCGGATGCTCGAAGGCGGCAACGGCTCGAACTGAGGCCGGGGGCCTGCAGGGGGCGAAATCGCCCCCTCAAAACCTCTGCCGAATCAGCCCTTTATGGGGCTTCCGCCGGCACTTCCATGATGCTGAAAAACGTGCAACGCGCGGACGATCTGCTATACTCGGCGGGATGATTTTCTGTGGAATTCCGGCAGTCGCCGGGGCGTCTCCGAGCCGGGCTTTCAAAGCGCCCGTCGGGCCGTCTTCCGACCCCCATGTTTCGCGGGTTCGAACAGGATTGGACGCCTCAGCCGCCTTGGCCCGGAGCGCGCGCCGTCCTCGAGAACAGGCCAGACCTCTGGGAGATGCCGGGCGCAAGCCTGCGGGGAATTGAGCGTCCATGAGCGGCAGAATGTCCAAACGGGGGACTGAAGAGAGACCATGAAGATCACCATCGAACGGGGCGCACTCCTCAAGTCTCTCAATCACGTGCAATCAGTCGTCGAACGGCGCAACACCATCCCAATTCTCTCCAATGTGCTGATCCGCGCGGCGGACGGGCAATTGAGCCTCACCGCGACCGATCTCGACATCGAGGTGGTGGAGGCGATCGACGCCGACGTGGCGCAGCCGGGCGGCACCACCGCTTCCGCGCATACGCTTTACGACATTGTGAGGAAGCTGCCCGAAGGCGCGCAGGTCGAGCTTTCGACGGGCGCCGACGAAGGCCGGCTCCAGCTCACCGCCGGGCGCTCGCGCTTTGCCTTGCAGGCGCTGCCGCAGGAAGATTTCCCGGCCATGGCGGCGGGACAATTGCCGCATCGTTTCGAGCTGCCTGCAGAAGCCATGCGCCGCCTTATCGACAAGACGCGCTTTGCGATCTCGACCGAAGAGACGCGCTACTATCTGAACGGCATCTATCTCCACGCTGTCGAGAACGGCAAGACGACCGCGCTGCGCGCCGTGGCCACAGACGGCCATCGCCTCGCTCAGGTCGATCACGAACTGCCCCAGGGCGCGTCCGGCATGCCCGGTGTCATCGTGCCGCGCAAGACGGTCGTGGAATTGCAGAAGCTTCTGGAAGGCAATGCGGGCACGATTCTGGTCGGCGTCTCGGAAACCAAGATCCGCTTCGAGTTTGCAGGCGTCGTGCTGACCTCCAAGCTGATCGACGGAACCTTTCCCGATTACGGCCGGGTTATCCCCGCCGACAACGACAAGATCATGCAGGTCGACGGCAAGCGCTTTGCCGAGGCCGTCGATCGCGTCTCGACCATCTCGACGGAGAAGTCGCGCGCGGTGAAGCTCAACCTGGACGAAGGCAAGCTGACGCTTTCGGTCACCAATCCCGATTCCGGCAGCGCCACCGAAGAACTTTCGGTGTCCTATAGCAGCGCGCCCATCGAGATCGGCTTCAATGCGCGTTACCTGCTCGACATTACAGGACAGCTCGACGGCGCCGAGGCGACTTTCGCACTGGCCGACAGTGGTTCGCCGACGCTCGTGCGCGACAGCGACGACGACAAGGCGATCTACGTGCTGATGCCGATGCGCGTGTGAGTAAAAAGGCGCTAAATTTGGCCCGAACGGGTGAGATGCTCGCAATGGATGTGGATAGAGGCGTTCCGGTGATGGCCGGGGCAGGGCTTCCGCGTACCCGCCTCTCCCGTCTCGTCGTCACCGATTTCCGCTCCTATGTCCGCACGGAACTGGCGCTTGACGGGCGGCCCGTCGCCTTTGTCGGCGAGAACGGTGCTGGCAAGACAAACCTGCTCGAAGCGATCTCGCTGCTTTCGCCGGGCCGGGGATTGCGCGGCGCGGCCTATGCCGAAGTTGCGCGCGATAGCGGCGCAGGCGGCTGGGCGGTTGCGGCCACGCTGGAAACGGAAACGGGGCCTGTGCGTATCGGCACCGGCATCGAGCCGGTGACGGAAGCGCAGAGAAGCGTGGGCATTCGCTCGCGCGCCGTCAGGATCGATGGCGCAGCCGCGTCGAGTTCCGGCGCGCTGGCGCAGCTTCTGCGCATCGTCTGGCTGACGCCTGCAATGGACCGCCTCTTTCTCGAAGGCGCTTCGGAGCGGCGGCGCTTTTTCGATCGGCTGGTGATGGGGTTCGACCCCTCGCATGGAACGCGCGTCAATGCCTATGAGCGCGCGTTGCGCGAACGAAATCGCCTTCTTGCCGATGAGGTGATCGATGCAAGCTGGCTTGGCGGCGTCGAGGATCAGATGGCCGAGCATGGGGTCGCCGTTGCGGCTGCCCGCATCGAGACGCTGGCGCGACTGAGAGGCGCGATAGACGCGGCGAGCGATACGCATTTTCCGCGCGCCGCAATTGCGCTGGAAGGCGAGCTTGAGGCGGCGCTGGGCAATACGCCCGCTGTCGATGTCGAGGAGGCGTTTCGCAAGCGCCTTGCGCAAATGCGCGGACGCGACGCCGCCGCAGGGCGCACGCTGGACGGCCCGCACCGCATGGACCTCATCGTGCGTCATGTGGCGAAGGATCGCGAAGCGCGGCTTTGCTCCACGGGCGAACAGAAGGCGCTGCTGATCGGCATCGTGCTTGCCAATGCGCGCCTGCTTGCGACGCGCGGCGAGCCGCCGCTGCTGCTGCTGGATGAGATCGCGGCGCATCTTGACGAGGCGCGCCGCCGCGCTCTCTTCGACGAAATTCTCGGCCTGAACCTTCAGGCCTTCATGACGGGAACGGACCCCGTCCTCTTCGCGAGCCTCGGCGCTCGTGCCCAGACATTTCGCATTGCGCGCGGCGCTGTGCTGCAAACCGCTTGAGGCATTCAAAAATGAGAAACGATAACGACGACGCTCCCGCCTTGCCGAAGATCGACTTCAACCCGCTGGTCGAAGCGAGCCTCTTCAAGTCGCGCACCATTCTGATCACGGGCGAAATCAACGACCGCGTTGCGCGCGGCGTGACGGAACGCCTGCTCGCCATGGCGGCGGAATCCGACGATCCGGTAACGCTCGTCATCTCCTCGCCCGGCGGTCACGTGGAATCCGGCGACATGATCCATGACGTCGCAAAATTCATCAAACCGCGCGTCCGCGTTCTCGGCACGGGTTGGGTCGCAAGCGCCGGTGCGCTGATCTATATGACGGCGGAAAAGCAGGATCGCTATTGCCTGCCCAACACCCGCTTCCTGCTTCATGAACCGCGCGGCGGCATCGGCGGTTCGGCGAGCGAAATCGACATTCAGGCACGCGAAGTGCTGAAGATGCGTGAACGCCTCAATCGCATTTTCGCCGAGGCGACAGGCCAGACTTACGAAAAAATCGTCGCCGACACGCATCGCGACTATTGGCTGAATGCCGAAGAGGCGCTGGCCTATGGCATCGCCGGCAAGATCATCCGTTCCGCAGCCGAGATCGTCTGACTATCTGAACGACGACCCTCACCTGCCCGAAGACACTTAGGAAAAACTTCATGTCCACTCAAGCCGAGAACCCGGAAGAATATGGCGCCGATCAGATCAAGGTCCTCAAGGGCCTCGATGCGGTGCGCAAGCGCCCGGGCATGTATATCGGCGATACCGATGACGGCTCCGGTCTTCATCACATGGTCTATGAAGTCGTCGACAATGCGGTCGACGAGGCGCTGGCCGGTCACGCCGACGTGGTGTCCGTGCGCCTCAATCCCGATGGCTCCGTCACAGTGAACGATAACGGCCGCGGCATCCCGACCGACATTCACAAGAGCGAGGGCGTGTCGGCGGCTGAAGTCATCATGACCCAGCTCCATGCGGGCGGTAAGTTCGACCAGAATTCCTACAAGGTCTCGGGCGGCCTTCACGGCGTCGGCGTGTCGGTCGTCAACGCCTTGTCCGATTGGCTGGAACTGCGCATCTGGCGCGGCGGCCAGGAACACAAGATGCGCTTTGAGCATGGCGTGCCGGTCGCGCCGCTGGCGACCATCGGCGCGGTGAGCAATGACGAGAGGGGCAGGCCCCGCACGGGCACGGAAATCACGTTCCACCCTTCGACGGAAACTTTCACCAAGACCGAATTTGATTTCGGCACGCTCGAGCATCGCTTGCGCGAACTCGCCTTCCTCAATTCAGGCGTCAAGATCGCGTTGACCGATGCGCGCGGCGTCGAGCCGAAATCCGTCAATCTGATGTATGAGGGCGGCCTTGCCGAATTCGTGCGTTTCCTCGATCGCACCAAGTCACCGCTGATTACATCGCCGATCTATCTGAAGGCGGAACGCGACGGCATCACGACCGAACTCGCAATGTGGTGGAACGACAGCTACCACGAGAACATGCTCTGCTTCACAAACAACATTCCGCAGCGCGACGGCGGCACGCATCTGGCGGGTTTCCGCGCGGCGCTGACACGCGTCATCAATAATTATGCGAGCGAGAGCGGCATCGCGAAGCGCGAAAAGGTCGCGCTGACCGGCGACGATGCGCGCGAAGGGCTCACCTGCGTTCTTTCGGTCAAGGTTCCCGATCCGAAATTTTCCTCGCAGACCAAAGACAAGCTCGTTTCCTCGGAAGTGCGACCCGTTGTCGAAAGCCTCGTCAACGAGGCCCTGTCTTCCTGGTTTGAGGAACATCCGGCGGATGCAAAAACCGTCGTCGGCAAGGTTGTGGAAGCGGCCGCCGCGCGCGAAGCTGCGCGCAAGGCGCGCGAACTGACGCGCCGCAAGGGTGCGCTCGACATTTCAAGCCTGCCCGGCAAGCTCGCCGACTGTCAGGAACGCGATCCGGCGAAATCTGAAATCTTCATCGTCGAGGGCGACAGCGCCGGCGGCTCTGCAAAGCAGGCGCGTGATCGTTCCAATCAGGCGGTGCTGCCGCTTCGCGGCAAGATCCTCAATGTCGAACGCGCGCGTTTCGACAAGATGTTGTCGTCCAATGAAATCGGCACGCTCATCACGGCGCTCGGAACGGGCATAGGCCGCGACGATTTCAACATTGAGAAACTGCGCTACCACAAGATCATCATCATGACCGACGCCGACGTCGACGGCGCTCACATTCGGACCCTGTTGCTGACCTTCTTCTATCGCCAGATGCCGCAAATCATCGAGCGCGGTCACCTCTATATCGCCCAGCCGCCGCTCTACAAGGTGCGGCGCGGTTCGTCGGAAACCTATCTGAAGAACGAACGCGCGCTGGAAGATTATCTCGTCTCGACCGGCCTTGAGGACATGGTGCTGACGCTGCATGACGGCACGCAGCGTTCCGGCCAGGACCTGCGCGAAATCGTCGAAAAGGCGCGCGGCTTTCGCGCCATCCTGCGCAGCCTGCCGCCCAAATATCCCCATTTCGTCATCGAGCAGGCGGCGATTGCCGGCTCGCTCGATCCCAAGGCGCTGGAAGAAGCCGACAAGGCGGTCAAGGCCGCAGCCTCGATCGCGCGTCGTCTCGACTTGTTGTCGGACGAGACCGAGCGCGGCTGGAGCGGCGTTGTGACGCCCGATGGCGGCCTCACTTTCCATCGCGATGTGCGCGGTGTGCATGAGACCGTGACCATCGACGCGCCGCTGATCGACAGTGCGGATGCACGGCGTCTCAATGCAGCCGCGGAACATCTGCAGGAGGTTTATGCGACCGCCGCAACGCTGCGCCGGAAGGACGATGTGCACGCCATCCGCTCGCCCTCGCAGCTTCTCGATGCGGTCTTTGCGGCTGGTTCCAAGGGCGTCGCGATGCAGCGCTACAAGGGACTGGGCGAGATGAACCCCGAACAGCTTTGGGAAACGACGCTCGACCGCGAAGTGCGCTCGCTCCTTCAGGTCAAGGTTCGCGAGCTTGACGAGGCCGATGATCTTTTCGTCAAGCTCATGGGCGACGTCGTCGAGCCGCGTCGTGACTTCATCCGCGAGAACGCGCTGAACGTGGCGAATCTGGACATCTGATACGGGTAAATTCGGGCGCGGGTGGAGCGCGCCGATCGTGGCGTTTGTATCTCCTTAACCATGTTTCACTAGCGTGTCCGGGGCGTGCCGGACGCCGCGTTGCACCTTATTTTGGCCAGTTTTCTCGCTTCTAAAGCCCCCGTCGCTGCCCGGCGGTTTGGTGGCGGCCGGTCCGACTGGTAATTTGACGCTTCAAATTTCGCGCAAGGCTCATATGGCATCCCGAAGAGACAGGCGCAGCCCCGGAGGCGGGGACCCGGACGGGAACACCGATGGGGATTGGGTGACGCGTCGCCTGGCCGGTCTTGGCCCCGTGCGCCTCGGCGTCGATGCAAATGCGCCCGACAAGTCGGGCACGTCGCGCAAGGCCGAGAAATCGCCATCGCGCTTTCCCCGTTTTGGCGGCAAGCCGAAGCCGAAAGCGCCGGTCAGACCCGCAAACAAGAAGAAGCTCATCGCCAAGGGCATCGTGCTGCGTGCCGATGCCGCGACGCGCTCGGTTCCGCCCCTGTCGTCGCTCGACGATGAGGGTGATGAAATGGTGACGCAGGCGGCGTCGAGACGCGAACCGCCCAAACGCGATCCGAAACTTCGCAGCAAGCCGCAGCCCCGCATCGGCGCCCGTACGGATATGCGCATGGAGCCGCGCCCGCCGTCGCGCGGTCCGGGGCGACGCAAGAAGAAATCATCGGGCGGGGGATTCTTCGGAAGGGCGGTCTATTGGGCGACGGTATGTTGCCTCTGGGTCGCCATCGCAATCGGCGGTCTGCTTTTCTATTACGCGATGACCTTGCCCGACACGTCCGGCTTATGGGACGTCACGCATGCGCCTTCGCTCTCGATCCTCGCCGCCGATGGCGAGACGTTGAGCCATCGCGGCGATCTCCTTGGCGGCATGGTGACGACCGCTGAAATGCCCGCTTACCTGCCGCAAGCTGTCGTGGCGACGGAAGATCAGCGCTTCTATTGGCATTTCGGCGTCGATCCCATCGGCCTTGCCCGCGCTGCCTATCAGAACTACCGCGCGGGCGGCATCGTGCAGGGCGGCTCCACGATCACGCAGCAATTGGCGAAAAACGTTTTCCTGAAGCCCGACCGGACTTTCAGCCGCAAGATTCAGGAAATGCTGCTCGCGATCTGGCTGGAGGCGCGATACTCGAAAGAGCAGATCCTGACGCTCTATATGAATCGCGTTTATTTTGGCGGCGGCGCTTACGGCGTCGAAGGCGCGTCGGAACGCTTCTTCAAGAAGACGGTGCGCGAACTGTCCCTGCCGGAAGCCGCCATGCTTGCGGGCCTCCTCAAGGCGCCGTCGCATTATTCACCGACCAACGACATCTCTCGCGCGCGCAACCGCGCCGCCATCGTGCTCGATAACATGCAGCGCGAAGGCTACATCACGGCGGTCGATGCGCGTTATGCGATGGCGCATCCCGCTTCGCTGGAAGGCTATTCGGCGTCGGGCTCCATAAATTATTTCGTCGACTGGGTGGCGGACGTGCTGCCCGGTTTCACCGGCGAGCCAAATACCGATCTCATCGTGCGCACGACGATCGACCCGCAGATGCAGCGCGCCGCTGAAGAAATTGTTGCGAAGGCTCTGGCGGGCGAGGGCGCGAAGCTCGGCGTGACGCAGGCGGCTGTCGTTGCGATGACGCCTGACGGCTCCGTGCGCGCAATGGTAGGCGGGCGCTCCTATGCGCAAAGCCAGTTCAATCGCGCCGTGCAGGCGCTTCGCCAGCCGGGCTCCGCCTTCAAGCCTTTCGTTTATCTCGCCGCCATGGAGCGCGGCCTGACGCCCGAGACGGTACGCACCGACCGTCCGATCAGCTATGGCGGCTGGGCGCCGTCGAATTATGCCGGGCGCTTTGAAGGCGCGATGACGCTTCACCGCGCGCTGGCTGGTTCCGTCAATACGATTGCCGTGCAGGTCGCGCAGGAAGTCGGCATTCGTAATGTCATCCGCACGGCGCAGAAGATGGGCATTCAGGAAAACCTGCCTGCAAATCTTTCTCTGGCGCTCGGCACCTGCGACCTCAATCTGCTGGAACTCACCGCCGCCTATGCTGCCTTTGCCAATGGCGGTTACGGCGTCATTCCCCATGGCATCGACGAAGTGCATGCGCGCGACGGCACCGAAGTCTATCGCCGTCAGGGCTCTGGCCTTGGCCGCGTGATGAGCGAGCAGGCGCTGGGCGAGATGAACTACATGCTGAAGGGCGTGATGACGGAGGGCACCGGCCGCAGGGCCGCGCTTTCCGACCGCCAGTCGGCAGGCAAGACCGGCACGAGCCAGGATTTCCGCGACGCCTGGTTCATCGGCTATACCGCAAATCTTGTCGTCGGCGTCTGGGTCGGCAATGACAATCGCGCACCGATGAAGAAGGTGACGGGCGGCGGCTTGCCCGCAACGATCTGGCACGACTTCATGGAACGTACGCAGACGAATGTGCCCGTGACCGAATTGCCGGGCCGCTATCCGCTTTATGAAGCGCCGCCGGTTGCGGTCAATGAGGTGCCGCAGAGCGAAGCGACCGTCGAGCCGGAGCGCAGGCGCGACTGGGAAGAGCCGGGTTTCTTTGAGCGTCTTTTCGGTTCCGCATCGCGCGACGATCGCCCCTCGACCATCAGGCCCGGTGCGCCCGGTTACCGCTGAGCCGTGCCGCGCCGATCAGGAAGACGCTGAGCGTCATCTGGACTGCGCCGGTGTCGGCGCCGAAGGCCCGCTGGATGGCGGGCAGCGACGGCAGATACATGTCGGTTGAAAGAGGCCCGAGGGCCGTCAGCGCACTGAGAAATATCGTGAAGCCGACCGTGCCGGTCTTGAGCCGCATTACGCCTCGTCGTTAGTGCCGAAGGGATCGGCACCATAGCGATGAAGCCCCGGCCCGTGAACCTCAAGCCAGGTTTTTGCCGTCTCGTAAGCAGGCAAGGCGCTTGCGACCAGATTCCAGAAGCGCGGCCCGTGGTTCATGTGCCTGAGATGGGCGACCTCATGCGCGGCCACATAGTCGAGCACATGGGGCGGGGCCATGATGAGACGCCAGGAAAAAGACAGCGCCCGCGTTGCCGAACAAGAGCCCCAGCGGCTCGTCTGGTCGCGCAGCGTGATGCGCGCAGGCCGAACCTCGAAAGCCTGCGCATAGGCAAGCGTGCGTTCGCCAAGCTCCTCGCGCGCCTGCGCTCGG
Organism: Parvibaculum sp.; assembly: GCF_049651025.1. Classification (GTDB taxonomy): domain Bacteria; phylum Pseudomonadota; class Alphaproteobacteria; order Parvibaculales; family Parvibaculaceae; genus Parvibaculum. The sequence continues at coordinate 4,554 of NZ_JBASBH010000112.1, read as the reverse complement.
AGCCAGTCGGTGACGCGGCGTTGCAGGAAGGAGATGTGCCCCGTCACGCAGATTTCAGGCAGGCCGCCCGTATCCGCCGCTCTTGTGCGCCAGACGGGGCCGCGTCCCTCCGCTTCGGCGCGCCGTGTGCCGACATGGCGGATGATGTGCTCGCGCCCGCGGAAAGGAATATGCGCGCCGTTTTTGAAAGGAACCGGCGGCTGCACATGCTCGAGCCGTTCGGCAATCCATTCGCGCTGCTCATGGGCAAAGAGCAGCGCCTTTGCCATGCCGCGTCGTGACGGCGACGTGACCTGCACGGAACCGGCAGCAAGATCGATGCGCACGATGATGCGCCGCGCCCTTGGATTGTGAAGCGCGGTGATCGGGACAGTGCGTCCATCTATGTCGAGATAGTCGATATGCAGTGAGGCTGGTTTGGCTCGTTTGGGCATGGGATGGCGAACTCTCTTCACCGATCGGATATGCGAAACGGCGCCCGCCGCGTGGCGGCCGCCGAGGTGACTGTTCCAGACGATCCCGAATTTACAAGGCAGGGACGAAGCGGAAGGTCAGGGACGAATCATACTGAGCATGACACGATTTTGTATCGTCTACGCGAGGCATGAATAGGGCCGAGAGAGAATTCGTTACCTGTGGCAGCAACGCCACCGGCCTGCGGCTTCGGCGCGTCAGGCGTGCTTTGCCATAAAGGCACGGACGCGCGGCGCGATTTCTTCCTTCCAGCGCGAACCGTTGAAGACGCCATAATGGCCGACGCCCGGCTGTTCCCAATGCTCATGCTTTGCAGCAGCAAGTCCGCTTGCGAGCTTGTGCGCCGCCTTGGTCTGGCCGACGCCTGAAATATCGTCCTTCTCGCCCTCGACCGTCATCAACGCCGTCTGGGTAATGGCCTCGGGCCTGACGGGCCGCCCCCTATGCGTAAGCTCGCCCTTGGGGAGCGCATGGCGGACGAAAACGAGGTCGACCGTCTGGAGGTAGAACTCCGCCGTCATGTCCATGACGGAGAGATATTCGTCATAGAACTCCCGGTGCTTCTGGGCGCTGTCGCCGTCACCCTCGACCATATGGTCGAAATAATTCCAGTGAGCGTCCATATGCTTGTCGAGGTTCATGGCCATGAAGCCTGAAAGCTGCACGAAGCCGGGATAGACCCGCCGCATCACGCCCTTGTGCGGAAAGGGAACCGTGGTGATGACATGGCGTTCGTACCACTCGGTGCCACGCTCGGTTGCAAGCCGGTTGACCTCGGTCGGGCTTTCGCGCGTGTCGATCGGCCCGCCCATCAGGGTCATGCTTTTGGGAGCGAGCGGGTCCTTGTCTTCGTTCATCAGCGATACGGCGGTGAAAACCGGGACGGAAGGCTGGCAGACGGCGAGAACGTGAAGGTCGGGCCCAAGCTCGTGCATCATCTCGATGAGGTAATCGACATAATCCTCAAGATCGAAGCGCCCTTCGGCCAGCGATACGGAGCGGGCGTCCGTCCAGTCGGTGATGGTCACATCGCAATAGGGCAGCATCGCCTCGACGGTGCCGCGAAGCAGCGTCGCGTAATGCCCCGAAAGCGGCGCGACGATGAGAAGCTTCGGCTGTTTGGAGAGGCTGTCATGAGCGGAGGGCTCGCGCTCGAAATGGATCAGGCGGCCAAAGGGCTTTTCCCATATGACGCGTTCCACGACCGGCACCGGGCGTCCGTCGATCACCGTCTCGTCCAGCCCGAATTTCGGCTTGCCGTAGCGCCGCGTCACACTCTCGAAAACGTCGAAGGCGGCGGCCATGGTCTTGGCGCCAATCGTTTCGGCAAATGGGTTGAGGGGGTGACGCAGGGCCCAGAGACTAAATTCGGCAGCGTTGCGCCAGGGCGTGACGACTGCGTGGTTCAATTCATAAAGCTGGTAAAGGGTCATCGGGCAACCTTGCTGTCAGCGCATCTTGCTGCGTTGCAACATTATATAGGAAGCCGCGCCGCGTCCCACCATAATCGTCATTGCACCTGTGTGAGCCAGGCTGAGAAGGCTGACCTCCCAAAAACGGAAAAGGCCGGAAGGCATTGCCCTCCGGCCCCGAATTCCGCCGTTTTCCGGCTCTATTTGGCGCCGAAAAGCGTTTTCTGCTCCGATGCGCCGTAGCGCCGGGCAGCACGATTTGCTGCGCTGATCACGGCCTTGAAGGAGGCGGTGATGATATTGGGGTCGATTCCGACGCCGTAAATATCGCCCGGCTTGCCCGTTTCGGCCACTTCGACAAAGGCGACGGCCTTCGCGTCCGCGCCGCTGCCGAGCGAGTGCTCCTCATATTGGCGCACCTGAACCGGCACCCCGAGCGCCTGCATCAGCGCATCGATGGGTCCGTTGCCAAGACCCGTCAGCGTCTCCTCGACGCCGAAGCGCCGTATACGGAGCGTGACGCCCTGACGGCCATTCTCATCGAAGAGAGTATGGCTGACATATTCGAGCGGCGAGGTGAGCTTCAGATACTCATTCTCGAAAATGCTCCATATGTCGGCAGCCGAAACTTCCTTGCCGGTATCGTCCGTCACCTTCTGCACGACGGAGGAAAACTCCACCTGCAGGCGGCGGGGCAATACGAGCCCGTATTCGGCTTCCAGCAGATAGGAGATACCGCCTTTGCCCGACTGGCTGTTGACGCGAATGATCGATTCGTAGGTGCGGCCGAGATCCGCCGGATCGACCGGCAGGTAGGGCACTTCCCAGATATCGCCTTCCTTGCGCGCGGCAAAGCCCTTCTTGATCGCATCCTGATGCGAGCCGGAAAAGGCCGTGAAGACGAGATCGCCGACATAAGGGTGACGCGGATGCGTCGGCAATTGCGTGCAATATTCGACCGTGCGCGCCATCTCGTTGATCTGCGAGAAGTCGAGACCCGGATCGATACCTTGCGAATAGAGATTGAGCGCCAGCGTCACCAGATCGACATTGCCCGTGCGCTCGCCATTGCTGAGCAGGCAACCTTCGATGCGATCTGCACCCGCCATGAAGCCGAGCTCGGCGGCGGCAACCGCTGTGCCACGGTCATTATGCGGATGCAGGCTCAGAATGATGCCGTCGCGACGTTTGAGGTTGCGATGCATCCATTCGATCTGATCGGCATAGACGTTCGGCGTCGCCATCTCGACGGTGGCGGGCAGGTTGACGATCATCTTGTTGTCGGGTCGCGCATCCCAGATCTCGCTGACCGCATCGACGACTTCTTTGGCGAAGTCGAGTTCGGTCGCCGAGAAAACCTCCGGGCTGTACTGGAAGCGCCAGTCGGTCTTGGGCTGTCGCGCCGCAATGTCCTTGATCAGCCGCGCGCTTTCGGTTGCGATCGACTTCACGCCCTGCTTGCCGAGGCCGAACACCGTCTCGCGAAAGGCGGGCGCGGTGGCGTTATAGAGATGCACGATGGCGCTTTTGGCATCGACCAGCGATTCCATCGTCCGCTCGATCAGCTGGTCGCGCGCCTGCGTCAGCACTTCAAGCCGCACATCGTCGGGAATGCGGTTTTCCTCGATCAGCTTGCGGATGAAATCGAAATCGGTCTGCGACGCTGAGGGGAAACCGGCTTCGATTTCCTTGAAGCCGATCTTCACGAGCAGGTCCCACATGCGCAGCTTGCGGTCGGCATTCATCGGCTCGAACAGCGATTGATTGCCGTCGCGCAGATCGGTGCTCATCCAGATCGGTGCGTGGGTGATGACCTTGTTCGGCCACTGGCGATCAGTGAGCGGAATGGGCGGAAAGGGGCGGTACTTGCTCGAAGGGTTCTTCAACATGATGCTTGTCTCCTGAAATGACGGGATGTGGCGGAGACGTGTCTGAAAAACACGAGGCGGCCGGACTGCCACGGGCGCGAGGTCCGGCAGCCGGTCTTAAGTCGCAGCGTCTGAATAATGGTCGGTTTCATCTGGCGGTCACTTCGGACAGGCACCACGCGAAGAGGGCTCGCTGGCGCGGCGGAAATGAAGATCGGTGGTTCCGGGTGAGGTAGATCAATGTTCTGCGCTCAGGCGCAGAGAAGCTCGAGCTCAAGAGAGAGCTTGCGAAGAAGCGCAAGAGTGGCGGCTTTCTGATCCATAAAAGCGAAAATAGAGGCCGACACTCCGGGCGTCAAGCATTGCAATAGGCCAGCTTCCCTTCCCTTTAACGTCTGCGTCACATGAAGCTCCCGATTTTTTCGGCCATCAACTCCGGGCTCGTTGCGGGCGGAAAGAAGACCAGAAACTTTCCCTCGCGGTCCATGAGATAGACGATCGAGGAGTGATCCATCGTGTAATCGGCGGAACTCCCTTCGTCTTTGACCTTTTGATAGAAGACGCGATAGGCCTTGGCGGCGGCTGCGATCTGCTCCGGCGTTCCCGTGAGGCCGATCAGGCGCGGGTCAAACTGCTTCACATATTTTGCGAGGACTTGCGACGTGTCGCGCTCGGGATCGACGGTGATGAAGATCGGCTGCACGTCGGCGGCTTTGGGCCCCAGTTTCTCCAATGCGCCGGACATGACCTGCAATTCGGTCGGGCAGACGTCGGGGCAAAAGGTGAAGCCGAAATAGATC
>NZ_JBASBH010000111.1:0-41941 GCF_049651025.1 Parvibaculum sp. | reverse complement strand
CATTCTGAACCGATGGCTGGGTCGATTGACCGAGGTAGATGAGGCCGCCGACGGCGGCCACCGCCAGAATGACGACGACTGCGAGCAGGCGAAATGCGCTATTCATACTCTTGTTGGTCCCTTTGGCTTGCCCCAGCATCTGGCCGAGCGGACGGTTGAATTTCCACTTTATGCCTAGCTTGCGGCGAAATTTGGGCGCAAGCAAAGCTCCGGTGCTATAGGTGAGATGCCCCGTACTGCCCGCGCCCGATGGCTGGAATCGCAGTTTGCCACAGTCTGGCGCTGCTTGAACCAGCGTTCGGTTCGGACCGATAAATATTTGGGCTTGTCTGATTTGTAAAATAGATCGAAGGGACTATGTCGACCGAGACTCAACAAAAGGCGTCCGCCGCGCCGGAGGGCCCCGTGCCACGGCTCGATCCCGCGCCTCTGCCCGAGCGGTCGATCGTGCTTGTCGGCCTGATGGGCGCGGGCAAGACGACCGTTGGCCGCCGCCTCGCCCAAAAGCTCGGCCTGCCCTTCGTCGATGCCGACATCGAAATCGAACGCGCGGCCGGCAAGACCATCCCCGAAATATTCGAGCATCACGGCGAAGCGGCCTTCCGCGACGGCGAGCGCCGCGTCATCGCCCGCCTGCTTGAAGACGGCCAGCGCGTCCTCGCCACCGGCGGCGGCGCGTTCATGGACGAGACGACACGCGCGAATATAGCCGCGCGCGGTATATCGGTCTGGCTGCGCGCCGACCTCGACGTGCTGATGCGCCGCGTCGCCCGACGCGCCAACCGCCCGCTGCTGAAACAAGGCGATCCGCGCAGCGTGATGGAGCGACTGATCGGCGAGCGCTATCCTGTCTATGAAAGCGCGGACATCACTGTCGAAAGCCTTGAAGGCCCGCATGAAGTCGTCGTCGACGACGTGATTTCGAAACTGGAAGAGTTCCGCAAAAGCGCGGAGAAAACGTCGCATGAGTGAAGCACCCGTGAAAACCGTCCGCGTCGAACTGGCTGATCGCGGCTACGATATTCTGGTCGGACCGAAGCTGATCGCGCATGCGGGCGAGCATCTGAAGCCGCTGCTGCGCCGCGCCCGCGTCGCCATCGTCACCGATGAAACCGTGGCGAGCTTTCATCTGAAGACACTTGAAGCGAGCCTCGATACGGCGGGCATTCGCCACGAAGCCATCGTGATGCCGCCCGGCGAGGCGACGAAACGCTTTTCCGAGCTTCAGCGCCTGACCGAATGGCTGCTCGAAACGGGCGTCGAACGCGGCGATCTCGTCATCGCGCTTGGCGGCGGCGTCATAGGCGATCTGACCGGCTTTGCCGCTTCGATCACCCGGCGCGGCGTCGACTTCGCGCAAATTCCGACAACGCTTCTCTCGCAGGTCGACAGCTCGGTCGGCGGCAAGACGGGCATCAATACGCCGCAAGGCAAGAACCTCGTCGGCGCCTTCTATCAGCCGCGCCTCGTGCTCGCCGACACAAGCGCGCTTGAGACGCTGCCCATGCGCGAGCTGATGGCGGGCTATGCCGAAGTGGTCAAATACGGCCTCATCAACGACCGTCCCTTCTTCGACTGGCTCGAAGCAAACCTCGACGCGATCAAGGCGGGCGATGTTGCGGCACGCACCCATGCCATCGTCAAAAGCTGCGAGGCGAAAGCGCATATCGTCGCGATGGACGAGCGCGAGAGCAATGTCCGCGCACTGCTCAATCTCGGCCATACTTTCGGCCACGCGCTTGAAGCGGCGACAGGCTTTTCGGATCGTCTCGTCCATGGCGAAGGCGTCGCAGTCGGCATGGCGCTTGCCTTCGATCTCTCCGTGCGCCTCGGTCTTTGCCCCGGACAGGACGCGCTGCGCCTGCGCCGTCACCTTGAACGCGCCGGATTGCCCAACAAGCTTGCCGATGTACCCGGAACGCTTCCCGACGCAGACGGCCTGATTGCCCTGATGGGTCAGGACAAGAAAGTGGTCGACGGCAAACTCACCTTCATCCTCGCACGCGGCATCGGCGAAGCCTTCATCACCCGCGACGTCGACGCAGCCGAACTTCGTGCCCTGCTGAAGGAGCGAGAGACCGCCTGATGAGCACCCTCGGCCTGGAGCTGACGATCGCCGCGATCATCCTGCTGCTCGCCATGTCGGGATTTTTTTCCGGCTCGGAAACGGCTCTCACCGCCGCATCGCGCGCGCGCATGAACCGGCTCGCCGAAGAGAAAAACAAACGCGCCGCATTGGTGCTGAAACTCACCGACGACCTCGAACGCCTGATCGGCGCGCTGCTGCTCGGCAACAACCTCGTCAATATTCTCGCCTCGGCACTGGCGACCAGCGTCTTCATTGCGGTCTTCGGCGATGCGGGCGTCGTCTATGCGACGCTGCTGATGACAGCCCTCGTCGTGATCTTCGCCGAGGTGATGCCGAAAACCTACGCGATCACCAACACCGACCGCTTCGCGCTGGCCGTCGCGCCGCTGGTGCGCATCGTGCTGCTGCTCTTTGCGCCGGTCACGACCGCCGTACGCTTTATCGTGCGCGGTACGCTCGGCATCTTCGGCATCGACGTCAGCGAGACGGTCAATGTTCTGTCGCCGCATGACGAGCTGCGCGGCGCGATCAACCTGCATCTGCGCGAAGGCGGCGTCGTCAAGCGCGACCGCGACATGCTTGGCGGCATTCTCGACCTGAGCGATCTCGATGTCGGCGACGTCATGGTTCACCGCAAGAACATGACCATGATCGATGCGTCCGCCTCCAACGAGGAGATTGTTACAGAAGTGCTGGCCGCGCCGCATACGCGCATTCCGCTCTGGCTGGACGAGCCTGAAAACATCGTCGGCGTGTTGCATGTGAAGGATCTCCTGCGCGCCATGGCGGGCGCCAACTGGCAGCCCGACGCCATCAGGATTCTCGACGTCGCGGTCGAACCCTGGTTCGTTCCAGACACGACGCCGCTTCCCAAACAGCTCAACGCCTTCCTGCGACGCAAGACCCATTTCGCCCTCGTCGTCGACGAATATGGCGGCCTGATGGGGCTCGTTACGCTTGAAGATATTCTGGAGGAAATCGTCGGCGATATTTCCGACGAGCACGATATCGACCGCGCCCGCATTCGCATCCAGAGCGACGGCTCGGTGATTGTCGCAGGCGCGGTTCCCATCCGCGACCTGAACCGCGCCCTCGACTGGCACCTGCCCGACGAGGAAGCGACAACGGTTGCCGGTCTCGTCATTCACGAAGCCCGCGCCATTCCGCTGGTCGGACAGGCCTTCAACTTTCACGGCTTCAAATTCGAAGTCCTGCGCCGCCAGCGCAACCAGCTCGCGGTTCTCCGCGTGACGCCGCTGTGGGCGAAAGCCGCAGGCGAATAAGCCGGTTTGCATTTCCTGATCGTCATGCCCCCGCTCGACCGGGGCACAACGGAAATAGAAAACTAGTCCAGTTTTGCCATCTCGCCGGGCGTCAGCGTCTTCAGCGCCAGCGCGTGGATCGGATTTCCGATTTCCTCGGCCAGAACCGCCGTCACCATGCGATGGCGGGCAACGCGGGTTGCACCCTCGAAAGCGGCCGAGACAATCACCACATTGAAGTGTGTTTCCACGCCCGGGCGATGCCCCGCATGGCCGCGATGCTTGTGGGATTCGTCTTCGACAACAAGATGCGAAGGCGCAAATGATTTTTCGAGCTTTTCGCGGATGGTTTCAGCAACGGTCACGCAACACCTCTTTAGGTTTTAGTGCTATTGTCCTCGACCCTAAACGTTGCGTGCCCTATTTGCACATTCAGCTAACTTCATAGTCGGGTCGTGAACTTGTCTTCCAAATATTTCGACAGCATCCGCATCGCCCCCCGCAAGCAGCGGGGCCTTGAGGGAACGGCGGAAGCGCGCGAGGCGCAAAAGGCGAAAGCCAATCAGCGGCCCTGCGACTGGGACGGCTGCAAGGGCGTCGGCCAGCACCGGGCACCCGCGCCCGGCATTGCCGGGCAGGAACTCAATGGCCGCGAAAGCAATTATCGCTGGTTTTGTGCCGACCACATCCGCAAGTTCAACCAGAATTACGACTTCTTTCAGGGCATGTCGGACGCCGAAGTCGCGAAATTTCAGCGCGACGGCCTGACCGGACACCGCCCGACATGGGGCCTCGGCGTAAATGCCGCACCCGGCTACAGCCAGGGTTTCGGCCCCAAGGCGAAACGTGGCGGCGCAGCATTTCGCGACGCATTCGAACTTTTCGGCGATGCCGCTGCGTCAGGGCCGGATGCGCCCTCCCCGCGCCGCAAAACCAAGCCATTGCAGCGACAGGCTTTGCAAACTCTGGGGCTTGAGGACACCGCGTCCTTGAACGAAATTAAGTCCCGGTATAAGGAACTTGTGAAACGACACCATCCGGACGCAAATGGCGGCGACCGATCCGCCGAGGATCATTTGCGCAAGGTAATCCAAGCCTATGATTACCTCCGAAAGAGCGGCTTCTGCTAATCTGCTGCGGATTTGAAATCTACGGCGGACTTGGGTCAATCGGAGCACAACTCCGCTGCCCCAAGGCAACGCGACGCAAGCAGAGCCACCCGATCTCGAAACCTGGTCAGTCTTGAAAACAAGACGGCATGACTTTGGAAGCAGGGTACGATGAGCTTAGAAGTGACTGGCAGCATGTCCCAGAACTTGCCGGACAGACAGGTCAACGTCCGCGATGTCTTCAAGATCAATGTGGACATGCAGGTACCGGCGTTCTCGGAAGCGAACGAATATGTGCCGGATCTTGACCCGGACTATCTGTTCGACCGCGACACCACACTCGCCATTCTTGCGGGCTTTGCCTTCAACCGTCGCGTGATGGTTCAGGGCTATCACGGCACCGGCAAATCGACGCATATCGAGCAGGTCGCGGCGCGTCTCAACTGGCCTTGCATCCGCATCAACCTCGACAGCCATATCAGCCGTATCGACCTTGTCGGCAAGGACGCCATCGTGCTGCGCGAAGGCAAGCAGATCACGGAATTCCGTGAAGGCCTGCTCCCCTGGGCACTGCAGCACCCCGTCGCCCTCGTATTCGACGAATATGATGCGGGCCGCCCGGACGTGATGTTCGTGATCCAGCGCATTCTCGAAGTCTCGGGCAAACTGACGCTGCTCGATCAGAACCGCGTCATCCGCCCCCACGCCGCCTTCCGCCTCTTCTCGACGGCAAACACCGTCGGTCTTGGCGACACTTCGGGCCTCTATCACGGCACGCAGCAGATCAACCAGGGTCAGATGGACCGCTGGAACATCGTCACGACCTTGAACTATCTGCCGCATGACGCCGAAGTGAACATCATGCTGGCCAAGACCAAGTCCTATCAGACGGAAGAAGGCCGCAAGAAGATTTCGGCCATGGTCCGCGTCGCCGATCTGACGCGCTCCGCCTTCATCAATGGGGACATCTCGACCGTGATGAGCCCGCGTACTGTGCTCACATGGGCCGAGAACACGGAAATCTTCGGCGGCGATGTCGGCTTTGCCTTCCGTCTCACCTTCCTTAACAAGTGCGACGAGCTTGAGCGCGCGACGGTGGCCGAGTTCTATCAGCGCTGCTTCGGCGAAGACCTGCCGGATAGCGCCGCCCATATTCTGGTCGCCTGAGCAGCAGGACGATGAAGAGCAAAGAAGGCCCAGTCGAACCCTTCAAGCGTGCGCTGACGACAACCATGCGCACGATTGCGGAGAACGCTGAGCTGAATGTCACGTTCGGCACGGAACCTCCGGGCCTGCGCGGCCTTCGCGCCCGCTTGCCGCTGCCAAGCCGCACCCTGCCGCCTGAAGAGGTCGCGCAGGTGCGCGGCGTTTCGGACTCCTATGCGCTCCGCCTCGCCCATCACGACGAGAAGGTGAATGCCCGCCTCCAACCCGAAGGCGGCAATGCGCTTGCCGTGTTCGACGCGGTCGAGCAAGCCCGCTGCGAGGCCATTGGCGCGAACCAGATGAAGGGCATGGGGCAGAATCTCGCCGCCGCCCTTGAGCAGCGTGCGCAGGCGCGCGGCTATAACCGCATCAAGACACGCGACGAGGCACCGCTTGCCGAAGCCGTCGCGATGATCGTGCGCGAGGAATTGACCGGCGAAGCGCCGCCGCCCTCATCGAAGACGCTGGTCGATCTCTGGCGTCCATGGATCGAGGAAAAGGCAGGCAAGGACCTGAAGCGCCTGCACGGGCTTTCTGAAGACCAGACAGCTTTTGCGCGCGTGACGCGCGACATTCTCGTCGACCTCGACATGGGTGCCGAACTCGGCCAGTCGCAAGACGACAATTCGCAGGACAATGACGACGAGGACGGCGATGCCGATCAATCCTCGCAGGAAAGCCAGTCGGGCGAAGCCGAACAGCCAGAAGGCTCCTCCGCCGAAAAGGTCGAGTTTTCCGAAGGCGAAGGCGAGGAGGGCGACGAACAGACGGTCGAAGTCGAAAGCGACGACGTGCCGATGGACGGCGACACCGACGAGGCCAGCGAAGGCAACCAGCCCTGGCGCCCAAACGGTCCCGGCGACGATCGCAATCGCGAACCGATCTACAAGGTCTTCACGGCGCAATATGACGAAGTGATCGCGGCGGAAGACCTCTGCGATGTCGAGGAACTCGCGCGCCTGCGCCAATATCTCGACCAGCAGTTGCAGCAGATGCAGGGCGTCGTCTCGCGCCTCGCCAATCGCCTGCAGCGTCGCCTGCTCGCCAAGCAGAACCGCACCTGGGAATTCGACCTTGAAGAGGGCATTCTCGATGCCGGTCGCCTGACGCGCGTCGTCACCGATCCGATGCATCCCCTGTCGTTCAAGATCGAACACGACATGAATTTCCGCGACACGGTCGTGACGCTGCTGCTCGACAATTCAGGCTCGATGCGCGGCCGCCCGATCACGGTTGCGGCCATGTGCGCCGATATTCTGGCGCGCACGCTGGAACGCTGCGCGGTGAAGGTTGAAATCCTCGGCTTCACGACCCGCGCCTGGAAGGGCGGCCAGGCGCGCGAGCGGTGGCTCGCCGACGGCAAGCCCGCCATGCCCGGTCGCCTCAACGATCTGCGCCACATCATCTACAAGGCTGCCGACAGCCCGTGGCGTCGCGCGCGGCGCAATCTCGGCCTGATGATGCGCGAGGGACTGCTGAAGGAGAATATCGACGGCGAAGCGCTGATCTGGGCGCATAACCGCCTTCTCGCGCGCCCTGAGCAGCGCCGCATACTGATGGTGATTTCCGACGGCGCGCCTGTCGACGACTCGACGCTCTCCGTCAATGCGGGCAATTATCTTGAGCGCCATCTGCGTAGCGTCATCGAACAGATCGAAACGCGCTCGCCTGTGGAACTCATCGCCATCGGCATCGGGCACGACGTCACGCGCTACTATCGCCGCGCCGTCACGATTGTCGATGCCGAGCAGCTTGGCGGCGTGATGACCGAAAAACTCGCCGAGCTTTTCGACGATGAAAGCGGCCCGCGTCGTGGAGGCAGATCGGCCACACGCGTGAAAAAAGGCGTCTCGATGAAGGCCGCGCGCTCGGTGCGCTGAAATTCCTGCCGTCGGCTTCTTTGGTCCTACGCTCTCTATTCGTCATGCGCGGGCTTGATCCGACCATGACGGATAGACAGAGCCTCCCCTACCCCAAATTCTTCTTTAGGAAATCCAGCGTGCGGCTCCATGCGAGTTTCGCGTCGGCCTCGTCGTAACGAGCCGTTGTCGGATTGGCGAAGGCGTGATCGGCCTCGTACCAATAGAGCTGACAAGCCTTGCCCGCTTCCTTCATCGCCGCCTCGAAGCCCGCAACCATCTGGTGATTGATATTGGCATCCCGATTGGCGAAATGGCCGAGTACCGGACCTTTAAGATGCCGCAACTCGTCGGCCGTTCGATCGACCCGCCCATAATAGATGACCGTCGCCTCGACCGGACGCCGGATGCTCGCGGCAAGCGACCAGCCGCCGCCAAAGCACCAGCCAAGCGTAGCGACACCGCCTTCGACTGAAGGCGAAGCGCGCAGCCAGTCGATCCAGGTACTGAGCGTTTCGTCCGCATCTTTATCCTGAACCGAAGACATAAGAGACTTCGCGGTAGCAGCATCGCCATTTGCGGCGACCTTGCCTCCATAGAGGTCGATGGCCAAAGCGCCATAACCAAGCCGCGCACATTCGGCCGCCACCGCCTTGATCTGATCGTTGAGACCCCACCATTCGTGAATGAGCAGGAGAGCGGGTGCTTTCGCGGCGGCAGGTTCTGCCCAGGCTGCGGATATGTCGCGGCCTGACGGAGTTTTGATCCTAACTGTATGAAGCTGGCCTGCCGCATCCGCTGCCAGCGCCGGGTTGCGCAAAATTTTGGCCAAAGGCAATGCGGCGCCTGTCGCCAACAGGGCTCTGCGACTGATCCCGCGCCGCAACGGTGGTAATGCTGCGTTGTTTTTCGTCATCTTCCGCCTCCCACGAACCGGCTGACGCTTGTGAATGGCTTGAGCCCCGATATGATGCCTCGCGCATGCGCTTCGCGTCTATGCGCACGCGATAACGACTCTTTGAAAATCAGGCGTCCGAAATGGCGTCATATGAGGCAAGTTGATGGCGTGGCGTAATGGCAATCGGCATCTGGTGCGCGTGCTTGTCGCAGCCGCGCTTCTATCGGCAGGCAGCATTGCCCCGGTAGCGGCAAAAACTCCCGTCACCGCCGAAACCGTCAAGATCGAGCTTGCAAGCAAGCCCGTCCGCTGGAACCCGACGAACCGCAACGACATGGACGCGGGCGAGCTTGAATGGGCCGGCGGTATCGAGATTACCTCCACGCACAAGAAATTCGGGGGCTGGTCGGGCCTTGCCGTCAGTACTGACGGCTCCACGCTGCTTGCCGTGTCGGATGAAGCGCAATGGCTGACCGCACAAATCCTCTATGACGAAAAGGGCCGCCTGTCGGGCATCGGCGAAGGTCGGATGGCGCCGCTCCTCGGCCTCAATGGCAAGCCGATCGACAGCAAGGCCTATGGCGATGCGGAAGGGCTGACGGCGGCGCGTTCCGATCCGCTCAAAGGCGATGTCTATGTGAGCTTCGAGCGTCATCACCGCATCTGGCGCTATGCGCTCGGAGAGCATGGATTCCAGGCCCGGCCCGAACAGCTCATCACGCAGCGCGAACTCGGCAAACTGCCCGCCAATGAAGGCATCGAGGCGATAACGGCGCTTGCGCCCGCAATCGGCGGCAACAAGCAGCGCCTCCTTGCGATCAGCGAGAATGCGCGCGATCCGCGCGGCAATGTGCGCGCCTTCCTGATCGAAGGAAAATCCGTGAAGCGCCTTTCGGTGCGTCTCAACGATCCCTTCCGGCCAACTGATGTCTCGCCGCTGCCCAATGGCGATTTCCTATTGCTGGAGCGCAGCTTTTCGCTTCTCGCAGGCGTCGGCATGCAATTGCGCCGTGTCCCCGGCTCCGACGTAAAGCCCGGCGCAGTGCTTGATGGCCGCGTGCTGCTCGATGCAGACCGCAAGCGCTCCATCGACAATATGGAAGGCATGTCCATCCGCAAGGACGACAAGGGCGATATCTGGGTCTATCTGATCTCGGACGATAATTTCAATCCACTTCAGCGCACCCTTCTGATGATGTTCCGCCTGAAGCCCGATCCGCAGGTGCTCAGGCTCCCCCGTAGCCCGAAGCCGGGCGAATGACGCGACGGCACATCTGCGTCGGCAAAAGCTGCAACACCGCCCATATGAGCTGAAGCCCTGCAAGCGCGGCAAGGCGCGGCCATGCCTGCTCGCTCCAGTCGCCCCGCATCGCTGCATGAAAAACGACCGTGTAGACAAGCCCGCTCGATAGCGCTGCAATCAGCGGCGCTTCCCACCATGGAATCCCGCGCAGCCAATCGAACATGTAAATGCCGATGATTTGTCCCGCAAACATCGCGACGGCAAAAGCGGCCGCCAGCGCAACAGGTGCTACCTCGCGCTCAAACGAAGCGATGACGCCTTCCGATATCGCCCAATAAATACCGCCACCGACAATCGCCCAGGCCAGCAGGACCGAGTTGAAGGCAACGGAAGGACCATAGCGTCTGCTGGTGAGGTTCAGAACGAAGAAGGAGAGCGGCACGAGCAACACGCCCCAGGTGAGCCAGCCGTCGGCGGCGGGATCGAGCGACGCATCGAAACTCTTCAGAAAACGGAAATCGGTCGCCGGTTCGGCGCGCAGAAGCCAGATCACACCGAACGATGCCAAAAGCCCGAGCGTCGGCAGAACAAGCTCGGCCACCGCCGTCAGCGCCCGCGTAACAGGCCCCGCAGGCTTTGGCGGCCCGCGCCGGTCAACTCCCGTATCCAGCATGGCAACTCCCCCCACTCTACAAGGCCAAGTCTAGCCATGCTTGCCCGGAGCGGAAAGCAAAACGGGCCGTTACGATTAACAGCCTGGCCCACGGACCGACGTGTTAACCAACCTACAGAGCCGCCTCGGTTCCCCAAATTGTGGTGGATTCCGTGGACAAAATACCGCCATTGCCGTGACATAGCGCAACATCGACATCCTTGACCTGACGGGCGCCCGCCGCGCCGCGTAGCTGTTCCACCGCTTCAATCTGGAGGAACATGCCGTACATGCCGGGATGCAGGCACGAAAGTCCCCCGCCATTCGTATTGACGGCCAGCGAGCCCCCCGGCGCGATAGCCCCGGACTCAACAAAGGCACCGCCCTCGCCCTTTTTGCAAAAGCCGAGATCCTCGAGGAACAGGATCGTGTTGATCGTGAAGGCGTCGTAGAGCGCCAGCACGTCAATATCTTTCGGCGCAACCTTCGCCATCTCATAAGCGTCGCGCCCAGAGTTCAGGGCAGGTGTCACGGTCAGGTCCGCCATGCAGGCAATGTTCGAATGGCTGAGCGACGTACCACCGCCCAAAAAGTAAACCGGCTTCTGCGCCAGATTGCGCGCACGATCTGCACGCACCATGACAAGTGCGCCCGCTCCATCCGTCACCAGACAGCAATCGCGTACGGTCAACGGATCGGAGACCATCCGGGAGTTCAGCACATCTTCGATGCTCAATGGATCGCGCGCGAACGCCTGCGGATTGAGTTGCGCCCATTGACGCGCCGCAACAGCAACGGAGGCAAGCTGCCGCCGCGTGGTGCCGTATTCATGCATGTGACGCGCGGCCGCCAAGGCATAGGCGGTAACGGGCAAACGTGGTGAATAGGGATCGACATGCGGATCGGTGCCCGCGGCATTGATTGTCTTGCCGCGCTTGATCGCGCCTGTTCGCTGCGTCGAGGCGTAGCAGATCAGCGCCACATTGCAGAGACCAGCCCGCAGAGCCAGCGCTGCATGAATGCAGTGAGACTCAAAGGCTGAACCTCCGATCATCGTGCCGTCGACAAAGCGCGGCCGAATGCCGAGATATTCCGACAATGATACCGTGTAGAAGGGATTATGCGTCTGCGCACCGAAAATGCCATCCACGTCCTGAATCGTAAGACCGGCATCGGAAACCGCCTTGAACGCCACCTCGGCGCTCAATTCCAGTATCTCGCGATGTGGCTCCGCTTCACCGACCGCCGCAAGCCCCATACCGGCAATTGCGACTCTACCCCTCAATCCGTCAAGCACGTGCTTCTCTCCTGAAAACTTCGTTCGCGACTAGCTTGCCGACGGTGTGAAAACGACGACCGGCACTTCGTCTTGTCGGACAATTTTTGCGGTAACGGCCATGCCGATTTTGACCGCGTCGGGTGCGATATCCTCGACGCGGGTCATCATGCGCGGGCCTTCGGCAAGCGCCACAATGGCGACATTGTAAGGGCCCCCTTCACTGTCCTTGCGCCGCACCACGCTTGTTGAATAGACGGTCGCCTTGCCGCTCGCCTTGACCCAGGCAAGCGCATCGGCGCCGCAATAGGGGCAAATGACGCGCGGATAAAACACATGCGCCGTGCATCCGCCGCATTTCTGAATGTCAAAGCTCCCCCCCGCGAGACGCTCCCGGTATTGGAATTCATGCCCATTGCCCATGAAGCTCGGGCTCTCGGAAACGTTCATCGCAAATCTCCGCTTCATTCGCCTATGGAGGCCGTGACCCAAATAATTTCACTATGCAGATTACAATTTCATATATAAATTCTCGGCCAAGTCAACGTCCGATAGCCCCCGCATGTGGATTTGCTTCGGTTCAAGTGAGAAATGACGATGATTGAGTGCTACCGCGGCACGGCCAATAGCTGGGAATGCGACGAGAACGATCACCTCAATGTCCGCTTTTTCCTCGACAAGGCGGCGCAAGCAAGCGAGCACCTGCTCCATGCGACCGGCTTCGGCCGCGCCCGCCGCGCCGCTTCGGGCCTCGAGGCGCACACAAGCGACAGGCACATTCGCTACCATCAGGAGCAACGGCGCGGCGCAGGCGTCTACATCGTCAGCGGCATTCTTTTCGCAACGCCCGGAAGCCTTCGCATCCTGCACGAGATGAGAAGCATCCGCTCCGACAAGCTCGCGGCAACATTTGTTGAAACAGTGAACTGCGTGATCGCTGCCAACGCACAGCCTGCGGAGTGGCCCAGCGACCTCCTGGAGCGGGCGAGCCGATTTACAGTTGAGATGAGCGCAAACGCGGCCCCGAGAGGCGTCGAACTTGCCCCTCCGCGCGCAATGCCGACGCTTGATGAAGCCACGAGCCTCAATATGCCGCAGATTTACCGCGGGATCGTCGACGAATCCCAATGCGGGCGCAACGGGCTCGCGCCGGCCCGGCTCTATCTCGGCATTATCGCCGACGCGATTCCGCGCTTCGGGCCTGCTGCCGTCGCAAGCAGCGAAAAGCCGAAGGCCAGAATGGGCTCCGCCGTTCTGGAGCAGCGGCTGGTGCATCGCGGAATCTTGCAAGCAAACGATCTCGTCATTTGCCATGCGGGCGTCAAAGCCGTGACGGAAAAAACGATGCGCACAATCATCTGGCTCTTCAATGTCGAAACCGGTGACTGCCTGCTCAGCGTCGACAGTATTGCAATCAATCTCGACCTCGAGCGCAGACGGGCAGTGGCCATGCCCGAAGACAGACTTACCTTCATGAAGTCGATCGCATTGCCTTCACTCGCTGTTTAACCCGGACCGGACAATAAGGAACCGAGCAACATGACCAATCCGCTGCGCATAGGCATTCTGGGTTGCGCGAAGATCAATCAGGTAGCGATTATCGACGCGGCGCGGCAAGTTCCCGAGATTGCACTCGCCGGTATCGCCTCGCGCGATGCGGCGAAGGCAGAGGCCTATGCGCGAGAGCACGGGATCGCGCACGCCTATGAAAGCTATGAGGCCTTGATCGCCGACCCCACCATCGAGGCCATCTACAATCCCCTGCCTAACAGCATGCATCTGGAATGGACGAGCCGCGCCCTTGAGGCTGGCAAGCCCGTGCTTTGTGAAAAGCCGATCGCCGCCAATGCGCTCGAAGCGCTCGAAATGGCCGCCGCCGCAAAAAAAGCCGGATTGCCGCTCGTTGAGGCCTTTCACTATCGCTATCACCCTGTCGCGCAGCGCCTCACCGATATCGTCAGATCCGGTGTGCTCGGCAAGCTCGAGCATATTGAGGCAGGCTTCACTATCCCCGGAGATCGGCTGAAGTCGGACAATATCCGCTTCCAGCGGCGCCTCGGCGGCGGGGCGACGATGGATGTCGGCTCCTACTGCATTAACATCCTGCGCCTGGCCAGCGGAGAAGAGCCGCACGTTGTCAAGGCGAAGGCCGATCTTGTCGCCCCGGATGTAGACCGCGCGATGAACGTGGAATTCGTTTTCCCCGGCGGATATAGCGGCAACCTGCAATGCTCGCTCGCACATGATGAGTACAAAAGCTGGCTGACCGTCAGGGGACAAAAGGGAAAGCTCCACATTGACGGACCATTCATGCCGCAACGCGGCCACTCCCTCGCCTTGACGATCGGTGAGCGGACTTCGGCGGAGATCCTGGACATAACGCCAACCTACGTCTTTCAGGCGCGTGAATTCGTGAAAGTCGTGCGCGAAGGCTTGCCGATCCGCACCACGGTGGAAGATGGCGTCGCCAATATGAGAGTCATAGACGCTGTATATCGTGCCGCGGGCATGTCACCGCGCGGTTCCGAACGCAATTAACCAACCGTTCGACCACGCCGGTTCGTGGTTGAAATAGTCCGCGCTTCATTCGAACATTCTGATCACAGAGATTTGGGGTCGAATTGCCCCTCGCGCAATTCGCGCTTGCGCCACGGGCTCAGCCGGCCGGAAATTTTCGGCTATGAACGCTCGGATTAAAATAAATGGCCTTTTTATTTCTCTCTGCGGAACTATCTTTCATTTATCATTGACTGCAAAAGCGAAAGCGTTTCAGGTAACCGGGCAGATCGCGCGGCCTCTCTGCAATCCTGTTCGACAGGAAGACAGGCGCAATGCCTGAGCACTTCGACATGATTGCATTTCGGGCTCACCCCCCGATGGCCGCTCGCAAAACCGGGTTCAGAAACTCGCGCAAACAAAAATCGAAGAGCGACGTCATGACTACCAGCACATCGAACACCACAGCGCAGCCGACGCTGGACCGCCAAACAGCGGAATCGCAAGGCATGGCGCTTGCCTATTTCGCTCAGCTAGTCCCCGACGGCCCGGCCGTCATTTCGCCAACCGGCAATAGGTCGTTCAAAGAATTGAATGCCCGGGTAAACCAGCTCGCGCATCTTTTCCGGGCGTATGGACTGAAAGCGGGCGACGGCATCGCGATCATCTGTTCAAACCGCACCGAATTCGTCGAAGTCTATTACGCCTCCATGCGTTCAGGCTTGCGCTTCACGCCGATCAACTGGCATCTCACCGCCCATGAAGCTGGCTATATCCTCGACAATTGCGAAGCCAAGCTCGTTTTCGGCGATGTGATATGCGCCGATGTTTGCGCAGGCGCGATCAACGACGCGCCGCGGCTCATATGGAAACTGGCAATCGGCGGCGACATTCCCGGCTTCGAAAGCTACGAAGCGGCAATTGCCGGACAACCAGATCATGACGTAAGCGATCCGTCCCTGGGCAACGACATGCTCTACACATCGGGCACCACAGGAAAACCGAAAGGCGTTTTCCGCCGTAAGCGGCCCGGCCCGTCGAATACCTCAATCGCCTCGAATAAACTCGCGGCCTTTGTCCCCGGCAAGGATCTAATGCTGGTGCCGGGGCCCATCTATCATTCGGCAGGGCTTCATACCAATCTGCACAAGGCAATTATCAACGGCATCGGCGCCGTCATCATGCCGAAGTGGGATCCCGAAGAAGCGCTGAAGCTGATCGAGCGTCACAGGATTACGCATGCACACATGGTTCCAACCATGTTTCATCGTCTCTTGAACCTGCCCGATGAAGTTCGCACCAAATATGACGTTTCCAGCCTGCGATGGCTCATTCATGGCGCAGCGCCCTGCCCGGTCGATCTGAAAAAGAAAATGCTCGATTGGCTCGGTCCGATCATCGTCGAGTACTATGGATCAACCGAAGGCGTCGGCGTCTGCATTATGCCTGATCAGTGGCTGCGGAAGCCCGGCAGCGTTGGCTGCCTGCGCGAAGACAACAGCATCGAAATCCGCAACCCGGATGGCAAGGTCGCAGCTCCCGGCGAGACCGGCTACGTCTATTTCCATCTCCCCGAAGAGGTGCGGTTCGAGTATTTCAAGTCGCCAGAAAAAACCACCGCGACCTTCGATGGCGATTACTACACCGTCGGCGATATCGGTTATGTCGACGAAGACGGCTTTCTGTTTCTCGTTGGCCGCGACGCGGAAACGATCATTTCCAATGGCGTCAACATTTATCCGCAGGAAATCGACGACGTGCTGGCGCTGCATCCGGCGGTTCTCGAAGCCTGCACCGTCGGCATCCCCGACAGCATTGCCGGCGAGACAGTTCATTCCGCGATCAATCTCAAGCCAGGCGTTACCGGCAACGACGAGTTGGCGGAAGAACTGATCGCCTTCACCAGATCGCATCTGGCGGCATTCAAATGCCCTCGCAGCGTGGAATTCGTCAGAGAGGCGCTTCCCCGCCTTCAGGCCGGGAAAATCCTGCGCAACAACGTACGCGCCTGGTACTGGCCCAAGAAATAGCTCGCCGCCGCGCAATCGCGCAATTGCCGAACAACAAGACAAACAGGAGGAAGCTGGCGAATGGCTCAAGAGTCGACATCAACCACAGCCGATGTGGTCGCCAGTGCCGCGATTGCGGAGACAGGGCCCAACTATCGTCGATACGTCCTGTTCCTCCTTGTACTTGCCTACACTTCAAGTCACGTCGATCGTAATATTCTGGGCATTCTGATCCAGCCGATCAAAGCCGAACTTATGCTCACCGACACGCAGCTCGGCTTCCTGTCCGGAATTGCTTTTTCATTTTTCTACGCGACACTCGGCATCCCGATCGCGCTACTCGCAGACCGCTCCAACCGCCGCAACATTATCGCCGCCGCCATCGCCATCTGGAGCGGCATGACAGCCGTTTGCGGCCTCGCCCATAACTTCTGGCACCTTGCCCTTGCACGCATAGGCGTAGGCATCGGTGAGGCAGGATCAAGCCCGCCGTCGCTCTCGATCATCACTGATCTTTATCCTCGCGAGCAACGCTCAGCCGCCATGGCGATCTACTCACTCGGCACCTATTTCGGCGCGATGCTCGGCCTCGTGATCGGCGGCTGGGTCGCGCATTACTACGGCTGGCGCATGGTCTTCTTCATCGTCGGCTTGCCGGGGCTCATCATCGCGCTTCTCGTTCGCTATACAATCGCAGAGCCGAAACGCACGATGCCAATTCCGGCCGCGGGAGGCCTGCCCGGCAAGAGCCGGGTTCTTGATGGCTTCAAACATCTATGGCGGATGAAGACGACACGGCACCTGCTGGTAGGCGGATCGCTTTCCGCAATGTTCGGATATGGCAGCACGATCTGGGCGGCCGCATTTCTGTCGCGTAGCCACGGTTTCACCTCGGCAGAGATCGGCACAATCATCGGCCCGATCCTCGGCATTTGCGGCGGTCTCGGCTCGCTTTCAGGCGGCTACCTTGCAGACTATCTCGCAGCACGCGACATCCGCTGGAATGCCTGGATGGTCGGCATTGCCAAGGCCCTCGCAATCCCGTTCTTCCTTTGCTTCTACCTGGTCGGAAACTCGACGCTCGCGATCCTGTGCTTCATACCCGCGACCTTTTTCTCCGCGTTTTCGCAAGGTCCGGTATTCGCCATGATCCAGAGCCTCTCGCCCGGGAGCATGCGCGCGCTCAACGCGGCGATCATGCTTTTCATCTTCAATTTGATCGGCCTCGGCCTCGGGCCCCAGATGATCGGCATCGCAAGCGATCTTCTCTCGGGCTATGCCGGCGAACAGAGCTTGCGTTATGCCCTCGTCCTTGCATGCGGCGTAGGTATCTGGGCCTCCGCTCACTATTACATCGCGGGCGGCAAGCTGCCGGTCGACACGGCAACGGCGGCCAAGAACGGCTACGGATGATCGAAACGGCCGTGCTGCGGCCCCGCCTTAACAATCGGCCATAAAAAATCTTGCGGAAACTCCCTGAAAAGAGTTTCCGCAAGATTCATTTACGCACTCAACTACTTACTGCTACTCGCCAGCTGGTACTCAACTACAGGCGATGTTTTCTGAACTCCAAACGCGCAATGGTGCGGTTGTGGACCTCGTCAGGACCGTCCGCGATGCGCAGCGAACGCAACCCCTTGTAGCGCTTGGCAAGCCCCGCATCCGTCGTCACACCGGCGCCTCCAAAGGCCTGGATCGCGTCATCGATGATCTTGAGAGCCATGCGCGGCACGGCAACCTTGATCATCGAGATTTCCGCGCGCGCCACCTTATTGCCGACCGTGTCCATCATGTATGCGGCCTTGAGCGTCAACAGGCGCGCCATCTCGATATCGATGCGCGCATGAGCGATACGCTCCTCCCAGACAGACTGCTCGGAAAGCTTCTTCCCGAAGGCTTCGCGCGACAGCAGGCGCTTGCACATCTGCTCAAGCCCATATTCCGCGACGCCGATTGCGCGCATGCAATGGTGAATGCGACCCGGCCCAAGTCGTGCCTGCGAGATCTCAAAGCCACGCCCTTCGCCAAGCAGAAGATTACTTGCCGGCACTCGCACATTTTCGAGCCGCAATTCAGCATGCCCGTGAGGCGCATCGTCAAACCCGAACACAGGCAACATGCGCACGACCGTGAGCCCAGGCGAATCGGTCGGCACGAGGATCATCGACTGCTGACGATAAGGCTCGGCATCCGGGTCGGTCTTGCCCATAAGAATGCAGATCTTGGTGC
This sequence comes from Parvibaculum sp., assembly GCF_049651025.1. Lineage (GTDB taxonomy): Bacteria > Pseudomonadota > Alphaproteobacteria > Parvibaculales > Parvibaculaceae > Parvibaculum. Next base: position 23,613 of record NZ_JBASBH010000111.1, on the reverse strand, counting down.
GCGGATCACCCATGCCCGACGACCACCATTTGCGACCGTTGATGACATAATCGTCACCGTCGCGGACGATGCTCGTACGAATATTGGTGGCGTCGGAGGACGAAATATCCGGCTCTGTCATCAGGAAGGACGAACGGATTTCACCGTTGAGGAGCGGGGTCAGCCACTGCCTCTTGTGCTCCTCCGTGCCGAACCGGTCGATCACTTCCATGTTGCCCGTATCAGGCGCCGAGCAATTGAATATCTCGCTGGCAAAAGGAATGCGGCCCATGATCTCGGCAAGCGGCGCATACTCCAAATTGGTGAGGCCAGCGCCGTGATCGCTGTCGGGCAGGAACAGGTTCCAGAGGCCCGCCTCGCGCGCTTTGATTTTCAGTTGTTCGATGATGGGTGGGATTTTCTTCCAGCGATCGGCGCCGGCTTCTGCGACCTGCTGATCATAAAGATGAGCGTTTGGATACACATTCGCATCCATGAATGTTTTCAGCCGATCGATCAGCTCTTTTGTCTTGTCATTGTGCTCAAAATCCATCGACCTCTTCCCGCTTTCCGTTTTTGACTACAAATTTCTTTCAGCTCCACGATACAAGCCTATTTCCCTTCGATCAGGCGCCATGCATCTTCAGTCCGTGTCCGGCACATGGCGCCATAAGTGAGTGCAACTTCAGCGGCCGCATTGCCATCAAGCCCGCGCTTGTAAACGCCCTGCATGATGCAAGCGCCTTTGAACATCGCGTAGACAATGTAGAAGCGCCAATCGGCGATCCCGTCGCGCCCGGTGCGTCTGCAATAGGCCGAGATGTATTCTTGCTCACTCGGAATGCCGAGCGCCTGAATATCCATGCCGAAAAGGCTGCCGTCATGTGGATGTGCGGGCCGGTACATGCCGCAATTATGCGCAAGATCCGCCATTGGATGCCCAAGTGTACTGAGCTCCCAATCAAGCACACCAATCAGCTCCGGCTTGTCCTTGTGAAAGACAATATTCTGGATGCGATAATCGCCGTGAGCGATTGTCACCGTGCCGTCCTGCGGAATATTTTCAGGAAGCCACGCGATAAGGTTCTCCATCGCCTCGATCCTGTCCGTTTCCGAACCTCGATACTGCTTTGTCCAGCGGCGGATCTGACGCTCATAGAAGCCGGACGGCGGACCATAGTCGCCAAGACGGCAGGCTTCATAATCAACCTGATGCAATGCAGCGAGGCCCGCATTCATCGCATCGAAAAGCTTGCCACGCTCATCCACCGATACGCCCGGCACAGCCGGATCGGAGAAAATGCGGCCATCGAGAAACTCCATGATGAAGAACGGCGTCCCGATTACGGAGTCGTCCTCACATAGGGCATACATATGGGGCACAGGAACATCGGTTCCCTCCAATGCCTTCATCACACGATACTCACGTTCCACCTGATGAGCCGAGGGCAAAAGCTTGCCCGAGGGCTTCTTGCGCAGAACATAGCGACGATCGGCAGATTGGATGAGGAAAGTCGGGTTCGACTGCCCCCCGGAAAGGCGGCTAGCCTCGATGCCGCAGCCACTCAACTTCGGGCTGAAATCATCGACATTCGTCTGCATATAATCAGCGAGAAGACGCAGGTTCAATTCGTCCACCACAATGCCCTCTTCTCTCAAACCCACTTTTACAAACACGTGGAAAGCCAGATAGCGGACGACGGCGAAGGGCAAATCAGCCTCTTCGCCGTCGCTTGCGCTAACTGGATGCCTGCAGCTTAGAAGCTGATGCTGGTCCGCACACCGAGCGTACGCGGCTCGCCGTAGTAACCAATCCAGGTACCCGTCATGGACGGTGCGGCATAAGCAGACACACCGTAGGCCTTGTCGAGCAGGTTCTTGCCCCAAAGCTCAACCGTCCAGCCCTGCTCCTCATTGCGCAGGCCGATACGGCCGTTCACGAGACCATAAGCACCCTGCACCGAATTGGGCTCGAGGCTCTGCTCGAAGTAAACCATCGAGCGCCAGTTATATTCGCCACGTACAAAGACCGACAGCGGCGTGTCCTTGATCGGCATCGTGTATTGAGCCGATGCATCGAAGTTCCAGACCGGCGCATAGTGCAGGCGGCGTCCCGTCAGACTGCAAGGATTGGTCTTGCCGAAGGGGCAATTGCCATTCTCGAAGTCGTCATAACGCGTGTGGTTGTAGCCAAGGTTTGCCGTCAAATCGAAATTCTCGAACGGCGTTGCCTTGGATTCGATTTCCACGCCTTCGCTGGTGAACTGCTTGGCATTGGAGGTCACAAGCGAAGCCCCGTTGAAGGTCGACGCCTGGAAGTCGCTGAAGATGTTGCGGAAGAGTGCAACGTTGAGGTGAAGCCGGTTGTCGAACCATGCGGTTTTCGCACCGACTTCATAGTTGATCGATGTTTCTTCCTCGAATTCATAACGCGTGTCGAGCGCGGCAGCATTCGGGAAGCGGCCATTGTCGAAACCACCCGGCTTGAAGCCGCGCGATACCGACGCGTAGGTCATGATGTCGTCGTTCCACTGGTAGTTGGCGATGGCCGTCCAGGTGAGCTGCTTTTCCTTACGCTCGCGATACTGCATCGGAAAAGAGCCCCAGGCCGGAACAGTCGATATCTGGGCGATACCGCCAACCATCTTTTCACGCGTATAACGCAGACCACCCGTAAGGCCGAGCTGATCGGTCACATGATAGGTGAGCTGACCGAATACGGCATGAGACGTGTCCTCCATCGAGGCCAGGCGCGTCTGCGACTTGTTGGCGTTGGCTCCTACGACGTCGGCGCCATAGATATAGGGTCCAACTTCATTTGCCTGCCATTTGAAGAAGAACAGACCGCCCACATATTCAAACCGCTGACCGGTCGGCGAGGAAACACGCAATTCCTGACTGTACTGGTGGTGGGCCTGATCATAGGTGATATCGACGATAGCGAGGCTGGTGGAGTCCAGATCGCTCTGCGCCATCACCTTCCATGTGCGCATTCCCGACACCGAGGTCCATGTGTGGCCGGCCCAGTCAAGATTGGCTTCGATCGATAGACCGTTGCCCCACACCTTGTTGTAGTTCTCAGTATTGGCCGTGTTCACATGAGGCGGCGGCAGGACTTGGCCATAGGTGGTCGAGAAAGAAGTCCCCGGAACCGTCGCATAAGCATAGCCATTGCAGCATTTGGAATCTTCGCGGTTATGATCCGCGATAACGCTGATTTCGAGATTATCGGCCGGCTTCAGCAAGAGCTTGGCGCGCGCGCCCCACTTGTTCTGATTATCGATGTCGACATTGCGGAATGTGTTCTCACCGTAGCCATCACGCGTCGTACGAAACGCCGACAGACTGAAAGCAACCTTGTCTTCGACGATCGGACCCGTCACGCTCCCGCGGAAATCCATCAAACCGTAATTGCCGGTCGTGGCCTCTCCATACGTATGGTAGCCCTGCATATCCGGCTTCCGCGTGACGATGTTGATAAGGCCAGCGGCGGTATTCATTCCAAAGAGCGTACCTTGCGGACCACGCAGAACTTCAAGACGCTCAATGTCGAGAAGATCATTGGTGGCCATGCCGGTACGCGCCATGAAAATGCCGTCGACGAACATGCCGACGGACGACTGCTGGCCGATATTGTCCTGGCGCGAAGTGACGCCACGAATGGACACACGGGAAGTACGCGCGTCGCCGTTAGGAACGAAATAGACGTTCGGCGTGTATTGGCCGAGCGCGAAAAGATCCGTCACGCCGGCAGACTTGAGCATGTCGCCCGAAACGGCACTGACAGTAACCGGCACCTCTTGCAGGCTCTGTTCACGCCGCTGCGCGGACACGATGATTTCTTCGATTCCGCCCCTTGAGGCCTTCTTGGCGCCGCTGGCTGCGCCCCCCTCGGCAGGAGCTTCTCCCTCGGCCTCAAGCACTTTTTCTTCAGATTGCGGCGTGCCGTCTGCCGCGGGCTCAGCGGCCCGAAGCCCCGCGGTCGAGACGAAAGTCGACGCCAGAAAAACCGCACTCAACTTCATCAGTCGACAGAACTTACTGTTTCGATACTTCACCCTGCTTCTCCCCAATGCCAGGTACAAATTCCTCAGAACCGCAGCATTCGGACGACAAGGTCGTAACCCTAATGCAGCGCAAATCCGCTCCGTCCACAGGCATCGGTTTCCCGATCCTGCGCTTTGCAGACATTCAAAAATTGGATCGCGGCACCTTGGTGCCACCCCCACCCTTCCAGACGTCGGGGTGGGCCGTGCATGTCCCACCATCCGATGCCATGCATTCTATTTTCATTGAAAGCGGAATGTCAACAATATGAAATGATGTTCTGCATAGTGGAATTTACGACACAAAATATCTATTTCGAAAATATGCGGGGCACGCACGATATGGCCGTGCTCAAGCGTGACGCCAATCAAAAAAGAAAGGGGGATGACCAGTCATCCCCCTTCAAATCGTCAACTGCGATTACTGATATTGGCGCTCATATCGCCCCGTGAATTAAAGTCAGCAGACGACTGAAATGAGCCCATTACACAGTCGATCAGACTTTTTCTTTCACACGGGTGAGCTGTCCAAGGCGTTGGTGGATAAGGCCTTCAGCTTCCGACACGATGCGGTGCACCAGTTCCTGGACTGTCGGCACATCATGGATGAGGCCCTGCACCATGCCTGCTGTCCAGATACCGTGCTCGATATTCCCCTCTTGATAGACGACTCTTCCGCGCTGGCCTGAAACAAGGTGCTTCAGATCATGAATGGTCGCATTTCCTGCTTTTTCGATCGCAACCACTTCCTCACTGACGGAATTTTTCGCAACGCGATTCGTGTTCCTGAGAGTGCGGAAAATGAGCTGAGTCGCCTTCTCATCATTGGCAACGATCTGCTGCTTTATCTTCGGATGGATAGGCGCTTCGACCGTCGCCATAAAACGCGTGCCCATGTTGATTCCATCAGCGCCCAACGCCAGCGCTGCAACGAGGCCGCGCGCATCGCCAAATCCGCCCGATGCAATCATCGGAATCTTGATCACATCCGCCGTGGTCGGAATCAAAATTAGACCCGGGATATCTTCCTCTCCCGGATGCCCGGCGCATTCAAAGCCGTCGATCGAAATGGCGGCGGCACCAAGCGATTCCGCTTTTTTCGCATGCCGAATGGAGGTGCATTTGTGAATGACTTTGATGCCGTGTCTGTTGAACTCGGCAATGTGCCTGTCAGGATTGTTACCTGCCGTCTCAACGATCTTGACGCCGGACTCGATAATGGCCTGACGATATTCATCATAGGGCGGCGGAACAAGCGCCGGCAGGAAAGTCAGGTTCACGCCAAAAGGCTTGTCCGTCATCTCGCGGCAACGCGCAATTTCTGTCAACAACGCTTCGGGTGTCGGCTGAGTGAGGCCGGTCAAAAAGCCGAGCGCTCCCGCATTTGCAACCGCAGAAACAAGTTCGGCCCGGCCGATCCACTGCATGCCACCCTGAACGATCGGGTGCTCAATGCCGAAGGTTTCGGTAAAACGTGTACTAATCATTTGTGCTCTCCGACACTAGGTTATTCAACTGGCAGAAGCGATTCAGGCGCTGCGGCGCCTGCAATCAGATCGTCGACAACCGGCCGCAACGCTGCCGGGTCGAAGCGCGTGTCCTGCTTCACGCGCGGACCACGCCGCCAGTTTTCATAAAGACAGAGCTGGCCGCGGTTTGATTCAAAGACCCGGCCCGTCACATGCTGCGCCTCGGTGCTACCGAGCCAGACAACGATAGGCGCTACGTTATCTGGGTCGCGCGGATCGAAAGCCGCATCAGGCGGAGGGGCGGATGCCTGGGTGCTCGCGAGATTTTCGGTCATGCGCGTGCGAGCGCCTGGCGAAATGGCATTTACGGTAACGCCATAGCGCGCAAGCTCGTTTGCGGCATTGATGGTGAGAGATGCAATACCGGCTTTAGCCGCGGCGTAATTCGTCTGACCATTTGTTCCAAAAAGGCCGGATACGGATGTCGTGTTGATGATGGCAGCGTTGTTTGCATGGCCATCTTTCGAACGCGCGCGCCAGTAGGAGGCGGCGATGCGCGATGTGCAGAATGTACCGCGCAGGTGCACCTTGATAACGGCGTCCCACTCCTCCAGCGTCATATTGACCAGCATGCGGTCGCGCAAGATGCCGGCATTGTTGACGAGAACGTCGAGCCCGCCAAAAGTACCTATCGCTGCGTCTATAATACGTTTGGCGCCATCCCATTCGGATACGTCATCGCCATTGGCGATCGCTTGGCCGCCCAATGCCAAAATCTCATTGACGACGTCCTGAGCCGGACCGATGGAGTTACCCTCGCCATCCGACTGCGTGCCCAGATCGTTCACAACGACCTTCGCGCCTTGTCTGGCAAACTCGATCGCCTCGCCTCGTCCGATACCGCGCCCGGCTCCGGTCACAATCACGACGCGGCCTTCGCACAATTTTCTCACAACTGCTTCCCCTATCTTTCAAAACACGACAGCCCAAAACATAAAGCTTGATCAGATTTTTTTTGCCCGCCCCTCCCAGTAAGGTTCGCGAACCTGCCGCCGGAGAATCTTCCCCGTGGGCAAACGCGGCAAGGCGTCCGAGGCAAAATCAATGGAACGAGGACATTTGTAGGTGGGCAGATTGGCGCGGGCGAAGCCGAGAATTGCAGCCGCCGTCTCTTCGGTTGCGGCATATCCGCTGTTGAGGTTGACGACAGACTTGACCTCTTCGCCCCATTCTTCATTCGGAATGCCGATCGTGCAGACCTCGGCAACAGCCGGGTGCTGCAACAACACCGAATCCGTTTCCTGCGGATAGATATTTACGCCACCGGAAATGATCAGCTCGGCGCTGCGCCCCGTCAGAAAATAGTAGCCGTCCTCATCGACGTAACCCATGTCGCCCATAGTGAAGAAATCGCCGCGATAGCTTTCAGCGGTCTTCTCTTCGGCTTTGAAATAGGAAAAACGACCAGTCGCCGGGGCTTTGAAATAGATCGTCCCCGTTTCACCCTGAGGCACCTCATCGCCGTTTTCGTCAACGAGCCTGACGACCGTCCCTTCGGTTGCGCGACCGACACTTCCGGGCTTCTTCAGCCATTCTTCGGGATAGATAAATGTGCCGCCGCCTTCAGTGCCCGCGTAATACTCATAGAGGCACGGCCCCAACCATTCGATCATGGCCTGCTTGGCATGTGCGGGGCATGGCGCGGCACCATGCAGGATCCAGCGCAACGTCGACAGGTCGTAACTCTCTCTCACCGGCTCCGGCAGTTGGAGCAGCCGATGGAACATCGTCGGCACCATATGCGTATGGGTGATGCCGTGTCTTGCGACCAGACGCAGAGTTTCCTCGGCATCCCACTTTGTCATCAGCACAACGCCAACGCCCGAAAGCAGGGGGATCGTGAGATTAAGATTCATCGGCGCCGAATGATAAAGCGGGCCGGTGACGAGCACGAGATCGCTTTCGGGCTTGAACGCAGCAGAGCGCTTCGTCATCTCTTCGGTCATGGACGGCGGCGGCCGTTCCCGCCGATAGACGCCTTTCGGACGGCCGGTGGTACCAGACGTGTAAAGCATCACCTGACCGCGAGACGTATCTTCGAGCGGCGCGCCATCTTGTTCGACAATCACCGTTTCATAGTCCTCGTAGCCGTCGAGAACTCCGTCGATTGCGACATATGCCAGAATGTCTGGGCGATTCTTCAGCGCTTCCTTTGCGACATCGACGAACCTGGCTTCAATGAAGACGGCCCGCGCTTCGCAATCGTCGATGATGTAACAAGCCTCGTCCGGCGTCAGGTGCCAGTTGACCGGCGTGAACCTGAAGCCCGCCTGAAGGCTGGCATGCAAGACCTCGACGAACTCCGGGCGATTGGAGCAGAAGATCGCGACGCCATCGCCGGGTTTGATTCCACGCGCCCGCAATGCCCGCACTATCCGGTTGCAGTTTTCTGCCAGCTCGCCAAAGCTACGGCGACCATGCTCCGATTCAATAGCCAAACGTGCGGGAGCCAGAGAGGCTTGAAAGGCAAGCAAGCCCCCTCGCTCAGCGGCTTCCTTTTTTTGTTCGTCAATGGACATCGCCATCGTCTGGGTCATTTCCTGCCTCACTTGCTGCTCCCCGCTTGAGAACGCACCTTCGGCGCGCGAACCTGCCGAGATATTTTTGTTACGCGTTTAAAATTGTGGCTGACGCCCCATCACCGGATAGAGCGGATCGGTGTAGCCTGGCGTCGAGGGATGACCCGCTGCAACCAACCCGTCGATCAGCGCCTCGTCTTGCTCAGTCCACTGATGCTTCAGGCTATCAAGACAATCGATCCATTGTTCGGCATTGCGCGGACCCGAAACTACGGCCGAAACGGCCTTGTTCGCCAAGACCCAAAGATACGCATATTGCGAAGCTGTCATCCCGCGCGCCGCGGCATGCTCTTTCACCTTTTGGGCGATCTCCAGAGATTCGTCGCGCCATTCCGTCTGATAGAGACGCATCGCCTTGCCGGCTGCCGCATGACGCGCCGCCCGGCTGTCGGGATCGGGCGCAGCGCCTTTCACGTATTTCCCCGTCAGAACGCCGCGCGCAAGCGTGCTGTAAGCAGCTACGCCGACGCCATAAAACTGGCAGGCTGGAAGCACTTCGATTTCCGGCATGCGGTTGAGCGCATTGTAATAGGGCTGCGCGATAACCGGGCGCGCGACGCCGAGCCTGTCCGCCTCCCGAATAAGCTCTGCGATCCGCCAACCGCGAAAATTGCTGAGGCCGTAGCCCCGAATTTTTCCGGCTTCCAGAAGGCGCCCAAGCCCGGTGACTGTGTCCTCAAGCGGTGTATCGGGATCGTCTATGTGCAGGTAAAGAATATCGACATAGTCGGAGCGCAAGCGCCTCAGACTCTCCTCAAGCGCCTCCCTCAAGACGCGCTCGCTGGTACCTTCGGAACGGCCTGACGCGTCAACCCGCTGTCCCGCTTTCGTAGCGACAATCCAGCGTTCTCGCGCCGATCCGAGCAAATTGCCGATCATGCGCTCAGCCTCACCGTCGACGTAATTATTGCCGGTATCGAGCACGTTGACACCGGCCGCTTCGCCAATTTCGAGCAGATGCCGCGCCTCTGCTTCACCGGTTGCCGCACCCCAGAAGCTCGTGCCGAGAAAAATGCGCGAGAGCTGTGTCGTCCCCAATCCGAGCGATACGAATTGCATTTGCAAGATCACTCCCCCATGAGCAATTCGCCAATTGCTGACGAGGCAAATTGCTGCCTCTCCTTCTTCTCTACAGATCGAAATAAGCGTCGTCAAGTTTTTGAAATGAAATTCCGCTTAGCGAAATTATTGGGATGAAAACAAGACCACCCGACGGCAAAAGGCCGCTCAGAGTGCTTGTTGATGCGGAGCTTTGCAAAATGAAAAACGCGTCGATAACCGCGCACCGGTACGGTGCGTGGATCATCGCAGAAGAAGGGAAATGAAGTTTCTGGAACCGGCCCGGTATCAGTCGCCCTGAAATGTCTTTTTCCGGCGGCGAAGCTCGATCAATATTTCGTTCGAGGCTGCAACAAGGGCGGGACCGATGACATCCAACAGCACGCCCCGCGTCACACGCCTGGCCGGCACGCTGCAATTTAGCAAAAGGAGAGTGTCTTTCGGTGCGAGCTGCAATGGAACACTGACCGACACGACACCCGTGCGCCACTCATCCACAAAAACACTGAAACCGTCCTTACGCGCCTCATTAAGACCGTCACGGATACTTTTTACAATTTGTGCCCCGTCCGGCAGGCTTTGCTTCAGCTCCTGCAACTCGTTCTTCAGCTCATCGGGTTGCAGGAAGGCAAAATAGGTTCGTCCCATGGACGATGTGGCAAGCGGTACCTTGGATCCGATGGGCAACTGAATCTGAGCTGCACGCGGGCTGGCCACGCTCTCGATCAGCAGCGCAGAGTCGCGCTCTCGTACCGCCAAATCTATGGTCGCATCATGCGTATCAGCCAAACGTGCCATGATGGGGCGAGCGACCGCACAAACGTCAAGGCTGCTCAACAGCGCGCGCCCGATACCGAAAACCTTGTATCCAAGCTGATAGCGCTGTTCGCTCTCTGCGCGGATCAAATATTCCTCGCGCATTAAAGTATAGACCAGGCGGGAAACTGTGGCCTTGGGCAGTGCTGTCGCTTCGGCTATTTGCTGAATGCCGAGCGCTCCTTCCGCCTCGCCGAAAGCCCGCAGAATATGAAGGCCGCGGCTTAGAGAAACAACACCCTCCTGATCTCCGGTCTTGCTCATTCCGACTCCATTCGCCCGCGCAGAGTGCATTTGATAGGCTCATCCGCGATTTATCGCAAGGTACGGGTATATTTCACCTACCGCTCCATCGAGGCTTCCGCCCTTCCTTGAACGCAAGCATGCCTTCCTGTGCATCGTCGCTCTCATACACAGAGCGGTGAATGCTTGCAGCCTCAGCAACACCCGCATCGCATCCCAGACTGACAGCCGTCATCATGCTTTTCTTCGCGGCCATAACCGAAAGCGGCGCATTGTCGCGGATGGTTGTCGCGAGCTTTTCAGCTCTCGCTATGACTGCGTCCACATCCGCCTCGACATAATTGACAAAGCCGACCGCCTGAAGCCGGTCGATCTCAACGGTTTCACCCGTCAGCACCATCTCCATCAGCATGGGTTGCGGCATCATCCAGAGAAGCGGGACAGCCCAAGGCGATCCGCGCCCGACTTTCGCCTCGGTGATTCCGCCACGCGTATTCGCAAGGCCAATTCGAATATCCGAATTCAAACTCAGCATCATCCCGCCGGCAGAAAAGTGGCCGGTCATCGCGGCGATGATGGGTTTGGTGACGCTTCGCATGCGCTGATGAAAGGGATCACGAATCAGGGTCAACACATCGACACCCTGCGCCTGTTTGATATCGGCAGCCTCTTTAAGATCCATACCGGCACAAAACGTGCCGCAAGGCGCGGCCGTCAGTATGACGGTCTTCACACGCGGGTCGGTGTCCACCTCATCCCACAGCTCAAAAAGACGATTGCAGCCGGCAACCGACAGTGCGTTACGACGGGCGGGACGATTGAGCGTGATCTTCGCTACGCCGTCCATCACTTCATACTCAATTCCGGCTTCTTCCATTCTCATTTCTCCGGCTGGCGTCGTCTTATTTCTTGCCGTTCTTCAATTCGTTGAAGGGCGCGGTCTTGTCCACGCGAATATCTGCGGGCATACCCAACACCTGCTCTGCGATAATATTGCGGAGGATTTCATCCGTTCCGCCCGCGATGCGACTACCGGGTGCCCAGAAATAGGATTCGAGAAACCGCTCTTTGTCCGCAAGCATGGCGGGCTCGTCGAGGATGCCGCCCTGCTCCATGAGGTCCATGGCAAAGCTCGCAATATCCTGCGTACGCTTGGGTCGCGTTGCCGTGATGACCGACACTTCCGCGCCCAGTTTCTCGCCTGCGGACAGCTTCGACAGCATTCGATAGGCGAAATACTGCGTGCCTCGGCTTTCGCAATACCACTCAGCGAGCTTTGCCCGCACCGCGTTGTTCTTGATGGGCGCATCGTCATCTGTGCCAAGCGACGCAACAAAATTGAAAAGGTCATCGAAGTCGACGCCCCGCGCTTCGCCCGCTTCAAAGCGCTCGTTGGTCAACGTCGTCATCGCGACCGACCAGCCTTTGCCGACTTCGCCGAGCCGTTGAGCATCCGGTATGCGCACATCGGTGAGAAACACTTCATTGAAGTTCGATGTTCCGGACATCTGGCGGATGGGCCGAATTTCGATGCCGGGCGATCTCATATCGACGAAGAAAAAAGTAAGCCCCTTATGCTTGGGCACAGTCGGGTCGCTACGCGTGAGCAGAATCGCGTAATCGCTGTAATGCGCGCCCGACGTCCAAACCTTCTGCCCGTTGACGATCCAGTCGTCGCCATCGCGCACCGATCTCGTACGCAAGCCGGCGAGGTCCGAACCCGCTCCCGGCTCACTAAAAAGTTGGCACCAGATTTCGTCGCCATTGGCGATCTTCGGCAGAAAGCGACGTCTCTGCTCTTCGCTCATATGCTGCATCAGAACCGGCGCGCAGGTATTCTGCCCGATCGTAAAAATCGCGTCGGCATCGACGAACCTGGCTTCTTCCTGCGTCCATATTATGCGCTCGATAGGGGACGCGCCACGACCGCCATATTCGGGCGCCCAATGAAGGCACGCCCAGCCCGCCGATGCTTTTTTCGCCATCCACTCGCGGCCTTCACGCAGCGCCCTTTGAAGATCCTTGATCTTCGCTGCGTCGCTGCCGCCCATATCGCGGCGTGGCGGCGCATTTTTCTCCAACCAACTACGCGCTTCGGTGCGGAATGCGGCCTCTTGCGGCGAATCCTGAAAGTGCAATCTGTTACTCCTCGCCCGCCGACCGGCTTCCCAGACCGGCGAGCTCTTCCAGATAGAGAAAGAGACTTGTGAAATCTTGCGTGCCGCGACCCGCACGTTCCGCGTCGGCCCACAAAGCTTTGACGCTGGCCGCCACAGACATCGGCATGCCGATCTCGCGCGCCGCTTCCATGCCAAGCGCAACATCTTTCGCGACAATGCTCAGATGTGCACCGTAATCGAATGTGCGCGGTAGAATGGCCTTCGGAAACTTGTCTTCTGTAGCGCTGTTGCGGCCGGTGCTGGCATTGATCACGCTGATCATCATCGACGGATCGAGACCCGCCTTCATGCCCATAACGACCGCTTCGCATGCAATGGCGACGTTGGTTGCGCCGATCAAATTGTTGACGAGTTTCATGACCTGCGCCTGACCGACACTGCCGCCAACCCTGAAGAGTCGATCGACCATGATCGCGAGACAGCCGCTCGCGTGCGCCACAACATCGTCCTTGCCAGACAACATCCCCGATAGTTTGCCCAGCGCCGCACCCGCCGGACCGCCGCTCACCGGGCAATCCAACATGTCGATAGATTTTTGCGCCAGACCATCCGCGATCCTGCGTATCGACGCCATGCCGATGGTCGACGTCTCGACATATGTCTGGATTTTCGCGCCATGAACGATGCCGTCAGCGCCCAAAGCTACGGCTTCGCTTGCTGCTGAAGATGACAGGCTGGCGAAAACAACATCCGCATTCGAGGCAACTTCCGCGGGTGTTGCGCAGACATGGGCACCGCTACGCCGAAAGGGCTCGGTCAGTTCGGAACGCAGGTCGCACACATAAAGCGCATCAACTGCACCGAGAAAACGATGCGCCATCGGCGCGCCCATCGCACCAAGACCGATGAAGCCAACAGCGCGTAGCATTCGACCAGAAGGCAACATATCGCTACCGCCCATCTGAAACGCTCAGATTATCCGCCGTGATTCCAAGCTCCTTCAAACACTTCTTGGCAATGCGGAAGCACGCCGCGCCCGTCGGGGCACCGCAGTAAAATGTAAGGTGCATCAACAGTTCTCGTAGCTCAGTCGGGGTAACGCGCACACGCTCTACGGCATTGCGCAGATGCATCTCAAACTCTTCATCGCGCCCCTGCGCAGCAAGAACGGCAAGCGTCACAAGAATGAGTTGATGCTTCGACAGCGTTTCGCCCGACCAGGTTCCGCCCCACACAGTCCCGATCGTGAAATCGCGGAAGGGTTCATCGAAGGCGTCCTGCTCCACAGCGATCCGATCCAGATACGCAGGATCGAATACCTGTCGCCGAGCGGCTAACCCACGGCTGTGGCGATTGTCATTTGGCATTTGCTGCGTTCCGTCAGTTCTCGTTGAAAGCCATTTGACGACATGCCGCAAACTGTGTCAAACATTATGAAAGTGAATTCCGCATATTGAAATTATTGAAATGAGCGAGCAGAAGCTATGACCACCCTGAGCGGGAAAATTGCACTGATTACAGGCGGTGGAGCGGGCATCGGCGCTGCGACGGCAAGACGCTTCGTCGCCGAGGGCGCCCGTGTCGTCATTACTGATATCAATGACGAGGATGGCAATCGCGTCGCCAAGGAGATCGGTGAGAACTGCCGTTTCATTCATGCGGACCATCGCATTCGCGCTCACAACGACGACGCGGTTCGGCTCGCAGTTGAAACCTGGGGTGAACTGAACATTCTTTTCAACAATGCCGGCACGCCGTTGCGCGGCAAATTTGACGATATCGACGATCAGACAATCGAGCGCCTGCTCAGCATCAACATCGCCGGGCCTATTCGGATGACACAGGCGGCCCTGCCTGCACTTCGCGAAAGCGCAAAAAGGCGACAGGGCGCAATCCTCTTCACGGCCTCGATCCAGTCGCTGATGGTTCGCCCGCACTACACGCTCTATGGCGCAACAAAGCACGGTATTGCAGGGCTTTTGAGCAGCCTGGCGCTTGAGCTCGCAACCGAAAATATACGCGTGAACGGTGTCGGGCCCGGCCCGGTCAACACGCAGCTCCTGCGTACCAGCGTCGCCGTCGCAGCCAAGACACACAACATCAACATGGACGCCGCCTACGAAATGTTCAAAGGCAACGTCCCGATGCGCCAGCTCATCGAACCGGAAGATATCGCCAACGCGGCGAGTTTCCTTTGCTCGGACGCGGCACGCCTCATTACCGGCGTTGTGCTGCCCGTCGATGGCGGCATCTGCGCGCGCTGACTTTCAAGCCACGCCAATTGAAGAGAAGGCCTCCATGATCGGCGACGAATTCAAAGACAAAACAATCATTATCACTGGCGGAGGGACCGGCATCGGTCGCTCTTTTGCGGCGCATTTTGCAGCACGCGGAGCGACTGTCGTCCTCGCGGCACGCCAGCAGGATCGACTCGAAGCAACCGCCAAAAAAATTCGCGACAACGGCGGCAAGGCGATCCCGGTGGAGCTCGACATCCGCAAACCCGGCATGGTCGATGACGTCATGGACCGTGTTCTGGATGAGACGGGCCGCATAGACGTGATGATCAATAATGCTGCGGGCAATTTCATCGCGCGTGCCGAAGACCTGACACCTAACGGCTGGAACGCGGTCATCAATATCGTGCTCAACGGCTCGGCCTACTGCGCGCTTGCCGCCGGCAAACGCATGCTGAAGCAGGGCTCGGGCAAAATTATGAGCGTCGTTGCAAGCTATGCCTGGATGGGCGGCCCCGGAACAGTTCACTCGGCCGCCGCCAAAGCCGGCGTCATCGCAATGACCAAGACACTCGCCGTCGAATGGGGCCCCCGCAATATCCAGGTCAATTGCCTCTGCCCCGGATTTGTCGACACCGAACAATCGCGTTCTGTCCTCTGGCCCACCAAGGAAGCGCAAGACCATCTTCTTGCACGCATTCCCGCCGGGCGCTTCGGAACGATCGAGGAAACCGTCGGCGCCGGCGCATTTCTCTGCTCTCCCGCCGCCGACTACATCAACGGCGAGGTGCTCACCATCGATGGCGGTGAATGGCTCAACAAAGGAGCCTTCATTCTGCCGGAAGGGGACAGACATGCCGCTGGCTGACACCAGAGGAGCCTTGGTCACAGGCGCGAGCCGAAATATCGGCCGCGCCGTCGCTATTGCGCTCGCGCGCGAGGGCTATGGCGTCGCCTGCTTCGGCCGCGATCGGGCGGCGCTGGATGAAACCGTCGAAATCATCCGCAATGAGGGCGGCACCGCCAGCGTTCACGTCGGCGATATTGTCTGTGAAAAGACTTTGGCAACCTACGTCGACGAAGCGACCTCCATCCACGGCTCGATAGATGTTCTCATCAACAATGCCGGCATTATGCAGGAGACGTTGGTAGCAGACACGCCACCGGAAACGTTCCAGCACGTCCTTGATGTAAATGTCGTCTCTGCCTATGCGCTTTCTCGTCTCGCTTATCCCTGGCTGCGCAAGCGTGGCGGAACGATCGTCAACATGGGCTCGATGTTCGCATCAGTCGGCGTCGCCTCGACATCGGCTTACTCGGCGTCGAAGGCGGGCCTCGAAGGACTGACACGCGCACTCGCTGCCGAGTGGGCGCGAGATCGCATTCGTGTGCTGATCGTCGCCCCCGGCTACGTCCGCACAGAAATCTCGGCTGCAGTTCTTCAAGACCCGGCGATGGAGAAACGCCTTCTCTCTCGCATACCCCTTCGTCGGGTGGCCGAGCCCGAAGAGGTCGGCAAATTCGTCGCCTTTCTAGCGTCCGACCAGGCCTCCTTCGCGACAGGAGAAGTCTATCGCCTTGATGGCGGACAAAGGATGTCCATATGAACGATCTTCCGGATGAACCAAGGCAAGATTTCTGGCTGGAGCCGGAACATGTCGAGCTTCAACATCACTTCCGCCGTTTTGTCACCGACAAGCTTTCCGACATCGCGGCCAAGGCCGAAAAGGAAAAGCGTTTCGCGCGCGAAGCCTTCGGTATTTTGCGCGATGCTGGCTACCTTGCCATCAACTACCCCGAAGAAGTCGGCGGTGGCGGTGGCGACCTGCTGAGCGCATGCATCTACTACGAGGAATTGACGCGCGCATCCGCCGGCCTTTCTTCCGGGCTTTTTGCGCATCAGCATCTTGGCTGCGGACCCATCTTCAAATTCGGGACGGCTGAACAGAAGGAAGAATTCCTCCTGCCCGGCCTGCGCGGCGAGAAAATCGGTGCCTTCGGCCTCACTGAGCCCGACGCGGGCAGCGATATTCGCGGCATAAAGACTTGGGCCAAAGCCGACGGCGATGACTATGTGCTGAAAGGCAGCAAGCTCTATATCACCAATGGAGCAATTGCTGATTTTGTACTCGTCGCGGCGCGCACTGGTACAGGACGCAGTTCCGATAGCATTACGATGTTCGTCGTCAGGTCCAGCACGAAGGGCTTTGAAGCACGCGAACTCGACAAGCTCGGCAACTACTCTGTCTCAACCGCCTTCATCACCCTCGATGACGTCCGTGTGCACAAATCGAGCATTCTCGGCGAGTTCGGACGTGGCCTGGCACAGCTCAAGGCCACGCTGACCGACGGGCGTATTCTCGTCGCCAATCGCGGTCTCGGTCTCGCCCAGCTCGCCGTCGATCTTACAGTCCAGTATGCGCAGGATCGCAAGGCCTTCGGCCAACCGATAGGCAAGTTCCAGGGTGTTGCATTCCGTATCGCAGAACTTGCAACGCAGGTCGACGCGGCGCGCATGATGATTTACCGCGCCGCACGTTTGCGGATGGCAGGCAAAGACTGCGCACGCGAAGCCTCTATGGCCAAGCTCAGCTCCAGCAAGGCAGCCATGGACGCCTGTACGTCCGGCCTGCTTCTGCATGGAGGCGCCGGCTACATGAACGAAATGAAAATCGCAGAACTTTACCGCGACGCACCGGAAGCCTGGATTGGTGAGGGCACCAATGAAATCCAGAAGCTGGTGATCGCGCGCACAATGGGACTCGCCTGATACATGCCTCCAGCGCAATTGATTCACAACGCATTCGAAAAAACCGCGGAGAAATATCCGACGGGCATTCACCTCATTCTTGAAGACGGTGTTTTCGTCGAATATCGCGAGACGATCTCACGATCGTTGAAGCTCGCCAACTGGTTGCGTGATCGTGGCATCCGCACCGGCGATCGCGTCGTCGCCTTGCTTGGCAACGGACGCGAGCTCTACGAGCTTTATCTCGCCTGCTCCTATCTGAATGCCATCGCAGTGCCCGTCAATACGCAGCTCGCGCCGCGAGAATGCGCTGACCTCATTGCCGACTGCTCTCCCGCGGGCATCGTCGCAGAAGCACTCTTCTGCGAGAAAGTGCCTTCGGCCCAGATTGACAACTCCATCGCCGTAAAACTGGTGACACGAGGCAGCTTTCCGGGTTGGGAGCCGTTTGAAGAAGCGCTCGCAGAAGCATCCGAAGAGGCAATCGCGACGAACGCTTCAGGTACAAGCGCTGCGCTCATTCTCTACACGTCGGGAACGACAGGTCGGCCGAAGGGCATTGTACTCAGCCATCAGGCTCTCCTGCGCAACGCCACCAAATGCCGCGCAATTCTGCAGATTGGCCACGAAGATCGACTACTTGCAATGTTGCCCGGTTTTGCAAGCTTTGGTGTCAGCGTCGAGTTCCTGCAAACAGGCCTCGCCGGTGCAACAACTATAATATTGCGCAAGTTCGAAGCGCTGGAAGCGGCGCGCCTCATCGAACGCTACAAGGTGACATTCCTCGCCGGTGTGCCGACCATGTTCTCTCGCCTGTTCGAGCCGGATATCAGTGCACATCACAACATGAAGAGCCTCCGCCTTATCGACGTCGGCGGCGGCCCGGTCTCATTGCAGTTGAAGCATGATCTGCGTCACCTGCACGGCATCGAGACCGTCGAAAGCTACGGGCTTACCGAGATTTCGCCCACCGCAAGCATTCAGCGCCCGGGCGAACAGAACCCCGAAGGCTCGTGTGGAAAACCACTCGACGGATTCAAGGTTGAAGCACGCAATCCGAAAGGGAAACCGGTCGCTCCCGGAAAGCCCGGCGAGCTGTTTTTCAAGGCCAATACCTTGATGCTTGGCTATTGGCGCCAGATCGAAACGACCAAAGAAACGATCAACGGCGGCTGGTTGCGCACTGGCGACATCGGCAAGGTCGACAAGCGGGGCAACATCTACATTCTCGACCGCGCCAAAGACATGATCGTGACCAACGGTTTCAATGTCTATCCCAAGGAAATCGAGAATGTCATCGATGAACTCGATGACGTACTTCTGACCGCCGCCATTGGCGTTCCCGACGAGATCAGCGGCGAGAAAATATGCGCCTTCGTGCAAACGAACGGTCCGAGCGATCTCACTGAGGAAAGCGTCATCAAGCATTGCAAACAAAGGCTCGCGCCTTTCAAGGTGCCGCGCTGCATTTTCTTTGTGACGGATCTTCCACTCACTGCTTCGGGAAAAATCAGGCGCGTCGTGCTCCGCAACGATGCTGCCGCGCGCCTCAAGGCAGAGAAGACCGAATCCATCCGCCAGAAACTCAAACCAGTCGCAAGATAGACCCATGTCCGAGCCAAAGATCAAGCTGCATTATGAAGGCTCCCTTGCCTTCATTACCCTCAATCAACCCAAACGACGCAATCCGCTCGGGCTCGAATTCAGCGATGCGATGCTGGATATCCTGAACGAAATCAATCGCAACCGTTCTGTGGATTGTGTGATCCTGACAGGTGCAGGACGCGTGTTCTGCGGCGGCGGCGACCTCGCCGAAATCATGAGCACAGGCGAGACCGATCAGGAAAAGGAATTCACCCTGATCCGCGGGTATAACAAAGTAATCTCGGCTATTTATCACCTCGATCGCCCCGTCATCGCCGCCGTCAACGGCCCCGCCGTCGGCGGCGGCACATGCGTTGCGATGGCGTGCGATATCGCCATTGCAGCGCCCAGCGCGCGCTACGATTTTCTCTTTGGTCGCATCGGCCTTTCAAGCGCCGACATGGGAGCGACCTATCTGCTAAATCGGCTTGTTGGCCCGGTGCGCGCTTCGCATCTGATGCTGTCGGGCGCAAGCATTGACGCTGAACAAGGATTGAAGCTCGGCGTCTTCTCACAAATTTCCGCATCTGAAGACAAGCTTCTCGATGATGCGCGCGCCCTGGCCAATAAAATCTGTGAAGGCTCGCGCCGCGCCAGCACCATCACGAAGCTCTCTCTACGGCGAGCCCCGTCGATGGATTTCGACGCCTGCCTTGAATACGA
This sequence comes from Parvibaculum sp., assembly GCF_049651025.1. Taxonomy (GTDB): domain Bacteria; phylum Pseudomonadota; class Alphaproteobacteria; order Parvibaculales; family Parvibaculaceae; genus Parvibaculum. The sequence continues at coordinate 3,949 of NZ_JBASBH010000111.1, read as the reverse complement.
GGCATATCTCCAAAGTTTTGCCTTCCGAACCGAAGGCCACAAGTCGCGGCTCTCCAAGATTCTCGAGCAACTCGCCGCCGCAAGACAACAATGACAGGCTACAGGAGGAGCGCATGACCAGAACGATCAGGCTCGGCTCGGGTTCGGGCTTTTGGGGAGATGCTCTCGATCCAGCCGAAGAATTGCTGGAGAAGGGCAAGCTCGACTATCTCTGCTTCGATTTTCTCGCCGAACTGACCATGGCGCTTTTGCAGCGTCAAAAGGTCAAGGATCCGACCAAGGGCTATGTTCCAGACGCTGTGGCCTATCTAGGCTCTCTGCTGAAGGTCGCGAAAGCTAACGGCACGCGCCTCATTACCAATGGCGGCGGCGCCAACCCTCGCGCGGCGGCACTGGCTCTCGCCTCTCTCGCAAAGGCGCAAGGATTGACGGGCCTCAAGATCGCGCTCGTTGAAGGCGACGATCTGATGCCAAAGCTCGATGCATTGATTGAAGCCGGCATTGACCTCGTCAATCTCGATACCGGCGAGACGAACCTCAAACCGATCCGCAATCGTATCGTCGCTGCAAATGCCTACACCGATTGCAGTGGCATCGTTGAAGCGCTGCAGAAGGGCGCAGACGTCGTCATTTGCGGGCGCGTTTCAGACAATGCGCTTTACGTTGGCCCTATCATGCATGAATTCGGATGGGAGCATGACGCCCGGCACGCTGACCTCGTAGCCGGCGCCATTACAGCCGGTCACGTCGTTGAATGCGCTGCCGCTTGCACCGGTGGAATGTCTTCGCGTTTTGCCGACATGCCGCATATGGGCCAGGCGGGCTTTCCCATTATCGAATATTGCGATGACGGTACTGCAACCATTACGAAGGTCTCCGGCAGCGGCGGACGCGTGGATGCGTTCACGGTCAAAGAACAGCTCGTATACGAAATCGCCGATCCCAAACGCTACATGATGCCGGACGGTATTGCCGACTTCACATCAGTGAAAATTGAAGATCAGGGCAATGATCGCGTGCGTTTGACCGGCATGCGCGGCCAGCCTCGCCCCGATACGTTCAAGACGATCATTGGCTATGACGACGGCTGGCTCGGCGAAGGCATTCTTTTCTTCCCGTGGCCTTATGCGCTAGAGCGCGCCCAGAAGGCGAAAGAGACAATGATCGAGCGTTTTTCACGCATGGGTCTCGTCGCTGAAGATATCCAGTTCGACTATGTCGGCATCAACATGCTGCACGGCCCCGCGGCGCCTGCCCCGAACCATGAGCTCAATGAAGTAGGGCTTCGCGTAGCGGTTAAAACGCAGACGCGGGACGATGCCGAAAAAGTACGCCGCGCATGTTCGCATCTCTGGATCATGGGTCCAGGCGGCACGTCATTCGGTACGCCACTAAAACCTCGTCCGCTGACCGCTTTGTGGCCGACCCTTGTACCACGTACCGAGATACGTCAATCGATCGAGATTATGGAGGTATGATCCATGACAAGATATCTGCGTGACATTGCCTATGTCCGTTCCGGCGACAAGGGAGACGTCTTCAACGTCGGGGTAATCGCAAAAACGCCTGCGGACTATCAGACGATACTGAAGACTGTAACACCCGCCGCCCTCAAAGAACTCTTCGGCGATTGGGCCAAGGGTACCATCACAGTCTATCCAATGGACAATATAGAAGCCGTATCCGTCGTCATGCGCGGCGGTCTGGGCGGCGGCGCGACGCGCACTCTTCGACTGGACCAGACAGGCAAGGCGCTCGGCAATGCCGTCCTGCGCCTTGTCATCACCGACGAGAATGCAGGCTGATGAACCTTTCCTACGGCAAAGACGACGAAGCATTTCGCGATGAAGTGAAAGACTTCCTCGCACGCGAATTGACTGCCGAAATGAAGGCCGCTACCGAGCGCCGCACAAGCGGCGACCCTGACCGTGACACGTCTCTGGCCTGGCTCCGCGCGCTCAATAGACAAGGCTGGGCTGCACCGCGCTGGCCGGTCGAATACGGCGGAACCGGCTGGACGACGACCCAGACCTACATCTTCGAAAGAGAGTCCGCGCTTGCAGGCGCGCCGCTCCTTTCGCCCTTTGGTATCCGCATGTGCGGGCCCGCCATCATGAAATTTGGCACGCCCGCGCAAAAGGATTTCTACCTGCCACGCATCCTCGACGGCACCGACTGGTGGTGTCAGGGCTACTCAGAGCCCAATTCCGGATCGGACCTCGCCTCGCTCCAGATGCGCGCAAAGAGCGAGAACGACCGATACATATTGAACGGCTCGAAAGTCTGGACGACGCATGCTCAATACGCAGATCGAATGTTCTGCCTTGTTCGCACCGCCCAGTCACAAAAGCCGCAGACTGGCATCACCTTTCTGCTCGTCGACATGCGGCAGAAGGGTGTTCAGGTAGAGCCCATCATAAAACTGTCGGGCGAACATATTCTCAACGCCGTCATATTCGATGACGTAACGGTACCGAAAACTGACCGACTGGGCAGTGAGAACGAAGGCTGGACGGTAGCCAAGTACCTTCTCGAATTCGAACGCGGCGGTTCTGCTCGCGCGCCCGCCCTTCGCTATGCACTCGACAAACTACGGCGCTTTGCAACGGACGCGCGAGACGCTGACGGCGCATCTCTTTTTCAAGACCGCATATTCCGCCAACGCTTCAATGCACTTGAGGCTGAACTCGACGCTGTGGAGATGACCGAATTCCGGATCATGGCGATGGTCGGAAGAGGCGAAGGTATTGGCCCCCGCGCCTCGCTGATGAAGACCACCAGTACCGAACTCACCCAGCGCATATCCGAACTCGCGATCGAGGCCGCAGCTTTCTGCATTACGGCTGCCGGCGAGTACAAGGACGGCTCAGTCGCCGTCACTAATGGTCGTCGTTTCATGGCGACGTATCTGAACGAACGCGCCGCATCGATTTATGGCGGGACCAACGAAATCCAGCGCAATATCATGGCGAAAATGATACTGGGCCTCAGCTAGCCCATCCGATAAACGCGTACTTTCTTTCCGCTTTTGCCCTCCCCGACTCATTTGACATCACATGCCCGTCGTTTCACTATGCGAAACAACGTTACGGTATGTCTTGTGATCGGCGAAAGCATGAAGACTAAAATGCCCTCCCGGAAAGAGCCCTCAGCGCCTCCCGCCGAGGCTTCAGCCGAACCGGCGAAGAAGAAAGTCAGCAGCGACCGTAATTTTGTGACTGCGCTTGCGCGCGGCCTTAACGTTCTCAGCTCCTACCGGAATGGCGACACGTGGCTTGGCAACTCCGAAATCGCCGAACGCACAGGCTTGCCTAAACCGACCGTGACCCGGCTGACCCAAACGCTCGCGACGCTTGGATATCTGCACACCTCGCCCCATCGTCGCCAATTCCGGCTCGGCACAGCGGTACTCACGCTCGGCTTTGCAGCCCTTTCTGAAGTCGACCTCATTCGCGTGGCACGCGCACACATGCAGACGCTTGCAAACGAATGCAATACCTACGTCTCCATGAGCACGCGCGAGAATCTGCATATGATCCACGTGGAGAGCGCGCGCACCAACCGTTCCATGGTTACGCTGCGCCTCGACATTGGTTCGCGGGTGCCCCTCGCAACCACATCATCGGGCAAGGCCTATCTGGCCTCAATTCCCAGCGGCGAGCGCCAGCAGATCATGGAACGTCTTGCCCAGAAATATGGCGACGACTGGAAACCCATTCGCGACAAAATACAAAAAGCGGCCGCCGAGATGAAAGAGCACGGATTTTGTGTCTCCACCGGCGGTTGGCAATCAGAGATAAACGCTGTTGCCACTACAGTCGTTATGCCAAGTGACGGACGCGTTTTCGCCGTCACCTGCGGCGGCCCTTCCAACCTGTTCACGGCCAAGCGCCTCGCGACCGAAGTCGGACCGAAGCTTCTGCTCGCCGCTCGCATGATCCAGGAAGAT
>NZ_JBASBH010000110.1:0-9786 GCF_049651025.1 Parvibaculum sp. | reverse complement strand
GATAAATGCCTCTGCCATATGCATTGCATTGGTCGTGCGGTCGGACAGCACGTCGCCTGCCGCCGCCTGGAATGCAGCGGCGATGTCGGCGCGCGTCTGGTGGTCGAGCGTCGTTTGCGCTTCGGCGAGCTGGCGCACGGCGGTCTTGAGGCCCGAAAAGGAAAAGTCGCAACCCGCTCTGCCGATCAGCGGGCGGGGCAGGGAGAAGCGCGCGGGATTTCCCTCGCGGGCGATTTTCTCGACTGCAGGGCCGCCGGGAAAGCCAAGACCCAGAAGCTTTGCCACCTTGTCGAAGGCCTCGCCCACCGCATCGTCGATCGTCGTGCCGAGACGGCGATAGCGCCCGACACCTTCGACGATGAGAAGCTGGCTGTGGCCGCCTGAGACGAGAAGCAGCAGATAAGGAAAGGGCGCGCCATTGGTGAGGCGCGCGGTCAGGGCGTGGCCTTCAAGATGATTGACCGCGATGAGCGGCAATCCGCGGGCAAGCGCGATGCCTTTTGCGGTCATCAGGCCCACGATCACGCCGCCGATCAGTCCCGGTCCGGCGGTTGCGGCAATGCCGTCGAGATCGTCCCAGCCGATTTCCGCGTCGTTCATTGCGCGGCCGATCAGCCCGTCCAGATGCTCGACATGGGCGCGGGCGGCGATTTCGGGCACGACGCCGCCATAGGGCGCATGTTCCTTGATCTGCGAGAAGACGGCATTGGAGAGAATCTGCCCCGTTCCATCGGCTGCGCGGCGCACGACAGCGGCTGCGGTTTCATCGCAACTCGTTTCAATGCCCAGAATTGTCAAACCGGCGGTCTCAAGGCGCGTCACTAGGTAGCTCCTTCAGGGAAAAGGGTTCGCTGGCGGTGCCAATGGTTTATAAGGACGCCTATATCCCTTCAAACCTCGCCTTACACCTGAGAGACGGCCTATGCAACGTCGCTTCCGCATCGGTACACGCGGTTCCAAACTCGCGCTTATACAGGCGCATATGGTTGCCGGCTTTGTCGGTCAGGCGCTGGGCCTTCCAGCCGAAGAGGCCGCCGAGGTCGTCGTCATCAAGACGACCGGCGATATGGTGCAGGATCGCAATCTCTCCGAGCTTGGCGGCAAGGGGCTTTTCACCAAGGAAATCGAGGACGCGCTTTTCGATGGCAGCATCGACATTGCCGTTCATTCGATGAAGGACATGCCGACGGTTCTGCCCGAAGGCCTCATCATCGATTGCCTGCTGGAGCGCGCCGATCCGCGCGATGCCTTCCTGTCGTCGAAGGCCAATTCCATTGCGACCCTGCCGCATGGCGCTGTCGTCGGCACATCCTCGCTTCGCCGTGCGGCGCAGGTCAGGGCGCGTCGCCCGGATGTGACCGTCGTGCCGTTTCGCGGCAATGTCGATACGCGCCTTCGCAAGCTTTCCGACGGCGTGGCCGATGCGACGCTGCTTGCCATGGCAGGCCTGACGCGCATGGGGCTTCTCGACAAGGTGACGGCGCCTCTTTCCACCGAGGAAATACTTCCCGCCGTTGCGCAGGGCGCGATCGGTGTCGAGCGACGCATGAATGACGATGAGGCTGCTCGCGTGCTGGCGACGTTCCATCATGCGGAAACGGGTTTGCGCGTTGCGGCGGAGCGTGCGCTGCTTGCCGTTCTCGACGGGTCCTGCCGCACGCCGATTGCGGCGCTTGCAGAGATCTCGGGCAAGAAATTGTCGCTGCGCGCGATGATCCTGACGCCCGATGGCGCGGAAGTGATCGAGACGTCGCGCGATGGATTGGCGTCCGATGCCGTGGCTCTTGGCGTCGATGCGGGGCAGGAATTGAAGTCCCGCGCGGGCCCGCATTTTTTCACCGTCGAGTGAGCGGCCATGCGTTTGCTCGTCACGCGACCAGACGAGGATGCGGCGCCGTTGATTGCCGCGCTCCATGCGCGCGGGCATGAAACGGTAGCAGCGCCACTGCTCGATATCAGATTTCTTCCGCCGCCCGTCATTCCGTCTGCATCGTGGCAAGCGATATTGGTGACGAGCGCCAATGGCGTTCGTGCGCTTGCGCATCATCCCGAGGCGGCGCGGCTCAGGGCCTTTCGTGTGATCGCGGTCGGCGAGGCGAGCGGCGAGGCCGTGCGCGCGGCGGGCTTCAAAGACGTCGAATGCGCGGAGGGGGACGTCATTTCTCTGGCGGCGCTTGTTCTCCGCCGTCTTGCGCCCGCAGCCGGGCCGCTTCTGCATATTGCGGGTAGCGTCACCGCCGGCGATCTCAAGGGCGATCTCGAAGCGCGCGGATTCAGCGTCGAGCGCATCGTGCTTTATGAGGCCGTCACGTCGCAAACATTGCCGCAATCGGCTCGAGCCGCGCTTGAAGTGCGCGGGGTCGATGGTGTGCTTCTCTATTCGCCGCGCACGGCCCGGACCTTTGCCACGCTGGTGCGGGAGGCGGGGCTTGCCACATTTCTTTCAGGCGTCACAGGCTATTGTCTGTCGCAAGCCGTCGCAGATGCGCTTGCCGGGCTTCCATTTGCGGAGCTGGCGGTTGCCGCCGCGCCGAGCCAGGCTGAGCTTTTGAAGCTAATCGACGCCTGAGGCGTTTAGTCATGAAATTGGCCCTTCTTGCCTTTGTGGAGCCATGATCCCCTCTATAGTGGGGCCACAGACTGATTAAAGAGATGCTGAGCCCATGAGCGATCCGACCGGCAACAACCAGACCCCGTCCGAACCAGAGGCTGAACTTCTGGGGCCGGAGCGAACGCAAAAAGCGGAGGCGCGACGCGCCAAGGAGCCGCCGGTGATCGAGGGCGAGGCGGATGAAGTGACGGGTGGGAGCACGTCTGCTGCTCCTGCGTCGAAAGACACGCCTTCCAGATCACGGGGCAGCGCGTTCGGCCTCGGTGTCGGGATTGCAGCGGGTGTCGCCGGTGCACTTGTCGTCGCGCTGGTTGGCTACTCGCTTGGTTTTGGCCCCGTCGACGGAACGGGCAAGCAGGTGCTGGCCGATCTCGATGCGCGGATCGCATCCGTCGAGACGAAGGACGCCGAGAGCGCCGCGCGCCTTGCCGCCGCCGAAGAGAAAATTACTGCGGCCACGCAAAGCGCCGATGGCGTTGCGGCAACCGGCGCGCGTCTCGACAAGATCGAGGCGGATGCCGCCGCCCTGAAGCAGTCGCTGGCCGAGGCCGGTGCTGCGACACAGGCAAGCCAGCAGAAGCTTGCCGAGCTTGCGGCGAACATGCCGCCTGCGGGCATTGCCGATCAGCTCACGCGACTCGAGGCCATGGTGAGGGCGCTCAATACGGCGGTGGATGCGCTGGCGCCAAAGATCGACCAGATGGATGCCCGCGTCGCGGCGCTTGAAGCGAAGAAGGACGATCCCGACGCGGCGGCGCGCGCGACGCTCGGGCTTGCGCTCGCCAATCTTTCACGCGCGGCCACAAGTGCGGGGCCGTTCGATACAGAACTTGGCGCGATGGCGAGCTTCCTGCCCAACGAGCCGGAGCTTGCTGCGCTTAAAGATGCGGCCGCGCGTGGCGTGCCGACAGAGGCAAGCCTCAAGGATCGTTTCCCCGCGCTTGTTCAAACCGTGCTCGATGCGGAACGTCAGACAACGGATAGCAGCCTCTTTCAGCGCTTCATTGCCAATGCGCGCATGCTCATCACCGTGCGCCGCACGGGCGAGATAACGGGCGAGGACACGCAAGCCGTCCTCGCGCGCATGGAAGAGCGGCTGAAGGCGAATGATCTCGCCGCTGCCGTGAAAGAAGCGCATGGGCTCAAAGGCGCTGCCGCCGATGCTGCCGCTCCATGGGTGAGGGATGCCGAGGCGCGCGTCGCGACGACGCAGCTTCTGCGCGATCTCACTGCCCGTGTTTCTGCGCGTCTTGCTGCGGGAGGCAAGGGCTGATGCTGCGCGCGCTTTACACGTTTCTCATCATTGCCGTATTGGCGGTTGTCGCCGTCTGGCTCGCGGACAATCCGGGCGACCTCGTATTGCACTGGCGCGGCTATGAAGTGCGCACCAGCTTCGTCATCGGTATCGGCCTGCTTGTTGCCGTCGCCTTCCTTGTTCTTTTTGTTTATCGGCTGGGCGTCGGGTTCGTCAGAAGCCCGGCCAGCGTTTCGACCTTCCTTGAAACGCGCCGTCGCCGTCGCGGCTTTCTCGCTCTGTCGCGCGGCATGGTCGCGGTCGCGGCGGGCGACGCGGCGGAAGCCAAGCGTTATTCGGGACAGGCGCGCAGGCTTCTCGACGAGACGCCGCTGACGCTGCTTCTTGCGGCGCAGGCAGCGCAGCTCGACGGGCGCGAGGAAGCGGCAACCGGATATTTCGAAGCGATGCTCGGCTCGCCCGAAACGGCCTTTCTCGGATTGCGCGGGCTTTTCGTGCAGGCGCGGCGCGCGGGCGACCGGACGCGTGCGCTCGAGATCGCGCGGCGGGCTTTCGAGATGCGCCCCAAGACAGCATGGGCGGCCCAGGCGGTTTTCGAAATTGAAACATCGGAGGAAGATTGGGGCGCGGCGCTTAAGACGCTCGATCGCAGTCTGTCCGCCAAGCTTCTCACACGCAACGAGGCGCGCCGTCGCCGCACCGTTCTTCTCACCGGACAAGCCATCGTCGCGGCGGAAGCAGCGCATATGCAGGTGGGCGATGCGCGCAAGGCCGCAAACGAGAAGGCGCTGGCGGAGGTGCTTCAGGCGGTTTCGCTCGATCACTCATTCGTTCCCGCCGTCGCTCTGGCGGCGCGGCTTTGCGGCGAGACGGGCCGCGTGCGCAAGGGTGCGAAGCTCATCGAGGATGCATGGGCGCAAGCACCGCATCCCGAACTGGCCGACGCCTATCTTGGTCTTGTCGAAGGCGAGAGCGGCTATGATCGCTTCAAGCGCATGAAGCTTCTTGCCGGTCGCAATCGCGATCATCCCGAAAGCCGTGTGGCGCTGGCGCGTGCCGCCATCGGCGCGCGCGACTGGCTTGCAGCGCGCGGCGCACTCGAGCCCTTTATCGGCGAGAATGCAGCGGAGCGTCCAACACAGCGCATTTGCGAATTGATGGCGGAGATTGAAGAAGGCGAGCATGGCAATCGCGGCAGCGCGCGCGAATGGCTTGGCCGCGCGCTTCACGCGCCGGAAGATCCGGCCTGGACGGGCGAGGGCTGGCGGTCTGCCGTCTGGTCGCCGATCAATCCGGTGACGGGCGAGTTCGACGCGCTTGAATGGCGCGTGCCGGGCTTGCGGCTGCTGCCTGTCGAACGTGCGGCAATGCCTGCACCGACCCCTGCCGAAGAGGTGGCCGTTCCTGCCGTGCAAGAGGCATCGCCGCGCGAGCCTGTGATTCAAGTCACCCGGCCGCAGCTTGAAGAAGACGAGGCGATTGCGTTCCCGCCGCCGCTGCCGGATGATCCCGGTCCTGAAGGTCTGGATGAGCTTGATGCCGAACCGGACGACGCGCAGGGAGGACGCAGATGGTAAAGCGGATTTTTCAGGGCGTGGGCTTGCTGATTGTGCTCGCGCTTGTCGTGATCGCCGTCTCGGTGGTCCGTTTCGACAAGACGAAAGACGAGCTTGCGAAATATGCGGCGGCGCCGTCGCAATTCATTTCGCTGGCGGACGGTGCTGTTGCGCATGTGCGCGACCAGGGCAATCGCGAGGGCCCGGTTCTGGTTCTCATCCACGGGTCGAACGCCTCGCTTCACACCTGGGAGCCCTGGGTGGCGCTGCTTGGCGCGAAGTACCGCATCGTGACGATGGACATGCCGGGGCATGGTCTTACCGGCGCGGTTCCCGGCGATGATTATTCGCGGACGGGAATGGTCGCCTTTACCCATGAAGTTCTGCAGAAGCTCGGACTGACCCATTACGCCATCGGCGGCAATTCCATGGGCGGCGGGGTTGCCGCGCAATATGCGGAGGATTATCCCCGCGAAGTGACGGCGCTCATTCTGGTCGATGCGGCGGGCTTGCCGCGCAAGATGCAGCCCGGCGAGAAGATCCCGCTCGGTTTCCGCATTGCGCGCATGCCGGTGCTCAACAAGATCATGCTCTATGTCTCGCCCCGCTCGATCTTTGAAGAGGGCGTGCGCAAGGTCTTCGTCGATCAGTCGAAGGTCACGAACGAGATGATCGACCGCTATTACGATCTCAATCTCTATGACGGCAATCGCCGGGCAACGGGCATTCGCTTCCGCCTGCCGCAGAACGACGAGACGGTGGCAGAAAAGCTCGGGGAGATCAGGGCGCCGACGCTTATCCTCTGGGGCGACAAGGACGGTCTTATCCCGGTCGAGAATGCGGCCGAGTTCCAGAAGCGCATTTCAGGCGCCAAGGTCGTGATTTATCCAAATGTCGGGCATATCCCGATGGAAGAAGTGGCTGAAAAGAGTGCCGCCGATGTCGATGCTTTCCTGAGTGTCGCCTTGACGCCTGCCGCCGTCGCGGCGCCCGTCGAAACGGCTCCGGTTCATCACAATGGCAAGATCGAAGTCATGCCGATAAGCCCCGAGTAAGCTTTCCGACCTATTCTTGCCCCCGGCCCCCTTCAAAGCCTGTTGCCAAAGGGGGTGGGCCGGGGTATTTCAGGCTCGCTAACGGGCAGTCGGCTTCAAGGCTATCCCCGTTCCGGCGCCGCTTTAGCTCAGTTGGTAGAGCACCTCATTCGTAATGAGGGGGTCAGGTGTTCGAGTCACCTAAGCGGCACCACTTTTCCCCAATGTCATTTTGATCGAGCCACGCGTCAGGCCGCCGCGCCGGATGCGATCATTGCGTCGATGGCCGCTTCGCTGAGGCCGATATCTGCCAGCACCGTGCGGGTATGTTCGCCGAGCGCCGGAGCCATGCCGGGTTGCCGCTTCTGCTGACCGGCGATCATGATCGGGCTGTCGACGGTGCGCAGTCCGTTGGCATTTTCGATTTCCGGCAGAAAGCCATTGGCCGCGACCTGCGGGCAGTCCAGATGGTCTGTCGGCTGGGCGATCGGGCCGAAGGTAATGCCCGCCTGCTGGAAAAGCGGCTTCCATTCCGACCAGTCCCGCAAGGCAATCGCGTCTTCGAGCAGCGCAACCAGCGCGGCGGAATTGGCGCGTCTTGCCTCATGTGTCGCAAAGCGCGGATCGTCGCGCCATTCGGCCTTGCCGAGGATATCGGTCAGCAGCGGCCATTCGCGCTGGTAATTCAATATGGCGAGCATGAACCAGCGGCCGCAGCGGCATTTGTAAAGTTCGGTGAGTGCGCCGCGTTGGCCGCGCTGCAGCCGGATGGAAAAGTCCGCGTCGCAAAGAACAGCCTGCATCCAGATGCCGTTCGACCATAGACCGTTTGAAAGCAGCGACGTTGAAACCGCGCTGCCTTTGCCCGTGCGCTCGCGCCTGTAAAGCGCTGTCATGATCGCGCCGAATAGAGCTGTCGCCGTTGGATGATCGCCCATTCCGGGTACGGAGAAACCGGGTTCGGTCTCCGGCGTTGCGCGCACGGCGTCCATCAATCCCGAGCGTGCCCACCAGGCGGTCGCATCATATCCCGTGCGGTCTTTCTCCGGCCCGTCTTCACCGTAAGGCGTCAGCGAAGCATAGATGATGCGCTCGTTGAGCGGCATCACGTCTTCGGCGCGGAGCTTCAGCCGGTCGCGGATCGGTCCGGGGAAATTTGTGATGAAGACGTCGGCCTTCGCGATCAGGGTTTCGAGCACGGCGCGGGCGTCGGGGTGCTTCAGGTCGAGCGCGAGGCTTTCCTTGTTGCGGTTGTCGAGCGTCCAGAAATAATCCTGCTCGGCGGTCGGCATGCCGGGCACCTTCATCAGTTGCCGATAGCTGTCGCCGATCACCGGCGGCTCGATCTTGATCACGCGCGCACCGAAATCCGACATGATCGTCGCCGCTGCCGGACCGGCGATGAAGCTCGCGCAGTCGATCACCAGCAGGTCCTCAAGGAGTCGCTTTCCCATAAATTTCTCCCGCTCGATATTCTGGTTGCATCGAGGATGGGGGAGGGCGCGTTTCGTGTCGACGGAAAAGGCGGGCCAATTCAGCCCGAAAATTCTCCGCCGGGGATTTCGACAATGCGACCGAAGCCGGCGATGAGATGGGCGCGTTCGATCGTCAGGCGGTGGAAGTTGAAGTCGGGAAAGCCGGCATAGGTTGCCGCTTGCGGGTGCCTTGCCAGAAACCGCGCTTTCGCGTCGGCGATTGCGGCGGCGTCGGTGAGCCGGGTGATGGTGCCGATCAGCGTCACGCGCGCATTTGCCAGCGGGTCTCCGCCGCGCTCGTCGCGCAGCAGCAGCGAGGCGCGCGGATTGGCGCTGAGGTTTTTCGTGTGCAGCGCCATGGTGGAAATCAGGAAAAGCGGCGCGCCGTCCTCAGTTCGCGCAAAGGCGACGAGCGAAGTCAGCGGATAGCCATCGGCACTCACCGTGCCGAGCGCGCCGGTCGAGGCTTGTTCAAGCAAGCGACGGGCGGTGCGCAGCGCATCGCTTTCAGACATTGGCGTTCTTTCCCGACGCGGCTTTAAAGCGCATTTCGCCTCATGATTTTCGCCGCAATTCGGCTGCTGGCCGGTGCTAGTATGACACTAGCGATTCAAGCCTGCTGCCCCGACGAGGTCTTCTTCCATGAACAAGCGATTGGCCGTTCTTTTGATGCTTCTCAGTTGTCTCGTCGCCGCCTGTAGCACGGTGGAAGGCGCGGGCCAGGACATTTCCGACACGTCGCGCTGGATCAAGAACCGGCTCTAGGCCGCGCTTCAGGAGGGGTCGCCTTCGCCCATCTGCGACTGGAGGTAATTCTCGATGCCGACGCTCTTGATCAGGTCGAGCTGGGTTTCGAGGAAGTCGATGTGTTCCTCCTCCGATTCCAGAATGTCCTCGAAAAGCTCGCGCGTGATGTAGTCGCGAGCGGTTTCGCAATAGGTGATGGCATCGCGATAGAAGGGGTGAGCCTTCATTTCGAGGTCAAGGTCGGCGCGCAACGCCTCCTCCACCGTTTCGCCGATCCGCAATTTGTCGAGATCCTGCAGATTGGGCAGGCCATCCAGGAAGAGGATGCGCTCGATCAGCTTGTCGGCATGCTTCATCTCGTCGATCGATTCGCGATATTCGATCTCGCCGAGACGTTTGAAGCCCCAATGCTTGAACATGCGAGCATGCAGGAAATACTGGTTGATGGCGGTCAATTCGAGCTTTAGGGCCCGATTGAGAAATTCGATGACCTTGGGGTCGCCCTTCATGGCCGTACTCCTGATGCGTTGAACATGCGCATGGTCGGCCGGCAAGGCGGGCGGGTCAAACCCTAAATATGAAGCTAAGTATCAGTGTCAACGAGAGTTTCTCGTCTGCCGACTCAGTCCGCGGCAAGCGCGAGCGCGTTTGCGCACTGGCTCTGGCTGATCATGTCGGCCATGTCGGGAAGGCAGCGGCCGCATTGCGGCTTACAGCCGGCGGCGCGATGAATCGCGGCGGGGCTGTCGATCGTGCCAGCGCCATTGGCGAGGATTTCGCTCACCTTCCGGTCGTTCAATGCATTGCAGATACAGACGAACAAGGGACTCTCCTGCTTTCAGCTTGCAAGGGAGAGCATGTCAGAGCTGCGCGTCTTATGCAATTGCGAGTTGTTAGCAAACTTGTTGTTTCACGGAGCAGTTTCTGGCGCTTTTCCGCCAATCCCGATTTCCGCACGCTGCGACAGATTGGCCCCTCATCGTCACACTGAACCTGATCCGGCACTCATCTTCCTCCGCTCGTCGTCATGCCGGACTTGATCCGGCATCCATCTTCCTTCGTGTTGGCGGTAAAGGTGGACCCCGGGTCAAGCCCGGGGTGACGGGTG
>NZ_JBASBH010000109.1:0-5841 GCF_049651025.1 Parvibaculum sp. | reverse complement strand
CCTTTCGAGAATGTCGACATTTCGGCCTATTACCAGTTCCGCTGGAACGAGACCGAATATGATCCGGTCGGCACTTTCTTCTCGCTCGAAGACGTTTTCGGCCCCGGTCATCAGGGCATATTTTTTGGGACGGCGCTGCTCGGGTTCGGCGATCCGGGCTCGTCCGGCCGGTCGGCTGCGGATTTGATCGCGGCAGGTGGGGGCATTCCCGACACAGGCCAGGGTCGCCCGCGCAATTCCGGTCAATGGGGTGTTTCAGGTCGCTATTTCAGCGATGCGCTGCAGACCGAGTTCGGCCTCTACTACATGCGCTATCATCAGAAAGCGCCGGTGCTTGGTTTGAACGCGTCTTGCGATCCTCTTTCCATGACGTGCTATCCGGTTTCCTACTTCCGCAACTTCGTGGAAGACCAGAATCTTTATGGCGCGACGGCGAGCTATGTCTGGCAGGACGTCTCTTTCGGCGTCGAGGTTGCCTATCAGCCGAACTACTCGGTTCCGCTGGCCGATCCGGTCACCTCCGCTGCCACGAAGGCTTTCCTGGCTGATCCCATCGGCATGACGGGTACGGCGATGGAGGAAGGTTTCGTCCGCGCCAACCGCACACAGACGATCTTCAACGCCATCTATATCGCGCCGCCGACCATGCCGGTTCTGGGCTCGGTCATTCAGGGTCTCGGCATGGATGACGTGACGTTCATGGGCGAAGTGGCATGGACGCATTTTGGCGAGAAGCCGCTCAACACCTTCGGCGATACGAATGCAGTCGGCTATGTGCTGGACATCACCGGAAGCTATCAGGGCATTTTCGGTACGCCCTGGGTGCTCTATCCCGGCATCGCCTTCAAGCATGACGTCAAGGGCACGGCGCTCGATTACACCGTGACGGACACGCATATCGATGGCCGCAAGTCGCTGACGCTGCGACTGACCGCCGACTATCAGTCCACATGGAGTCTCGGGGTCGCATACGTCAATAATTTTGGCGGCGGCATGACCAACTTCGCAACCGATCGCGACTATGCATCCGCCACTGTTTCCTATGCCTTCTAAGCGTGGCATGCGGGTAACGGAAGGCGAGGGGGGAATTCAAATGTCGAAAAATCTACTGATAAAGGCCGCGTTCGTCCTTTGCGGCGTTGCGATCGGCTCGTCGGCGGCCATGGCCGACACGGTCGCCGATCTTGGCGCGAAGCTGACGCCGATCGGCGCGGAGCGGGCAGGCAATGCCGACGGCACGATCCCGGCATGGGAGGGTGGCATTACAACACCGCCCGCTGGCTTCACGCTCGGCAGCGACTATGTCGATCCTTTCGCGGCGGACAAGAAGCTGTTCTCGATCGATGGCTCCAACGCAGCCCAATACAAGGACAAGCTGACGGCAGGCCAGTTGGCCATGATCGCGCGCTACAAGGATTATCGGATGGATGTCTATCCGACGCGCAGAAGCTGCGCCTATCCGCAGCGCCTTTATGACAAGACGAAGGAAGATGTCGGCGTTGCGCGTCTCGACCCGGCGACAAACGATCTCGTCGCTGCTGTGCCGGGCGGCGTTCCCTTCCCTCTGCCCAAGACCGGGGCCGAGGTCATGTGGAACCATCGCACGGCTTTCGACAGTTTCGGGCGCAGCGTTTCGGGCACCACGGCGGTCGTGGACAAGAGCGGCGGTTTCGTTCCGCTCAAATGGGATGAAGCGCGTCTTTCGAGCTATTACAATCCTGCAAACACAACCTTCGATGCGTTGAAGAATATCCAGCTCAAATATTTCACGCTCTACACCGCACCGGCGCGCGTTGCGGGTGAAATGTATCTCGTTCACGAGACGCTGAACGGCGAGCGCAATGCCTGGCTCTACAGCCCCGGACTGCGCCGCGTCCGCCGCGCTCCGACATTGTCTTACGACAACCCGGTCTCGGGTTACGAAGGCCTTGCCGCGAGCGACCAGCTCTACATGTATAACGGGCGCCTCGATCGCTACGAGTGGAAGCTCGTCGGCAAGAAGGAACTCTACATTCCCTATAACAATTACGAGTTCGCGAATTCCAGGCACAAGGTTGCCGAGATCACGCAGCCGCATTTCCCGAACCCCGATCTCGGCCGGTATGAGTTGCATCGTGTCTGGGTCGTCGAAGCCAATCTGAAACCCGGCATTCGCCACCTTCTGCCGCGCCGCATATTCTATGTCGATGAGGATAGCTGGCGGATCGTTGCGACCGACATCTATGACGGGCAGAACAAGCTGTGGCGCTATCAGGAAGAAACGACGCTCAACGTTTATGACCTGCCTGCCTGCTTCGGCTTTGGACAAGCGGTCTATGATTTCCAGGCGGAGCGCTACATTCTCGATCTCGTCTTCAACGACGACAAGCGTCCCGACTTCCATGCCGAAACTTCGGGCGCGGCCGACGAGAAAATGTTCGACGTGGGCGAGCTGCGCAAGCGCGGTACGCGGTAATACAGTGACAGCGGATTGGCGGGTGCTTTGCCACCGCGCATAATTCAGAATGGGCAGGGGCTTTGGTCCCTGCCCATATTCGTCCGGGGAGCGAGTATAGAATGACGGAACTGGACGGTGGGCGCAGCGCCTGGTGGGATCGCGTCGATCAGCAAAAGGCCATGACGCTTTTTCTCGTCGCGCTTGGCGGCAGCTATGGTTTGATGGTTGCCTCCATGCTGCCGAGCCTCGTCAGCGCGTGGGTCGCGCATCTGGGCCTCACTGAAAAAGTCGCGGGCGAGATCGCCACTGGCAATGTCCTTGCGGCAACCGTTGGCCTCGGCCTTTCGGTCTTTCTCGTGCGCCGTGCATCGCTGCCCGTCATTGCGCGTTGCGGCCTTGCCCTGGCGGTGATCGGCGATCTGGCGTCGATCGCTGCGAGCGGCGCTCTCGATCTCGGCATCTACCGCATCGTTGCCGGTCTTGGCCTTGGCCTCATCGCCGGTGCGACGACGAACTGGTTCGGCCGCCACGAGCAGGCGGAGCGCGGTTTCGGCATGTATGTCATGCTTCAGTTCATCCTGACCGCGCTTCTGCTCGTCGCCATCCCGCTCATCGAACCCGTCTTCGGCTATGCGAGCGTCTATGTCGCCTTGCTGTCGCTCGCCTTGCTGACGGCGCTTCTTCATCCGCTGCTCGGGTTGAATGGCGGCTCCGAACCGCTGAAGGATATTGCGGGTGCGGATGTTGCCGCCGAGCAGGCAGGCGGTCATTCCACATTCATGAAGCTGCTTTCGATTTTCGCTTTCGGCCTTTTCAACCTCGCGGCCATCGGCTTGTGGAGCTACATGCTGCGTTACGGCGTCCTTGTCGGCCTGTCCGATGAAGGGGCGTCGCGCGCGCTTGCCCTGTCCTCCCTTTGCGGCATTCCCGGCACCGTGCTTGTCGTTGCGCTCGGCAATCGCTATGGCCGCTTCCGGCCGCTGATGATTGCGCTTCTTCTCTATGCGCTGCCCATCGCACTTTTTGCGCGCAGCAATGTTTCCGCCTGGGTGTTTGTTGGCGGGCTCGCATTGCAGAATGTCGCCTGGGCCGTCATCTCGCCTTATTTTCAGGCGGTGCAGGCGGCGCTTGATCGCACGGGGCGCCTCGCCGTCTGGGGTCTGTTTGCCGCCTCGGCGGGCGCGGGCATCGGGCCTGCCTTGCTCGGAACGGCCATTGACGGCACCTCCTATATTCTCGCCTTTGGCGTTGCGCTCGGCGCGCTCGTGCTTTCCGCGCTTCTCGTCGTCTTCCCGGCCCTCGCGACGGATTGGCGGGATCGCGACGGCGCGCAACCCGGCTGAAACCGGCGACACACGCCTCGAAAGCGCTGGGCTTTTTGCCTATAGTTGTGCAAGAACGCTGATCTTGTTTTTGGGGGAGCGCGCGTGACACAACCGGCATCGGTATCCGACTGGCGCGAGCGGGCAAAGAAGCGCCTGCCGCATATGATGTTTGAGTATATCGACGGCGGCGCTTATGCGGAGACGACGCTGCGGCGCAACGTAGAGGCGATAGAGCGAATTGCGCTGCGTCAGCGCATCCTCACCGATGTGTCGAAGCTTCAGCTTTCCACCGAGCTGTTCGGGCAGAAACTTGCCATGCCCCTGCTGCTGGCGCCGGTCGGCATGGCCGGGCTTTATGCGCGGCGCGGCGAGGTGCAGGCCGCGCGTGCGGCGCAGGCGGCCGGGCTTCCCTTCTGCCTTTCCACCGTCAGCATCTGCTCCATCGAAGAGGTGCGCGCAGGCACGACGGAGCCGATCTGGTTTCAGCTCTATATGATCAAGGATCGCGGCTACATGGAGGCGCTGCTCCAGCGCGCCAAGGCGGCAGGTACGAAGGTTCTGATCTTCACGGTCGATCTGCCGGTTGCTGGTGCGCGCTATCGCGACGTCCGCTCCGGCCTGTCCGGCGTGCTCAGCCCGCTCGACAAGCTGAAGCGCGGCATCAATGGCGCCATGCATCCGCACTGGATGTGGAATGTCTTTCTCAATGGTCGCCCGCAAAGTTTCGGCAATCTCGTTGACGCCATGCCCAATGCGAAGGGCACGAATGATTTTGCGATGTGGATCGGCAAGAACTTCGATTCCAGCGTGAGCTGGGAAGATTTCGCCTGGGTGCGCGAGCGCTGGGACGGGCCCATCATCATCAAAGGCATTCTCGACGCCGAGGATGCAAAGCGCGCGGCGGAAGTTGGCGCGGATGGCATCGTCGTCTCGAACCATGGCGGGCGTCAGCTCGACGGTGTGCCTGCGGCCATCGAAGCTCTGCCGCCCATCATGCGCGTGGTCGGCGATCGCATGACGGTGTTGATGGATGGCGGCGTGCGCTCCGGCCTCGATGTGCTGAAGGCGCTGGCGCTTGGCGCCAAGGGCGTCTTGATCGGCCGCGCCTGGGCCTATGCGCTTGGCGGTGGCGGCGAGGCGGGCGTGCGCGCCATGCTGCTGACGATGCAGCGCGAGCTTGAGGTCGCCATGGCGCTCACCGGCTGCACGGATGTGCGCACAGCCGGCGAGCATCTGCTGGTTAGGGACCGCTGACACGCGCATAGGCTGCGGCGTTTTGGGGGCATGAGGCTTTTTTCGCCAAACCTCGGCTGCGATTTCTGTTCCGGCGCGTTAGCATGAATACCAGCCGCAACAGGAGAGCGCCCATGAGCGATACCGTTAAAGACAATCCGGCGAAGCATCGTTTCGAGATCGTCGTCGAGGGCATCACGGCTTGCGCGGAATATGAGCGCAAGCCGGGTGTCGTCACCTTCACGCATACGGTCGTGCCGGAGGCGCTTGGCGGCAAGGGTGTCGGGTCGAAGCTCGCAAAGGGCGCGCTCGATGCCGTGCGTGCGGAAAGGTCGAAGCTGGTTCCGCAATGCCCCTTTATTGCCGCCTATATCAAGAAGCACCCTGAATATCAGGACCTCGTTGTCGCCTGAGATTCCGCCTCAGATTTTCCGGGCCGTTTCGGCAGGCGGCTTGTTGACGGCGCTGCGCACCTGTTCGAGATAGCGCGTCATGCGCGTCGTGCCGTCTTCGGTCAGTTCGATG
Organism: Parvibaculum sp.; assembly: GCF_049651025.1. Classification (GTDB taxonomy): domain Bacteria; phylum Pseudomonadota; class Alphaproteobacteria; order Parvibaculales; family Parvibaculaceae; genus Parvibaculum. The sequence goes on along the minus strand of NZ_JBASBH010000109.1, from coordinate 321 downwards.
AAGACGCGCCGTCCGTCATTTTCGTCCCGCACGCGGGTTGCAAGGCCCGAGGCGACCAGATCGCCGATGCGCCGCAGCGCTGTTGTTGCGGGCACGCGTGCCGCGATGCAGAGACTTGAGACGGAAATGCGTTTGCCGTTGAGCTGCGCATGCATCAGGTCGAGAAGCATGTCCCAGGCCGGGTCCGCAAAGAGGCCGCCGGGAAAATGGTTGGTCCGCGCCGCATAGGTATCGAGCAGCAGTTTGGCCCAATGGCGGGCGATGGCCGCCTGATCGAGCTGCGCTTCGGGAGGCCGGTCCGGCGGGGCCTGAACCGCCGGG
>NZ_JBASBH010000108.1:0-7687 GCF_049651025.1 Parvibaculum sp. | reverse complement strand
TTGCGTCCGAGACGCACTTCGGAAACATCATGGCCTTCATGCAAAATGCGCTCGCGGACAGTCCCGACGCTGCCGACGCGCCAGGCGAGACCCCAAAGGAAGTCCTTACTGGGCGCCTTTGTGGCGTCGAGCGGCTGAACGATTTCGAGCGTGACGCCACCAAGACGGAAGAAAAGCTGGCGAACGCCCCATTCGGGCTTTGAATGATCGAGCGCCAGGCGAATGCCGAAGATGTCGCCGAACAGGGTCTTGAGCGCCTCGGCGTCGGGCGTCATCACCACGACATGATCGACGGCGGAGATGGCGTTTTCGTCCGTGGCCTCGCCTCGCAGCGGGGCCTTTGGCAGCGCGTCGGCCGGGCTCAGATGCTCGATACCGAACATGAAGATGCCGCGCATCTGCGCGCTGTCGAAACTGAAGGAGCGCCAGCGCCGTTCCGCCCCGGTGAGGTCGTCGCGACCCGAGCCATCGACGGGATCGCCCGCCTTGTGCCCGCGGGCGCGGAGCGCCGCCACGGCGGCATCGGCATCGGCGGTGCCGAGCACGACGCCGAAGAGGCCCTCGCCCGTCTCGTCAAGCCGGGCAGACAGCGCCCTTGCGCTTGGCCCCTCGCCGACGGGGGCCAGAAATTCGATATAGGTATTGTCGAGGCGGTACAGGATGTTGCCTGTGCCCTGCCCCGGATGGGTGCCGCGCCATGAGGGCGAACGGCCCAGAATGCGGCTATAGGTCGCCTCGGCAGCGTCCAGATCGCGGACGGCTATGATGATGTGGTCGAGGCTGATGAAGTCTTTCGTTTCGGTCATAGGGCGGCACTCTAAAGCGCAGACGGACGGCGCACCATGCTAAAGTCCGCAACAAATATTGCGAGATTGCGAATTCATGTCCAAGCTTTCATCCAGCCTTCAAGAGCGACTGACCGACCTCGTCGGGACTTATGGCGTGCCGGGGGCGTCGCTTGCCGTATGGGCGGGGGGTGAGCTTTCCGAGGCGAGCGCCGGGGTCGTCAATCTCGAGACGGGCGTCGCGGCCACGAACGACACGCTGTTCCAGATCGGCTCCATCACCAAGCTCTATACGTCGGCGCTCTGCATGCAGCTTGTCGAGGAAGGCAAGCTTTCGCTCGATGAGCCGGTGCGAAAATGGCTGCCGGATTTCAAGGTTGCGAATGCTGACGTGACGGCGCGGGTCACGCTGCGACATCTCCTCACGCATACGAGCGGCATTGAGGGCGACTATTTCAAGGATGCCGGGCGCGGCGAAGATCGCATCGCGCGCTTTGTCGGCATGCTTGGCGGCTTGCCGCAAGTGCACCCCATCGACGCGATGTTCTCCTATTGCAATACGGGCTTCGTGATTGCCGGACGGCTTATCGAAATTGCGGGCGGGCAGCTCTGGGACAAGGCGATACGCAATCGCATTGCAAAGCCCATCGGCACGCCGTCTTTCTCGACGCTGCCGGAGCAGGCCTTGCGCTATCTGACGGCCATCGGGCATCTCGGCGCGCCGGGCGCGCTGGGCGTAACGCCTCTTGCCTATCTCGCGCAATCGAATGCGCCTGCGGGATCGATGTCCATGACGCGAGCCCGCGATGTCATCACCTTCGCGCGCATGATGATGGGCGGCGGCATTGGGCCCAATGGCACAAGCATCCTGTCGGAGGCGAGCGTCCGGGCCATGCATGAGATGAATGTCGCCTGCCCAACACGCATGAATATAGACGCAATCGGCCTAGCGACGTTTCTCTGGGACTGGGACGGCGACGGGCGTTACGAAATCTTCGGCCATGACGGCTCGACCATCGGCCAGGCGGCATGGCTGCGCTATCACCCCGAAAGCGGCGTCGCTGTTGCATTGCTGACGAATGGCGGCAATGGCAAGGGGCTCGCGCAGGCGCTGCTCACGGACATCTTCAGCACAGCGGCAGGCATCAAGCCGCCCTCGCCGCCTGTTGCAACGCCGGACTTTGCCTATAACGCAAGTGCCTATGAAGGGCGCTATGCGAATGTCATGGAGATCATCGAGGTGACGGCGGAAAATGGTCGGCTGATTGCGACGACCATTCCTTCGGCCAATGCCGCCGTCATTTCCGGCGTGCGGCGTGTGCCGCTCGATCCGGTGGATGGTGAGTTGTTTGTCGGCGTCGTGCCGGGTTTCACGGAAGCGACGACCTATCATTTTCTTGATCGCGACGGCGATGGGCGACCGCGCTTTCTCCATTGCGGCGTGCGCGCCCACAAGCGACTGGAGGCGTGATGCCCTCTCCTGAAACACTGGCACGCATGAAGGCTGTCGTCGGGCCGCACGGTTTCATCGACGATGTGAACGACATGGCGCCTTACCTCGTCGAGCGGCGCGATCTCTATCATGGCCGCGCGGCGGCGGTGCTGCGGCCTGCCTCGACGGCGGAGGTTTCGGCGCTGATGAAGATCGCGCATGAAACGGGCACGCCTGTCGTGCCGCAGGGCGGAAACACCGGGCTTGTCGGCGGGCAGATCCCGTTCGAGAGCGGCGATGAAGTGATTTTGTCGCTGACCCGCATGAACCGGATCATCGCGCTCGATGCAGAGAACAATACGCTGACGGTGGAAGCGGGCGTAACGCTGGCGGCAGCGCAAGAGGCGGCGTCAAAGGTCGGGCGCCTCTTTCCACTGAGCCTTGCCTCGGAAGGAAGCTGCCAGATCGGCGGCAATCTTGCGACCAATGCCGGCGGCACCGCCGTCTTGCGCTATGGCAATGCGCGCGATCTGGTGCTTGGGCTCGAGGTAGTGCTGGCCGATGGGCAGGTGTGGGACGGGCGCAAGGGATTGCGCAAGGACAATACCGGATACGATCTGAAGCATATCTTCATGGGCTCGGAAGGCACGCTCGGCATCATCACCGGCGCAGTGCTGAAACTCTTTTCAAAGCCGCTTGCCGTCGTGACCGCCTTTGCCGCCGTGCCCTCGGTTGAAGAAGCGGTGAAGCTTTTGCGTATCGCAGACAATGCCAGCGGCGGGCTGGTGACGAGTTTCGAGCTGATGCCGCGCATCGGCATCGAGTTCGTGACGCGCCATATGCCGGGCACGGTCGATCCGCTCTCCGTCGCCTCGCCCTGGTATGTGCTGCTGGAACTGAGCGCGGGGGGCACCATCGAAAGCCTGAACGAGATGCTCGAAGTGCTGCTGGCAGCGGCGATGGATGTCGGCGCTGTAACGGATGCTGCCATTGCGCATTCCGAAGCGCAGAGGCTGAAATTCTGGCAGATGCGCGAAAGCATGTCGGACGTACAGCGGCTTGAAGGCGGAAGCATCAAGCATGACGTATCGGTGCCCGTGTCCTCGGTCGCGGCATTCATTGCGCAGGCAAGCGATGCCGTCGGACAAGCAATGCCCGGTATCCGACCTGTGCCGTTCGGCCATGTTGGCGACGGCAATATTCACTTCAATCTTTCGCAACCTGTCGGCGCGGACAAGGCCGCCTTCCTTGCGCGCTGGGGCGAGATGAGCGCCATCGTTCACTGGATCGTGCGCGAGTTCAACGGTTCGATCAGCGCCGAGCATGGCATCGGGCGCATGAAGCGCGACGAGATTGCGGAGACAAAATCGCCGATCGAGATCGAGTTGATGCGAACGCTGAAACGCGCGCTCGATCCGACGGGAATTCTCAATCCCGGCAAGGTTGTGAAGATGAATAAAAGCTAGTCGGCCGTCCGTGCGAGCGAAGTGCCGACAGGGATGTTCTGCGCGGGCACGATCATCACCTTGTCGATGCGCGGGCCATCCATGTCCACGATTTCGAAGCGATAGCCGTTCCAGCCGAAATAATCGCCCTCGCGCGGCAGGCGGCCGAACCAGTTGAACATGACGCCGGCCAACGTATTCACCTCCGCCTGCTCGTCGCCGGGGAGCTTCGTCAGCGTAAGCGCGCGGCGCACTTCATCGACCGAAACGAAACCGTCGATCAGATAAGAACCGTCCTCGCGCATGGCGATGCCGGGATTTGCGTCGCCCACATGATCGGAGAGGTCGCCGATCATGGCGAAAAAGATTTCACTCATGGTCAGTGAGCCGACAACATCGCCATATTCGTCGATGATGAATCCCATATACATGCTCTCCGACTGGAGAATGCTCAACGCCTTCAGCGCCGAGGCGGTACGCGGAATATATAGCGGCGGCGATTTCTTTCGCAGCAGCTCGTCATTCGTCTTGGGCGTCAGGAACAGGTCTTCCAGCCGGATCATGCCGATGGGGCCGCCATGCGCGCCGCGCCGGATCGGGTAGCGCATTTTCTGCTCGGAGCGGATCAATGCGAGATTTTCCTCGACCGAGAATTCCGTATCGAGCCACACCATTTGCACGCGCGGCGTCATGATCTCGCTGACGCGCGTGTCGCCGAGACGGAAAACGCGGTTGACGATATCGCGCTCAACGCCGTCGATGGCACCGGATGCCGCGCCCTCCTCCACCAGATGCTTGATCTCGTCTTCCGTCACGCTCGAGACCTGCTGGCCGGTAATGCCATAGAGCTTGACCACGGCCTCGGTGGACCACGACAGGAAAGTGACGGCAGGACTCAGAAGTCTTGCAAGGCCGCTCATGGGCCGTGCGATAGTGGCGGCAATGGCTTCGGGGTTCGTCAATGCGATGCGCTTGGGAACCAGTTCGCCAAGGATCAGTGTCAGGTAGGTAATAGCGATGACGACGATCGAAAGTGCGATGGCTTGCGCATAGGGCGCAAGGAACGGCACCTCCGCAATGACCACGGCAATGGGCGCGGATACGGTCGCACCACCAAATGCGCCGGTAAAGACGCCGACCATGGTGATGCCAATCTGGACAGAGGACAAAAACCGTCCGGGTTCGGCGTGAAGGGCAAGCGCCGTTTCCAGACCGGCAGATGGTCCGTCCGTGCGCTTTCGCGCGGACAGCAAGGCTTGCAGCCGCTGACGGCGCGACGAAACAATCGCCATTTCAGACAGCGAGAAAAACCCGTTCAGCAGTATCAGAACGAGCAGGATGATGATGTCCGAAAGCATGTCGTTCCCAAGTCCGTCGCGGCGTACCAGTATATAGGGAGAGGCGGCGACGCGCGCGAATAACCTTCATGCCTGTTTTCCCGGCGAATCTTGGGGAAGTCGGGAGCGGTTATGACAATCAGACGGGGCGGCATGGACCCCGGGAAGGCAGGCTCCGGGCGCATGACGGGATCACGGGTGCCGCGCTCAAGCCCTCTGCAGCTCGGCAGCGAGGGCGTCCAGCAACTGGCGCGTGCCTTCTTCCCGCCCCTTTGCAGAATCCACATTGTCGAAAAATGCGCCCTGCTCGGTATGCCTGAGAAGCGTCCCGCCACCGGAGGAGAAAAACTCAACCGTGGTGAGTGACGCCGAAAGGGGCTCAGACCCGATCTTCATTCTATAGGCAAAGACAATGCGCCGGTCGGGGACGATATCCTGAAACTGCGCGTCGAGCCTTATTTCCGGGCCACCCTGATAGCGGAAACGCGAGACCTCGCCGCCACCAATGCGGAAGTCATAAGTGAACTCGTCAATGTCCCAACCCTCCCCTTCGACACGCCAGCGCCGCACCATGTCCTTATTGGAAAAGGCGGCGAAAACGCGCGCGGGGGACTGCGGATAGGTCCGCTCGATTGTGAAGGTATTGTGGATCACGGAGCCGTCTTCGAGTGTGGTATCGATGTCCTTCCCGCTCATTTTTTCTTACCCTTTGATTTGAGTTTTTTCGACTGAGACGGCTCATCCATCTCCGCCAGAAGCACGCCGAGGCGATCGAGGCGGCGCTCTGCAAGCGTGCGTCTGTCAGCGATCCATTCGGCAATCGGCGCAAAGCCCCGCGGCTCGATGCGACAGGTGCGCACGCGACCAAGCTTCTCGCTCTGTATGAGGCCGCATCCCTCGAGCACCTGAAGATGCTGGACGACAGCGGCAAAGCTCATGTCGAAAGGTGCCGCGAGCTCGCTGACCGTGGCCGGGCCGCGGCTCAGCCGTTCGATGATGGCGCCGCGCGTCGGCTCAGCCAGCGCCCTCAGGCGATCGTCAATGTCTGAATACTTAATCATAGACTTAAGTATTTGTGCGGGCGTTCCGATTGTCAAGTCGCAGCTAAAGTGTTTTCGAGGTCGAAAGGTCTGGCTCAGAACAGATCGGGCGCTGACACCATCAGGCGCTCGAACTCCCTCAGCGGCGCTGCGGGCGAACAACCTAACCCCTTTTCTGCCCATGAATCCGGGCGACCGGGGCTCGGTTATGCTACCGTGCCGGGCTTTCCGCGGCATTTGGAGAGCCCATGAGCGACGCACCCGCACCTTCCGCCAATCCCGAATTAAACCCTGCCATCACTTTGCGGTCGGCCGAGGACGCTGACTTCGAGGCGCTGGTCCGTCTATGGGACGCCTGCGGACTGACTCGCCCCTGGAACGACGCGCGTAAGGATATCGCCTTCGCAAGGCGCGGCCCGAACTCCGATGTTCTCGTAGCCGAGCGCCATGGGCACATCATCGCCTCGGCTATGGTGGGCCATGACGGCCACAGAGGTGCGGTTTACTACGTCTCGGCGGATCCGGCGCATCGCGGCGAGGGCCTTGGACGGCTCATCATGAAGGCGGCCGAAGACTGGCTCATCGCGCGCGGGGTTTGGAAGCTCAATTTGCTGGTACGCAAAAGCAACTCGGGCGTGATCGGATTTTATGAAGAGATGGGGTATACGGAGGAAGATGTCGTGGAGATGGGGAAGCGGCTGAAAGAATGAGGGGGGATAAGGCGTGGCGGCATATTCATCTCTGGATTTGACGGAACTCAAAGCGCTGGCCGTTCAATATGGAGTGCGCTTCAACCGAGCCGAGCAGGTTAAGGGCGGGATGGCAAATACGTCATATCTGCTCGACGACAGCCACATTCTCTCGGTATTGAACAATCACGACGAAGCAAGCGCAAACGAACTTGCGGGAATCGTTGCCCATGTCAGTTCGCATGGCGTCGAGACGCCGGAGCTGATCGAACGACTGGAGGGAGGGACCGTTACCAGCGCTGGGGCCACTCCTGTGATCCTGAGGCCGTTCATTCCCGGCATTCCGTTAAGCGAGAGACCCGATCAGCGTCCAGCCGACATCGGCGAACTACTCGCAAAAATTCACACGGTGCCGCCACTTAGTGGTTTCAGATCGCGACTGCGACGTATTCCGGCTTCTTGGAGAAACGATCTCGCTGGTCATTCATGCGCCGATCTTGTCGCTGCAATTGAGACAGCGGAAGCGTTCGAGGCGTCCGGCGCCTTCGAGCGAGACGCCTTTGTCTTCACGCATGGCGATCTCTTTCCGGACAACATCATCGAGCGTCCGGACGGGTCGCTCGTTCCGATCGACTGGGAAGCAGCGGCCATGGATTCGGCATTGTTTGATCTCGGGATAACGCTGGTGACGGCGGCGAGTGCCAAAGACGGGTTTTCCGATGCGCGCGTCGGAACGATGATCGACGGGTATCGGCGCATGCGTGTTTTCGACTGGGACGACGAACTAATTTTGAAGGCCGGAAAGTACGCGACAGCAATGCTCGCCTTCAGCCGCTTCATGCGCCACCACATCCGCTTCCCGAATCCGGCGATGCATGACAGCTATAAGGAAATGCTGGCCTTCGCTCGCTGAAGCATTCGCCATACGCAAGGCCCCCTCACCCTGCCCTCTCCCCGGA
>NZ_JBASBH010000107.1:0-20995 GCF_049651025.1 Parvibaculum sp. | reverse complement strand
AAGATGGGTCCCGGGAACAAGTCCCGGGACGACGCTTCTACTTTTCTCGAAATCACGAATAAAATGGGCCGTCCCGCAAAGACGCGCCGCCTCAGGTCTGGAACCCGTCCCAGAACTCTTTGACGCGAGCGAAGAAGCCGGAGCTTTCCGGGTTCGTTTCCTTGCTCGATATGCCGTCGAACTCCTTCAGAAGCTCTTTCTGCTTCTTGGTGAGCTTGATCGGCGTCTCGACCGTGGTCTGGATGTAAAGATCGCCCAGCTCGCGCGAATTGAGCACCGGCATGCCCTTGTCCTTCAGGCGGAACTGCTTGCCGGTCTGCGTGCCTTCAGGAATCTTCAGCTTCACGCGCTTGCCGTTCAGCGTCGGCACTTCGATCTCGCCGCCAAGCGCCGCCGCCGTCATGGATATCGGGACGCGGCAGAAGAGGTCCGCCCCGTCGCGCTGGAAGATCGGATGCGGACGAAGCGACAGGAAGATGTAGAGGTCGCCGGCAGGGCCGCCGCGCATGCCCGCCTCGCCTTCGCCGGAGAGGCGAATGCGTGTGCCGTCCTCGACGCCAGCGGGAATATTGACGTTGAGCGTGCGTTCCTTCTCGACGCGCCCCGCGCCGTGGCAGACCTTGCAGGGCTTTTCGATAATCTGCCCGCGTCCGTGACAGGTCGGGCAGGTCCGCTCGATGGTGAAGAAGCCCTGAGAGGCGCGCACCTTGCCGTGCCCGGCGCAGGTGGTGCAGGTGATGGGCTTGGAGCCCGGCTCCGCGCCTGACCCGTCGCAAGGCTCGCAGGCGATGGAAGACGGCACGCGCACTTGCGCCTTCTTGCCCTCGAACGCTTCTTCGAGGTCGATTTCCATATTGTAGCGAAGGTCCTGGCCGCGCATGCGCCCGCCATCGGAACGCCGTCCGCCGCGCCCGCCCATGAATTCGCCGAAGAGATCGTCGAAAATGCCGGACATGGATGCGCCGAAATCGCCGCCGAAGCCGGGATGTCCGCCCGGGCCGCGGCCGCCCGTTCCGTCGAAGGCGCTATGGCCGAACTGGTCGTAGGCAGCGCGCGTCTGATCGTCCTTCAGAACGTCATAAGCCTCGTTCAGCTCCTTGAACTTGTGCTCGGCCTCGGCATCGCCGGGATTGCGGTCGGGATGAAGCTGCTTGGCAAGATTGCGATATGCCTTCTTCAGCTCTTCGGCATTTGCGCCGCGAGGAACACCGAGCACATCGTAAAAATCGCGTTTGGACATGAAACTATCGTCTCGTCACAGACCGACGCCCCGGCAAGCAGAAGCTCGCCGGGGCGTTGTCATATGTGTTTGAGGTGGCTGTCATGGAACTGGCCCTGCGGGATCAATCTCAGGCGTTGCTGTCCTTGTCCCGCTTGGACTCGTCGACCTCCTCGAAGTCGGCATCGACGACATTGTCGGTCTCCGACGCACCATCCGCTTTCGCGTCTGCCTGTGCGGCGCTTTCCTGTGTCGCCTTGTAGATCGCTTCGCCAAGCTTCATAGCGGTCTGCGTCAATGCTGCCGTCTTCGTCTTGATGTCGTCGGCCGATCCGTCCTTGAGGGCGGTCTTCAGCTCTTCGACGCCTGCTTCGATCTCGGCCTTCACCTCTGCCGGAACCGCGTCTGCATGTTCGGCAAGAGATTTCTCGGTCGAGTTGATGAGGCCGTCTGCGTGGTTGCGCGCCTCGACTTCCTCGCGACGCTTCTTGTCTTCCGCCGCATGAGCTTCGGCATCCTTCACCATCTGCTCGATGTCTTTTTCCGAAAGACCGCCAGAGGCTTCGATGCGGATCGTCTGTTCCTTGTTCGTCGCCTTGTCCTTGGCCGCCACATTGACGATGCCGTTGGCGTCGATGTCGAAGGTGACCTCGATCTGCGGCACGCCGCGCGGTGCCGGCGGAATGCCGAGCAGGTCGAACTGGCCGAGGATCTTGTTGTCGGCGGCCATTTCGCGCTCGCCCTGGAAGACGCGGATCGTCACGGCGTTCTGATTGTCGTCTGCCGTCGAGAAGGTCTGCGACTTCTTGGTCGGGATCGTCGTATTGCGGTCGATAAGGCGCGTGAACACGCCGCCCAGCGTTTCGATGCCGAGCGACAGCGGCGTCACGTCGAGCAGCAGAACGTCTTTGACGTCGCCCTGCAGCACGCCCGCCTGAATGGCCGCGCCCATGGCGACGACTTCATCGGGGTTCACCGACTTGTTCGGCTCTTTGCCGAAGAACTGCTTCACGACTTCCTGAATTTTCGGCATGCGGATCTGGCCGCCGACGAGAACGACTTCGTCGATCTGCGCCGCCGTGATGCCTGCGTCCTTGAGCGCCTTCTTGCAGGGCTCGATCGTGCGCTGGATCAGATCGTCGACAAGCGCTTCGAGCTTGGCGCGCGTCAGCTTCATCGTCAGATGCTTCGGGCCGGATGCGTCGGCCGTGATGAAGGGCAGATTGATTTCCGTCTGCTGCGTCGACGAAAGCTCGATCTTCGCCTTTTCCGCGGCTTCCTTCAGGCGCTGCAAGGCAAGCTTGTCGCCCTTCAGATCGATGCCGTTCTCTTTCTTGAATTCGTCGGCAAGATAATTGACGAGACGCATGTCGAAGTCTTCGCCGCCGAGGAACGTGTCGCCGGTCGTCGACTTCACTTCGAAGACGCCGTCGCCGATTTCAAGAATGGAAATATCGAAGGTGCCGCCGCCAAGGTCGTAAACGGCGATCATTTCGCCGTTCTTCTTATCAAGGCCATAGGCGAGCGCGGCTGCCGTCGGCTCGTTGATGATGCGGAGAACTTCAAGACCGGCGATCTTGCCCGCGTCTTTCGTCGCCTGGCGCTGCGCGTCGTTGAAATAGGCAGGCACCGTGATGACGGCCTGGGTCACTTTTTCGCCGAGATAGCTTTCGGCCGTCTCTTTCATCTTCTGGAGGATGAAGGCGGAAATCTGCGACGGCGAATATTTCTCGTTCTGCGACTCGACCCAGGCGTCGCCGTTCGGCGCGCGCACGATCGAATAGGGAACCATCGCCTTGTCTTTTTGCGTGGTCGGATCGTCATAGGCGCGACCGATCAGGCGCTTGATGGCGAAGAAGGTATTGGTGGGATTGGTAACGCCCTGGCGCTTGGCGGATTGGCCGACCAGTCGTTCGCCGTCATTGGTGAAGGCGACGATCGATGGCGTCGTCCGCAGACCTTCCGAATTCTCGATTACTTTCGGCGTGGAGCCGTCCATCACCGAGACACACGAGTTTGTAGTGCCAAGGTCGATGCCGATTACTTTTCCCATATCAAAGGTCCTCTTTCATTGCGGCAGGCCGGCCGGGCCCCGTTCAGGATCGGGCGCCCGCATGTCGGCTCGAGGCGTCTCTTTTGAAAACACCCTGGCCAGATCCGGCCCCCATAGGGGTCCGTTAGGGGTTGAACATGTTGCGCTCTATATAGGTTTGGCAATTGATGGCCGCAAGCGGTCATGCGGCATATGGGCCACAGGCTCAAGCTTTGCGGGCGCGGGATGCATTATTGGCATCAAAACCGCCAATCCGACACGACTGTCAGCCCGATAACTTCCCCCAACCACGACCGTCATCCCGGGACTTGTTCCCGGGATCCATGGCTACCGGCATCGGGTGAGGAAGATAGGTCGCAGGTCTGGATCGAAGCCCCGGCCAATCTTCTGTTCTTCCCTCGCCGGACCCGTGGAAAGATGTGGTACTGGCGCTTTGCGGCGTTCGCCGCCTCGCGCCACCTTGAAAGGCAAGCAGGCAGTCCGCCGATGACGAGGAAGCTGACGATCAACATGGATGCGGACGGCCTGCAGCTATACCCGCACTATTTCGATCGGGAGGCTCAGTCGGCGCTGCTGTGCGAGCTGCGCGAGGCCGTTCGTTTCGCGCCGCCCTACCGCCCGCACATGCCCAGAACCGGCCAGCCCTGGTCGATCATGCAAACAAATCTGGGCGCATTGGGCTGGATTTCGGGGGCGCAGGGTTATCGCTATGACGCTTTTCACCCCTTAACCAACGAGCCCTGGCCGGCCATACCCAAGGCCCTACTCGACCTTTGGGCCGAAATTTCCGGTTATGACGCCCCGCCGGAATGTTGCCTCGTCAATATCTACAAAGGCGAGAAGGCCAGGATGGGGCTCCATCAGGACCGCGACGAGGCGGCGACGGACGCGCCCGTCCTCTCCATCTCGCTGGGCGACACCTGCCTCTTCCGCGTCGGCGGATTCGCCCGCAGCGACAAAACGAAAAGCTTTCGACTCGCCTCAGGCGATGTTCTGGTGCTGGGCGGCGCGTCCCGCATGCGCTTCCACGGCGTCGACCGCGTCATCTCCGGCTCGTCCCAACTCGTCAGCGGCGGTGGACGCATCAACCTGACGCTGCGGCGGGTGACGAAACCGGCCTAGTAGGGTGCCCAGCCGGGCACCGGCGACACGCCGAAAAGCCAGAGATGTGCGTAAAACATAGCGCCGAATGCCGCCAGCCCCAGCAGGATTCGCCACCAGCCAAGTTCCCCTATAGCGAGCCTGTTGCGTCCAGCGACGATGGCCGCGAAAGGCAGGTTCGAGGTCGCGCGCGAGAAGCTTTCCCACTTCGCGCCGAGCTTCCTTTTGCGCTTCTCGTCGATCGACAGCGTGCCGAGCGCGGCGAGGACGAGGAAGGTGCCGAAGAAGATGATCGATGCCTTGTCGCCGTTGAGGGCGACATGCAAGGCCGCCCAGATCATGACCGACCAGAGGAAGGGATGGCGCGTGATCCGCAGCATGCCCTTGATCGTGTCCGGCTTGTCGAGCAGGGCCTCCGCCTTCACGGCGGTCGGGTTGGGCGTCGTGAGCCCGATGAGCGCGAAGAGGAAGGCGACGACCATCACCAGCGGAGCCAGATGCATGAGCCAGTCCGGCGCGACCCAATAGAGCCGGTTCGGAACCGAGGCGGTGGCGTTATAGGCAAGGCACAGCCAGACGATGCCGCCGATGGATGCGAGTGAGAAAAGCCCGAGATAGGCCCCCTCGCCGGTCCTGGCCACAATCCGGTCCCGCGCCCGCGTGCCCGCGACGAGAAGATGTAGCGCGAAGAAAAATGCTGCCGCCGCCGCAAGGTTCAACATGATTGCTCCTCCTCCGATAACTCGATCCCATAACATTGTTATAGGAAAGCGGCGGTCCTCGTCTAGGCGTAAACCGGCGACCTTTGAAACAGGCCATGAAGATAAATAATAGACCACGGTCCATTATCGTTGACGCCAAACCCACCCTGAGCGAGCGTGTGCTTCAGCATCATTCAACTGACGGGCGGCGTCGAACTCATGAGTGGCAAGCGGCCAAATTTTCTGGTGATCGTCGCCGACGATCTCGGCTTCTCCGACATTGGCGCCTTTGGCGGCGAAATCGCCACGCCTCACCTTGATGCTCTCGCGGCCGATGGCCTCCGCCTCACCAATTTCCATTCCGCCCCCGCCTGCGCGCCCACCCGCGCCATGCTGCTCACCGGCACCGATCCGCATATTGCAGGCCTCGGCACGCATGAGGAGGTGCTGGCGAAGAGCCAGCGCGGCAAGCCCGGCTACGAATGCTATCTGAACGAGCGCGTCGTGACCCTGCCGCAGCTCCTGCGCGATGCAGGCTACCTCACCCTGATGTCGGGCAAATGGCATCTGGGATCGACGCTCGAAACCTGCCCGCATCAGCGCGGTTTCACCCGCTCCTTCGCTCTGCTGCCCGGCGCGGCAAATCACTATGCTTCGTCGCCGAAAGCTGGAACGGGCTTCCCGAAGCAGGATACTCTCTATACGGAAGATGACCGCTTTGTCACCTTGCCGGATGATTTCTATTCCTCAGACGGTTTCACGACGAAACTTATCGACTATCTCGACGAGCGCACCGACAAGACCCAGCCCTTCTTCGCCTATCTCGCCTTCTCCGCGCCGCACTGGCCGCTTCAGGCGCCCGACGATCTCATTGCGAAATATCGCGGGCGCTATGATGCAGGCCCCGAAGCCTTGCGTCAGGAGCGCCTTACGCGGCTGAAGGAACTCGGCCTCTGTGCAAAGGACATCGCGCCCCATCCCATCGTCGCAAAGAACAAGACATGGGAAGACATGAACGATGAGGAGCGCGCCCGCTCCGCCCGGGCCATGGAAGTCTATGCGGCGATGGTCGAGCGGCTCGACTGGAATGTCGGTCGCGTTATCGCGCATCTGAAGGAGACGGGCGAATTCGACAACACGCTCATTCTCTTCATGTCGGACAATGGCGCAGAGGGCGCGCTGATCGAAGCGGTGCCGGTCTTCGGTCCCTATCTCATGGACTTCATCGACAAATATTACGACAACAGCCTCGACAATATCGGGCGGCCCAATTCCTATGTCTGGTACGGGCCGCGCTGGGCGCAAGCGTCAACCGCGCCGTCGCGCCTTTATAAAACCTATACCTCGCAAGGCGGCATCCGCGTTGTCGCCTTCGCGTCAGGTGCGAGCCTCGCGCGGCGCAATGAAATAGGCGACGCCTTTTCAACCGTCATGGATGTGATGCCGACGCTGCTTGATCTCGCAGGCGCGACGCATCCCGCGCTGGAATATCAGGGCCGCGCCATCGAGCCGATGATGGGCCGCACATTGCGCCCGTATTTTTCTGGCGAGACGAGCGACGTGCATCCCAAGGATGCCGTGACCGGATGGGAGTTCTTCGGTCGTCGCGGCATCCGCAAGGGCGACTGGAAAGCGATCTGGATTCCGGCGCCCGAAGGCACGAGCGACTGGCAGCTCTACAACGTCGCCGCCGACCCCGGCGAGATCGATGACCTCGCCGCATCGGAGCCTGAACGGCTTCAGGAAATGCTTGGGCTCTGGGATGAATATGTCGAGAGAGTCGGCGTCGTCATGGTGATGATAGCGACATGATGGTTTTCGAATGACGTGATCTGACCACCGTCGCCAAATAAAAATTTAGCGTCGTCCCGGGACTCGTTTCCGGGACCCACCCTTCAACACCTGCCGAGTATGCGTCATGGATCCCGGGAACAAGTCCCGGGATGACATTGTTGGTTAAGACAAGCGCAACGGAGACAGCGCTCAGACGCTCGTATCGACCTGACCGCCATTCGTCTTCGGCGCATTGTCATCGCTCTTGGCGACGCCGACGCGAGCGGCGCGCAGTAGCCTGTCGCCGATCATGTAACCCGCCTCGACCACATGAAC
This sequence comes from Parvibaculum sp., assembly GCF_049651025.1. Lineage (GTDB taxonomy): Bacteria > Pseudomonadota > Alphaproteobacteria > Parvibaculales > Parvibaculaceae > Parvibaculum. Next base: position 13,812 of record NZ_JBASBH010000107.1, on the reverse strand, counting down.
GACCGTGCCCGCGGGCTGGCCGCTATTGGGCACTTCGAACATGGCTTCATGCAGATGCGCGTCGAACCTGTCGCCCGGCGCAGGCGTGATTTCCTTGATGCCGTGGCGCTCGAAGGTCGCGAGCAATTGCCGCTCGGTCACTTCGACGCCCTCGATCAGCGCCTGAACCGAAGCGGGCGATGCCTCGCGCTCTTCCGGCTTCACGGCGGCAATGGCGCGGCGGAGATTGTCCGACACCTGCACCATGTCGCGACCGAAACTGGCGGCGGCATAGCGGACGGCGTCCTGACGGTCGCGCTCGGCACGGCGACGCGTATTTTCCGTTTCGGCAATGGCGCGCAGCAGCTTGTCCTGGAGATCGGCATTCTCCTTTTGCAGCGCGACGAGCACGGCGAAAGGATCGGGCTCGCCCTCTTCGTCTGCGGGCACTTCAGAAATTGGCTCGGCCTGTGCCGCCTGATCGATCGGCGCATTCGCGTCCTGATCGTCGCCGTTTGCCGTGTCGTTGTTCTGATCGCTCATTGTCACAAATCCAGTATTTTTCGCGCGGTCACGATGTGCGCGTTCAGGTCTCGAAAGTCAACCGACCCTCAATTGATGAGGCGGCCAACCAGTTTTGCCGTGTAATCCACCATCGGAATAATCCGCGCATAGTTGAGACGCGTCGGGCCGATGACGCCAAGCACGCCCACGACATGCTGGCGGCTGTCCATATAGGGACTGATGACGAGCGAAGAGCCCGACATCGAAAAAAGCTTGTTTTCCGAACCGATGAAAATGCGAACGCCGTCGGCCTGCTCGGCAAGCCCCAGAAGCTGCACGAGGTCGCGCTTGTTCTCCAGATCGTCGAACAGGAGCCGCACGCGCTCCAGGTCCTCCATCGCGTGAACATCGTCCAGAAGCCGCGAGCGTCCGCGCACGATGAGCGATTTCGACAAGGGATCGTCATTGCTCGCTGCGGGCTTTGCGCCGGACCATGTGGCAAGGCCGGAGGAAATCACGCGCGACGTCAGCTCGTTCAGCTCCGCCTTTTGCGTCTCCATCTCGCTGGCCAGAATGGTCTTGGCCTCTTCGAAGCTTTTGCCGCGAAGCCGCGCATTGAGATAATTCGTCGCTTCCACAAGCGCCGAGGGCGTCAGCCCCATCGGCACGTCGATCACGCGGTTCTCGACCTCGCCGCCATCGGTCACGATGACGACCAGCGCCCGGCCGGGGTCCATCGCCACGAATTCGATATGCTTGAGCGCAGCCTCGAATTTCGGTGCGACGACGAAACCGGCCGCATGGCTGAGGCCCGACAGCATCTTGGATGCCTCGTCCAGCACGTCCTCGACGCTCTTGTGCGACCCGGCAATCTGGCGCTCGATCTGCCCGCGCTCGTCTTCCGACAGATCGCCGATTTCGAGCAAACCGTCGACGAACATGCGAAGCCCCGCCTCGGTCGGCACGCGGCCGGCGCTCGTATGCGGGGAAAAAATCAGGCCCAGCGCTTCGAGATCCGACATCACATTGCGGATCGAGGCAGCCGAAAGCGGCATCGGCAGATGCCGGGACAGAAAGCGCGAACCCACGGGATCGCCGGTCTCGAGATAGGTCTCGACGACACGGCGCAAAATCTCGCGCGAACGCTCGTTGAGATCCTTGACGGCGACCATGTGGCTTTCGTGTCTCCGCGCGTTATGTGACTGAAATCTGGAGTGAATTTAGGAAGCGGCGCGCTCCGCGTCAATTGTGCGTGGCCTCGCGTCTTTCCTTCCGGGACCGCGCGCGGTACTAAGACCCCCCAATTCCTTTGAAGTCCAACGATCAAAGACGAGAAAGCAGGTCTGCCATGCGTCCATCCGGCCGTCAGCCCCAGGAAATCCGGGCCGTTAGCCTCGAACGCGGCGTTACCAAACACGCCGAAGGCTCCTGCCTCGTTAAATTCGGCGATACGCATGTGCTTTGCACGGCGAGCCTTGAAGACCGCCTGCCGCCTTGGCTGAAGGGCAAAGGCCATGGCTGGGTGACGGCGGAATATGGAATGTTGCCGCGCTCGACCCATGAACGCATGCGCCGCGAGGCCTCTCAGGGCAAGCAATCGGGCCGCACGCAGGAAATCCAGCGCCTGATCGGCCGCTCCTTGCGCTCCGTCGTCGATATGAAACTGCTCGGCGAGCGCCAGATCTCGATCGATTGCGACGTCTTGCAGGCCGATGGCGGCACGCGCACGGCCTCGATCACCGGTGCCTGGGTGGCGCTGCATCAATGCGTGGAATGGATGACGGCCCGCAATATGCTGACCGCTTCGCCGATCAAGGACCACGTTGCAGCCATTTCCTGCGGCATTTATCGGGGCCAGCCTGTGGCCGATCTCGATTATGCTGAAGATAGCGAAGCCGATACCGACGCCAATTTCGTGATGACGGGCCGCGGCGGCATCTGTGAAATTCAAGGCACGGCGGAGGCGGAGCCCTTCAGCGAAGATGAGCTGATGAAGCTGCTTGGCCTCGCCAAGGCCTCGATTGCAGACCTTGTGGAACTCCAGAAGCGGGCTGTTGCGTGATGGTGCGTCATTTTGCTGAAAAATCATTGGTTGTTGCCAGCCACAATGCGGGCAAGGTCCGTGAGATAAGGGAGCTGCTTGCGCCCTTCGGCATCGAAACCGTCTCGGCGGGTGATCTGGGCCTGCCCGAGCCTGAAGAGACAGGCGCGACCTTTCAGGCCAATGCGGAATTGAAGGCGCTTGCGGCTGCGAAGGCGGCTGACCGCCCGGCCTTGGCGGACGATTCCGGCCTTTGCGTCGAAGCGCTGAACGGCGCACCGGGCATTCAGTCGGCACGCTGGGCGGGTCCGCAAAAGGATTTCGACTTTGCCATGGAGCGCATTCGCCTCGGTCTCGTCGAGGAAGGCACGCTGAACACCAGGGCCCATTTCATCGCCGGTCTTGCGCTTGCCTGGCCGGACGGCCATGTCGAGTACTTCGAAGGCCGCGTCGATGGCGAACTCGTCTGGCCGCCGCGCGGACTTCTCGGTTTTGGTTACGATCCGATGTTCGTGCCCGATGGCCACGAGCAAACCTTCGGCGAAATGGAACCCGCGAAAAAGCATGCCATGTCCCATCGCGCCCATGCCTTCCGCCAGCTCGTCGATGCCTGCTTCAAGGGTTGAGACGGCGAACGTCGTTGAGGCCGCCGATGGCGGCTTCGGCGTCTATGTTCACTGGCCCTTCTGCCTGTCGAAATGCCCCTATTGCGACTTCAACAGTCATGTCGTCGCCAATGTCGATCAACGCGCATGGGCGCACGCGCTTGGCCGTGAGCTTGCGCATATGCGTTCGCTCACCGGCCCGCGCGCAGTCTCGTCGATTTTCTTCGGTGGCGGCACGCCCTCGCTGATGGATGTCGCGACCGTCGATGCGGTTCTCTCGCAGATCGCCGCGCTCTGGTCGGTGGATGGCGATGTTGAAATCTCGCTTGAAGCAAATCCGACCAGCGTCGAGGCGGACCGCTTCCGCGGCTACAGGGCGGCGGGCGTCAATCGTCTTTCGCTCGGCGTGCAGTCGCTCGATGACCGGCAATTGAAATTTCTGGGTCGCCTGCACACAGCCGACGAAGCGCTCGCCGCCATCGGCCTTGCGCGTGAAATTTTCCCGCGCCTCTCTTTCGATCTGATCTATGCCCGCCCCGGCCAGACGGCGGATGAATGGTCGCGCGAACTTCGCGCCGCGCTGGCTCATGCCGCCGACCATCTTTCGCTTTATCAATTGACGATCGAGGAAGGCACGGCCTTTGCGCGGCTTTATGAGAAGGGCGCGTTCAAGCTTCCCGAAGAAGATGATGCCGCAGCGCTTTATCGTTTGACCGGCGATATCTGCGCCGAGGCTGGATTATCCGCCTACGAAGTATCGAACTACGCCAGGCCTCAGGCCGAGTGTCGCCACAATCTCGTCTATTGGCGCTATGGCGATTATGCAGGCGTCGGCCCCGGCGCACATGGACGCCTCACCACCGGCAATGGGCGCATCGCGACGAGCACGCTGAAAGCACCCGGCGCCTGGATCGCCGCCGTTGAAAAAGACGGTCACGGCATCGAGGTCATGGATGATGTGACGCGGAGCGAACAAGGCGATGAGATGATGATGATGGGCCTGCGTCTCGATGAGGGCGTATCGCTCGCGCGCTATGAACGCCTGACCGGTCATGCGCCAGTTGCCGACCGCGTCGACGGACTTGTGCGCGACGGATTTCTCACGCGCAACGGCGACATCATCAAGGCGACGCCTGAAGGCCGCCTCGTATTGAACGGCGTCCTCGGGCGGTTGCTTTCCTGAAAACCTATTCGCCTTCGACGTAGTCGGGCTGGGCTTCCGGCGCGGCCTTCTGAAAAGCGGGATGCGCTTCGCAACGCGCAACGATTTCACCGATGCGTGGATATGGCGCGAGGTCGAATTTGACGCGGCGCAGATTGTAATATTGCGGCGCCAGAAAAATATCGGCGATGGTCGGATAGTCGGCAAAGGCAAAATCTGTATTCGACGACGCAGCAAGATCGGCCTCGATCGCGCCGAACCCGATCCGGTTCCAGTGCTGGAACCACGTGTTGCGCGCCGCGCCGTCGAGCTTCAACTCTTCGCCCAGAAATTTATGCACGCGCATGTTGTTCATCGCATGCATTTCCGCCGCGATGGAGGCAGCCACTGCACGAGACTTCGCGCGAAGGAATGGGTCCACCGGCAGGAGCGAAGGCGCCGGGTAAAGCTCCTCCAGATATTCGATGATCGCCGTCGATTGAGTGACGATCCGCCCGTCGTGATCGAGTGCCGGGATGAGCGACAAGGGATTGACCGCCTTGTAGCTCGCGTCCTGCTGGCGGCCCGCCCTTATGTCGATCGAGACATATTCGAAGTCGAGCCCCTTCAGATGCAGCGCGATGCGAACGCGATGCCCGGCGGAATTGCGGAAAAAATTATAGAGCTTCAGCGTCATTCGCTTGGTCCCGGTAGAGGTCAGAGAACCGGCGGCACGCCGAAGCTGACCGGCGCAGGATCGATGACGATTGCGCCCGAGGGATGCATTTCCAGAATGGCGAGGCCGCGCTCCGTGCGCCCGTCGGGCAGGAAACGGAATATGCCGTCGACGCCCGCAAAGCCGTCGGGATGCGTCAGCGATGCGGCTGTGAAGCGATCGGCAGGTACATGGGCCGAGAGGGCAACGGCGAGGCTCACGCCGTCATAGGCGAGGCTCGCAATGCGCGGCGGCGTCGTGCCATAGACGCGCTTGTAGCGTTCGACGAACTGGGCATGTGTTTCAGGCGGCGGCGCGGGGAACCAGCCACCGGCAAGCGCCGGCTCGCGCGTCAGGGTCGGGTCGTCCCAAAGCCCGGTGCCGAGGAACTTAATCTTGCGCGGATCGATGTCGTAATAAGGCAGAAGCGGAGCGAGCGCCTTGAGCCGCGTGCCGCCTTCCGGCAGGAAGATTGCCTGATAGGAAAGATCGCCGAGCGTGTCGCGATTTTCCAGCGCCTTCAACTCGGCCGCATTGCCCGCTTTCTTGAGCTCGCTGCGCTTGGAGAGCAGCGCCCCGTGCCGCCCGCCATAATTGGCGACGCGCTGCACCGGCTGGTTCATCCCGTCCGAATTCGCCGGATAGGTTCCCGAGATTGCGATCTGCGAACCGTGGTCGGCGACCGCCTTTTCAAAAGCCGGGCGGATGCGATTGCCGTAATCGTCCTGCGGATAAAGGGCTGCGAATTTCGTCATGCCCTTCAGCACCGCGTAATCGACGATGCGATTGACGTCTTCCTCAGGCGGGAAGGAGAGCAGATAGACGCCATTGCCCGAGACGGTCATGTCTGACGAAAAGGCGACGACGGGAACATTCGCGGCATGCGCCAACGGCGCGATGGCGCCCACCTCTTCGGCAAAGAGCGGCCCGAGAATGAGATCGGCACCTTCGCGGATTGCGTCCTGCGCCGCTTTCTGCGCGGCCATTGCGCTGCCCGTCGCCTTGGGCATCAGCAGAATGTCGGGATTATTGAACTCGAAAAGCGCGAGCTGGGCGGCGTTATAGAGCGCATTCGACAGCGCCCGGACATTGGAGCGCGGAGAATTGAAGGGCAGCAGGATCGCCACGCGAATGAGCTGGCGGCCTTCCATCTGCTTGGGCGTATAGAATTGCGAGGGATCGCGCGTGAGCCCGGATTGATGCGTGACGGGCGCGGTGGCAGGCGGCGGCTGTACGGCGATGGGCGGCGCTTGCACGATGGGGCGCGGCGGCGGCGCGTCCTGCCCGCCAAAGCCGATCCCGCTACAGGCGGCCAGAAGGGGCATGACACCGGCTAGAAAGATCGCCTTGAGGCCCGTCCGTATGCTGGTTCTGGGAACGGTGCTTGAGATCAGAGCCAAGGCGAGACACTTCCATGCAAGATGTTGAAGCTGGAGACTAATCGGCCACTCGCGCCAAGTAAACGCCTGCCGGTGCGGCGCCATTGCCAAACAGGGTGTGTCCGGCGCAAGGTCTGCCGGAAAACCCCCGAACGGTAGCCATGTCCGATCCAGACGACGATAAAGACGCCGAACCCGAATTCATTTCCGACGCCGGTGAGACCCGTTCGCGCCGCTCCGGCTCGACGCTCGCGCCCGGCCTCTATGTGACCGCAACGCCCATCGGCAATGCGAGCGACATCACATTGCGCGCGCTCGACGTGCTGCGTGCTGCCGATATCGTTCTCTGCGAGGATACGCGCGTCACCTCCAGGCTTTTTGCAATCTACGGCATCGAGGCGAAGATGATGCCCTATCACGATCACAATGCCGCCGAGATGCGGCCCCGCATTCTGGAGCGCCTCGCAAGCGGCGCGCGCATTGCTCTTGTTTCGGATGCGGGCACGCCGCTGATTTCCGATCCGGGCTTCAAGCTGGTGCGCGAGGCCGTTGCCGAGGGCCACAATGTCACGACGCTGCCCGGCGCATCCTCCGTCATGGCGGCATTGACGCTGGCGGGCCTGCCGACCGACAGGTTTCTCTTTTCAGGGTTCCTTTCGGCCAAGCAGGAAGCCCGTCGCCGCGAGCTCGGCGAACTGGCGCCCGTTCCGGCCACGCTGGTTTTTCTTGAAAGCGCCAACCGTCTTGCCGCCTCGCTTGCCGATATGGCCGAAGCACTCGGGTCCCGCGAGGCCGCCGTCGCCCGTGAGCTGACAAAGCGTTTCGAGGAAGTCCGCCGTGGTTCCCTTGAGGAACTTGCCGCGCATTATGAAAAAGCGGGTGCGCCCAAGGGCGAGATCGTCATCGTTGTCGGCCCGCCCGCGCCGCGTGCGGCGCTATGCCAGCACGAGATCGACGCCATGCTCGAAAACGCACTGACCCGCTCGAGCGTCAAGGATGCGGTCGCCGAAGTCGTCGCCATGACCGGCCTGCCCCGCCGCGAGATTTATGCCCGCGCGCTGACGCTCTCGGAAGGCGGCGAATGACGAAAGGGCCCCAATCGGCACGGGCGGCGAGAGGCCGCGCCGCGCACGCATCGGGCCTGCGTGCCGAGGGTATTGCGGCGCTGCTGCTGCGCCTCAAGTTTTACCGCATTGTCGGGCGTCGCGTTAAAACGCGGCTCGGTGAGATCGATCTGATAGCGCGTCGCGGCCGGACGCTTGTTTTCGTCGAGGTGAAAGCGCGTGGCGACTTCACTCTTGCGGCGGAAGCCTTGCAATCGCGCCAGCAGGCGAGGCTTGCACGCGCCGCCGAACTCTTTGTCGCCGGCCGCCCGGAATATGCGCATTTCGACATGCGCTTCGATGTGGTGCTGGTGACGCCGCGCCGCATGCCGCATCATCTGCGCGATGCCTGGCACCCATGAGCGCGCATGCGCTGCCATAATCTCGCCTTATCAAGTGATACTCTCCCCTTACGGAGAAACACTGAATCTCTCGCGAACGAAGAGGTATCGATCCATGCGACATCTGACAGCCAGCGCCATCATCATTTCGGCGCTCAGCATATCGGGCTGCGTGCCGGTTATTCTCGGCGCGGGCGCGACGGGCGCCGTCATGGCCTCGCAGGATCGCGGGCTGGAACAGGCCGTCGATGACAATGAAATTTCGTTCGAAATAAATCGCAAGCTCGCTGAAAAAGACGAGGAGCTGTTCAAGCGCGTATCGACGCAGGTGCATAATGGCCGCGTCGTGCTGACCGGTTTCGTGCGCAACGAACAGGACAGTGCGATAGCGTCGAAAGTCGTCTGGAGTGTCGGTGGCGTCAAGCAGGTTGATAATGAATTGCAGACCGGCAATCCGACGAGCTTCAGTGAAAAGGCCGACGACTCGATCATCACGACGAAGCTGCGCGCCAAGCTCACCGCCGACAGCGCCATCAGCAGCATCAACTATTCGATCAAGACGATCCGCGGCACGGTTTATCTGAGTGGCATCGCGCAAAATCAGGCCGAGCTCAATCGCGTCATGGGTTATGCACGCGGCGTCAGCGGCGTGCGCAACGTCGTGTCAAACGTCCAGATGAAGTCCAGCTAGGTAAAACCGCCGGAAATTCGTCCGATATTTTCCAAATGCGCACCTTGCCGCCACTACCCTCCCGCGCCATTATTGGCCATGGGCAATAGCGGCGGCAGCATCAAGAGCAGGATCGAAGCGGAAATTCGTGCGGCGGGAGAAGCCGCCGACGATGCGCTCGACATTGGCGCCATTGCGCTTGCCTTCGCCCAGGCAGATCGCCCCGATATTGTGCGCGCGCCTTACGAAGCGCATCTGGCGGAATTGGCGGATGCCGCGCGCGGTGCATTGTCCGGCAGCCAGCCCGAACTTGCCGCCGATGCGGAACTGGTTGCAACCATGCTTGCAAACCTCATCTCGGGCCGCTTCGCCTATCGCGGCGATACGGCCACTTATGACGATCTGCAAAATGCCGATCTGATGCATGTGATCGACAGGCGCAAGGGATTGCCTGTCGCGCTCGGCATTCTCTATCTGCATGTGGGCCGCGCCCTTGGCCTCGATCTCGTCGGCCTCAATTTTCCCGGCCACTTCGTTCTGCGCCTGCAAATCGGCACAAGCGCGACGATCATCGATCCGTTCAATCGCGGCCAGACGCTTTCTTCCGCCGATCTTCTGAATTTGATCCGCAGCATCGAAGGTCCGGACGCAAAGCTGTTGCCGGAATCCTATGCGCCTGTCGGCACGCGCGATATTTTGCTGCGGCTTCAGAACAATATTCTGAGCCGTGCGCTGCGCGCGGGCGAGCATGAACGCGCGCGCGAAGTCGTGACGCGCATGATCTGGCTCGCGCCCCGTCGCGCGGGATTGCAGTTCGAGCTTGGCCGTCTCGAGGTTCATGCGGGCCATATGAGCGCGGCGGCCATTGCCTTTGAAAAATGCCGCAACATGGCATCGGGCGACGGCGAAATGCGCATAGCGGGCATGGCCGAGGAAGCCCTGCGCCGCCTGAAGTCGCGCCTTAACTGACACCCGCTCTCAGGGGCGCGCCAAGGGCACCATTTGTACCGACTGTATGAAGTCGCGCGCGGCGTCGCCCACGCCGGTCAAAACCATTTCGACGCCGATCGTCGCCACGATGAGGCCCATGAGCCGCGTCACCACGGTCAGGTTCGTCTCGCCGAGGAAGCGCACGATGCGCGGCGCCTGCATGAACATCAGATAGGTGATGCTCGCAATGGCCGCGAAGGCGGTAATCGAAACGATGGTGTAGAGAAAGCCGGGATTGGCGGAAAAGCCGACCGCCGTCGCGATGGTGCCCGGCCCTGCGATCATCGGCATGCCGAGCGGTGATATGGCGACCGAGAGCTGGGCGCGCAGAATATCGGCTGGCGGTATGTCGCCTGAGACCTGCGAGGGCACCTGCACGGAGGAGGAGCGCCCCTGCAGCATCTGGTAGCCGACGATCGAGACGAGTATGCCGCCCGCGATCCTGAGCGCGGCCATGGTGATGCCGAATGTCTCGAAAATGAGCTTGCCCGCCACGCTGAACGTGACGACCACGGCCAGCGCCGTAAGCACCGCATTGCGGGCGATGGTGCGCCGGATCTCGGGGCTGTCGCCCGTGGTCAGCGCGATGAAAATAGGCGTGGCCGATAGCGGGTTTGCGATGGCGAAATAGCCCGCAAGCGCCGTCAGGCCGAAAGTGATGAGGTCGTTAAGCATTCTATCTCCTGGACGGGCGCAGCCTCGCGCCTCGCAAGCGAAACTTCAAGCGCCTCTGGTGTTTTTCCTGCCGCTCCCCCATCTTCTTTCAAACGCAACCTCCTCCCCCATGGGGAACCTGCCTTCCCGGAGCCCATATGAGCCTTCATGTCGCGATCCAGATGGACCCGGTCCATACGATCAATATCAACGCGGATTCCACCTTCGCCCTCGGTCTTGAAGCGCAGGCCCGCGGCCACACGCTTTTCTACTACGAGCCGAAAGAGCTTTCGATGCGCGACGGTTGCGTCTATGCGCGTGGCCGCTCCATGGCGCTGCGACGGGAAGAGGGCAATCACGTAACGCTGGGCGGCATGGAGAAAGTCGATCTCGCCTCCGTCGATGTCGTTCTGATGCGGCAAGACCCGCCTTTCGATATGGCCTACATCACCGCAACGCATCTGCTGGAAGTGATCCACCCCAAGACGCTCGTCGTGAACGATCCCTCGGAGGTGCGCAACGCGCCGGAAAAGCTTTTCGCGACCCGCTTTGAGGGTCTTCTCCCCCCGACGCTCATCAGCCGCGACCCCGAAGAGATCAAGGCCTTCCGCCGCGAGTTCGGCGACATCATCATAAAGCCCCTGTTCGGCAATGGCGGCATCGGCGTCTTCCGCATTCGCGAGGGTGACGAGAACCTCGCCTCGCTCCTCGAAATGTTCGGCCAGATGAACCGCGAGCCGGTCATCATTCAGAAATACCTGGCCGATGTGCGCAAGGGCGACAAGCGCATCATTCTGGTCGACGGCAAGGCGGTCGGCGCAATCAACCGTGTCCCCGCCGAAGGCGAAGCGCGCTCCAACATGCATGTCGGCGGCCGCCCCGAGAAATCCGCTCTCACCCGGCGCGAGGAAGAAATCTGCGAAGCGATCGGCCCCGAGCTGAAACGCCGTGGACTGATCTTCGTCGGCATCGACGTCATCGGCGACTACCTGACCGAAATCAACGTGACCTCACCGACAGGCATTCAGGAGATCGACCGCTTCGACGGAACGAATCTGGCGGCAACAATTTGGGATGCGATTGAAGCACGGAGATAACAGGCGTTCCGTGCAATGACGGATGGGGGCATATGAAGACAATCTTCGCAGCCGCGCTTGCATTGGTGATGTTCGCCTCGCCCGTATGGGCAGATGACGTCGCCCTTGAAGCCAAGGCCCGCGCGATCCAGTCGCATGTCATCACCATCGACACGCATACCGACATCCCGACCTTTTTCGCGAGCGACAAATACGATCCGGGCAAGCTCAATGGTCCGCCGGTCTTGGTCGACCTGCCGCGTATGAAAACCGGCGGCCTCGATGCGGTTTTCTTCATCGTCTATGTCGACCAGACGAAGCGCGATGCGGCGGGCTATGCGGAAGCGGCGTCCGAGGCCTTTGCAAAATTCGCGGCCATCCACCGCATGGTCGATGAGCAATATTCGAAAGATATCGGCCTCGCTCTCACCTCCGCCGATATTCGTCGCATTCACGCGGACGGGCGCCGCATCGCGCTGATCGGCATCGAGAACGGTTATGCGATTGGAAAGAACCCCGCCCTTCTCGACATCTATTACGGACTGGGCGCGCGCTATTTCGGCCTGACGCATAACGGCCATAACGATCTTGGCGACAGCGCGCAGCCAAGGGCGGACCTTGGCGACAAGCCGAACGACAAGGGCGGCGAGCATGGCGGCTTGAGCGCCTATGGCCGGGAGATCGTCGCGCGCTGCAACGATCTCGGTATCATGGTGGACGTATCGCATTCGGCGAAATCGACGACGCTCGACGCGATCAAGTCGTCACGCACACCTGTCATTGCATCGCATTCCGCCGTTTATGCGCTCAATCCGCATCCGCGCAATATGAGCGACGAGGAAATGCTGGCGCTCGCCAAAAAAGGCGGCGTCATTCAGATCGTCGCCTTCGACGAATATCTCCATGCGGTCTCGAAGGAGAAAAAAGCGGCGCGGGGCAAGCTCGCAAAATCGCTCGGCCTCACAAGTCTCGATGCTTTCTTTGCGGCAAGTCCGGCGACGAAAGAGAAATTCGCAAAAAGCGTCGCCGAACTCGACAGGACATTTCCGCGCGCGGGCGTTTCCGATCTTGTCGATCACATCGACTATGCGGTGAAGCTGATCGGTATCGATCATGTCGGCATCGCCTCGGATTTTCAGGGTGGCGGCGGCATCGAGGGTTGGGCTAATGCGGGCGAAACGCTCAACGTGACGAAGGAGCTCGTGAAGCGCGGCTATTCGCAAGAGCAGATCGGCAAGCTCTGGGGCGGCAATCTGATGCGCGTCATGGACGAGGTTGCGGCGGCGCGAAAGTCCTGATCCTCCGCGCCTGTAGTATCTTTCCGTCGCCGCCCCGCTCAGTCATGATGAGGGCTGGCAAGGAGAACGGCATGGCGGACGCAACCAAGAACGAGCGCTATCGTGACAACTTGCAAGGCGAGGTCGATGGCGCGAGCCTTTATCGCGCGCTGGCCAATGTCGAGCCCGATCCAAAACTCGCCGACGTCTATCACCGCCTAGCCGCCGTCGAGGAAAGCCACGCCGAATACTGGAGAAAGCAACTCTCAAAAACCGGCGCGCGCGTGCCGCATCTGAGGCCCGGTTTCCGCACCCGCGCCCTCGCCTTTCTCGCCCGCCGCTTCGGCCCCGCCTTCGTGCTCCCGGTCATCAATACGCTGGAGCAGGCAGATAGCGGCGCTTACGACAAGCAGCCCGAAGCCGTCGCAGGCGGATTGCCTCAGGCCGAACGCAGCCATGCCCGTGTGCTTTCCGCCATTGCCGGGCCGAAGACAGGTCTCGACGGCAGCACCATCGCACGGCTCGAAGGACGGCATCGCGCGATGGGTGGCAATGCATTGCGCGCCGCCGTGCTCGGTGCGAATGACGGCCTCGTCTCCAACCTCTCGCTCGTCATGGGCGTTGCCGGGGCTGAATCGTCGAACAACATGATCCTGCTTACGGGGCTGGCCGGTCTCGTCGCAGGCGCTTGCTCAATGGCGATGGGCGAATGGCTGTCGGTCAATTCCTCACGCGAGCTTTACCAGAAGCAGATCGCGACCGAAGCGATGGAACTGGAGGAAGTGCCGGAGGAGGAAAAAGAAGAACTGATCCTGATCTATCAGGCGAAAGGCCTGAGCGAAAAGGAAGCGCGCGCCCTTGCCGAGCAGCTTCTCGCCAACAAGGACACGGCGCTGGACACGCTGGTGCGCGAAGAGCTTGGCATCGATCCGAACGAATTGGGCGGCTCTGCTTGGGGCGCCGCCGCAACCTCGCTTCTGCTCTTTTCAGTGGGCGCGATCTTTCCGGTCGCTCCCTATTTATTTCTGCAGGGCAATGCGGCGTTGGGCGCGAGCCTCGGCCTCAGCGGATTGGCGCTCGCCGCGCTCGGCGCAGGCACATCCCTTTTCACGGGGCGCGGCGCAATCTTCTCCGCCATGCGTCAATTGCTGATCGGCTTCGCCGCCGCAGGCGTCACCTATGGCATCGGTTATCTCGTCGGCGTGAGCCTGGCGGGATAGGTGCCGAAATCTATTGCGGCTTCATGATCGGCGACGATTGCGAGTTGGTATTGGGAAGGTCGGCCTGCGAGGGCGTCACCGTCGTGCCCATCTGACCCGGAGCGCTCTGTGCTGGGC
>NZ_JBASBH010000106.1:0-165404 GCF_049651025.1 Parvibaculum sp. | reverse complement strand
ATGTAGGCGCGCGCCCTCGACAGCGCTAGCCGCATCAGGCGGACGGGTAGTTGATCGAAATAGTCTCCGCAGCCATTGCGGGCCTGTCGCTGCCCTCAATTTCGATCGTACATGCACAAACAAAGCGTACACCGTCACCATCCACAGGATCGGCGGCGATCAAGCGTTGATGAATCCGTATCCGGGCTCCTGCCTTGACCGGCGAGATGAAGCGGACCTTGTTCAACCCATAATTAAGACCCCGCCCCTTGTTCCTGACGGTCAGCAACGGACCTGCTAGCGTCGGCAACAGCGAGAGCGTTAGAAAGCCGTGCGCGATGGTCTTTCCGTCAGGCATCTCCCTGGCCGCTCTCTCCCTGTCCACATGAATCCATTGATGGTCGCCCGTCACAGCAGCGAAAGCGTCGATCATTGTCTGGTCGACATCTATCCACCGGCTCGTGCCGAGCTCTTCACCAACATGGGCAATCAGGTCTCGAGGGTTCTCGACTTCAAGCATCAAATATCTCCATAGCAGCGAGTTTCGTGAGCGAAAGCATCGCTCATTGGGCCCAATAACGTACCTAGTATTTTCGAAATTTAAAACTGCATAGTGAAATTTATATTGACCAATTTCCCCGACGCGTCCATCTTCGGTTTTCAACATCGGGTGGAAAACAATCCCCATGAACGTCCTGAAAACGAGCGTCGATGTACGCTCCGCATCGTTCAAGGCCAATGCCGAGGCGATGTCCCGGCTTGTTTCGGATCTCAATACGAAGACCGCGGAAGCATCCATCGGCGGCGACGCACATTCGCGCGAACGCCACATCGCCCGTGGCAAACTGTTGCCGCGCGAGCGCGTCGAACGCCTTCTCGATCCGGGCTCTCCCTTTCTGGAGCTAAGTCCTCTCGCAGCCAATGGGATGTACGGCAGTGCCATTCACGGCGCTGCCATCATCACCGGCATCGGGCGCGTCGCAGGCCGCGAATGCGTTATCGTATGCAATGAATCGACGATAAAAGGCGGCACTTACTATCCACTCACCGTCAAGAAGCACGTCCGCGCGCAAGAGATTGCACGGGAGAACCGCCTGCCTTGCATCTACCTAGTAGATTCAGGCGGCGCCAACCTGCCCAACCAGGCCGAGCTTTATCCCGACCGGGAGCATTTCGGACGCATCTTTTACAATCAGGCCACTCTCTCGGAAATCGGCATCCCGCAGATTGCGGTCGTTATGGGTTCCTGTACAGCAGGCGGAGCCTATATGCCCGCCATGTCGGACGAGACCGTGATCGTACGTAATCAGGGTACGGTCTTTCTCGGCGGTCCGCCGCTCGTCAAGGCTGCGACAGGCGAAGTGGTGAGCGCGGAAGACCTCGGCGGCGCCGATCTGCACGCCCGCAAGAGCGGTGTAGTCGATCACTACGCCCAGAACGATGTGCATGCGCTCTCTATCGCGCGACAGATTATTGACACGCTGCATACACGCAAGACGCCGAATATCGAAACGCGTCCGTCCATGCAGCCGCTCTACGACACCTCGGAACTGGATGGCATCATCCCGGCAGATCCACGCGTTCAGTATGACGTGCGAGAGGTCATCGCACGTCTTGTCGATGGATCAGTCTTCAACGAGTTCAAGCAGCTATACGGGCAAACGATCGTGTGCGGCTTCGCGCACATTCACGGCTATCCCGTAGGCATCCTCGGCAACAATGGCGTGCTCTTTTCAGAATCGGCAGTCAAGGCGGCGCATTTCATCGAGCTTTGCTGCCAGCGGAAAATTCCGCTCCTCTTCCTGCAAAATATCTCCGGCTTCATGGTCGGCAAGAAATACGAGGAAGATGGCATCGCCAAGCACGGCGCAAAAATGGTGACGGCGGTTGCCTGCGCGAAAGTGCCCAAATTCACCGTTGTCATTGGCGGCGCTTACGGAGCAGGCAATTACAGCATGTGCGGCAGGGCTTTCGGTCCGCGCTTCGTCTTTCTCTGGCCCAATGCGCGCATATCGGTGATGGGCGGCGATCAAGCCGCGAACGTTCTGGCCACGGTCAAGCGAGACGCTTTCGATGCGCGAGGCGAGAGCTGGAGCGCAGAAGACGAAGAAGCGTTCAAGTCTCCCGTCCGCGCTCAATACGACACCGAAGGCCACCCCTACTATTCCACAGCGAGACTCTGGGACGATGGCATCGTCGCGCCCCGCGATACGCGCCGACTGCTCGGCCTGTGCCTCTCAACCTCGCTCAACGTCCCGATACCTGAAACACGCTTTGGCGTTTTCCGTATGTGAAGGCCCGAATGTCCGACCGCATGATCTCTTCCCTTCTTGTCGCCAACCGTGGCGAAATCGCATGCCGCGTTATCCGCGCAGCGCAGAAACTTGGCATTCGTACTGTCGCTGTCTTTTCCGATGCCGACCAGAATGCCGCCCACGTTCAACTTGCCGATAGCGCAATTCGTATAGGGCCTGCGGAACCGAAGGAAAGCTACCTGCGGGGTGACCTCATTATCGCTGCCGCGAAATCTGCCGGCGCGGATGCCATTCATCCGGGCTATGGTTTTCTCTCCGAGAACGCAGATTTCGCTGAAGCCTGCGAGGCGGCAGACATCATATTCGTCGGACCGCCGCCCACTGCCATTCGCGCAATGGGGCTCAAAGGTGCCGCCAAGACAATCATGGAAAAGGCCGGCGTTCCTGTCGTGCCCGGCTACCACGGCCCAAATCAAGACGCGGACTTTCTCACAAACGAAGCACAACGCATCGGCTTTCCGGTTCTCATCAAGGCCGTCGCAGGTGGCGGTGGCAAGGGAATGCGGCGGGTGGATAGCGCCGACACCTTTGCTGAGGCTCTGGCCAGCGCGCAACGCGAAGCCGCCAATGCCTTTGGCAATGATCGCGTGCTGATCGAAAAATATGTCCTGCAGCCGCGCCACATAGAAATTCAAGTTTTTACAGACGCGCATGGCAATGCTGTTCACCTGCATGAGCGCGATTGCTCGATCCAGCGCCGCCATCAGAAGGTGCTCGAAGAGGCTCCGGCCTGCGGCATGTCGCCGGAAATGCGTGCGCTCATGGGCCGGGCAGCCGTCGCCGCGGCGCAGGCGGTTGGCTATCGGGGTGCCGGAACGGTCGAGTTTATCGCCGATGCATCTCAAGGACTGCGGCCGGATAGCTTCTTCTTCATGGAAATGAATACGCGTCTGCAGGTGGAGCACCCCGTGACAGAAATGATCACAGGGCAGGATCTCGTTGCCTGGCAGCTCGAAGTGGCGGCAGGTGGCCGTCTACCGCTTTCGCAAAACGAGATTCCTCTCAACGGCCATGCCATAGAGGTACGGCTCTGCGCGGAAGACCCTGAAAACAATTTCCTGCCCGCGATCGGACAACTGGCGCGCTATGTCACGCCGGAAAATGACACGCATACACGCGTTGATACGGGCGTTCGCGAGGGAGATTGGGTTACGCAGCACTATGATTCGATGATCGCAAAGCTGATCGTCTGGGACAGCTCGAGATCGGGCGCCATTCGTCGTTTGCGGAGCGCTCTTGGAAAAGTGCGTATTGCGGGCGTCCAGACCAATCTGGACTTGCTTCGCGATATTGCAGCCAATTCCGCCTTCGTGGCGGGCGACGTCGACACAGCCTTCATTGAGCGCCATAGCGACACCCTGCTGCCTGAACACCGCGCCACGCCTGATGGCGTATTCGCAATTGCGGCGCTCGATCGGTTGTTACCGAAAACAGGAGCGACGCCCCCACCCGCCACTGATGATCTTTGGTCGCCCTGGCATGCAAATGACGGCTGGCGGCTCGGTTCGGTGCGCCAGCATCACTTGCTGTCTTTCGCAACGTCGGAAGGGGTCATCACGGTCGAGGCCGCCTACAGCGGCACGCCTGATCACCCAACATATAGTCTCACACTCCCGGGCAGCAGCATGATCGTCTCGGCCCGGCGTGAGGGCGAGCACGAGATCGTTTCGTTGACCCCGCGCGGAAGACTAAGCGCAAGCGTACACCGCACTGACAGCCATCTGCTGATCATGACGGAGGAGCGCACCTACAAGCTCGGTTACGTCGATGGGAATGGCGGAGAAAATGCCGATGAGAATGCGACGGGCGACATCACTGCCGCCATGCCCGGCCGCATCATCAGCGTCACGGTTAAAGTCGGTACGCCCGTTCGCCGCGGTGAAACGCTCGTCGTTCTTGAAGCCATGAAGATGGAACAGAACATACTCGCGCCGGCAGACGCTATCGTCGAATCCATTCTCGTGGATGTTGGAGATCAGGTCACAGCAGGCACACGGCTCGTCACGCTGACCTGAAAAAAAAGAAGAGACCGCCGAAGCGATCTCTTCTGTAACTCCACAATAGCGGGCGCGCAATCACTTCGCCGCGAGTCGCCATATCTCTGCTAGTGGTGCGACTTTCCTGTCTTTGATCGAAGAGAATGCTGCGCGAGCTTCCGCTTTGCTGCCTTGTGCCAACAGCGCCTGGCCAAGATGCAATCGTGTGAGGCCAGCGTCCTGGTAACCCGCATCCCGCAACACGTCGGTATAAAGCGCAATAGCTTCTTTATGCTTGCCATAGGAAGCATAAGCTTCGCCCAATGCCGCCTTGGCTTTCGTATTGGCCGCACTCGACGGCAAGGAGGCTTTGTCCTGCGTCGCTTGCGTCCGTGCCATATTGAGCAGGCGTTGTTCGCGCCCCTTGTTTGCCCCGCCAAGAATTTTACTGTCGAAACCGCGCTCCATTACCGTTTGTGCCTCTCCCGGCAATCCAAGCTGAATGGCCATCTGCGCCATCTCGACATAGTCGGCAGGATCCTGCAAAGCGCCGGTGACAAGCTTTAGACGATAAACTTCCAGCGACATGCGATCGGACCGGCCCACGGCCGAAGCCGTCATGTTCAAAAGGTCGTTCCAATAGGCACGTGAAGGATAATGCTCGACAAGGGCCGTCAACGCCTCTCGGCTTGCCGCATTGTCTTTCTGCTTGAAAGTACTCGCCATCCAAAGCTTCAGGAGATCTTCCGCAGGCTTCCGATTGCCGGCACGCGCCGAAGCAACGAGCTTGCGGGCCGAATTTGAGGCGTTTGCATAATCGTTCTGTAGATAATAGGCCTGCACAACCAACACCTGCAGCCCTGCATCCGCGCCAACTTCTTTCTCATATTGTTGCGCGAAACTGATTGCCTTGTCGTAATTTTTCACTTGATAGTTGAGTTGGACGATCGTCTTCAGTCGCTGTGCGCGTTCCTTTGCCGGAACGAGACCTGTACCCCAGGCGACCTCCGCCGACTTTACTGCCCCGGCATAATTCTTTGTCCGGACGTAGAGAAACGTCAGAAAATCGTTCACGACAAAGGTTTCATAAGCCGTCTTGCCGGAAACGGCGTCTGCCTCTTTCACTTTGACAAGCGCGTCGGCAAATTTCTCTTTCCTGGAAAGATCTTGCCCCTCTTTCAACGGCTTGCCGACCTTAGCGCCGATCGACGGGGCAGCTTGCGCCTCGGAGGTCCAGAGCATCACGCCCGATGGCGTCACCGAAAACGTCGATATGATTGCAAGGCCACTGGACACCAGTAACGTCTTCAATGACAGGCGCATAACTCTTCCCTTAGTCCATATACTGTTCGTTACCGACAAAACCTATACGCGTGACACCGAGGCGCTGCGCGGATGCAAGCACGCGGGCGACATAGTCATATTTCACCAGCCGATTTGGCTTCAGATGGATCTCCGGCTGCGGGTCCGCGCGCGCTGCACCACGCAAGTATTCATCGAGAAGCCCAGTGTTCGGAACCGCATTTCCGTTCCAGAACACAGTCCCGTCAAAGTCAACTTCCAGATCGACCACTTCCGGCTTCTCCGTCGGTTGAACAGCAACGGAATCGCGCGGCATTTCGAGTTTTACCGAATGCGTCTGAACTGGAATAGTGATGATGAGCATAATAATGAGCACCAGCATGACGTCGATCAACGGCGTCGTATTGATGTCCATCATCACGTCATCTTCGCGAGAGCCGCCGCCGACATTCATTGCCACGTTAGTGCTCCTGATTTCCGCCGTGATCGGGCTCAGTGATGAAAGCAACCTTCATGATGCCGCCGCGTTGGCAATTGACGATCACACGCCCGACGAATTCGAACCTCGCATTCTTGTCGCCCCTGACGTGGATTTCCGGCTGGGGCTCCTTGACGGCAACCTGCTTGATCCTGTCAAGCAATGCTTGATTGTCGGCCATGCGCTCATTGTTCCAGAACACCTGGCCCGCCGCGTCGACCGCTACCACGATGTTTTCAGGCTTGGTGACGTTGGCAATGTTGGAAGCTCTTGGCAGGTCCAGTGGCACGGTCTGGATCGCCACGGGAATTGTCAGTAGAAAGATGATCAGCAACACCAGCATCACGTCGACGAGCGGTGTCGTGTTGATCGTGGAAAGAACTTCGTCTTCCTCACCACCAGCGGATCCTAAGTTCATAGCCATGGTCTTGCTTTCTCAACTGCCATCCGGGGACAGGAAGGAGACGAAAGGCTTTCGGCCTCTTCCCGTCTTCTGGATTCGAGGGAACCTTATCGACCGGCAACCGCGCGCTTCTGCACGTCTCCAGATCCGCTCTGCAAGATCTGCAGCAGCACGTCATAAGAGAAACGGCGCAGCGCTTCGAGCGCCGCCTTGTTGCGGCGGACAAGCCAGTTGTAACCAAGCACCGCCGGCACAGCGACGGCGAGACCGATAGCCGTCATGATCAAAGCCTCGCCGACCGGACCAGCAACCTTATCGATGGACGCCTGCCCTGCGACGCCAATTGCGATCAGCGCATGATAGATGCCCCAGACAGTGCCGAAGAGGCCCACAAACGGCGCAGTTGAACCAACCGTGGCCAGGAATGCCAAACCGTTTTGGAAACGAGAACCGGCAACGTCGAGCGTCCGCGTCAAGGAAGCGTTGGACCACTCAACAAGCGTCACTTCGCCTGCAAGGCCCTTCTCGTATTGTTGGGCCGCGAGAAACCCTTCATCAGCCACTGCACGAAATACGCTTGATTTCGACAGCTTCTCGACACCGGCCTGAATTCCGCCTGCCGCGGCTATTTTCTTGGAGACGCTCCGTGCCTCAGCCATCAGCGCGCGCTGTTCCCAGAGCTTAATCACGATGATGTACCAGCTACCCATGGACATGATCGCCAGGATGATCAGCGTGGTCTTCGACACGAAATCGCCCTGGGCCCAAAGCGCTTTCAAACCATAAGGATTTTCGATTGCGTCAGCGGCACTTTCCGTCATGGGACCTTCAGAAGAAGTCTCAGTCGGGCTCGACATCGAATCCATATTCTGTGCGGCATCCGGGGAGGGAGGTTGGGATGCGACATCGCCCACAACGCCGTCTGCAGGCGATGTTACGCCATCAGTTACAAATGGTTGCGAGGCCGGATTGGAGGGAACCGGCGAAGATGAATTGGTTGTAGATGATGCGTCGCCCGACTGAGCAAGCAGCGGAAGACTGATGAACATGATACTGGCAGCAATGGCCGCAAGCATTACAGGCTTAGCGAAAACGTTTTTCATTTTGGGCATTCCTCTCGCACATATCTTTTCTGCTACCGGAGTTTCGTGGTCCGCCTTCATTGCGGTTCTGAGGCAATGCCACCTAGTCCGTTAATCGGAATCTCACGGAGAACTTGTGCCAGGCTGCAACGGCACGTCCGTTTTCTTTCGCCGGCAGAAAACGCCAGCTCAGCTCTGCTTCTCGAACAGCGGCCTTGTCGAGCTTGGGAAAGCCGCTCGATGTCTCGACGCGCGCTTCCTGTACGCGACCGCGTTCGTTCACATAGAGAAGGAGCAGCACCACTCCCTCTTCACCCGCACGACGAGACGATGGCGGATATTCGGGTTGACGGTTTTTGTGCCGCGGATCGGATTGCGGTGGCACAACATTGGATACCGGCGCCTTCGTCTGAACCTGAGTGATCGCCGTCGCTGGCGCAGCCGCCTGAGGCAGATTGATCGTCACCTCCGGCGGCGGAACAAACGGCGGCGGCGGAACATCGAGCGCGGGCGGTGGGGGCGGCGGCGGAACATCGTCCGGTGTATCGGGCGTCTCGATGATCGATGCTTCGATCGGCCCCTTGACGACATTGACGACAGTCTGCGCAAGGCCATTTGCCAGCGCATAAATCAGCGCCACATGGAAAATGGCAACTGCGACGAAGCCAATTGCGCGACGGGAAACTATCCGAGATTCGACGTAAGACATCGCAGTGAATCGAACCCCAAAAACGAGAGCTCTACCAAGCTCGTTGACCACTATCGCAATCGGCGACTCCCTTTACGGGCTCGCGCGTCATGACGACACTCGTTGCAAATCCAATTTCAGGGGTTCTGGCGATCGAGCCGTCTGTCTTCGAGCATGCATTTCTGCATCCTCTTGATCACGCCCCCCGTTTGCAGGATTTGGTATTGCATGGATTCCGAGAGCCTGTCAATAAATGAAATGTAATTTCGCATAGCGAAATTTAAAGGCGGTTACGCCTGCCTATGGAAAATACTCGGCCCCATATTCATCCAGCACTAACCGGCCTTTCGCATGAAAGACGTCGGGGTAATAAGAGATTCTGGAATCTGATATGCAACGCCGCCAGCATTACTCACTCGCTCGCTCGGCAGCGAACTCCGCTCACTGGCGCGAGGATAAATGCGCAGGCGATCGTCTGATCGGCTGCACATACGAGACTACACGGGAGCAGAAAGCAAAACGGGCTGCCTCGAAAGGCAGCCCGTTTTAAGCATTAACGAAATTTCGTGCAGTGCGCGATTACGCAGCAGCCTGAACGGCGGCTTTCGCCTTTTCGATGCTGGTGCGGAGCTTCAGCGCGCGCGCCGAGAGGTCTTCCTTGCGAACCTTCAGGATGAAGGTGTCGAGACCGCCATTGTGCTCAACCGAGCGGAGCGCATGGGCAGTAATGCGCAGCGAAACCTGACGACCCAGCGCATCGCTGATGAGCGTCACTTCGCAAAGGTTCGGCAGGAACCGGCGCCGCGTCTTGCGGTTCGCGTGGCTCACATTGTTGCCGGACATCACGGCCTTGCCGGTCAGTTCACAACGGCGCGACATGAGCTATTCCTTGCAGTTCACGGTGGGGCGGCCCGGCAGGAGATTTCCCGGGGGCAAACCCGATTCCGTAAGGTTTCGAGAATGTGGTTACAGCGCGGCGAAATGGGCGCGCCATTGAGCGGGCACGTATAAAAGGCCCACCGGGGACAGTCAAGAGGCGGGAACCGCATGAGGCTCAAAAGGCACTAAAAACCTGATGATTCGGCCCGAAATACCTTAATCCTTGCCCTTATCCGTGCCGAAAACCAGCTCCAGCACCCGCCGCGCAGCAACCGTCGGCGTCATGGTTCCGGCATGGACCTGCGCCTCAAGCACCGGAATGAGGTGCGCTGCGTCCTTGTTCTGCTTCAGGGAGGCAAAAAGCCCCTCGCGAATCTCGGTCCACATCCAGGCCGCCGCCTGATCGGCGCGTTGCCGCGCGAGTTCTCCCGGACCTGACATTGCTTCGCGATGCGCCTTGACCGCCGCCCAGATTTCGGCAATGCCTTCATTCTTCAGGGCCGATGCCAGCAGAACCTCTGGCCGCCAATGGGAGGTCTTGGGCCGCATCAGATGCAGCGCCGACTTGTATTCCATCGCCGCGCGCTTGGCCGCCGGAATGAGATCGCCATCAGCCTTGTTGACGATGACGAGATCGGCCAGCTCCATGATGCCGCGCTTGATGCCCTGCAACTCGTCGCCGCCGCCGGGAGACAGCAGCAGCAGGAACATATCGACCATGTCGGCAACGGCCGTTTCCGATTGGCCTACGCCGACGGTTTCGATCAGCACCACGTCAAAGCCTGCCGCTTCGGTCAGCAGCATTGCCTCACGCGTCCGCCGCGCAACGCCGCCAAGCGTGCCGCCGGATGGCGAGGGACGGATGAATGCGTTGGGATCGCGTGCCAGCAATTCCATGCGTGTTTTGTCGCCAAGGATCGAGCCGCCCGTTCGAGTTGACGAAGGATCGATGGCGAGCACCGCAACCTTGTGGCCGCGCGCTGTCAGAAACATGCCGAAAGCTTCGATGAAGGTCGACTTGCCGACGCCCGGCGTGCCCGAAAGCCCAAGCCGCACTGCCTTGCCCGTATCCGGCAGAAGCAAGGTCAGCATGGCTTGCGCAGCTTCCTGATGATCGGCGCGCGAAGATTCGACAAGTGTTATGCCCCGCGCCAAAGCCGTTCGCTCGCCCGCGCGAATACGGGCCGCCAACGCCGCCGGATCGACAATGCCCCTATCCGCCACCTTGTTCTCCGCTTCCCCCGGGGGTTTTCATGCTGGTCTCAACCATAACAAGTTGCATACTGTCTTGCCCCCGGCCCGTCCAGAGCTGACGCCAGAGGGAACCGGCAAAGCCTCCCAGCGTTCAGCTTCTGTTCAGCCGGGCATAGCCAAACTTGAAGCATATCATCGACCATTCCGAGGAAGGGCCGACCATGATGCGCGAAATCGGACGAAAAAACGGATTGCCGCTGGCGGGCCTCGCGCTCGCCACACTGCTTGCTGTCACACCGGCACAATCTGCTGAACACATAAAAGCCGATGCCGCCATCGCCACACCGACTGACGTCGCCGCCAGCTTCACCATCTATGTCGGCGGACTTCTGTTCATCAGCGGCAATTTCGAAGCCGTCATGGATGACGACAACTATCGCCTTGCCGCGACGATGGGCACAGCAGGCACGACACGCACTTTCTATCCTGCCGATTACAAGCTTTCGAGCGAAGGCCGCCTGACGCAGGAGCACGTGCAGCCGCATCACTATGTTTCCGACACGCAGGCCGAAAGAAAAACGCGCAAGATAACGATGTCCTATAGCCGGGACGGCATGCCGCGCCTCACGGCCGAACCACCCTACAATCCGGGCGATCTCGATGATGTGATGCCATCGCTCCAGCAGAATACGCTCGACCCGATCAGCGCCTTCATCATGCCGGTGGTCGCGGGAGAAAATCCCTGCGATCGCACGATCCCCGTTTTTGACGGCAAGCGGCGTTACGATCTGAAGCTTGCCTATGAAGGCGAAAAGCAGATGACACCGCGCGGGCTCGCAAAACCCGTGACGGCGATTGTCTGCACGATCCGTTATGTCGCCGTGGCACCGATCGAACGACGCAAGTTCACCGACATGCTGCGCCGGAACGATGACATGAAAGTCTGGCTCGCGCCCTTCGACGGCGGTCGCGTCTATATGCCGGTACGCTTCCAGCTCAGAACACCGCTTGGCGGCGCAGTAATGGAGCTGACGCAAGTGAAGGAGCGTCTCGCGACCCGCGAGCCCGCCCCAAACGCAAAAACAAAAACGGCGATGAAATAAAGCGGCAAGCTCCTGATGGAGCTTGCCGCAAGACACATGTGCGACTTAGGCCTTGTTGCGGCTTCTTTCGCGGATAAGCGTCAGGATTTCCGATGCAGCGGCGGGGATATTCGTGCCGGGGCCAAAAATGGCGGCTGCGCCTGATTTCTTCAGGAACTCATAATCCTGCTGCGGAATGACACCGCCGCAAATGATGAGGATATCGCCCGCGCCTTCTTTCTTCAACGCTTCGGCCAGCGTCGGCACCAGCGTCTTGTGGCCGGCTGCAAGGCTCGAAATGCCGATGACATGCACGTCGTTTTCAATAGCGTCGCGCGCGGCTTCTTCCGGCGTCTGGAAAAGCGGACCGACGTCAACGTCGAAGCCGAGATCGGCAAAAGCGGTCGCGATGACTTTCGCGCCGCGATCATGCCCGTCCTGCCCCATCTTGACGACGAGCATGCGCGGACGGCGGCCTTCGGCCTCGGCAAATTCCTCGATCTCTTTCTGGATCTGCATGAAGCCCGCGTCTCCTTCATAAGCCTGACCGTAAACGCCCGAGATGGATTTGATCTCGGCACGGTGGCGGCCAAAAACCTCTTCCATCGCGTCGGAAATCTCGCCGACGCTGGCACGCGCCCGCGCTGCATCGACAGCAAGCGCCAGCACGTTGCCGTTGCCGCGCGCGCCCTCCGTCAGTGCCTTCAGCGCCGCCGTGCATTTGGTCTCGTCGCGCGTCGCGCGCATCTTCTGCAACCGTGCAATCTGGCTTGCGCGCACTTCCGCATTGTCGATATCGCGGATATCGATCGGATCTTCCTTCACCGGCTTGTATTTATTGACACCGACGATGACTTCCTGACCGCGATCGATGCGTGCCTGCTTGCGCGCCGCAGCTTCCTCGATCTTGAGCTTAGGCATGCCGGTGGCGACCGCCTTGGTCATGCCGCCAAGCTCTTCGACCTCTTCGATGATCTTCCAGGCCTCTTCGGCCAGCGCATGCGTCAGGCTCTCGATGTAATAGGAGCCTCCAAGCGGATCGATGACGTTGGTGATGCCCGTCTCATGCTGAATGACGAGCTGCGTGTTGCGCGCGATGCGAGCCGAAAACTCCGTCGGCAGCGCGATGGCTTCATCAAGCGCATTGGTATGCAGCGACTGCGTGCCGCCGAGAACGGCGGCCAGTGCCTCGATGGTGGTGCGGATGACGTTGTTGTAGGGATCCTGCTCAGTCAGCGAAACGCCGGAGGTCTGGCAATGCGTGCGCAGCATCAGCGACTTGCTATCCTTCGCGCCGAACTCCGTCATGATGCGCGACCAGAGCAGGCGCGCGGCACGCAGCTTCGCCACTTCCATGAAGAAGTTCATGCCGATGGCAAAGAAGAAGGAAAGACGCGGCGCGAACTCGTCAACGTCGAGACCCGCCTTCAGCGCCGCGCGCACATATTCGCGCCCGTCGGCAAGCGTGAAGGCGAGCTCCTGAAGCTGCGTCGCACCCGCTTCCTGCATGTGGTAGCCGGAGATGGAGATCGTGTTGAACTTCGGCATATGCTTGGAGCAATAGCCGATGATGTCCGCGATGATCCGCATCGAAGGCTCGGGCGGATAGATATAGGTGTTGCGGACCATGAACTCTTTCAGAATGTCATTCTGAATGGTGCCCGCAAGCTTGTCCTGGGAAACGCCCTGCTCTTCCGCCGCGACGATATAGTTGGCAAGGATCGGAACGACCGCGCCGTTCATCGTCATCGAGACGGACATTTCATCGAGCGGGATCTGGTCGAAGAGGATCTTCATATCCTCGACGCTATCGATCGCCACGCCTGCCTTGCCGACATCGCCGACGACGCGCGGATGATCGCTGTCATAACCGCGATGGGTAGCGAGATCGAAGGCGACGGAGAGGCCCTTCTGGCCCGCCGCGAGATTGCGGCGATAAAAAGCATTGGACTCTTCAGCGGTCGAGAAGCCCGCATACTGGCGGATGGTCCAGGGACGACCGGCATACATGGTGGTCTGCGGCCCGCGCGTAAAAGGCAGAAAACCCGGCAGCGTATTCGCGTCATAACCTTCCGAAGCGAGGCGCTCCAGATCTTCCGCCGTATAGAGCGGCTTCACGTCGATGCCTTCGGGCGTGTGCCAGACAAGCGAGGAAACGCCTGCGCCCTTGGTCTGCTTCTCGACCGATGCTTCCCAGTCTTTAACGGTCTTCTTGCCGGCCATAGTCTTCACTTTCACCCGAATTTCCGCAGACGCGACCTTAACATGGGCGGATTGCGCCTCCCAAAGGCCGAGCGTCACAAGTGCGGTCCAAAATCGCGCGGAGTATCGGAGAAGAGTTGGCGAGGGTCAAACGCCAGAATGGGCCTGCCCACAAACTACAAAATGCCGTTGCGTCAAGCTGCGAGCCGTCGTGCGAGATAGCGCACAAACTCGGCGATAGGCCGCTCCAGCGGCGAAAGCGGGCCAGAAGCTGCATCGGCCATGGAGAGGCCTTGCTGCACCCCAAGACAGCCCACCTTGTCCTCTTCGAGAATGCCTACAAGCATGGCCCGGTCGCCCGCCACCATTTCTTCAAGATTGGGCGCATCGAAATAGGCCGCCGGATTCAATTGCCCAGCGCGAACCCGCACGCGGTCGACAGACAGAGGTTCGAAGCTGAACCAGATGGTGCTCGGGCCGGCAAGGACCAGTGTCAGCGAGGGGTAGATGCCGCAAATGAAGAAATGGGACATGGCCCCATCGTCGAGCGTGACGCCTTCGACTTCACGATAGCGAAAATCGGGGATGCTTGGCACGACATGAAAATTGAAAGCTTCGTCGCCCTTGCCTGGCTGAGTGGTGAGCCCCGGCCAGATCGGATCGAGCGAATGCTGGTGAAAACCGATGTGGTGATAGCTCTCACAGGCATTCTCAAAAGCAACTTTCCAGTTGGTGTCCCAGACGTCTTCGACCGAGAAAGCCGATCGCCAGTCGCCAATGTCATATTTGTCGATCATTACCGAAAGCGGCGCGAGCGCGGCACCAAGCGGGGCTGCATCGGCGCTGAGCGTCACAAAGATGAAGCCCTGCCAGATTTCCATTCTGAATTCAGGCAGCGCGCAATTTTCGCGCTTGAAAGCCGGATTGCCTTCCATCGTGGGCGCGGCGCGTAGCCTGCCATCAAGCTCATAGGTCCAGCGATGATAAGGGCATGAAAACACGCCGCTATGGCCGGAGCCTTCCGACGCGACCAGCGCACCGCGATGGCGACAGACGCGGCTCAACACCTTGATGCTGCCATCCTTTTGCCTGACCGCCATCACAGCAGCGCCTGGCAGATCGGCGGCAAGATAGTCGCCCGGCTCGGAAATGTCGCAAGCCCGCCCGATATGGATCCAATCACGCCCGAAAATCTCCCGCTGCTCCAGTTCATAGATAGCCGGGTCGCGATAGCAGCGCGGCGGCAGCGAAACAGCCTCATCGATCCCAAGCGAAGCGGCGTGGCGCAATTGATCGAGAGCGGATGAGCGGTCGCCTTGCGCCATGATGGCCTCCCCTTGGGCGTAAATGCGCAGCGAGCCTCGTCAAATCTCCATATTGTGTCAATACCTATCATCTGATAGAAATTATTTCACCATGACGCAAACGCTCGAAATCCGACCGGACAACCCTCACCGCAAGGCCGGGCGTCCGCGCGCGAACGGCGTCAAGGCGAGTACCGCAACGCGCCATGACATTCTGAATGCAGCCGCCGCCCTCTTCGTCGCCCGGGGCTTTGCGGGCACCTCGACACAGGCCATTGCCGCCGCCGCAGGGCTGCGCCAGCCGACCCTTTTCCATTATTTCAAGACCAAGGACGCGATCCTCGACGCGCTATTCATGCTCGCTCTTGCCGAGCCGCTCGCCATCTTTAAACGCATTGAGGCCTTGCCCGGCGCGGCGCCTGCGCGCCTCTATGCCGCCATCCATGCCGATACCCTGTCGCTCTCCAACACTGCCAACAACGTCAAGGCGGTCTTCTTGCTGCCCGAGCTCGGCCATCCCCGCTTTGCGCAAGCTCGAGCTGCCCGCGAACGCCTTATCGAAACCTTTGCGCGGCTGATTGCCGAAGGCATCGCAAGCGGCGACTTCCGCCCCGGCGATCCGGCCCGTCTTGCACGCCTCGTGATGAGCCTCGACGAAGCGCCTGTTGCGCTGGCGGCAGGCGAAGCGCCCGCACAAGCCCGCATGGTCGCCGATTTCGCACTCTCGGCGCTTCTGATCGCACCGGAACGCCTCGGCGCCATTCGCGACGAGGCGCTCGCGCTGATGTCGGAATAAGGGGACAGGTATCAAGTTCACTTGCGATTACGACCAAATGCCAACACCATGGCGCAGCATTGCAATGCGAGGGGGCACCTCGCACCAAACGACGGACATCACCGGCACAACCGTTGGTCTAAAACCGGGGAACCTGCCTGCCGCCATGCCGAGGGGAAGAATAAATTCAATGACCACCGCAAGCCGCCCATATGTCCGCCTTATGGCGACCATGTCGCTCCTCATCGCCGCCGCAGTCCTTCTCACGGCCTGCAATGCCGGCGGCGGCCGCAAGCGCGACGCCGATGGCAATCTGATGCCGACCGCCCGCGAACTCGATCCGGCGGGTACCCTCTATTCGGATACGGTGGAAGAAGCCGAAAAAGGCAATTGCACGCCTGAAAGCATTTCCGTGCTGACCTGCTTTGCCTATCGCGGCCACGGCTATGAAGGCGCCATGGCGACACTCGGCCAATGCTTCATTCGTAACGGCAAGGCCGAAGACGGGGTGACCTGGCTCGCCCGCGCTGCCAATGGCGGCTGGCCGGACGCGCAAAAGGCTCTCGCGCGCATTTACCTTGAAGGCAAAAACGCGCCGCAGAACAAGATCGAGGCTGGTGCCTGGGCAAATCTATACACAAAAAACCCGTCCCTGCTTTCGCTGGGCGTGCAGCCGGACATGTCCGTTTCCCAGAAAATGCGCGACGAACTGACCGCGGAAGAACGAAGCGAAGCGCGCCGCCGGTCCGATGCCTGGTCCCCTGCTTATTGGCAGCCCTCAGACAAGCTCGACGCCGAAACCGCCGCCACCTGCCGCGTCCGGACGAAAAAGCTCTACAAGAAAAAGACCATCGACCTCATCCCCAGCCCGGATGACAACTTCTAAAGACCCCTCTCCCCTTCAGGGAATATTTACCCCGCCAGACCAAAATGGGCACTTCAAACGCCCATGCGCGTGAGCTCGGGACCCGGCTGATCGTCTGCAAACGACGTATCACGCAGGAAAGCACGGCTGGCGGGGGGAGAGCCGGATGACGGTCGACGCGAGGCGACAGGACGAGATCGGCCTCGATCTTCTCAGATCGGTGGTGCGGAGCTATCGCGCCCTGCCGCTTCTTTACCCTGCCGTCACCGCCGCCTTCGCATTCTTTCTGGAAAGCCCCCACAGCCCGGCACTGACCCTTGTCTGGTGGCTCACCGGCGCGGCGCTGCAGGTCGAATACGCGTTCTTCCAGAGCCGGCTTCTTTCCCACGCCACAGAAGACGCACAAGGCTGGACCACGGCGGCCGCCATCCGCTACGCGCTGATGAACATTGTCTGGATCGGCATGATTCCACTTTTCTGGGTGCCGGGCGCCGACATCCAGAATCTCGGTATAATTCTCATACAGATCGTTCACGTCATCGCTGCGTCAACGACAGCAGCCTTTCGCCGCTCGATATTCTACGCCTGCACCGGCCCCACAGCGATTGCCGCCATCATCGGCTGCATCTTCGCCGGCACGCCGACATTCGAAGCTTTGGGACTGGGCTTTGCGGTGACGTACCTCTATCTCATCCGCACAGCCCGTCAGGCGCGCCTCAGCGCCGAAGACGCACAAGCGTTGCGTTTTCATAACGCGGATCTCATTGCCGACCTTGCCGCCGCGCGCGACATTTCTGAAGCCGCGCGTCAACGTGCCGAAGATGCAAATGCTGAAATCAGCCGCCGCGAGGAGAGATTCCGCGCCCTCGTCGAAAACGCCTTTGACGCCATCCTCGTCACGGATGGCGACGGCATCATCAACTACGCCTCACCTTCCGTGCGAACGATCGGCTACAGCCCCCAGGACATGATCGGCCGCTCGGCACTCTCCTTCCTGCAAGACGCAGAAGTCGACCGGGTGGTGCAGAGTTTGAACGCACGGGGCGCCGTCGCACTTGCGGGCGAAAATCTCGAATTCCATACCAAGCGGGCCGATGGGAAGCTTCATTGGTACGAGGCGTCAGTGACGGATTTGCGCCACGACCCGAACGTCTCAGGCTATGTGCTCAACCTGCGCGACATCACCGAGCGCAAACGCGGGCAGATGGAACTGATGAGCCAGTTCCGCGTGCTTGAGGCGCTCGCCGCCGATGCTTCACTTGAAGAAGTGATGATGCTGGTGGCAAAAAGCGCCGAGGAAGCCAATCCGTCCGCCAGCGTCGCCGTCTATCTGACCGATGAAGAGCGTCGCCTCACGGTCTGCGCCTCACCGAGCTTCCCCTCATCCTTCCGCGAAGCTGTCGAGTCTTTTTGGGAAGCAAACAAGAACAGCGCCTTTGGAAAGGCCATCTCCGGCACGACTCAGCGGCTCGTCATCACCGATCTGCTGGCTGAAGAGAATGGCCAGGAGGTCAAGGACTTCGCGCAGGCTTACGGCGTGCGCGCGTTCTGGCTGCAGAATATTCTGTCAGCCAATGACAAAGGCGGGATCGGTGGGATCGGGGTTTATCTCAAAGACCCGCGCGGACCCAGCGCCTGGGAATCGGCCTATCTGCTCGGCACGGCACGCCTTGCCTCCATCGCCATCAATCGCCGCCTCGCCGAACAGGAACTGCGCGAGGCGATGCGGACGGCAGAAATGGCAAACCGCGCCAAGACAAAATTCCTCGCCAATATGAGCCACGAGCTGCGGACGCCGCTAAACGCAATCATTGGCTTTTCGGAAATCATGCGCGATGAGCTTTTCGGTCCCATGTCGTCGCCCCGCTACACCGACTATGCCAAGGACATCAACGATAGCGGTGCACATTTGTTGAATGTGATCGACGACATTCTGGACATATCCAAGATCGAGGCCGGACGCTATCCGCTCGAAGAGCAGGATATGGACCTTGCCGAGGTCATGCGCTGGTCGATCGAGATTGTGCGACCGCGCACAACGGAAAAAGAGCAAATAGTAATGCTCTCGACCGAAGCCGATCTTCCCTTCGTTCATGCGGATGTGCGCGCAATCCGTCAGATCATGCTGAATCTTCTATCCAATGCGGCGAAATTCACGCCGCATCATGGGCGTATCGACATCGCCGCACGCATCGCGCCTGACGGCGAACTTGAACTCTCGGTCAGCGATACGGGTATCGGCATTCCTGCGGACAAGCTCGGCGAGGTGCTGGAGCCCTTCGGTCAGGTCGACGATACGAGCGCGCGCCAGAACGGCGGCACCGGTCTCGGCCTCTCGATCACCAAGGCGCTGGTCGAACTTCACGACGGCACGTTCCGCATCGACAGCATACTTGGCCAGGGAACAACGGCGACATTGATCCTGCCCGTCTCCCGGTTGCGCTATTCGTCCCGCGCACAAAAAAGAGCCGCCGGCGACTGACGTGCGGCGGCTCTCCTGATCATTTGATATCAATCATCAACGCCGCGCGTTTTACTCCGCCGCCTTCACGGGACGATTTGCGCCCATGAAGCCGAAGAGATGGCCGCCGACTTTACGCATCTGTATCTCTTCCGAACCTTCGGTGATGCGATAGCGCCGATGATGGCGATAAATGTGCTCGAACGGCTTGTGGCGTGAATAGCCCATGCCGCCATGCACCTGCATTGCGAGATCCGCCGCCTGACAGACAAGCCGGTTTGCGCGGTAGTTGCACATCGAAACCTTGTCGGAGAGGTACTTCGCGACATCGGGCTTCGACATCTGATCCATCTGCCACGCCGTCTTGTAGACGAGGTTGCGGATCATCTCGCATTCCGTATGCGCTTCGACGAGCGGAAACTGGATCGCCTGATTGGATGCCAGCGGCTTGCCGAAGGGCTTGCGGTGCTTTGCATAGATCACGCTCTGATCGATGCAATATTGCGCTGCGCCGACGCCGGATGCCGCCTGACGGATGCGGTTTTCATGCACGAAATGCTGTGCGAGTTCGAGACCGCGCTCCGGATCACCGAGATATTCGCCATCCGGCACCCAGACATTGGTGAAGGAAACGCGCGGATGGTCCGTCGGCATGTTGAAGGTCCAGAGATACTCCTCGATCTTCACGCCGGGCGTATCGACGGGCACGATGAAGCAGGTGATGCCGAGCGCGTCGCCATCCTTGCCGCTGGTGCGCGCGAACACGAAGTCATGCGTCGCAACATGCATGCCCGTGTTCCACATCTTCTGGCCGTTGATGAGCCAGCCATCGACGCCGTCGCGCTTTTCGCGACGCGCCTTCGTTTCCATCCATGTCGCATCGGAACCGTGATCGGGCTCGGTCAGGCCGAATGCGACGCGCACCGAACCGTCAAGCGAGCCCGGAATGAACTTCTTCTTCTGCGCATCCGTGCCGAAGTCGCGGAACATCAGCACCGTCGGGAAATTGCCGACGATCGAAGTTTCGTTCTGCAGGTCGTTGTGAAGGCCGAGGCCCTTGGCGGCCAGATGCTCGCGGATGACGGCCATGGCGAGGTTACTGCCATCCTGCCCGCCATATTCCTTCGGCAAACCGAAGCGCAGATGACCTGCCTTGTCGGCAAGCTTGCGCATCTGCCCGAGCAGCGCTTCCCAGTCGTGACGCGGCAAGCCCTGATTGTCCCAATCGGTACGGGCATGTTCACGGCGATGGTCGAAGAAACGCTCATTGTCGTCCTTCGCCTGAAGCGGCTTGATCTCTTTATCGATGAAGAGGTCGAGCACCTTCAGATAGTCCTGGATGTCTTTCGGAATATCGAAATCCATAAACTGGTCTCCCCTATGTCGCATTTTCTTGAATGACGATGGCGACACTATAGACCGTGGTCCAGCAGGCGAAAGCACCATGATGCTTGCCCCTGCGTTAACGCCTTGTCTGCCTGGGCGCTTGCCGAACCACCACATTTAGCCGTGAACGAAGCCCGAAAACGAGGCGGTCATCGATTCGGACTTGGTTCGTTCGTTTAATATTCCATTCCGCCGGGAAGCGACGTTAACGCCTGCCCCGCCGACACGAGCACAAAAAAAGGCCGCAACATTTCTGTTGCGGCCTGAGTGTCACTGCCTGAGTTCAGCCAGCGGGAGGATTAGCGTTTGCCGAGCCGGCGAAGCGAATCCGGCTGGAACATGTCGTTCGTCACGACATCTTCAGCCCGGTAATTCTCCTTCTTCGGATCAACGACGAGATTGTCGGCAATGTAACGATTGGCATTGAGGTCGTAGTAGAAATCCGCCGCCGTTACGCAGGCCGGAAGTTCCGGCGCAACGAAGAGATGATTTTCTTCCACGCGCCACAACTCGCCCTTGCCGTCATAGAGATCGGCAGCAACAGCAGTCCATGTGTCTTCATCGAGATAGAAGATTCGCTTGGCAAAGAGGTTGCGCTGCGAGGCCTTCACAGTTGCCTCGACGACCCAGACGCGATGCAGCTCGTAACGCGTCAGATCGCGGTTGGGATAGTTCTTCTGAACGATGTCGCTGATCTTGACGCCCGCCTGCTTGAACTTCGCGGCGTTATAGGCGACGTACATTTCCTTCTTGCCGACAAGCTTCCAGTCGTAACGGTCGCCCTGACCGTTGAACATGAAAGTCTGGTCGAAAGTGCGCAGATTGTCCTGACCGGGAACGGGGTTGTCGTAAACCGCCTGCGGCGCTTTTTTCACACGGCGAAGACCCGGAATATAGACCCAGGATTCATTGCCCGCGTTGAAGGCGGACACTGTCAGCAACACGCTACCGACTGCGGATACAGGCTCAAGCTGGCTGTAGACGAGCTTGCCCATATAGCCGCGCGTATCCGCAAACGACGTGATCTTGGGGTCGAAATGCGGGCTGTAGATGCGCATTTCGCCAACATTGAGAACGTAATTCCCGCTGCCCTGAACAACCGCCATGCTGCTCGTCTGTTCAACCGCGGTGCCCTGATAGGCGGTGCGATGATTGATCATCGCTTCCCAGCCCGTCTTTGGCAGCGGAAAGAAGAACCCGCCGTAGCCAGACAGGATCGTGCCGTCTTCGGCGAGCTTGGCTTCGGCGACATTCGCCTTCGTGCGGTCATAGATGCGCTGCGAATAACCACAGCTCCGACGCGACGGATAAACGTCCATCCGGTAGCCGGGGTACTTCGTTATTAAGGCGATCTGCCCGTCTGACAATTCGCCCTTGTATTGATCGACATTCGACGCATCGATGGTGAACAGCTTTGCGTCGCTTGCGTAAGGATCGACGCGCGCGCTTCCACGCGTCCAACCGGCGACCGGCTCCACTATGCCGCCCTTCCATTCCGGAATGGTGCCGGCAGCATTGCCCGCACGTTCCGCACCGATCGGCGTCAGGCTTTTACCAAGATCATCGACGGTGGCGGCAATAGCTGTGGACATCGGAGCGAGACACACGCTCAGCACGGCCGATGCGACAGCAAGCTTTTTCAGATATGACATTCAATTGTCTCCTCGTTCAATTTCTGAACAGGCAAGCGGTCAAAACGAATAGGATGCGGTGAGGGTGACGTAGTCGCGGTCCGAGTCACGCCTGTAGGTCCCACCGCCCTTGTTGTTGGTGTAGTTGATGGCCGCTGTGAGCGTGTCGCGATAGACGCCGGTCACGCCGACCGTCAGGCCGCGATGGCCCTGCACATAAGAGGCGGCGCTGCCGCGATCCATCGAAACGCCGTTCACGTCATAAACAAGGCTGAAGCCCGGCTTGAGCGTGATTTCGGTGCCGAATGCGTTTGTGTAGGTCGCGGTGGTCGCAAGATTGACGCCCCATGCGAACATGTCGCCGTCGACGCCGAGAGGCTTTCGCCCGCTGTAATTGACGGCACCGACTTCACCGATGAGGTCGATAGTGTCGGCACCGATCCAGCCCGGCACTTGACCGATATAGTCCATCGACGGCCCGACGGTGACCGCGGCATTCGCGATCGCATTCCAACGGTCGGCGCGCGCGACGCCGAGAACGGTCGTGGGAGCGAAGATGATCGCGGGCATGACGGCATCCGCCAGCATCACAGGATAGTCAGGCTGATAGGCGACTTCCGCCCCGACGGCGACCGGGCCGACAGGCAGGCTGAGGCTCGCACCATAGAGATCAATGTTTTCCGGGAAATAGCCGAAATAGCCCGCCGCCACCCAGGGCGCTGCCGGAAGCAGGACCGACTGGCCGGAGATATAAGGCGTCTTGGAGTGATAGCGCAGATAGAAGGCGCTGAGTTCCGCGGAAAGCGGCTCGATATAGTAACGCGCTGCGAGGCCGAACTGCCCCTGATCCTTCGGGCCGACATCATTGAGCTTCGGAATGCCGAGACTGAACGCGATCAACTGCTGCGCCGTCAAGCCTGAGCCGCCGGGATCTGCGGCAAAGAACAGGCCTTGCGCGCCCGGTCCCGTCAGATCGTCAGTGCTGAAGAACGAGCCGGTCGGCACCAACTGCGTGCGACGCCACTGAAACTGATAATAGGCTTCAAGGCTGACGCCCTCGACCACGCCGAGATTGGCGTAGATCATTGGCGAAGGTAGATAGGCCTCGCGAATATTGGTGCCCGGCGTTACCACGCGCCCAACATCAAGCGCATTGGTCTGCGAAATGCCACCAATGCGGAAAAGCGCTTCGCCCCAGTTGATGACCTGATTGCCGAGACGCACCGAGATAGGTGAATTGCCGACTTCGAAGTCGCCGAAGACATAGGCGTCATAAAGGCTGATGCCGCGTCCGATGCTATGACGAGCGCTTTGCGACAACGGTGTACGGCGCGTGCTGCTCGCATCATTGTTGATTGCATCGTAGAAGTAGCTGAAGCGCGTGAACGCGCCGTAGTTCTGCCAGCGCAGATCAACTTCGTGCATCATGCGAACCGATGCCGAAAAAACGTCGCCGCGACGG
The DNA here is from genome assembly GCF_049651025.1 of Parvibaculum sp. Lineage (GTDB taxonomy): Bacteria > Pseudomonadota > Alphaproteobacteria > Parvibaculales > Parvibaculaceae > Parvibaculum. The sequence continues at coordinate 141,940 of NZ_JBASBH010000106.1, read as the reverse complement.
TAATTGAGATTGCCGTCGTCAAAATTCTCCCCGCCAATCTCGTTTCCGCCGTTGGTCGTACCGATAAAATTCGCATCCGGATTAACCGTGCGTATGCCGACGCCTGCCGATGCAGTGGAATTAAATTTGACGATGACGTCACCGCCCAGATCCCACTCCACTGCCATCGCAGGCGCAAAGCTCGATGCCAGCAACATTGCACCGCCCAGCAAAGCCGAGGCGCAGCAATGCCGTCGCAATGCTTCTCGATATTCCTTCATGTACCTTCTCCCCATTGAGCTTTCTGATAGTCCATGAGGTGGCGCTGCTCACTCGGCACCTCTCTTCGTCAGATGAGCGGAGTTCAGCGCCGGGCGTCGTCGCGCGCTGGCGACGCCACGGATGCATGCGCACCGGCGATCGAAATGGCGGGTGCAAACTGCGCACCGAGCGGCTGCTTGAATTGCAAAACGAGATCGGCGCCCTCCTGGCGCAGAGTGACCGGACTGACATCGGCCAGCAGCACAGCCTGCCCGCTCAAGGCCACATCCTTGATGCGAACAAGATCGCCTACCGGGCTGCCCATGACGATGATATTGACGGTCGTGCCCGAGCAGGTGAAACGCACCGGAACATTCTCCGTCGTCACCGCATCGGCACGCGTCCACGGCTTCGTGCCGTAAACGGCGGCGCCGTTCGCTCGCAACCATTCGCCGAATTTTTTCAAGCGAGAGAGTTGCGATTGCGGAATTTGAGCACTGGCATCGGGGCCGACGTTCAGGAGAAGATTACCACCCTTCGACACGCCGTCGATGAAATCAGACAACAGAATTTCAAACGCCGTGTAATCCTCCTCCCGGTCATACCGGTTAAAGCCGAAGGAATAGCTCATGCCGCGCGTCGCTTCCCATTTCTTCTCTTGCACGGATGGGAAGCGCACATATTCCGGCGTACGAAAATCGCTATGCGGCACGATTTGTGGAATGACGCCCTCGACCACCTCGGGATGTTTCGCAATGTAGCGCTTGCCGATAAAATCAATACCACGCCGCATCAGCTTGCTGCGCAGGAGCTTCGTGCTGAATTTTGCATGGACCCAACGGTCGTTGACCACACCTTCGGGAACAGCGTTGTAATAATCCGCAAAGAGTTCCAGCAACTCATCGAGACCGGTTGGCCAGGAAATATCGTTCCAGAGCACGCTCGGTTCGTAGCGCTCGATCAGCTCGCGCGTCTGCGCGGTCGCATAGGCCGGATAGTCGCCGCCCGGCATGGAGCCGATGAAATCGGCAAAGGTGCGCAGTGGCTCGCGGTTGAACGTCCAGTCGATACCACCGGAGTAGTAGACGCCGAAGCGCATGCCCTGCGCACGCACGGCGCGAGCCAGTTCGCCGACAATGTCGCGTTCCGTATACCAACCTGCCTGATGCCTGTTCTCGACCTCGCTTGGCCAAAGGCAGAAACCGTCATGGTGTTTCGTGACAAGCACCACATATTTCGCGCCAGCATCGCGAAAACTTTCCGCCCAGCTATCGGCATCCCATTGCTTCAGCCCTTCGAGGAACGGCTCCTTGAAGGCTTCGTAAGGCTGGTCGCCGTAATTCTGCTTGTGAAACTCGGCTGACGGCGTACCGGGAACCTTGATCGCATTCGCATACCATTCGGTATAGGGCGTCATGGCGACGGCGCGGTCGTAATCCTTTTTGAAGGCGTCCGAGATGCTGCCGAGGCGCGAGGCGAATGCCGGTACGGCAAAGAGGCCCCAGTGAATGAAGATCCCGAACTTAGCCTCGTCATACCATTGAGGCAGCGCACGCGCGTTCAGTGACTTCAAATTGGATTCATAACCCGGCATTGACGCGCCTCCCGCCCAATGCGCAACGCGCGCATGTCAACTCGCCCGAGAAATTCGAAGATCTGCCCCGTGGAAATGCCCCAGGCCGAACGCGGCCTCCGCCCCACCGAACACAGCCTCCTCATTCCCTCACACGTTTTACATATACATTTATATTTCACATGTAAATAATCAACGCATGCCGTCCGCCTCCGGTGCAAATCGGCGAAAGCAAAGCGCCGCCGTGTCCGGAATACGAATTCCGGACGGGTGGCCTTCAAAAAGGCATTAAAACAAGCGAACCCGGATGAAATCGGGAACGTGGCTCGCTAGATGGCGCTGACGAGGCGTGAAATTTCCTTCGCAGCCGCCTGCAGCCGCTTGGCGACATGCGCCTTGCTCATCGGATTGATCACCAGGCTGACATAAGGCGCGGTGAGCGCCGCGACAATTTCTTCACCGCCCGAACCGATGATGGGTGCGGAAATATCCCACACGCCGTCCATGATCCGGCTGCTGGCGATCAAATGCCCTTTGCTCCGGATATCCTCGATCTCCGATTGCAGCGCATCAACATCGGCCTTGCTCGCCTGCTTCTGCGCGGTGGCAAGAACATGGCGGCGATGATCTTCAGGCATGAAGGCCAGGATGCACCGCCCCGAACCCGTCTCCAGAAGCGGCTGGCGATAGCCGACCCGCACCGTGACGCCAACAAGATCGGGGGAATCCACGCGGCCGATCACCACGATCTGCTCGCCTGACGCGACGGCAAGGTGGCAAGGATAGCGCGTATCGGCAGCGAATTTTTCCATGATGGGCCGCGCAACTTCGGTCATTGCGCGATATTTTGGACGCTGTAGGCCAATCCGCAGCAGCTTGTCCGTCACCTCATACATGTCAGTTTCGCGATTGCGCTCGACGTAGTTGCGCATTTCGAGAACCACCAGCATGCGAAAGATCTCGCCTTTGGTGCGGCCGATCTCATCAGCAAGCTGCGCAAGCGAATAGGCATGCGCCTTGGCCGAGAGGAACTCGAGAATATCGAGCCCCTTTTCAAGAGCGGGAGCGGAGTAGCGAGTGCCCTCTTTCTTTGCGTCTGATGTCAAAACTGCCGATTTTTTTTGAACCGCTGCTTTTTTCGCCGGCTTTTTCTGCGTCATCGCTATTCCTGTTGCTGCCGACCGAGGCCGGCACCTCCCCGGAGGTAAAATCAATTTTTGAATTATAGATGATTTGCCGCTGGGGAAACCGCCAATATGAACGCACATATCCGCCCTGCCGCACGCGGCCAACGAGGCTTGCATGATTGGCGGTTTGGTCCGAAGGTGCGGGCAGTAAAATGAGCACTCCCAGTCCCAAACCCGGCGACCGCCCGGCCCGCATCACCGCGGTGCTGGGGCCGACGAATACCGGCAAGACGCATCTGGCCATCGAGCGCATGATGGCGCATTCGAGCGGCATGATCGGCCTGCCGCTTCGCCTGCTCGCCCGCGAAATTTACGACCGCGTGGTGCGCATCAAGGGTGCGGGCGATGTTGCACTGATCACCGGCGAAGAGAAAATCCTTCCCGCCAAGGCGCGCTACTTCATCTGCACGGTCGAAGCCATGCCGCTCGACAGGCCGGTCGAGTTCCTCGCCGTCGATGAAATCCAGCTCGCTGCCGACCGCGAGCGCGGCCACACCTTCACAGACCGGCTGCTGCACGCGCGCGGCCTCTCCGAAACCATGATGCTTGGCTCTGAAACCGTGCGCGGCCTCATCCAGAAGCTGCTGCCTGACACGATCTTTGTCAGCCGCCCGCGATTTTCGGAACTGACATGGACAGGTTCCAAAAAGTTGACGCGCCTGCCGCGCCGCTCCGCCATCGTCGCCTTTTCCGCCGATCAGGTTTACGCGATTGCGGAACTTATCCGCCGCCAGCGTGGCGGTGCCGCCGTTGTCATGGGCGCACTCAGCCCCCGCACGCGCAACGCGCAGGTCGCGCTTTATCAGTCGGGCGATGTGGATTTCCTTGTCGCAACAGATGCGATCGGCATGGGTCTCAACATGGATGTCGACCATGTGGCCTTCGCCTCGACCTCAAAATTCGATGGTTATCAGCACCGGCCGCTGAAGATCGCGGAGATCGCCCAGATCGCGGGCCGCGCCGGTCGCCACATGAATAACGGCACCTTTGGCGTCACCGGCGACGCCTCGTCTCTTGCCGACGAAATGATCCATCGCGTCGAAAATCACGAATTCGACTCCGAGCATGTGTTGCAATGGCGCAACCCGAAGCCGGAATTTTCGAGCATCGCCGCGCTGATAAAGAGCCTTGAGGTGCCGCCGGGCAGGCCCGGCCTGATGCGTACAGGCACGGGCGAAGACCTGGACGCCCTGATGCGCATGGCGCAAAACGAGGACGTGGCACGCCTCGCCCGCGGGCCCGCAGCCATCAAAAGACTATGGGAAGTGGCCCAGGTCCCGGACTTCCGCAAGACAATGGCAAGCGAACATGCGGGCCTTTTGACGCGCCTCTACCTTTTTCTGGCGGAGGGTACGGGAAAGATCGATGAGGCCTGGCTGAAAGCGCAACTGGCCCGCGTCGACCGCACAGATGGGGACATCGATACCTTGTCAATGCGCATTGCCCATGTGCGCACCTGGACCTATGTTTCCAACCACGCCGACTGGCTTCAGAATCCTGCGCATTGGCAGGAGCGCGCGCGTGAGATAGAGGATAGGCTCTCTGATGCTTTGCATGAGCGTCTGACGCAGCGGTTCATCGACCGCCGCACCAGTGTTTTGATGAAGCGACTACGCCAGAACGAGGATCTGATGGCGGCTGTAAACAGCGACGGCGAAGTTTTGGTGGAAGGCGAGTATGTCGGCCGCCTGCAAGGTTTTGTGTTCGTGCCCGATCTGAAGGCCGAGGGGGTGCACGCCAATGTGCTGCGCGCCGCCTCCGAGCCTGTGATTGTGCTCGAGATTGCCGCTCGCGCCGCGCGGCTTGCCGCAGCGGCCGATACCGACATTCAATTGTCCGATCACGGACGGCTCATCTGGGACGGCAGTCCCATTGCCGAGCTGAAGGCGAGCGACAACCCGCTGTCGCCCCGCATTGATCTGATTGCAGGCGAAGAGCTTTCCGGACCGTCATGCGAAAGCGTCGTTGCACGCCTCGATGCATGGCTGAAAGCCCATATTGACGCTGTTTTGGCGCCGCTCGTCACATTGCGCGACGCGGAAGATGTGGCGGGCCTCGCACGCGGCATCGCCTTCCGCCTCATTGAAAATTTCGGCTCGCTTCGGCGCGAAACCGTTGCTGAAGATGTGCGCTCGCTCGATCAGGCGTCGCGCGGCCAGCTTCGCAAATATGGTGTGCGTTTCGGCGGCTATTCGATCTTCATGCCCGCCCTTCTGAAGCCCGCGCCCGCCCGTGCACTGCTGACGCTATGGGCGTTGACGCGCAAGGATGTCGCCGACCCCTTCGAGGGTCTGCCGCAGCCGCCCGTTGCCGGCCTCACTTCGGTTCCCGCAGATCCTGCTGCACCGGCGGGTTTCTATGATGCACTCGGCTTCCGTGTCTGTGGCGGTCGCGCGGTTCGCCTCGACATGCTGGAACGCATTGCCGATCTGATCCGCCCCGTCATCACGGCGCGCAGCTACAATGGCGGTTTTATCGTCACGCCGAACATGATGTCGCTTGTCGGCTGCTCGGGCGAAGAATTTTCCAATCTGCTGAAGGGTCTTGGTTACCGCTCGCGCGTTGAAAAGATCAAGCCGCCGAAGATCGAGGAAAAGCCGGTCGAAGCGCCGAAATTCATCGTTGAGACGATTTCATCGGAAAGCCATGCGCCCGCCGTCGCGGCGGAAGCGTCTGCCGAACCGATGGAAACGCCTGCCGAAACGGTCGAAGAAGAGATTTCCCTATCCGTCGATACGCCCGAAGCCGCAGCGTCCGAGGCTCCGGTGGCAGAAGTTGCTGCCAGCGAAGACGTGGCAACGGAAGCCACTGAGGTGCCATCGGTTGACGCAGCGCCCGCCGACACGGAAGCAGAACTCGTCGAGCTTGAAATCTGGCGCCCGCAGCGTCGTCACAAGCCCGAACCGCGTCAGCGCCACGTCCGCAAGGCCGAAGGCGCCGATGCCGCCAAGACCGAAACCGGCGAAACCAAGAGCGAGGAACCCTCGCGCCGTCAGCGCCATGCGCGCGGCCGCAATCAGGGCAAACGCGACGACAAGCCCGCAGAGGTTCAGGCTGGCAACGAAGCCAATCGCGGCAAGCCGCGTCAGGATGGCCGCAAGGACGGTCGCCGCGACGATCGCAAGGGTGGGCACAAGGACGGCCGTAAAGACGGACGCAAGGATGACCGCAAAGGCGGCGAACGCCGCGAATGGTCTTCAGCTCCGCCGCGCCGTGAACGCGAGATCGATCCCGATTCCCCCTTCGCCGCGCTCGCCGTGCTGAAAGAGCGCGTCGGCGGCAAGTAAACCGTCATGGCGGACCTTGAGCAGAGAGTGGACCGCTGGCTCTGGTTCGCAAGGCTGCTGAAAAGCCGCACGCTGGCGGCAAGCCTCGTCACCTCGGGCAAGCTTCGCCTTAACGGCGAGCGCGTGTCCAAAGCGAGCCGCATCGTCAAACCCGGCGACGTATTGACATTTCCACTCGGGCACCATGTCCGCGTGCTCAAGGTGCTTGCGCCCGGCACGCGGCGAGGCCCTGCGCCGGAAGCCCAGGCCCTGTATGAAGACCTCGCACCACCCGCGCCGCGCACAGCGTCGGACCCGGAAGCGACAGCCTCCCGCGATCCCGGCAGCGGACGCCCCACCAAGAAAGAGCGCCGCCAAACCGATGCATTTCATGGGCTCAATGACGAGTAGCAAGGTTGCGGTTCGCTTCGCGCTGCTGTAGGCAAATCCCCATGCTCGACAAGATCAAAGCCTTCCTGACCGGCATCGAGGAACCGTCCGCGTCGACGCGTTTCGACGAATTGCAGATCGCGGTCGCCGCCCTTCTGGTGCGCGCAGCCTCGACGGCGGATTCCCGCTTCGACGACAATGAACGCCAGACCATCGCACGGATCGTGTCGGCGCATTTCGGCCTCGCACCTGCCGAAGTGGACGATCTCATCGCCGTCGCCGTCAGCGACGAGGCAAAGACGCTCGACCTCTTCCGCTGGGCTCAGGCCATCAAGAAGAACTATGATGAAGAGGAACGCATCACCCTCATCGAAAAGATGTGGGAAGTTGTTTATGCGGACGGCATCCTCGACGATTACGAAGCCAACCTGTTGCGGCGCGTCGCTGGCCTGATATACGTTCCCGATCGCGAATCCGGTCAGGCGCGCTTGCGCGTCATGGCCCGGCTCGGGTTGACGCCGCCATCTGGCGCATGATGCCGCGAGCCCTTATGTACGCTTGCCACGGCTAGGAGCCGCTGGGCTGGGAGAGTTCGATGACTTACGTTGTGACCGACGCCTGCATTCGCTGCAAATACATGGATTGCGTTGAAGTCTGCCCCGTGGACTGCTTCTACGAGGGCGAGAACATGCTTGTGATCCATCCCGACGAATGCATCGACTGCGGCGTCTGCGAACCCGAATGCCCCGCCGAAGCGATCAAGCCGGACACCGAAACGGGTCTCGACCAGTGGCTCGAGCTGAACGCCGAATATGCGGTCCGCTGGCCCAATATCACGATCAAGCGTGAACCGCCTCGCGATGCCGACGACTGGCAGGGCGTCGAAGACAAATTCGAGAAGCATTTCAGCGCCGAGCCCGGCGAAGGCGACTGAACCTGCTCAAGGGCCTGACGGGGCATTCCGTCGCAGCCTAAACGGCTGTCCACCTTGGTCCGGACCCGGTATATTACGGCCTATCTCCCTGTCCTTACATGCGTTTTGCGCGTGGCAGCTTCCCTTTACGGGTAGTTTGTGATATCCTGTCTCAAGAATGAGATTTCGCGAGACAGACGCGCGAACCGACGAGAAACGCCGCTCAAACTAAGGGCCCGATCGTTAGTTCTAAGCCTTTGGTACCGTCATTGGGAGCCGATTTCGCTCTTTCTGACAACGAGGCCTGCCGGCACTTCTCGGTGCTGTGTGAGCTTGAGCAATATGCAAAAGGTCGAAGACGGCCAAAGTCCCTGATGGCGTCAGCAAAAGACGTCGGGGGGATAGGATACGGCTTTTTCGACGGCCTTCGAGACGTTCGGTCTGTGGCGTGTACGTGAACCGGATCGGCAATGCTTTTGCCGATCTCTCGGGTATAGGAAAGGCTATGGCGAGCAAATTGAAGAAGCCCCAGAAATCCGGAACGCCCGGACATAAAGCCAAACCGCAAGCCGCTAAAGCAGCGACGAAACCGGCTGTGAAAACCAAAACCACTGCCAAAGCCAAGCCCAAGGCTGCGAGCGCGCCCGCCAAGTCGGCGAAGGTGGCGGCAAAACCCGCCGCCAAGGCCTCGGTAAAACCGGTCGCCAAGGCAAAGCCGAAACCTGCCGCAAAGCTTGAGCACGTAAAGGCGACGACGAAGCCGGTCGAAAAGAAGGCCGCTGCGCCGATAAAAGCCCCCCAAGCCAAGGCTGAGGCCAAGCATCACGCTAAGCCCGAGCCTAAAGTTGAGTTGAAGGTAAATAGTACGAATATGAAGAAGTCTGAGGCCCCCAAACCGCAGAAAGCGGAAGCCCCATCGGTAAAGCCCGCCCCCAAGGTCGAGGCGAAAGCTGAACCCAAGGTCGAACCGCGCAAGGAAGAGAAAAAGCCCTCTCCCCGGTCGGTCTTCAAGACCAAGGAATATGTGGTCTATCCCGCCCATGGCGTTGGCCAGATCCTCGACGTCGAGGAGCAGGAAGTCGCCGGGCACAAGCTGGAACTGTTCGTCATCAACTTCGACAAGGAGAAGATGACGCTGCGCGTGCCGACCCATAAGTGGCAGGCCGTCGGCATGCGGAAGCTCTCGGAAGCCGTCGTCGTCGACAATGCGATCGAGACGCTGCGTGGCCGCGCGAGGATCAAGCGCACCATGTGGAGCCGCCGCGCGCAGGAATATGAGGCGAAGATCAATTCAGGCGATCTTATCTCCATCGCCGAAGTGGTCCGCGATCTCTATCGCTCCGAGCGCCAGCCCGAACAGTCTTATTCGGAGCGCCAGCTTTATGAAGCCGCTCTCGACCGCATGGCGCGCGAAGTCGCCGTCGTAGAGCGCATCGGCGAAGACGCCGCTGTGCAGAAGGTCGAAGCAGCGCTTCAGGGTGGTTCGGGCCGCAGTGAAAAGCCGACCAAGGAAGCGCCCGAGGCAGCCTGACACGGCCGCCGAGAGAAACAAAATGGAAGAGGCCCGGCATCATCGCCGGGCCTTTTTCAATTTGCCTATTCGGCGACAAGCTTGAGTTGTAGGCCGACCTGTAACCGCTCGCTCCGCTCAAGACCGTTCAAGGCCTGGAAGCGTTCGACGCGAAAATCGGGATAGGCCATCCGCTCGCCAAGCGATGTGACCGTATCGCCCTGCTTCACGGTGACGATGCGAATGCGCAACGGCTTTGCGGCCGCCGCTTCCGCCGGCGAAATGCGCCGGAAACTCATATAGAGCTCGCGCAGCGCCGCATCATGGCGCGTGCCCGCGTCAGGCCGCGCTCCCATCAGAAAGCGATAGACCTTCGAAGGCTCGGCCTCTATCGCCACGAGCCGCGCATTATATTCACCCACTTTGGTGAGCGCGCTCGCGGCAGCCATGCCGTTGATCCTGAAGCTCTCGACGGGCGTGAGCTTGACGTCAGCCGCCCAGACGCCGGCAAGATAAGTGCCTATATCGACATTCGGCGACTTCGCACCGCTATCGAACTTCACCACCGTCTTGTCCGGCCCCTGCACCAGCACCGCTTCCGCGCCATTAAGAATGGTGAAATGCGGCGGCACCTCAAAACGAATGCACTCCACCGGATGCGTAAACGTCCGTCCACGAATAATGCCCTGCTCGGGGCTGTCGCCATAAATCATGCCGTCAATCGCGTGCAACAATTCGCTGCGATCGCGCTCGCCCGCGCCTGAGACGATCTCGGTATTAGCGGCATTGGCGCGCGCCGCCGCGACGCGCTCCGGCGTTGCCGGATGGCTCGCCAGCCAATCCCCCGAAGTTTCGTACTTCTGGCGCATGACTTGCGCCTGAAGCTTGCGTTCACCTTCCATCTTGTCGAGAAAGTCGCCTTGCGCGTAAGGATCGTAACCGGCCTTTGCGAGATAGCGCACGCCAAGCGCATCGGCCTCATATTCCTGATCGCGCGAATATCCCGCGAGCAACCCCTGCCCGCCAAGACCGATCGCCTGATTCACCGCCTGACTGCCGACGACCGCACCAAGCACGGCGCCAAGCATTGAAGCGCCCAAGGCCGCTGTCTGGCGTTGCGCACCGTGCCGCGCAATCACATGGCCGATTTCGTGGCCGAGAACGCCCGCAAGCTCCGCCTCGTCATCGACCAGCGCGAGAAGTCCGCGCGTCACATAGACGTATCCGCCGGGCAGAGCGAAGGCATTGACGAGCGGGCTGTTCAGAACAGTAACCCGATAGGCAATGTCCGGCCGGTCCGACCCCTTGGCGATGCGCGACGTCACATGCGCCACATATTGCCCGACACGTTCGTCATTATAGACGCCGCCATAGGCCGCAACGATTTTGGGATGAGCGGCAGCGCCAGCCTGCGCTTCGTCGTCGGACGACATGAGCGTCGCAAGCTGCGACTTTCCGGTGGCGGGGTTCGTCGTGCAACCCGCCATGAAAAGCGCGAGCGCGAGAGCCGCATATCTACCGCTGCGCATCACCCGTCTTGCGGCGTGTCTTCCTGGAGACCTTCCTGTCACCGCCGTCATCCGCCGCCTGCTTCCTCTCATCCGCCATCGCCGGGTCCAGAAGCTCGATCTGCTCTGGCACGGTCACCGTGATACCCGGACCGTAATAACGAGCGATATAGCCCCGCACCCTGATTTTCGTTCCGGCAAGTTCCGGATTTTTACCGACAAGGCGCGCCCATGGCTCACCTTTGAAAAGCTTAGCGTCGGCGGGCGCGACTGTCACCGTGAAGTCCTCGCGCCAGTCTTCGCCGAAGTTGATGTATATGCGACCGCGCACATTCGACACGGCTTTGGCGACACCCTCGGCAAGTTGGTAGCTGCCTTCCAGCCGTTCGAGGGCCGCAATGTCGTCCGCTTGCCGAACGGCATAGGCCGGATCGTTCCAGATGCCGCGCCCGGCACGCCGCGCCCGCGCTTCGGCGTCAAGCAGCCTGCCAGCACACAGCCGCATGTCGCGCGATGGGGTGACGCGCGCCGCGCCGTCTTCGATCAGCCGCTCCTGCAACGAACCGCCTGCCTGCAACATGACGAAGGCAAGAACGCGCCCGTAACGGTCGATCCGCGCATCGCCATAACGAAGGGTGACGCGTTGCCCTGCGAGCCCCCCAAAATGCGCCGCCGCAGATTGCGGCACCTCGACGCCTGCAAGCCTCACACTTCGGCCGTCTGTGAGTTCGAGAATGGCATCGTCCGTCACTGCGGCAACCACGACGCTTTCGCCCTTCGCAAGCTTGCAGGCAAAAGCCTGAGGCGTGCACAGGACAAAATAAAACAGAAATATGGCGACGCCAACGCCGCGCTGCGCCAAGACGCGAACTGTCAGCTGGTCGCGGCAGGCGCGCGCGAACGCAAGGCGATGATCGCGGCTTCTGTCCGGTTGCGTACGCCGAGCGCCTGGAGGATCGCATTGACGTGGAGCTTCACGGTCGCGACCGAGATGCCAAGCACGCGCGCGATTTCCTGATTGGAGCGGCCTTTGCCGATTTCGCCGAGAACCTCACGCTGGCGCGGTGTCAGCTTCTCGGCACCAGCGCTGATAAAACCTTCAGGCGCTTCCGCAAACCCTTCAGTCCGCGACACGAGCAAGGCATCGGGAACGAAACGGCCGCCCATTCCGATGAGACTGAGCGCATTGAGCACCAGATTGACGCCGAGCCCTTTGGGGATGAACCCTTTGACGCCAAGCTCCATCATTTCGCGGATGAATGCAGGCGAATCGCGATCGCTGAAAACGGCAACCTTGGCCGCGCTCGCCGCGAGCCGACGCAAGACCTCAGACCGCTCCGGCGAACCTGCGCCGACAAGTTCAATGAGGATGAGGTCGGCCTCGCCGGGATCGGTGCGCATGAGAGCGTCAGGTCCCGCCACAACCTTGATTGTCGCCGCCGCTTCAAGCGTTGCCACGACACCGCGCAGGCCTTCGCAAAAGAGAGGCTGCTCGCCGAGGATCAGAATGTTCATTGGGTCCGTTCCCGTCGATGCATCGACGAAAGCATGTCAATTCGGTGCTTGTTGCTCAAAATATCACTCAAAACGTGCATATTTCTCACGATACAACCCATAACAACCGGAGGCTGCGCCCCTTTCCTTTTGACCCAAATAGAGCGGTCCGTAAAGAAGAAGGTTGAGGCCGACCTGCCATAGGTTGCCGGTCTTTCAATAGATCGCTATGTGGATCGGCCTAAATAATAGGGTTGAGCCGCTGTCACGCCCGGCACAGAGCAAACCTCGGGCCATGACGGATAAATGGCGCAAACCCTGACCTGAGCCACAGGCCGCCGTATCTTTCCGGGCCTGCCGAGGGCCGCTCCCGCCATTTTGAAACGAATGCCCTGGCGCAGTTTGGGACCGTTGCAGCCCGCGAGGCGCTCACGTAGGGTGCGCGCAACAAGAGGCTGGCCAACCCGACTTCTGCCCGCTCCGCGCCGAAAGCGCCGATGCGGCTGGAGATTGCCCAACAGGGTCCAAGGCTCCGTAGCTCAGCTGGATAGAGCACCAGATTCCTAATCTGGGGGTCGCGCGTTCGAATCGCGCCGGAGTCACCACCCTTCCGGGTTTTGACAACTAGTAACTGCAGCTTATCATTCCCCGTGAGTGCGTGGATATTCGCTCACTGCACGATCACGCGCGTCAAAACAAGGATCTGCTGCGACGACCAAACGTCGATGGCGGACCATAAAAAAGCGACAGGGAGAGTGGCCACTATGGCTGAAAACACAAATACCAACGGGGCGGGACCTTCCGATCTCGGCTTCGATCCGGCGGCGCTGAAGGCGAAATATACCGCCGAGCGCAACAAGCGCCTGCGCGCGGACGGCAACCAGCAATATGTCGAGATCAAGGGTCAGTTCGCCCATTATCTCGAAGACCCCTATGTCGAGCCGGGCTTTGCACGCGCTCCGTTGACGGACGAAGTCGACGTCGTGGTGATCGGCGGCGGCTTTGGCGGACTGCTTGCCGGTGCGCGACTGCGCGAGGCGGGCGTCGAAAGCGTCCGGATGATCGAGAAGGGCGGCGACTTCGGCGGCACCTGGTACTGGAACCGCTATCCGGGCGCGGCCTGCGATGTCGAATCCTATATCTACCTGCCCCTTCTCGAAGAAGTCGGCTACATGCCGAAGGAGAAATATACCAAGGCGGCGGAAATCCTTGCCCATTGCCGCGCCATCGGCGAACATTTCGATCTTTATCGCGACGCCCTCTTCCAGACGGAAGCGACCGAGCTGCGGTGGAACGACGCCACGGCACGATGGACCGTCCACACCAATCGCGGCGACGCCATGACGGCGCGCTTCGTCGTCACGGCCAGCGGCCCGCTGCATCGGCCGAAACTTCCCGGCATCCCCGGCGTGGAAACCTTCAAGGGCCACTCCTTCCACACGAGCCGCTGGGACTATGGCTATACGGGCGGCGACTGCAATGGCGGCCTTAGCGGCCTGAAAGACAAGCGCGTCGCCATCATCGGCACCGGCGCAACCGCCGTGCAATGCGTGCCGCACGTCGGCGCATGGGCGAAGGAGCTTTTCGTCTTCCAGCGTACGCCATCCTCGATAGACGTGCGTAACAACCGCGAGACCGATCCCGAATGGGCATCGAGCCTGAAACCCGGCTGGCAGCAGCACCGGATGGACAATTTCAACACGCTCGTCTCCGGCGGCTTCCAGGAGGAAGATCTCGTCAATGACGGCTGGACCGACATCATCGGCAACCTGCTGGTCATGTCGCGCAAGGCCGCCGATGGCAAATCACCGGGCGACATGGCTGAAATTGTTCAGCTTGCTGACTTCCAGAAGATGGAATCGATCCGCAAGCGTGTGGAGTCCAAAGTGGAGGACCCGGCGGTCGCCGAGGCGCTGAAGCCCTGGTACAATCAGTTCTGCAAGCGGCCCTGCTTCCACGACGAGTATCTGGACACCTTCAACCGGCCCAACGTCCACCTGATCGACACGCAGGGCAAAGGCGTAGACCGGATCACCGAAAACTCGATCGTCGCCAACGGTCAGGAATATGAGATCGATTGCCTGATCTATGCGACAGGTTTTGAAGTCGGCACCAGCTATACGCGCCGTGCGGGCTTCGAGGTTTATGGCCGCGATGGCATCTCGCTCACCGAGAAGTGGAAAGACGGCATCTCAACATTGCATGGCATGCATAGCCGGGGATTTCCAAACTGCTTCCTGATCAGCAATGCCCAGTCGGGGTTCACCGTGAACTATCCGCACATGATCAACGAACAGTCGAAGCACCTCTCCTATATCGCCAAGCAGTGCATCGACCGTCAGGCGCGCGTCGTCGAAGTCTCGCAAGAGGCCGAGGATGCCTGGGTCGATACGATCATCAAATCCTCCGTGCTGAACAAGCGGTTCCTCGAGGAATGCACGCCCGGCTACTACAACAACGAAGGCAAGCCTTCGGCACTTGCGGCGCGTAACGGCTCTTACGGTGCCGGTTCCATCGCCTTTATCAAGGCGCTGGAAGAGTGGCGTGCGAGCGGCGAGTTGCCGGGACTCGAGCTGCAATAAACATGGTCTGCCGCCTTCGGCCAGTCACCCGGCTGGAGGCGGCAGGATCACTCGTAGCGCAGCGCCTCTATTGGATCGAGGCGCGCCGCATTGCGCGCCGGGAAATAGCCGAAGACGACGCCGACCGCCGCCGAGAAAACGAAAGCGATGGCGATGATCGAAAAATTGAAGACGAACGGAATGCCGACCAGCGGCGCAATGACGGCTGAAATCACCAGCCCGATCACAATGCCGATCACGCCGCCCGCAAGCGAGAGCGAGCCCGCCTCGACAAGAAACTGCATCAGCACCTCGCGCTCATAAGCGCCGATGGCAAGACGTATGCCGATCTCGCGCGTGCGCTCCGTCACCGAGACGAGCATGATATTCATGATGCCGATGCCGCCGACGAGAAGGCTGATTGCGGCAACCGCGCCGAGGAAAGCCGTCAGCAATGCCGTCGTGCCTTCGACGAGCGTGGCGATCTCGCGCATATCCTGCACATGGAAATCATCCGTCTTGCCTTGCACGATATGGCGGCGCTGGCGGAGCAAGCCTTCAGCGGCGGCTTTCACCTTGTCGATCGATGCGCCGTTGCGCGCCGACAGGAAGATGATCGAGATATTGTCATTGCCGGAAATGCGCCGCTGATAGGCAAGCAAAGGCAGGACGACCACATCGTCCTGATCGCTGCCGAAGGTCGATGAACCCTTGCTTTCAAGCAGGCCGATGACCTGGCACGAACTTGCACCGATGCGCAGGCGCGCGCCGATGGGGTCCTGCTGGCCGAAGAGATTTTTGCGGACCGTCGCGCCGATGACGCAAACGGTGCGGCCCGAGCGTTCTTCCGCCTCGTCGAAAATGCGTCCCGTCGCGAGCGACCATTGCCGCACCTTGAAATAGGCGTTCGTTACGCCCGAAACAGTCGTGGTCCAGTTCGTGTTGCTATAGACCGCACGGACGGATGAGGTCGACATCGGCGCGATGGCGTCGAGGCCGTCGACGCCGCGCTCCAGCGCCTGAACATCATCGGCCTTGAACAGCGCCCCGCCCGTGCTCGGCCCGCGCTGCTGGCCGCCCGGCATGACCATCAGAAGGTTTTTTCCAAGGCCGGAAATATCGCTCGACACTTTCTGCTGCGCGCCGCCGCCCAGCGTGACCATGGCGATCACCGCCGCGACGCCGATGATGATGCCGAGCATGGTGAGGCCAGACCGCATGATGTTGCGCCGGATCTCGCGAAAGGAAAGAAGGAGCGTTTCCAGAAACATGGCTCAGCCACCTGCCCTTTGCGAAATGCGGGACTGGCGAATATCGGACGCGACCTTGCCATCGAAAAAATGCACGGCGCGATCTGCATAGGCTGCCATGTCCGCCTCATGCGTGACCATGACGATGGTGATGCCGTGGTCCTGATTGAGCTTGAGCAGAAGCTCCATGATCTCGCGCGAACGCTGAGAGTCGAGATTGCCTGTCGGTTCGTCGGCAAGCAGGACGGCCGGGTCGCTCGCAATGGCGCGCGCAATGGCGACGCGCTGCTGCTGCCCGCCGGAAAGTTCCGACGCCGTGTGATTTGCGCGCTCCGAAAGACCGACCGCCGCCAGCGCCTCCCTGGCGCGCTCGTGCCGTTTCGCCCGCGGGATGCCGCGATAGATGAGCGGCAATTCAACATTCTCAAGCGCGGTCGTTCGCTTCAGCAGATTGAAACCCTGAAAGACGAAGCCGAGATAGTTGCGCCTGAGCAGCGCGCGCTGGTCGCGATTGAGCGCGCCGACATCGACGCCGCGAAACAGGTAATGGCCGTCGCTCGGCGTATCGAGACATCCAACGATATTCATGCAGGTCGACTTGCCCGACCCGCTCGGCCCCATGATCGCGACGAACTCGCCGTCATTGATGATGAGGTCGATGGCGTCGAGTGCGCGCACCTCATTCTCGCCATGCCCATAGATTTTCGACACGCCGCGAAAGGCGATGAGGGCAGGCTCGGATGATACGGCAGGCTGCACCACGCCTATTTCCCCTTCGCCTTGACGTCGATCAGAACGGACGTGTTCTCGGCAAGATCACCGCCAAGCACTTCCGTTTGTTGCCCGTTCGTGAGGCCAGCCTGCAAGCGCAGCGCGACGGGCTTGCCATCCTCAAGCGTCCAGACATGTTTCTCGACGATGCCGGATTCCGTTACGCTGGACTGAGGCGTCTTGGCGTCCGGCGGCGTGAAACGTATCGCGCCATTGGGGATCAGAAGCACATTCTTCTTTTCCGCCGTGACGATTTCCGCCGTCGCCGTCATGCCGGGGCGAAGCGCCAGATCGCCATTATCGACGGAGAGAACCGCGACATAGGAGACGACATTGTTCGTCGTCGTCGAGGCGTAGCGAACCTTTTCGATCTTCGCCTGAAAACGCCGGTTCGGATAGGCATCGACCGTGAATGTGGCCGACTGGCCCGCGCGAACTTCGCCGACATCGGCCTCGTCCACCTTGACCTGCAATTCCATATGGCTGAGATCGTCTGCAAGCGTGAAAAGCGTCGGCGTCTCGAAGGCTGCTGCAACCGTTTGCCCCGGCTCGATGTCGCGCTCGATGACGACGCCATCGATGGGCGATTTGATGACGGCCTTGGAGAGCGCGGTTTCATCGGACGCAAGCTGTGCCTCGGCGGATTTCACCTTCGCCTGCGCGCCCGCATAATTGGCCTCGGCGCGCTTCAGATTTGCCAGCGCCGTTTCGAGGTCGCTTTGCGAAATGGCGTTCTGTGCGGCGAGGCTGCGATTGCGTTTCCATGCCGCCGCCGCCTCGATCCGCGTCGCCTCATATTGCAGGACCGTGGCGCGAGCATCGTCGAGATTGGCGCGCGAGCGGGCGACCGTTATTTCGAGCGTCGCCGTATCAATCTCGGCAAGAATCTGGCCCTTCTTCACCCGGTCGTTGAAATCGACCAGAACCTTGTCGATACGCCCGGAGATTTCGCTGCCGACCGTGACCGACGTCACCGGCTCGACAGTTCCCGTTGCCGTCACCGTGACCCTGAGATCGCCCGTCGCAACCTTGTCCGTCACATATTCGACGCCTGCGCCACCGCGCAGAAAAAGAAGCCAGACGAGGAAAAGCGCAGCCGCAAGCGCGATGCCACCCGCAAGCCAGGGACGCCGCCGCGCCCATGCCTTCAGCCCGGCACTGCCGCCGCCGCTCACGAGCCCCAATCGCCTCGCCACATCTTCATTTGCCTGGCTCATATATGACGCCTCAATCGGTACCCTGGTCTCTTGCGCCCAATGCGGAGGGCGCGGGGCGAACTGCCCCTGTTGTCAGACGGTCGCGCATAGTCTAGGAGGGGCGAAGTGCGCGCAATAGGCCTCGCGCTGCTGAACCCGCTGTGACATTCTGTCGAGGCCGCTTCGGATGGAGCCCGCGCGAGCCGGGCATGACACGAAACTCACATGCCATGCGCCGTATCCTGATCATCAAACATGGGGCCTTTGGCGACGCAATCCAGTCCGAAGGCGCTTTGCATGATATACGCGACAATCATCCCGGGGATGAACTTGTCGTGCTGACGACGCCGCCCTATCGGCGCATCTTCGAGCGCTGCCCCTGGATCGACAAGGTGATGATCGACCCGCGCCATCCGCGCTGGCGGCTCGACCTGATGTGGAAGCTCGGAAAGCAGCTGAAGGCCGAGCGCTTCGACATGGTCTACGATCTGCAAAACTCACCGCGCACGGCTTCCTATTTCCGCTGGTTTTTCCAGAACACGAACTGGTCGGGCACCGCACCCGGCGTCAGCCATCCGCATCTGGCGAAACATCCCAAAAAGCTCCGCTCGCTCGACCGTATGGCGGGCCAGCTGAAAGATGCGGGCCTGACTGTGCGTCACACACGCAAGCCGGATATTTCCTGGCTTGCAGATGACGCGACCGGGCTGCTCGCCGATGCAGGCGTGACGCGGCCTTTCATCCTGCTCATTCCAGGCTCGTCCGCCCGCCACCCTGAGAAGCGCTGGCCCTATTACGGCGAACTCGCACAACGCCTCATCGACGAAGGCTATCAGATCGTCACAGCGCCCGGCCCCGATGAGCTGGACCTTGCCGCCGAAATTCCCGGCATCACGCTGAAAGGCCCGCGTGGCTTTCTCAACTGGTTCGAGCTTGCGGGCGTCTTCAAGCAGGCGGCCTTCGTCGTCGGCAACGATACGGGGCCAAGCCATCTTGCCTCGCATCTGGGCGTGCCGGGCCTCGCGCTTTTCGGATCGCATACGACCGCCGAGCGCACCGGCATCGAGCGGGAGAATTTCACTGCGATCGAGGTTGCGCAACTCTCCTCGCTACCCGTCGAGCGCGTGCTCGACGAAGTGCACCTGCGCGTCGCGGCTACTCAAATTCCGTATACGACTTCTCTTCAATGATCGACGAGCCGGTGAGAAGGTTGATGTCCTTCTTCAAGGCCGCGCGCTTGTCGTTCTGCTTGTAGACGGAACGCGCCAGCTCGACGAATTTCGGACCGAAATCCTTGTCCGCCTCGCATTGGCGAATATCGTCCTCGATCACCCACAGCGCCTCGTTAACTTCCTTCAGCGCCGCTTCGAGCCGCGTCAATTCTGCGCTGGCCGGAATATGCGCGCGCCGCGCCGCATCGAGAACGGCAAGCTCGTGGCGCACATTCTTCAGCTTGCCCTCGTCGCGCATACGCTCGGACTTGATCGCGAGAATGGTGATCTTGTCGACCAGTTCGCCCGGTCCAACCTCGATGAGAATTGCCTTGGGCTCTTCAATCTTCGTCATTTCGTCCTCTTTGGGCCCTTCAGGCGCTTCATGTCGTCCGCTTTTATAGCCAAGCCGGGCGCGACCGTGCCACAATGATTTCGGGGTTGATGATCCAAGAGAGATCATATGTCGCTTATATTGCGCCTCGTCGAGCGCCTTCGAGGCAGGCTGGCTGAGCCTGAGCAGAGGCTTGCCGCGCGCTCAAGCGATCCGCTGCTCCTTGTCGAGATCGGCGGCTATGACCACCGCGCCCGCGACTGGTCGGCAGGCGGCGCCTGCATCGAAGGCTTTGCGGGCGAAACCGCCATCGGCGACATCCTTTGCGGCTCGCTGCGCTGGCACAGGCAGACGAAGGGCCGAAATTTCACCGCCGAAGTCATGCGCATCGAACAAGGCGGCGTTGTCGCCCTGCGATGGCTCGCCTTGCCCGACGCCATCCTCGCCGAGATGGAGCCCGACGAAGGCTGACGCTGCGGAATTTTGCGAAGGCTCGCGCGCGCCCTCTCTGCCGGGTTAGGCTTCTCCCAACGACATTCAAAATGCGTAAAGGGAGACCGCATATGACCGACGCAACGCCTGCAAAATACGAAACCCTCCTCATCGAAAAGGAAGGCCCCGTCGATTGGGTGACGCTTAACCGCCCAGACATGCTGAACGCGATCAATCCTACCCTCACCGCCGAGCTGCAGGATTACTTCGGCAAGCTCTATACCGACCAGAGCGTGCGCATCGTCGTGCTGAGAGGCGCAGGCCGCGCCTTCTGCGCCGGGCTTGACCTGAAGCACCGCGAAACATCGAGCGAAAACAGCTCGGGCGGCGTCGTTGCGGGCCTTCGCAGCCAGCGCGCGATCAGCGAGATCGTCATGCGCATGCGCCGCTGCCCGCAGGCGATCATCAGCCTCATTCACGGCCCCGCATGCGGCGGCGGCTTTGCCTTCGCGCTCGCCTCCGATATCCGCATCGCAGGCACAAGCGCGCGCATGAACGCCGCCTTCATCCGCATCGGGCTTTCGGCCTGCGATATCGGCGTCTCCTATTTCCTGCCGCGCCTCGTCGGCGTGTCCGTCGCCTCCGAACTGATGATGACCGGCCGCTTCATCAACGCCGATCGCGCGCTCCGCGTCGGCCTCGTGTCCGAAGTCGTCGACGACGACAAGCTGGCGGAAGCCGCGCGCCCCTATATCGACGAAATGCTGACGACATCGCCGCTCGGGCTGCGCCTGACCAAGGAATGCCTCAACATGTCGGTCGATGCGGGAAGCCTCGAAGCCGCCATCGCGATGGAAGATCGCAACCAGATTCTGGCGGCCCAAACGAACGACTTCCGCGAAGGCATCGCCGCCTTCCTGCAAAAGCGCAAACCCGCCTTCACCAATAGCTGAATAATGTCGCGGACCATGGGCCTTACGAATTCGTTAAGGCGCATCTCATATGCTTGAAACCTTGAGTAGAGCCGAGTAAGCCCATGGCCCGCGTCAACATCGAGATTTGCACCGATCCTTCAGACATAGCTTTTGAACGCGACAAGAGCCGGGAGTTCCTCGACCACTGGCAGGCGCTCAGAAACGGCGGACCGGTGCCGCGCGCCGACGCGATCAATCCGGGCACGATGAAATCGCTTCTGCCCCAGATCGTCATCTTCGAACTGGTCGACGAAAACACCGTGCGTTATCGCCTCGCGGGAACGCTGGCGACGAAACGCCTCGGCTTCGAGCCCAGGGGCCTCAACCTCATCGACTTCACACCGCCCGCGCTGCGCGGCGAAGTGCGCCTCGCCTTCGACATAGCCGGTCGCCACAATGCCGGCGTGCTGACCCATTTCACGCTGGTCTATGGCGAGGAAATGCCCGCGCGGCTCGAACTCGTGCTGCTGCCGCTTGCAGCGCCCGAAGGCCAGCCGCCCCGCGTGATCTCGCTCTCGACGCGCGAGCCCTATCCCAACACGCTGCACGAACCCGTGATCGTGCAGCGCCCGACAAACCGGATCGACGACGCCACCGTCTTCGACATCGGCTTTGGCATCCCGCACGCATTGCTCGATGCCTATAGGACCTGACGCCCGGCTTCTCATTTTGCGCTCCGCCTGTAGATACAAGCTCGGCTAGACTGCCACCCGCTTCGACACGAACGGGAGACGGAGAGGCGGAATGAGCGATAGTGCCAACAAGCAACTCGTGACGCAGTATGTGGCAGCCTTCAACGCCGGGGACTTCACGCGCCTGCGCGCCCTCTTCACCGCAGATGCTGAAATTCAGGGCGTGCTCGGCTGGGGCAATATCGACGAGATGGCAATGCCGGTCTGGCGCGATCTGCACGCGGCCTATGGCATCGAACTGACGATCGAGGATCTGGTGGCGGAAGGCGAGCGCGTCGCCGCGCGCTACATCGAACGCGGAACCTTCCGCGCAGCCTTTCGCGGCACAGCGCCGACAGGCAAGAGCTATGAACTCCTGGCAATGGAATGGTTCGAAATGAAAGACGGAAAAATCCGCCGCCGCTGGGGCGCCCGCGACAGCGCCGCCATGAACCGGCAGTTGAGCGCATGATGCAGATGCCCTCTCTTTTTTGCTCCGTCATCCCCAGGCTTGATCGGGGGACCCATCTTCCCTCTCGCCTCGCAACGACTTTATGCGTGGCCCTGATGGCCTCCCTCGCCTCCCCCGCGCTCGCCGCCCCCATCGCGGAAACCCACTACCGCGAAACAATGGCGGCGCTCGCCGGTGTGCAAACCCTGATGCTCGAAACCATCGACGCGATCCATAGCGGCCTGAGCCCCGAAGACGCGCAAACGCGCCTGCCGCATATGCGCGAACGCCTGCAATGGATGCGCGATACGAAGGTCGACGCCGCCCGCGCCGACACGCGCGCAACGCTGCGCAACATGAACCCCGAAAACCGCCGCGCCCGCTGCATCATCATGCGCGCCGGGCTGATGGACGAAGCCTTTCAGGACGTGCTGGTCAATGTGACGCTGAAAGCGCGCGGACTGTCCGACGCGGAACTCCTGCCGCTGGACCGCAAGGCGGCGGCGGAATTCGGCCTGCCCGGCGGCTGCCCGCGCTAGATGCTCCTACCTTTTCCCCTCCCCCCTTTAGGAGGAGGCGGATCAGCGAAGCTGATCGGGAGGGGGGTTCGCTTCGCAAAAATCTCTCGCGCAGATGCCCCCCCGAGGGCGAGGGCCTTGATGACGAAACACAAACAACTCCGCAAGGCAGCGCCTTCGGAGATTTGTCCTTCAAATCATCGAGCCCCTTCAAAAGAAGGATGCGCGGAGCGGCGGCGACGCCGCTTTGATTTTGTAATGCGGGTTTGCGTCCCTTCCGACGCTCCGCGCACAGCGATTTTTGGCCCTTCCAACCCACACCAGCACATCGCCGCTTTTATCGGCGGCGAGGCTACCGGATCATATTGTCCGGCCCACATGTTGGACCTCCCGGGGCGTGTGGCTGGTTCCCCACACGACGCAGGACGCTGATCCCTCTCCACGCATTCGGCCAGTCCGGACGCGCCCTTCGTGAAGCGGGACGGAGTGAATATGGGGTGTGCGGAGCGAGAGGGGATAAGAATTTTTGCGCAGCTCTCGCCGGCTTTCTTTTCCGTCTGTCTACCTACATACTCAGGCGCCGACTGGAGTCAGCGAGCGCATATTCTCGCGGGTTTTATCTTTTATTGTGCTGCCGTCGCTCGTTTCCTACGCAAATTTGCTCTGCTTCGAACGAATCCAATACAAGAATATCAAGACACCACTGACATCGAAGAACCGATAAACAGGTACACAATGAAGCTTTCATTCAACTCATCGCACCTCTCAATCAACGAATTCCCGGATATTGAGCTACCGAGCTTCACTCTCCTAACTGGCTTGAATGGCTCGGGGAAAACGCATCTTTTGACCGCCATTCAACAGGGAAAGATCGTTGTCGACATAGCGCCGCAAACCGATCGGGACATTAAATTTTTAGATTGGGCTAGCTTAGTCCCTCAAGACACTGGTCTATTCGACGGCCACAGCCTCATCCAAGAAAAAATGAACCTAATGAACAATTTCGACGCTGTAAAACGTCAATACGGAAGCATCATTCTAGATGCGACGCGCGCGGCAGGACTAACCGGAAACTATTTATCAGATGTCGATCTGGTCGCCTCGCTTTCGCACGATGAATTATTTTCATTAGTCGGCGACATAAATAGAGCGCACGCGATAACGTCAGCAATTCTTATGGCTTCGACGCATATCCTCAATCAATTCGGTTCTAGTGAATTCCGGTCGCAAATCGATCGAGCTGTCCAAAACACAAAACGCCCGGCCGCCGCACTGACGCGGCGGGATTTAGCGACGGTCGAACTTCCTTCGTGGGGCAATGCCGACCTATTTCAGCAGGCTCTAGGAAGGTTGTTTGTTGCTTATCGTGACCTAAAGATTTCGAATGACTTGAAACAATTTATGCAAGCAAAAGGACGATCCGACGTGACCGCCCTAACCGATGAGGAATTCGAAAACCGTTATATGGTCGCTCCTTGGGTGTTCGTGAATGAGACAATGGAAAAGGCCGGCCTAGACTTTGCGATCGATCGGCCCGATGAATTTAGTCAAGAGCCATATGAACCTAAGCTTAAGAAGCTTTCGACCGGAGTCGAGATTTTTTTCAGAGACCTTTCTTCGGGCGAAAAAATTTTGATGTCGTTCGCACTGTGTCTCTACTACGCGGAAGACAAGCGACAAATATCTACTTATCCAAAGCTGATGCTGCTCGACGAGGTCGATGCCCCTCTACATCCGTCGATGTCTCGAACACTCCTTCGCGCCATTATAGATACGCTGGTCAATAAGCATGGCATTTTCGTCATCATGACCACGCACTCACCTTCAACGGTGGCATTGGCACCAGAAAATTCCTTGTTTGCAATGATCGCCGACCAGCCCGGACTCCATAAGATATCAAAGTCCAAAGCTCTTAATATTCTGACTTCAGACGTTCCTACGCTCGCAATCTCCTATGAGGGACGGCGCCAAGTTTTCGTCGAAAGCAAAACTGACGCAAACATTTACGATCAAGCCTATCAGGCATTGAAGGCACACTTGGCGTCAGAGCGATCGTTGGAGTTTATACCCACCGGCATCAAATCGACTGCTGAAAAATCCGAAATTAATTCAGGTTGCGCAGTTGTTCGAAAGTTGGTCGAGGCGTTGTCAGATTCAGGAAATAATTCCGTATTTGGATTAATAGATTGGGATGGGAAGAACAATCCGACAAGTCGGATTGTCGTACTGGCCCATTGTCAGCGCGATGGTTTAGAAAATGTCTTTCTCGACCCGCTGGCTATCGCCGCGTTGATCGCCCGCGAAATTCCAACTAGCCGGGATATTATTGGACTTACGCAAGCTGACAGCTATGCGGCGTTGCTTCAGTGGGACGCCGATAGGTTACAGACGATAATCGACAAAGTGCAGGCTGTGATCTTGGGGCCCGAAGAGGCTGGCGAGGCATTCACAGAGTGCGAGTATCTCGGCGGACTGAAATTGAACGTTCGACGGACCTATCTCACGATGGACGATCATGGACTTGAAGAGGTTATTCTCAAAAAGATACCAGAACTCCAGCGGATCAGTCGCGGGCGACCAGGTGGATTGCCCCTGTTTGTTGCTGAGAACTTGTATCGTGATCAGCACAAGTTTGTCCCTCTCGAGCTTTTCGCCGCTCTAGACAAATTGCTAGAAGGGCCGAGCCACAATTAGAGCATCACACTTGCCTTCCCCCGCGTCCCATTGCAATATCCGCCCCTACTGACATTCCTGAAAGCTGCTAGGAGCCACGGATATGCCGAGCTACAAAGCCCCGGTCGAGGACTTTCTGTTTTTGTTTCATGAACTTCTCGAAATCGAGAAGCGGACCGATCTGCCGGGCTTTGCGGAGCTGACGCCGGATATGACGAGCGCGATCCTTGAGGGTGGCGCGAAGTTCTGCGAGGAGGTTTTGCAGCCTCTGAACCAGTCGGGCGACGAGGAAGGCTGTCATCTGGAAAACGGCGTCGTGCGCGTGCCCAAAGGCTTCAAGGAAGCCTTCAAGGCCTATGCCGATGGCGGCTGGAACAAGCTTGGCGTGGCTGAGGAACTGGGCGGCGCGAACCTGCCTTCCGTCATCACCTTTGCATTCTCCGAAATGGGCTCTTCGTCCAATCAGGCTTTCGCCATGTATCCGGGCCTGACGGGCGCGGCGCTTGGCGCGCTCTGGGCGACGGGCGAGGACTGGATGCGCGAGCATGTGGCGACGCGCATGGCGAGCGGCGACTGGACCGGCACCATGTGCCTGACCGAACCGCATTGCGGCACCGACCTGAAGCTGATGAAGACCCGCGCCGTCAAACAGGAAGACGGCTCCTATCGCCTGTCGGGCACGAAGGTCTTCATTTCGGGCGGCGACCACGACATGACCGACAACATCATCCACATGGTCATCGCCAAGCTGCCGAACGAAGACGGCAAATATGTCGATGATCTTGGTACGGTCAATTTCTTCATGGTGCCGAAGATGCTGGTCGACGAGAAAACCGGCGAGATCCTCGGGCCGAACGGCGTTTCGACCGGCGGCGTCGAAAAGAAAATGGGCATCAAGGGCAATGCGACCTGCGTGCTGAACTTCGACAATGCAGTGGCCTATCACCTGAAGGGCCGCGCGCCCGTGGTGAAGACCGAGACGGGCGAAGTGAAGAAGTCGAAGTCGGCCGGCATGGCCGGCATGTTCGGCATGATGAACGGCGCACGCATGGGCGTCGGCATTCAGGGCATCGCGGCGGGCGAAGTCGCCTATCAGAACGGCGTGGCCTACGCGACCGAACGCCTTGCAGGCCGCTCGCTCACCGGCCCGAAGAACCCGGACGGCCCCGCCGATCCGATCATCGTGTTCCCGGACGTGCGCCGCCTGCTGATCGCGTCCCGTTCGTTTGTGGAAGGGGCGCGCGCGCTTGCCATGTATGTCTCGTTCCTCTTCTCGGTTGCGCGCTCCAGCGCCGACGAAAAGGAACGCCAGGAAGCCGAAGACCTGAGCCAGCTTTTCACGCCGGTCATCAAGGCCTATTTCACCGATAAGGGCTTCGAGGCGGCAAACGCGTCGATGCAGGTGTTCGGCGGCCACGGCTATATCCGCGACAACGGCATGGAACAGTTCGTGCGCGACGCGCGCATCAACCAGGTCTATGAAGGCGCGAACGGCATTCAGGCGCTCGACCTCGTCGCTCGCAAGATGACGGCCAAGGGCGGCCGCGCCACCCTGACCTTCTTTGCCAAGCTCGAAGCCTTCATCAAGGAAAACGAGGGCGACGCGGAAATGGCGCCTTTCGTCGGCCCGCTGAAGACGGGCTATGCACGCCTCGGCGAGGCGGCTGGCTGGCTGATGCAGAACGCGCCGAAGAACTACGACAATGCGGGCGCTGCCTCCTATGACATCCTCAACATCTTCGGCACGGTGACGCTGGCCTGGATGTGGGCACAGATGGCGAAGGTTTCGCTGGCAAAGCTCAAGGAAGGCACCGGCAATGCGGAGTTCTACAAGCGCAAGCTGACGCTCGCCAAATATTGGGCCGAACGCGAAATCCCGATGACCGCCGCCTGGCTCGAACGCGCCAAGGCCGGTGCCGACGGGCTTATGGAACTCGACATCGCCAACTTCTGATTGTTGAGCGATTGAGAAATGAAGGGCGTCCCTCGCGGACGCCCTTTTTGTTTGCCCTATCGCAAGACAGTTCTTCACGGCAGAATGGCGCATCCTAGCAACAGGCGCGCCCGTGACCGCTGTTCCGCTTCCGCCACCGCATGAAGGCACCGCCCTGCTCCTCCCGATCATTTTTCTGGGAGCGGCGGTCATTGCGGTGCCGCTGTTCAGACGGCTGAAGCTCGGCTCCGTGGTCGGCTATCTGGCGGCGGGCATGGTGATCGGCCCGACGGGCCTCGGCCTCTTCAGCGATTCAGACGCCGTACTGACGCTCGCCCAGCTCGGCATCGTCCTGCTGCTCTTCATCATCGGGCTCGAGCTGAAACCCTCGCGCCTCTGGACCATGCGCCAGGATATTTTCGGCTTCGGCCTCGCACAGATCATGATTTGCGGCGCGGCGCTGGCGGGCATTGCCCTGCTGGCCGACATGAGCTGGCGGGCCGCCATCATCGCGGGCAGCGGCCTCGCGCTCTCATCGACCGCCTTCGCGGTCCCGCTGATGGAGGAACGCAGCGAGCTGACGCAGCCCTATGGCCAGCGCGCATTCGCCATTCTGCTGATGCAGGACCTCGCCATCGTGCCGCTGCTGGCGCTTGTCGCGCTGCTCGTGCCGGGCGAACACGCGCCGACAGGCGGCCTGACGCAAACGCTCGGCGTGCTTGCCGCCGTCGCCGCCGTCGTTCTATCCGCGCGCTATCTGCTGAACCCGCTGTTCCGCATTCTCGCCAATTCGAACGCGCATGAAATCATGACGGCTGCCGCGCTGCTCGTGGTGCTGGGCGCGGCCTTCATCATGCAGGCGGCGGGCCTCTCCATGGCGATGGGCGCGTTCCTTGCTGGTGTGCTGCTCGCAGAATCCGCTTTCCGCCACGAGCTTGAAGCCGATATCGAACCCTTTCGCGGCCTGCTTCTCGGCCTCTTCTTCATCGCCATCGGCATGAGCATCGACCTGAAATTCGTCGTCGATCATGCGCTCTTCATCGCCGGTGCCGTCGTCATTCTGATGACGACGAAAAGCCTCCTCATCTATGGCCTGGCGAGAATTTCCGGCTCGCTCCATGCCGATGCGGTACGCATTGCGGGCGTGCTCGCGCAAGGCGGCGAATTCGCCTTCGTGCTCTTCGGCGCAGCGGCGACAGCGGGCATCATGTCACCGACGAATTCCAGTCTGCTCATCGCCGCCGTCACCATTTCGCTTGCCGCGACGCCGCTGGTCTTTGCCATCGCAAACCGCATCGCCGCACCCAAGGGCATTGGCGAGATCATGGAAATGGATTTCTCCGACGCGAAGGGCAAAGTCGTCATCATCGGCTTTGGCCGCTTCGGACAGGTCGTCGCGCAATTCATGCTCTCGCAAGGGATCGAGGTGACGGCGATCGAATCCAATGTCGAACAGATACGCGCCGCCTCGCGCTTCGGCTTTCGCGTCTATTACGGCGACGGGACAAGGCTCGACGTGTTGCGCGCGGCAGGCGCGGCAGACGCCTCGCTGATTGCGCTCTGCGTGGTCAAACGCGATGCGTCGGCAAAGATCGTCGAACTGGCGCAGGCGCATTTCCCGCTCGCCAAGCTTTACGTGCGCGCCTACGACCGGCGACAATCGCTGGATCTGCTACGCAAGAACGTCGATTACCAGATCCGCGAAACTTACGAATCCGCCGTCGCCTTCGGTGTCGCCGCACTTGAAGCGCTGGGCTTCACGCGAGATCAGGCCGAAAAGGTCGCGGACGATATTCGCCGCCGCGATGCCGAACGCCTCGCGCTGCAACTTGCCGAGGGAGAGATGGCGGGCACGAACCTCATCCACTCGAAAGTCGTCGTGCCCGAACCCCTGACGCAACCCAAACACGGGGCAACGGCGCTGAACCGCGAAGCCGAAGACGCGACCAGAAACGAAGCGCTTGCCGACAGCGACGCACAGCCCTGACCTTGCCTGGCCCGCCGGTCTTCGTGCTAGGTTTCACCCAACAGAAACACATTGGGGAACCACAGCATGAAAAATCTTTTCGACGTCAGCGGCAAGATTGCCCTCGTCACCGGCGGCTCGCGCGGCATTGGCGAAATGATCGCAACGGGCTTCGTCGAGGCAGGCGCGAAGGTCTATATCTCGGCCCGCAAGGCGCAGGTCTGCAACGAGCTTGCCGAAGAACTCTCGAAGAGAGGCACCTGCATCTCGCTGCCTTTCGATCTCGGCACGATGGCGGGCATTGAGGGACTGGCGAAGGAACTCGCAAAGCGCGAGGAAAAGCTCGACATCCTCGTCAACAATGCGGGCGCTGCCTGGGGCGAGCCGATCGACGAATATTCGGAAAGCGGCTGGGACAAGGTGATGAACATCAACCTCAAGGGCCCCTTCTTCGTCACGCAGAAGATGCTGCCGCTGCTGCGCAAGGCCGCGACCTATGAAGACCCATCGCGCGTCATCAATATCGCATCGGTCAACGGCATCGTGCCGCCTGAGCTCGAAACCTATGCCTATTCGTCGTCGAAGGCCGGTTGCATCATGCTGACGCGCCATCTCGCAGGCCGCCTCGCGTCTGAAAACATCCTCGTCAACGCCATCGCGCCCGGACCCTTCCCGAGCCAGATGATGAAGGCGACGCTCGAAACATTCGGCGATGCGATCAAGGCGAGCAATCCGAGAAAGCGCATCGGCACGCCTGAAGACATTGCAGGCGTCGCAATCTTCCTTTCGTCACGCGCTTCCGCCTATACCACGGGCGCGGTCATCCCTTGCGATGGCGGCTCGGCGGAAGTCTGAGGCGCTGTCATCCGACCGACGCGAAGCTCTGCCATGTTCGGCTGATAACCGACGGAGAACCGTAATGAGAAAAGCTGCCATCACGCTCGCCGCCATGGCACTCATGCTTCCAGCCGCGACCGCCCTTGCGGCGGGCGACATGAAAAGCGAAATCACGCTCGATCTCGTCAAAGTCCTGCCCTGCCCGCCGCAAAGCGATATTGCGGCGGGCACAGGGCTTGCTTGCGCGCAAGCGCCCGCCCTGCAGAAGCGCGACTATCAGGCCGTGCTCGATGCGCAGAAGAATGCGAGCGCCGACGAAAAGGCGCTTGCCATAGAGGATGCGGCGCGGCCCTCGCTCGCCCAGTTCGGGCGGCCGCTTTGGGAAAAGATCGCAACGCCTGCATGCAAGATCGCGCCGCAGGTCTTTGCCGCAAAGACCGACAAGGAGCTGGCTGAAACGCTACCTGCAACCATCGCCCTTTTCGGCGCGATGACGCAGACGAGCATCAAGGTGTCGGACGATGCCAAGCAGGCCTTTAACCGCAAGCGGCCCTATCAGTCGCAGGTCGAGGGCCTGCCGCAGATCGTCGCCCTGCTGCCGACGGATAATCTGAAGCACAGCCCGTCCTATCCCAGCGGCCACACGGCCTTTGCCTATGAGACGGCGCTGGTGCTCACCGCTCTGGTGCCGGAAGAGCAGGACAGGATTTATGCGCGGGCGGCTGAATATAGCCACAACCGCCTCATCGTCGGCGTGCACTTTGCCAGCGATGTCGAACAGGGCCGCGTCAGCGGCGAGCTGATTGCGGCGGCTTTCATGCAGAAAGACGACTTCCGCGAAAAGCTCGACAAAGCGCGACCGGAAATCCGCAAGGCGCTCTGCCGCTGAAAAGACTGCGCGGCAGATCAAACCTCGAAATAATACGACGACTCCCAACTCTCACCCTTCCTAGCTGAAGGGGAGAGTTGGGTCGCCGCAAACCTATGCCTAGACAGGCACCGGCTCGCGACGGAAACGTCGGAACAGATTTGCGAAGAAACCGGATTGCTCGCTTCCACTATCGCGAGACGACGAGCCCGGTTGATCCGCAACTTTCGGCCCTGTCGCGCGCTCTGCAGCCGCGACAATGGCCTCGACAATCTGGCCGGCCAGCGCCACCGGCAGATCGTGGCCCATACCCGCAATGACGCGAAGCTGCGCATCGGGAATGACCTTGGCCGTATCCTCGCCCGCTGCAACCGGCACGTAGATATCCGCGCCGCCATGCAGAACGACCGTCGGCGCCTTGATCGTCGCCAGAGCCTCGCGACGATCGCCGCTCGCGATGACCGCCGCCATCTGGCGCAGCGTGCCTATCGGATAATAGGAGCGCAGCGCGTCACGCAATGCCCACTCCCTGAGCACCGCCTCGTCGGTCTTGTAGTCGGGGCTGCCGATCAACCGGCTAAGCTCCAGATCGCGCGCAACGATGCGTTCGATATCGCTCGCCATGGGCGCGGTGGCGAGAAGCAGACGCTGCACGTCTTCATTGGCAGGCGGCAAATCGGGATTGCCGGTCGTCGACATGATCGACGTGAGCGACAGCACGCGCGCCGGATGCTCGACGGCGATCGTTTGCGCGATCATGCCGCCCATCGCCGCACCGGCGATGTGAGCTTTCTCGATTTTCAGCGCATCGAGAAGACCGACCGCGTCCGACGCCATGTCGCTGAGCGTATAGGACACGAAATCGGATTTGCCTTCCGTCAATGCGGCCAGAGCATCGGCATAGCTTAGAATTTTCTCCGGGCTGACCTTGCTCGAATAACCCGCATCGCGGTTATCGAAGCGAATAACGCGGTATCCGCGTTTCGCGAGCTTTTTGCAAAGCTCGACCGGCCATTGCGTCAGCTGCGCACCGGCGCCAGCGATGAGAAGAATTGCCTCGTTCTTTGCAGAACCAAAGGTCTCATACTCGATCGTGATGGCATTTGTCTTGATACGGGGCATATCTTTCCTCCCTCCGCGTCGATACGTGCAACAGCCTATATCGGCACTGAGGGAGGAAAGTTGAACGGGGCATAAAGGCATAGCGCATGGCTTATAAGCAATGCGTCACTCGGCGGCGGCTTTTCTCTCCGCTGCGATTGCGTGATCCGCGATCAATTCGACAAAACGCGGGCAAAGCTCGGCGGGCAAATCGTGTCCCATGCCTTCGATCATCTCAAGTTTTGCACCGGGTACGGATTTTGCCGTATCGGTGCCGCCATCATGCGTGACCAGCGGATCGGCAAGCCCGTGAATGACCAGAAACGGCACACGCACGTTTTTCAGCCGTTCCACGCGGCTGCCATCGCCGACAATGGCGGCATATTGGCGCGACGCGCCTTCCGGATAGTACATATGGTCGAATTCAGCGGCGCAGCGCGCATAAAGCGCCTCGTCGCTCATGGGATAAGCGGGGCTCTGATAAACGCGCCGCCCTTTCATGCGATGACGAATGACCGTTTCGCGATCTTCCGATGCGGGCTGCTCCTGCAAGGCCACCATTGCAGCCTCGCTCGACTTGGGCAGATCGGGATTGCCCGTCGTCGACATGATCGAGGTGACGCTGATGAGGCGATCGGGATGATTGATCGCCATGGCCTGCACGATCATGCCGCCCATGGAAATGCCCATGACATGCGCGCGCTTGATGCCGAGTGCATCGAGAAGGCCGATACCGTCCGCCGCCATGCTGGAAAGCGTATAGGGAATTTCGGGCGTCTTTCCCTCGCGCACCGCCGCCGCAACAGCGCCGATGGAAGGAATGCCCTTCAGCTTCTCGCTTTTCCCGACATCGCGATTGTCATAACGGATGACGCGAAAGCCGCGCGCCTTCAATCCATCCATCAATTCCGGCGGCCAGCTCATCATCGTCGAGGTGTAGCCATTGACGAAAAGGATCGGCATGCCGTCGGCGGGCCCGCGATCCTCATAATTGATCGTGATGCCGTTCGCTTTTACCTGCTGTTGCGTCATGCGCTCACTCCGCCGCTTTGGATTTCGCGGCGCGTGACGTCGCCGTGGTGATCGCATCGGCGAATGTCTTGACGAGTGCGATGGGGAAGTCGTGGCCCATGCCGGGAACGACGATGAGTTCGGCGCCGGGAATATTGGCCGCCGTATCCTTGCCGCCATCGACGGGAACCAGCGGATCGTCGCCGCCATGCAGCACGACGGCGGGGACATTCAGCTTCTTCAGCTTTTCGCGCCGGTCGCCATTGGCAACGATGGCTGCCATCTGGCGCGCCGTGCCGACGGGATAGAGCGAACGCTTGACGTCACGCCCCACCCATTCGCGCAGGATTTTCTCGTCGGTCGGGAAACCGGGGCTGCCAATCACCTTCCAGGCATTGATGCCGCGCGCGATGGCCGCTTCGAGATCGCCCTCTGGCGCAGGCGTCATCAGCACGGCCATGGCTTCGGGCTTTGCCTGAGGCAGCGTCGGATTGCCGGTGGTCGACATGATCGAGGTGAGCGAGAGAACGCGGTCGGGATAGTTGATCGCGACGAGCTGCGCGATCATGCCGCCCATCGAGGCGCCTGCAATATGCGCGCGCTTGATGCCGAGCGCGTCGAGCAGGCCTATGGCGTCCGCCGCCATATCGTCGAGCGAATAGGGCGCCCTTGCGGGCTGGCCCGACATCAACGCGCCGAAAATCGCCGCCATGTCCGGCATTCCGGCCGCATCGAACTTCGTCGAAAGGCCGACATCGCGATTGTCGAAACGAATGACGCGATAGCCGCGATGAACAAGCTCGTTGCAAAGCTCCGTCGGCCACATGGTGAGCTGCCCACCGAGCCCCATGATCAGAAGCACGGTTTCGCGGTTAGCAGGGCCGAAGCTCTCATATTCGATGGTGATGCCGTTCGACTGAACCTGCGGCATGGATGCCTCCCTGATGGCTTTGTTGGATTTGCCCGAAACTCTAGCAGCGGACTTGCATTGGAGGCAGGTAAAACGCATTCTTAATGAACAACATTAAAAATCAGTCCGGGGGACGGCGGGATGACGGACGGCATCGCGGAAATGAAGGTCTATGGGCTCGATTTGTCCTATTTCACGGGCAAATTCGAAGCCTTCCTGAGGTACAAGGAGATTCCGCATCGCCGCGTCGAACTCTCCGCCTCGACCATGCGCCTCGTCGCGCGCAAGACGGGCCTTGCGCAGATGCCCGCCGTTGAAATGCCCGACGGCAGATGGATGAGCGACAGCTCGCCCATGATCGAATGGCTCGACGCGGCCTGGCCCGGCCCCGCCGTTCTGCCTGCCGATCCGGTGCAGCGGTTTTTCTCGCAGCTTCTTGAAGACTATGCGGATGAATGGCTCTGGCGACCGGCGCTTCATTATCGATGGAGCTATCAGCCGGACGCGCGACTGATGAGCCACCGCATCGCGACCGAAATGCTGCATGACGTGCCGGGCCCGCTCTGGCTGCGCCGATGGGGCATCTATCGACGCCAGCTTCACCGCTACATTCATGGTGACGGCGTCACGGCGGCGACGCGCGAACACATTGAAAGCATCTATTCCCGCAACCTGCGACAGCTCGACAAGATATTCGCCACGCGTCCCTATCTGCTCGGAGAGCGTCCGACGCTTGCCGATTTCGGTTTCTTCGCATCGATGTTCCGCCATTTCGGCCTCGATCCGACGCCTGCCCGCATCATGCGCGATGAAGCACCGCATGTTTACGAATGGCTGGCGCGCCTGTGGAACGCACGCGCGACGCGGGTCAACGGGCCGCTCCACCCGGCAGGTTCGATCCCTGAGGACTGGCGGCCCATCCTGACCGATATGGGGCAATGCTATCTGCCCTATCTCAATGCCAATGCGCTTGCATGGAGCAAGCGGCACAAGGCTTTCGACGTCGAGATCGAGGGGTGTCGCTATCACCTCCCCGTCCATCGCTATCGGGTCTGGTGCCTTGAAAGGCTGCAGGCGCTTTATCGCGACATACCGCCAGAGGCGGCATCGACCGTGACGGCGCTGCTTGCGGAAACCGGATGCCTCGCGCCGCTCATGCAGGTCGAACATCCTGCATCCGGCTTCGATCCCGATCGGCGCGCACCCTTTTTCGATCCCGCACGCGTCTGGTCGCCTGTATGAAATCCTTGCCATCGCGATGCGCGAAATGCACCCTAATGAAAATCATTAAGCCGCTGCCGCCGAGCCGGAAAGATCCAAAGGAATTACACGCATGACACTCGAATATGACCTCTTCTGGTCCTTCCGCTCGCCCTATTCCTACCTCGTCACGCCGCGCCTCATGGAGCTGGAACGCGACTATGACGTGCGCTGCAACGTGCGCCCCGTCTATCCGATCGCCGTGCGCCTCAAGGGCTTCTTCAAGCAGGTGAACCCGCTTTGGCCGCCTTATCTGATGAAGGACACGGTACGCATCGCCGAAATGGAAGGCCTCCCCTTCCGCTGGCCCTCGCCCGATCCGATCGTGATGGATATGGCCAAGGGCGAGGTGCCGGAAGAGCAGCCCTATATCCATCGCCTGACGCGCCTTGGCATCGCCGCCGCCGAAAAGGGCAAGGGCCTGCCATTCTTGCGCGAAGTGGGCGGCGTCATCTTCGGCGGCACACGGAATTGGCACGAGGGCGACCATTTGAAGGATGCGGCGGCCCGCGCCGGTCTCGACCTCGCAGAGCTTGATCGCGCCATCGAGGCCGATCCCGCGCGCTTTGAAGCCGTCATCACGGCCAATGAAGCCGCCCAGAAGGCCGCGGGCCATTGGGGCGTGCCGCTGATGGTTTTCGAGGGCGAACCCTTTTTCGGCCAGGATCGCGTCGATCATCTGACATGGCGCCTTGGGAAGCACGGGCTGAAGAAACGCGGCTGATGCATTGAGCTGCTCACTGGACCAATGACCCCCGGCCCGGTAGCCTCCGCCACAAGAAGGACCAAGCGGACGGACAAGATGCAGCGCGATCTGAAGAAAATGAGCGCCACCGAATATGATCTCGTGATCGTCGGTGGCGGCGTTACCGGCGCGACCACCGCATGGGATGCAAGCTTGCGCGGGCTGAAGGTGGCATTGCTCGAAAAAGACGATTTCGCTCACGCAACCACATCCGGCTCGTCAAAGCTGGTGCATGGCGGGCTTCGCTATCTCGTCAATGGCGAGCTGAAGCTTGTGCGCGAATCGCTCCGTGAACGGCGCATCTGGGAGAATATCGCACCGCATATGGTGCATCCACTGCCCTTCATCCTGCCGACCTATGGCTATGGCAAGAAGGGCGGGCTGGTGCTTTCCATCGGCCTCGCCTTCTACGATCTGCTTTCCTATGACCGCAATTTCGTCTCCGACGACGACAAGAAAATTCCCGGCTTCCGCTCGATCTCGCGCGATGAAGCATTGCGACTGATGCCGAGCCTGCGCGCGGAAGGCCTGACCGGCGCGAAAATCTATTACGACTGCCAGATGTTCGCGCCCGAACGCCTCTGCCTCGAATGCATCGAAGGCGCGGTCGAATATGGCGCGGATGCCGCCAACTATGCGGAAGTCACGGGCTTTGAAACGCAGGATTCGATCGGACGCGGCCATCGCGTCACCGGCGTCCATGTGAAGGATCACGTGACCGGCGAGATGCATACGATCAGGGGCAAGGTGACGGTGAATGCCGCCGGGCCCTGGGCCGACCGCATGATGAGCCTTGCCGAAGACGACAAGCCCTCGCGCGGGCTGATCCGCTCCAAGGGCATCCACATCATCACGCGCGAAATCTCCGGCAAGAATGCGCTGGCGATCCAGTCCGACATTGGCGGGCACTTCTTCGTGATCCCCTGGCGCGGCCACACGATCATCGGCACGACGGATACGGTCTTCAAGGATGACCCGGACCGCGTCGGCGTCACTGAAGACGACCTCCGCGATTTTCTGAGCGTCGTGAATGACGGACTGCCGGGGCTGAACCTGAAGCGCGAGGACGTGCTGCATTTCTATGTCGGCATCCGCCCGCTGATCGACAATGCGCCGGGCGATACCGGCCCCAAAGACAGCTACAAGGCAAGCCGCGAGGCGGAAGTCTGCGACCATGAGGAGCTGAACGGCGTCGATGGCTTCATCTCCGCGCTTGGCGGCAAATGGACGACCTCGCGCCACCTTGCCGAGCAGATCGTCGATATGGCGCTTGCAAAGCTTGGCCGTCAGGCCAAATGCGAAACCCATTGCACGCCCGTCTATGGCGGCGAAATCGGGCGGCTGAAAAGCTTCATCACGCGGACGCAAAAGCGCCACAGCGAATTGCCGAAGGAGGTCGTCGAAAACCTCTGCAATTTCTACGGCAGCCGCGTTGATGAAGTGCTCGCAACCGCCGATGAGCGGCCGGGCGAGCGCGCCGAACTCATGCGCCGCGTCGCAGCCGGAAACCCGGTGCTCTGCGTTCAGGTCGTGCATGCGATCCGCCATGAAATGGCGCGGCATCTGTCCGACGTTCTCTTCCGCCGCACGGGCCTTGGCACGCTTGGTCATCCCGGCGCTGCGGCGATCAACAGAGTGCTCGCCGTCATGGCGCGCGAGCTTGGCTGGGACGACACAAGAATGGCGAATGAAATTGCCGACGCCCTTCGCCTGTTCACGACGCAACCATCGACGCAACCCGGCGTGTTGAACGTCGCCACCATGGTCGAGGCACCGAAGGCGGCCCGCCCATGACCCCACACGTTGCCGCCATCGTCAATCCGCGCTCCGGCGGCGGACGAACGGGCCGCGGCTGGCGGCTGATCGCGGAGGCGCTTGAACGCGAATTGGGCCCTGTGCGCGCGCATTTCACGACATCGCATTCGACGCCGCGTTTCCTGCCTGCCGCCGAGCTTGCGCGCAAGGCGCTGAAGGAAGGCGCGCAACTCGTGATCGCAGTCGGCGGCGACGGCACGATCAGCGAAGTCGTGAACGGCTTTTTTGAAAATGGCGTGGCGATCAACCCGCACGCCCATCTTGCAATCCTGAACACCGGCACGGGCGGCGATTTCCGCAAGACCTTCGACCTGCCCGAAGATCTCGATGGCTGCATCAAGCGCATCGCCAGCGGGACGACGCGGCAGATCGACCTCGGCCGCCTCACCTTCACCAATGAGGATGGCGGCGAGGCGACGCGCTATTTCAACAATATCGCAAGCTTCGGCCTTTCCGGCGCCGTGGTGCGCGCGGTCAATCGCGCCCGCTTTTCAAAACTTTTCGGCGGCAGCTTCGCCTTTCTCTGGGCGACGCTCGTAACCGCCTGGCGCTACAAGTCGAAACCCGTGCGCCTCACCGCCGATACGGGCTTCGACCAGACCGTCAATGTCGGCGTCTGCGCCGTCGCCAATGGCAAATTCTTCGGCGGCGGCATGAAGATCGCGCCGGATGCTGTCCCCGACGATGGCAATTTCGATATCGTCATCATGCGCGACACGACATTCAAGGACATGCTGACCGGCGACAAGTCATTGCGCGACGGCACGCATCTCGAACACGAAAAAGTCATGCACTTCCGCGCCCGCTCGCTCACCGCGACGCAGACGGGCAACGATATGGTTCTTCTCGACGTGGATGGCGAAGCGCCCGGACGCCTGCCTGCCCGCTTCGACATTCTTCCCGCCGCATTAACGCTCCGCTGCTGAAAAGGCTCACCTATGACAATCGACCGCACAACGCTTCGCTGGAATGGTTGGGGCCTTTCAAATCAGCACAACCCCTTGCCCGAAGGCGCGTCGCAATGGGAATGGATACGCGAAACGCTCGGCATGTCGCGCCTGCCGACGACGACAGCAAAGCCGCTTTCCGAAATCAAACTTGCGCCCTGCCGGCTGGCCGAGGAGACGCTCGACAAATTGCGCCAGCTCGTCGGCGGCAATCAGGTGAAGATCGACGATTACGAGCGCGCCTTCCATGCGCGCGGCAAGAGCTATCACGACCTTCTTTATGTGCGCGCGGGCAAGCTCGACATGGCGCCCGATGCCATCGTCTATCCCCGCTCCGCCGATGAAGTGCTCGCCATCGTCAAGCTTGCAAGCGACGAAGACATCACGCTCATCCCCTATGGCGGCGGCTCGTCCGTTGTCGGCGGCATCAATGCGCTGGCGAAATCGCTGGGCGGCGCTGTCGTCACGCTCGACACGACGCTGATGACGCGCGTGATCCAGATCGACAAGGTCGCCATGACGGCAACCATCGAAGCGGGCATTTACGGCCCGGCGCTTGAGCAAGCCTTGCAGAAACATGGCGTGACGCTGGCGCATTATCCGCAAAGCTTTGAATATTCGACGCTTGGCGGCTGGATCGCGGCGCGCGGCGCGGGCCAGCAATCGAACCGCTATGGCAAAGCGGAAAAGTGGCTCGTCTCGGCAAAGCTCGCAACGCCCAAAGGCTTCTGGACCACCGAAGCGACGCCCGCTTCCGCGGCAGGGCCCAACCTCAACCAGCTCGTCGCAGGCTCGGAAGGCACGCTCGGCGTCATCTGCGAAGCGACCGTGAAGATCCACGAGATACCGGCGCTCAAGGATTATCGCGGCTATCTCTTCAAGGATTTTACCTCTGGCGTCGAAGCGGCGCGGCGCATCAACCACGCCGAAATTCCCGTCGCCATGGTGCGCCTCTCCGATGCGCCGGAAACGCATTTCTTTCAGGCCGCTTCCTCGACGACATCACCGACGAGCCTCAAGGCCCGCCTGCAGCAGGCCTATCTGCGCTTTCGCGGCTTCAACGATGCGCCCTGCCTGATGCTGATCGGCCATGAAGGCGATGGCGAGACGGTGGCCTGGGCGCAGGCACGCACGGAAGCAATCTGCAAATCGCTCGGCGCGATGAAGCTCGGCACAGGCCCCGGCCAACGCTGGTATCACGGCCGCTTCGGCTCGCCCCATATGCGCGATCCGATGCTCGATCATGGGCTCGGCCTCGACACGCTGGAAACATCGACGCGCTGGTCGAACATCGCAACGCTGAAAGATGCTGTGGCGAGCGCGATTGAAAAGGCGATTGAGGCAAACCTGCCCGAGCCCGGCGGGCGCGGCATCGTGATGACCCATGTGAGCCATTCCTATCCAGACGGGGCGAGCCTTTATTTCACTTTCATCTTTCCGCGCCAGCTCGACCGCGAGGTCGCGCAATGGCAGGCGATCAAGCGCGCGGCCTCCGATGCGATCCTCGAAAATCGCGGCACGATCAGCCATCACCACGGCGTCGGCATGGACCATGTGCCGTGGCTCGCGGAAGAAAAAGGCGCAATCGGCTTTGAGCTTATGAAAAGCATCAAGCGCGAGATGGACCCCAAGGGCGTGATGAACCCCGGCAAGCTGCTCGGTTGATCAGGCGACAAGCTCGCGCGATTTTGCCAGCGCTGTATCGAAGTCGGCGACGACCATGACATGCGGGTCGTCGAACATGCCCATATCGGTCAGAACCTTCTTCGGCTGCGCCTGAACGCCGCTGATGATGACCTGCGTGCCATTGCGATGACAACGCTCGAGCAAGGTCAGGATGGCGCTCGCGCCTGAGCCATCGACAAGCGGCACGTCGCGCAGGCTCAGAATGAAGACCTTCGAGACAGGCCCCGTCCGGTCGAGAACCTCGCCGAGGCGCATGGCGACGCCGAAGAAGAACGGCCCGTTGATGAAACTCGCAACGACGCCCGGCGGCAATTCATGTTCGCCAAACGGATCGACATCGCCGCGCGGCGCATCGTCGCTCACATCCTCGTCGATGAGTTTGAGATGCGCCTGCACCTCGACCGCTTCGGACATGCGATGCATGAAGAGAACGGCGGCGAGCATGACGCCGACCTCGATGGCCACGGTGAGATCGACGACGACGGTGAGCCCGAAGGTGATGAGCAGAACCATGCGGTCGCCGAATGGCGCCTTCATCAGATTCCGGAAGCGGTCGATCTCGCTCATGTTCCACGCAACGACGACAAGCACGGCGGCAAGCGCGGCGAGCGGGATGTAAGCCGTGAGCGGCCAGGCGACCAGCATGAAGGCGAGAAGGAATACGGCGTGAAGAATGCCTGCTATGGGGCTCTTCGCGCCGGAACGGATATTGGTCGCGGTGCGTGCAATCGCGCCGGTCGCAGGCAATCCGCCGACAAGAGCGGACGCGCAATTGGCAACACCCTGGGCGACAAGCTCGCAGTTCGAACGATGCCGCCGTCCCGTCATGCTGTCGGCAACAAGCGCGGAGAGGAGCGACTCTACGCCTGCCAGAAAGGCGATGGTGAAGGCGCTCGGGAAAAGCTCGGTGATGCGCGCGAAGCTGACTTCGGGAAAGGCGGGGAGCGCGAAGCTCGGCTCAAGACCGACGAAGCGCGAGCCGATGGTGTCGGTCGAAATCTGGAACAGCCACACGGCAACAGAGGCGAGTACGACCGCGATGAGAAAACCCGGCCAGCTCGGACGATAGCGCCGCAAAAGCAATATGACCGCAAGCGCCCCCGCGCCTACGCCAAGCGTGCCGAGGTGCAAACTGGGCAGGGCGAGGCCCAGCACCTCAAGCTTGGGAAAGAATTCAGCGGGAACATTCTCGACCGCCAGACCGAAGAAATCCTTGATCTGGCTCGACGCGATGATGACGGCGATGCCCGCGGTGAAACCCGTGATGACGGGCTGCGGCATATATTTGATGAAAGTGCCGACGCGGAAGAGCCCTGCAGCGATCAGCATCAAGCCTGCCATCAGCGTTGCGAGCACGAGCCCGTCATAGCCGTGTTTTGCAATGACGTTGAAGACGACGACGACGAAGGCGCCGGTCGGCCCGCCGATCTGAAACCGCGAGCCGCCAAGCGCCGAGATGAGAAAACCGGCGACAACGGCTGTGATGATGCCCTTGTCCGGTGTCGCGCCGCTCGCAATGGCCAGCGCCATGGCAAGCGGCAGCGCAACGATGGCGACCGTCAGGCCCGCAATGAAGTCGTGGCGAAACTCCTTCGGGCCATAGCCTTCACCAAGCACGGTGACGAGCTTCGGCACGAAGAGAGCCCAGGGACTGGTTTCAGTACGAGAGGCAAGAGACATGAGACGAACCCTCACTCCCGCCGCAACGGGAGCCTATTTGCCCTCGGCCTCTGCCTCGACGATCTTGCGAAGCTCAGCCTTGGCGATTTTTTCGAGTGTCGAACGCGGCAACTCCGCGACAATACGAATGTCGCGCGGACGCTTGAAATCAGCAAGGCCATTGCGACAGGCAGCCATCACCTGCTCCTTGAGGTCTTTCGCCGCAGCCGCTTCTCCGCCCGGAACGAGCAGGAAGGCGACAGGCACCTCGTCGAGCATCTTGTCCTTGCGCGCAACGACGGCGCATTCGGCAATGCCCGGCACCGTCATCACGACGCGCTCGATCTCGGATGCCGCAACATTCTCGCCGCCGACTTTCAGCATATCCTTGTCGCGATCGGCAAAGCGGATATAGCCGTCTGCGAGAAGCTGCACGCGGTCGCCAGTGATGAAGAAGCCTCTCTCATCAAAGCTCGACTCCGTCGCTTCCGGGTTATTGAGATATTCCTTGAAGAGCGAAAGGCCGGGAATGCCGCGAATGAGCAGACCGCCTGTTTCGCCGACCGCCGTCGGCGTGCCGTCATCATTGACGATTGCAATCTCGTAAGCAGGCGACGGCTTGCCGATGCTCATCGGCGGCGCAGGCACATTGACGTCGCTGACGATGCCATGCGTGATCGTCTCCGTCATGCCCCACCAGCCGATGGTGCGAACGCGGAAATGCGCGTCGGTCGGCAGGCTCGCAACGCCATTGCCCCAGAGGCGATAGAAATGCTTCTCCGGTACGGCGTGCTCCATCAGCGCCTTGAGGCAGAAGGGCACCATCGATGTCCATGTGCAGCGATGCTTCAGCGACACATCCCAGAAGCGCGAGGCGGAGAAACGCGGCTGCACGACAATCGTGCCGCCGACCCAGAGCGTTGAGAGAACGGAATAGGCCTGCGCATTGGTATGAAAAAGCGGCAGGTAGACGAGATGCACATCGTCGGGCCGCAGGTCTTCATGCATCGCGCAGAGCTTGGCCCCCCACAGCGCATTCGCATGCGTCCAGACGACGCCCTTCGGGCGCGACGTTGTGCCGGACGTATATTGAACGCCGACATTGGCGTCCGGATCGGCGGGGCGCATCGGCGCGGCGCTCGCATCGCCGTAAAGCGCGGCGAAGCTTTCCGAACCTTGCGGGCGCTCGGCGCTTTCGGCAGGCGCACCATTATCCGTCTCGGTAATCGCAAGCCACTTGATCGCCCTGCAGCTCGAAGCCACAAGCTCGGCAAATTTCGGCTGCGTGATCGCGCCAACGACAGCGGCATGATCCGAAAAATAAGTCAGCTCATCGGCAACGGATCGCGCATTGGTCGTGACCGCGACCGCGCCGAGACGCGCGCAGGCATACCAGGCGATGATCGTTTCGGGGCAATTGTCGAGATGAACGAGCACGCGCTCGCCCTGCTTCACGCCACGCGCCTTGAGGCCCGCCGCAACGCGCGCCGTGTCGTCGGCAAATTGCGCGTAGGACCAGGTGCGCGACGCGCCCTCGAATGGCTCCCAGATCAGGAACGGATGGTTCGGGCGCGCAGCAGCATGTGTTGCAAGGAGATGCGGCACGTCCATCCCTGAAAAGGGATGGACAGCCGGATTGCGAAGCGCAGGCCTCATGCCAGAGCTTCCTTCAGCGCCTTCGCTGCAGACTTCACCGCATCGCGGGCGACGTCGAATGCGCCACGCAGATTGAAGAAGCCGTGGATCATGCCTTCATAATTCACATGCTCGGTCGGAACGCCGGCGGCCTTCAGCGCATCGGCATAGGCACGGCCCTCGTCGCGCAGCGGATCGAAACCCGCCGTGATGACGTAAGCGCGCGGCAGACCGGCAAGCGACGCGGCCTTCAACGGCGCAATGCGCGGATCGTTGCGGTCGCCATCTCCGAGATAATGATCGAAGAACCAGTTCATGCCGTCGCGCTCAAGGAAATAGCCCGTGGCATTGTCGCGATAGGAAGCCGTGTCGGTATTCGTATCCGTGACCGGATAGATCAGAAGCTGGAAAGCGATCTGCGGGCCCTTCGCATCACGCGCGAGCTGGGACACGACGGCGGCGAGATTGCCGCCCGCGCTGTCTCCCGCAACCGCGATGCGCGTTGCATCGACACCGATCTCGGCGGCATTGGCCTCGACCCATTTGACCGCTGCGAATGAATCGTCCGCCGCCGCCGGAAACCTGTGCTCGGGCGCAAGGCGATAATCGACCGCGACGACCTTGCAGCCCGCTTCATTGGCAAAGGAGCGGCAAAGCGCGTCATGCGTTTCAAGATCGCCGATGACCCAGCCGCCGCCATGAAAATAGACGAGAACGGGAAGCGCATCGCCGCCCGCGGCGACCGGCGTATAGATGCGCACCGGAATTTCGCCGGCAGGCCCCGGAATCGTCCGGTCCTCGGTCTTGCCGATCGGCACGCCCTGCACGTCGAGCGTCGCCGCAATGCCGCGATACATTTCGCGACCCTGCTCCACGGGCAGGTCCATAATCCGGGGGGCCGGATTTGCGGCCATCGCGTCGAGAAGTCCTTTTGCCTGCGGATCGAGTGCCATTGGTCGTCATCTCCCTGATTTATTATTGGGGGAAGTATTACCGGCACAGCATGTAGAGGCAAAGCCGCAAATGAAAACGCCCCGCAAGCGGGGCGTTTCTGACTTGGCGTCAATGGGCAGATATTCAGTGCAGCACATTGCC
Organism: Parvibaculum sp.; assembly: GCF_049651025.1. Classification (GTDB taxonomy): domain Bacteria; phylum Pseudomonadota; class Alphaproteobacteria; order Parvibaculales; family Parvibaculaceae; genus Parvibaculum. Next base: position 97,349 of record NZ_JBASBH010000106.1, on the reverse strand, counting down.
CGCCTTGCTGCGGCGGCCCTCGACCATGTCGAGCACGACGCCGCGCAGAGAGCGCCACGCATCGGCCCGCAACCGCTCACCGATCTGCTCAAGCTCCTCCACCGCCGTATCCGCATAATGGAGCGCCTTGCGCCCATGCGTATCGACCATATAGGCGGCGAGCAGGTTGAGTTCGTTATCGGTCATCATCGGGTGCAGTCTCCAGCCAGAATGGGTCTGCACATGCCTTCGCAATGCCCGTGCCACTGCGAAAGCCAGATGATGCCGTTATAAATCAATGAGTTAGGGGGGGCGGGCATTAACGAGTGCGCGGTGAGGGCGGCAAAGCTTTCCCGATACTCAATCACACCGGCAGCCAAAATTTCCTAGTGATGCGGCTCGATCAGCCCGCAAACCCGCCCGCATCGAGAAAATTCTGCTCATCGGGCGTCGAACGCCGCCCGAGTATGGCGTTGCGATGCGGGTAGCGCCCGAAGCGGCGGATGATGTCGGCATGCTCCTCCGCCCATTTCAGCGTCTCGACCTCGTCGAGCCGCGTCGCGAAATAGGCAAGCCCCTCGGTCTGCGCTTCCATCTCCTCGGAATGCATGAAGGGCATGTAGAACCATTTGCGGATCGTCACCGGCACCTCGACATCGAAGCGGCGGCGGATCGCCTCGCGCGCCACGGCCAGCGCCTGCGCATCCTGCACCCAGGCGCGATGATCGTTGCGAAAGAGATTGCGCGAGAACTGGTCGAGGAGAATGACGAGCGCGAGCGCGCCTTGCGCATCGCGCAGCCATTCATCGAGCTTGCCCGACACCGCCTCGCCATGCGCGACGCTGAAACGACGCTTGATCTCGGCGTCGAAGGCGTCGTCCTTGGCAAACCATTTGTCGGGGCCCGCGCCGAACCAGAAATCGAGAATGTCGCGGGGGCGAGTGGTCATGGGAATCCTCGGCACTTAATGCGTCGTCCCGGGACTTGTTCCCGGGACCCATCTGAAACTCGAACCGTCGCAAGGCTGCATGGATCCCGGGAACAAGTCCCGGGATGACAATTGCAACTGGGGCTGATGCGTCAAACCACGATCACATCCGCAGGCGGATTTTCTTCATAGAGCCGTTCGACGAGGTGAGCGCGGCGCTCCATCGTCGCACGCTGGTTGACATAGCCCTTGTCGGTCATCTCGTGGCCGTCGATGGAGGGCGGCTCGGTCATCAGAATGATGCGCCCGATCCGCGACGACGATCCGCCGCCCGCCTTGTTATGGCGCGTGAGGCGATCCTTGACGAATTCGACGACCTTGGGATGCGCGACGATCTCGTCCGCTGTCGCGTCGTCGGCCAGACCGGCGATCTGTCGCGCAGCCGCGATATTCGGCCAGGCAAGAAGCGCGATGTAGGGCTTGTCGAGGCCGCAAACGACTGCGTCCTGCAGGAGCGGCGAGCAAGCGGCAACGACATCGGCGCGCAGCGTGCCGGTCGAAACCCATGTACCCGACGACAGCTTGAAGTCTTCCGTGACGCGACCATCGAAGACGAGGCCCTCTTCGGGACGATCGGGGTCGAGGAAACGCGCGGCGTCGCCCAGCGAGTAATAGCCCTCTTCGTCGAAGGCTTCCTGCGTCTTCTTCGGATCGTTGAGATAGCCGGGCGTCACGGTCGGACCCTTGACGCGCACTTCAAGCTTGGTGCCGTTGGGAACAAGCTTCAGCGTGATGCCGGGAAGCGGCAGGCCGATAAGGCCGACGCGCTCGGTGATCCAGTGAACCACGGTCACGCCCTGCGTCTCGGTCGCGCCATACATGGTCGTCAGCGGAATGCGATGACCCGTCTCGGCAATGGCAAGCGCCTGCATGCGATCATATAGATCGCTCGAAAGCGTCGCGCCGCCATAGCCCATCATTTCAAGCTTGCGGAAGAAGCTGCCGCGAAGCTCGACGTCCTTTTCCATCGCATCGGCCAGCATCGCGAAAGCGACAGGCGCGGAACCGAAAACGCGCGGGGAAATTTCGCGCAGGTTCCGGATCGTCTCGCCGAACAGCGCCGGAATCGGCTTGCCATTGTCGAGATGAATGGTACCGCCTGCATTGAGATTGCCGTTGAAGCCGATATTGCCCGCGGAGATGTGGTTCCACGGCATCCATTCGAGGCTTTCGGGAACGTCGTCGGGATCGGACTCTTCGGTGCGGAGCGCCTGCTGCGCCGCAACGACCGCCATGATCATGCGATGCGTCTGCAGCACGCCTTTCGGCATGCCGGTCGAGCCGGAGGTGAAGAGATATTTTGCGACCGTGTCATGCGTGATCTCGTCCATGACGCGAGCGACATCGGCGCTGATCGGCGTCTGGATCAGATCGGCATAGGCAAGCGTCGGAATGCCGGGCACTTCGCCTTCAACGGCGACAACCTCGACGCCCTTCAGGTCGAGCGCCTGAATGGCTTTGGCAAAGACCGCCGCCTTGTCGACAAAGATCATCTTGGGCTGCGTCAACGCGATGACGTGGCGCAGCTTCGAATAGTCGGAACTCATCAGCGAATAGGGAACGCTGACCGGCGCGACGGGGACGCCCGCCTTCAGCGCACCAAGCGTCATCACCGCATGCGGGATCGAATTGCCCGACAGGATGACGAGCGGCGTGTCCTGATTGAGCCCGCGCGCAAGAAGCGCGCTGGCGACGGCGCTCGCCGCGCGATTGGCCTCGCCATAGGTGATGTAGTTCCAGGCGCCCGATGCATCGCGCTCGCCGATGAAATTGCGCTCAGGATGCAGCGCCGCTTTCTCCTCGAGAAGATGAACCGTCGAGCGCTTCAATTCGCCGAGCGGATGGTCTGACGCGATATAGACCGTGCCGTCATCCTTGCGCGTCACCGTGATCTTGGGCGGCTTCTGTTTCAGCGGCTTGAACGGCGGCAATGTCTTGTCAACGGTCAGGTTCATGGCAGTCTTCTCCGGGGCTTTTCAATGCTGACATCCCTCGGAGCGCGACGCTGCGGCCCGCCCCGAAAGATGAGGTATTCAAAAGAAGGTGAACCTCAGTTCACCATGCGCGCGCGGCCTTCCCAGTAGGGAGAGCGCAATTCGCGACGCAGAATTTTTCCAGACGGATTGCGCGGCAAGGCGGCAACGAAGTCGATCGACTTCGGCACCTTGAAGCCTGCAATGCGCGTCTTTGCAAAGGCGATGATGTCGGCAGGTTCCGCCGTCATGCCGGGCTTCAGCACGACGCAGGCTTTCACCGCCTCGCCCCAGCGCTCGTCGGGCACGCCGATGACCGCGACATCGGCAATCGCCGGATGGCCGAACAGCGCGTTCTCGACTTCGGCGGGATAGACGTTTTCGCCGCCCGACACGATCATGTCCTTCACGCGGTCGTGAATATAGAGATAGCCGTCGGCGTCGAAATAACCGGCATCGCCCGAATGGAACCAGCCGTCCTTGATCGACTCCGTCGTCGCCTGCGGCTTGTTCCAGTAGCTCTTCATCACCGAGCCGCCCTTGATGAGAATTTCGCCGACGCCGCCTTGCGGCACGTCCTTGCCGTTTTCATCGACGATGCGGATCATTGTCTGCGGATTGGGAACGCCGCAGGAGCGCAGCTTGCCCAGCGCCACATCATGCGCATGCGGAGGAAGATGCGTCGCGCCGCCCGTGGTCTCGGTCAGCCCGTAGAGCTGCACGAATTCGCAGCCGAAGCGCGCCTGCGCCTGCTTCAGAACGTCTTCGGCAATGGGCGATGCGCCATAGAGAATCTGGCGGATGGAGGACACGTCCGTCGTGTTGATATTGGGCTGCTGCAGCAGGAACAGGATCACCGCCGGCACCATGAAGGCGATGTTGATCTTTTTCTGCTCGATGAGCCTCAGGATCACCTGCGGATCGACATCCTTGAGGATGATGTTCTTCGTGCCCTGCGCATGGCCGATGATACCGATATTGACGCCTGCCACATGGAAAAGCGGCATGCAGACCAGCACCACCTCGTCGCTGTTCCACTTGGCCCAACCCGAAAGCTGCCCCTCTTCGAGGATCGCCATGTAGTTCCGGTTGGTGAGCTGAACGCCCTTGGGATGGCCGGTCGTTCCGCTCGTATAGAGCTGGATGACATCGTCATCCATCGTGTCAGGGAAATGCGGATCGGTGGCCGGGAAACTGTCGCGCCAGTCGTCGAACGATGTCCATGTCTCGTGTCCGCCATCCAGCGCAATGACGCGCCGCACTGTGGGACACTCGCCAACGACCTGCGCCACGACGTCATAAAACTCCGCGCCGACAAAAATCATCTCGGCCTTTGCGTCATTCAACACATAGGCGATCTCGGGCGGTGCAAGACGCCAGTTGACGCCGACCACGACCGTCTTGGCCTTGAAGGCGCCATGCAGCATTTCGAAATAGCGGTCCGAGTTCTTGCCGATGAAGCCGATGCGCGCATCCGGCTTGCATCCTTCGGCGATGAAGCCCTGCGCCACCCGGTTCGACCGCTCGTCGAGCTGGCCATAGGTCGTCACCCGCCCCTCGAAAACCTGAGCGACGGCGTCCGGCTGCATGCGAGCCTGACGGCGCGTGATATCGGCAACGGAATTGATGTGCTCGCGATCGAACATCGGTCTTCCTCCCCCGGGAGTATCGCTTGTGCAACTGACGAACGTTGACCGTCCTGTTTCTGGACCGGAGTTTAGCGTCGAATTGGCCCGGAGCAAGCGCTCGCCGGGCTGGACGGGCGGCCCGCCGCCGCTAGACTGATCGCAACAAGAAAAACGCTACGGCAATCCACAGGGAGGACCAGCATGGCCCGCATACCGTATTTCGATCCGGCAAAGGCCGAAGGCCGCGCCAAGGAAGCCTACAAGAAACTTCCGCCGCTCAATATCTTCAAGATGATGGGCCATTCCGGCGACATGCTGGACAGCTTTACGAAGTTCGGCAATGCGATCCTGATGCATGCCAAGCTCGACCCGATCCTGCGCGAAATCGCCATCGTCCGCGTCGGCGTGCTGAAAAAGGCAAAATACGAGGTACACCAGCATGAGCGCATTTCGCGCCAGCTCGGCATGCCCGAAGAAACGATCAAGGCGATCCATGAAGGCCCGGACGCCAAGGCCTTCAACGAGCTGGAACGCCTCGTGATGCGCTTCACCGACGATGTGGTGGCAAACACCCGTGCGTCGGACGCCACCTTCAATCCGCTGCTCGAGAAGCTCTCCTACAAGGAGATGCAGGAACTGGTCATCACCATCGGCTTCTACACGACAGCCTGCTATTTCCTCGAAACCTTCGACGTCGATATCGAGGAAAAAGGCAAGGAGCCGAGCGTCAAATTGCCCGGCATGAAGGCCTGAGCATGGCACGCCTGCCCTATCCCGATCCGGCGACATTGCCGGAGGCGAACCGGAAACTTCTGGAAACGCTGCCCGCGCTCAACATCTTCAAGATGCTGGCGGGCAGCGGCCCCTCCTTCGCGCCCTTCATGTCGCTCATCAACGCCTATCTGAATGAGGGTGTTCTCGATGCGGAGCTGCGCGAGCTTGTCATCCTGCGTGTCGGCCATCTTTGCGGCTCGGCTTATGAGCTGCACCAGCATATCCGCGTGTCGCGCGTGCTGGGGCTTTCGCAAGCGCGCATCGAGGCGACAAGCGGCGATCTGCCATCGCCCGCATTCACGGCTGCCGAAAATGCGGCGCTCGCCCTTGCCGACGATCTCGTCGCAAATGTGAAGGCGGGCAAGGCGCTCTTCGATGTGGCGCGGCAACATCTGGGGGATACAGGCGTTCAGGAGCTTGTCATCGTGATCGGCGTCTACCTGCTCGTCTGCCGTTATCTCGAAACGCTTGAGATCGAGATCGAGGAAACGGACATCGCCGGAAGCGGCCTTGAAGAAATCAAGCGGAGCATGAGCAATGGCTGACGAAGAAACGCCCAGGGAACGCTATGTAAGGCCGCTCTCGGCTGAGTCGCGCGGCGAGGCGCCGGGACGCGGCCGATTGAAAGGCCGCAAGATCCTGATCGTCGGTGGCGGCCAGCGCGTCGTCGATGCGGCGACCGACCCCATCGGCAATGGCCGCGCCATGTCGGTGCTCTTTGCGCGCGAAGGCGCGTCCGTCGCTGTCGCCGATATCAACAAGGCGTCGGCGGAAGAAACCACCGCCACCATCGCCAGGGAAGGCGGCAAGGCCAGCGTCATCACCGCCGACATGGCAAAACCCGACGACATCACGCGCATGATCGCGGAAGCCGAAAAAGCGCTGGGCGGCCTCGACGGCATGGTGCTCAATGTCGGCATCGGCGTCGGCGCGCTCGGACTTGCGGGTGCAAATGCCGACGACTGGGACAAGGCGCTCGCCGTCAATCTGCGCGGGCCGATGCTCGCCTGCAAGGAAGCCCTGCCGAAACTCGCCGAGGGATCGTCGATCATCTTCATCTCGTCGATCGCCGGTCTCGTCGCCGGCTCGCGCCTCCCCTCCTATGACGCATCGAAAGCGGCGCTGGGCGGGCTCATGCGCCATGTCGCGCTTGAAGGCGCACGGCGCGGCATTCGCGCCAATATCATCGCTCCGGGCCTTGTCGATACGCCGCTCGGGCGCCTGGCCACGCAAGGCCGCCCCTCGCGCGGACGCTCGCCGACGCCTTTCGGACGGCAAGCCACGGGATGGGAAATCGCCTATGCGGCGCTCTTCTTCATGTCGGACGAAGCCGTTTACGTGAACGCGCAAATTCTGGCCGTGGACAGCGGCATGACGGGAATTTCATAACGCGACGGAGAACAAGATGAGCCTCGGTCTGAGCCGCTATCAATATACCAAGGGCCTGCACGACCTCGGAAATGGCGGCTATGCCTGGTTGCAGCCGGATGGCGGCTGGGGCTGGTCCAATGCGGGGCTGATCGTTGATCGGGGCGAGTCGCTTCTCGTCGATACGCTCTTCGACGTGCCGCTGACGCGCGAAATGCTCGCCGCGATGAAGAAGGCCGAGCCGAAAGCGGCGGCAACCATCGGCACCGTCGTCAACACGCATCACAATGGCGATCACTGCAACGGCAATGAATGCTGCGCGGGCGCGGAAATCATCGCGCACAAGCTCGCCGCCGAAGCCATGACGCATGAGCCGCCGCAGCTTCTCGCGGGCTTCCTCGACATGGCCCCGCAACTGGGCGATCTCGGCCGCTTCATCACCAAATGTTTCGGCGCCTTCGACTTCAAGGGCGTGACGCAAACCCTGCCGACAACGACATTCGAGACCGAAATCACCCGGCAGGTCGGGGACAAGACCGTGAAGATCATGCATGTCGGCCCGGCTCATACGCCGGGCGACGCGCTGGTCTATGTGCCAGCCGACAAGGTCGTTTTCACCGGCGACATACTTTTCATCGAAGGCCACCCAATCATGTGGGAAGGCCCGGTCGCAAACTGGATCGAGGCATGCGAGCGCATCATCGCCATGGATGTCGAAACGGTCGTGCCGGGCCACGGGCCGATCACCGACAAAAAAGGCGTGCGCGCGGTCCGCGACTATCTCGCCTATACGCGCGACGAGGCCAGAAAACGCTACGATGCCGGGCTTTCGGCCTTCGAGGCGACGCAGGACATAGACATGTCCGACTACGACAGCTGGGGCGACGGGGAGCGCATCGTCGTCAACGTCACGACGCTCTACAAGGAGTTTTCGGGCGAAAACACCCCCAATGACGCCGCCACCCTTTTCGGCCAGATGGCGGCCATCGCCAAGGCAAAAGGCCGCCTCTAGCCTTTGTTTCGGGCTGCGGGAACCTTTTGCGCTTCCATCTCGTCTCTCATATGCAACCCCTTCAGGAAGCGCGAGGATGACGGCAATGAACCTGGAAGAGCAAAAATCCCCCCTTCCGAGCCCGTCTTTGGTGGACCTCGACGATGCCTCGCTTGTCGCCGCCTTGCGGCATGGCGACAAGCGGGCATTCGAGCTCATCATGCGCCGCTACAATCAGCGCCTTTTCCGCGTCGCGCGCTCCATCCTGCGCAATGAAACGGAAGCCGAAGACGCCGTGCAGGAAAGCTGGCTGCGCGCCTTCACCCATCTGGAACGGCTGCAGGACCCCGCGCGGCTGGGAAGCTGGCTCGCCCGCATCGCCGCCAATGAAGCGCTCGACCGGCTGCGCCGCCGCGGCCCGCCGGTTCCCCAGAATTTCGATGAGGCAAACGAGCGCGAAAGCGCGCCGGGCGCCAACCCGCCTTTCCCGACCCCCGATGCCGAAAAGCGGCGCAGCGAAGCCCGCGCCTTGATCGAGCGCGCCGTCGATGGCCTGCCGGAAAATTTCCGCATCGTGTTTGTCCTGCGTTCGATTGAGGAACTCTCCGTGGAAGAAACGGCGCGCGTCCTCGACATTCCCGCCGACACGGTGAAGACGCGTCTTCACCGGGCGAACAAACTTCTGCGCGAAGAACTGAAAGACGCTTTGGATGCGGCGCTTCCCGACGCCTTCGGCTTCGACGGCGCACGTTGCGATCGCATTGTTGCGAATGTTTTGAGTCGCCTGCAAACGGCAAGCGGCCGTCTGCCGCAATTGCCGCCCGACTAGGCCGCAGGTTCAAAAAAGCGGCCACACCCGATCGATCGAGAAACGAACCGAAGAGCATCGCTCCTTCGAACGATGCCGCTTGGCCAATTCACCAAGGAGAGAAAAATGACAAATCCCGATAGAGACAATCATACCCATCCGGAGCTGAAGATGAGCCGGCGCAACGTCCTCGTCGCGGGCGGCGGCGCAACGCTGTCGGCTGCAGCGGTTGCCCTGCTCGCAGGCGGCGGCACGCTCGTTCGCGCAACATCGGCCTATGCCGCAAGCGCGACCGATATCGGCATTCTCAACACCGCTCTCGGTGCGGAGCTTCAGGCAATCGCCGCCTATCAGCTCGGCGCCGAAAGCGGCCTGCTGAAGCCTGACGTGAAGAAACTCGCCCTCACCTTCCAGGGCCATCACAAGAGCCATGCCGATGTGCTGCGCGAGACTGTCGGCAAGCTTGGCGGCAAGCCCGTCGAGGCGCTGAAGGATTACGGCTTCCCCGCGGAAACCCTGAAGTCGCAGACCGATGTTCTGCAGTTCGCCGCCGGTCTGGAGAAGGGCGCGATCAGCGCCTATCTGGGCGCAGTGCCGCAATTTGAGAACCGCGATCTTGCGAAGGCGGCCGCAAGCATCCTCGGCGACGAGGCGATGCATTGGGCCGTTCTGCGCTCCGCGCTTGGCGAGGTGCCGGTGCCCTCCGCCTTCATGGAATAGCACGTCCGAGCTGTGCAACTGGCGGGGCCTGAGAAATCGGGCTCCGTCCTTTTTCAGGAGCCAATATGCGCCTCGTCACATTGATCGCCGTAGCGGCGCTCTGGCCGCTTGCATCGGCAACCGCGCTGGAAACGGGCGATGCCGCACACGGCAAGACGCTCTATTCCCAATGCCGCGCCTGCCACATGCCGCAGGCAAACAGCGTCGGCTCCAAACATTGCGATCTTGTCGGTCGCAAAGCCGCAAGCGTGGCCGATTACAATTACTCACCCGCCATGCAGAAAAGCGGGCTCGTCTGGACGCCGGAAAACCTCGACCGATTTCTCACCAATCCGGCCAAGACCGTACCGGGAAACTTCATGCCTTTCGCAGGCATCGCCAAGGCACAGAACCGCAGCGACATCATCGCCTATCTCGGCACTCTGACCTGCCGCTAGGGAACCTCACGCCAGCGTGAACCCGAACCGTCAAGCAAGTCGTGGACAGGCATGCTGCGAGGCATGATGATCGCCCCAACCAGAAATTCAGATCGGGGAGATCCACATGGTCACGCTTTACGAGCATCCGCTGTCGCCCTATGCGCAGAAGGTGAAGATTTCTCTCCGCGAAAAGAACATCGCCTTCGATCTGAAAATGCCCGACGCCATCGGCTCCGGCCAGACGAGCGGCGAATTCATGACCGCGAACCCGCGCGGTGAAGTGCCTGCGCTGATCGACGGCGATGCGAGCATTTTCGATTCGACGATCATCCTTGAATATATCGAGGACAAATGGCCGACGCCGCCCATGCTGCCGCAATCGCCGGTAGACCGCGCCCGTGCCCGCATGCTCGAAGAAGTCTGCGACACCCATTACGAGGCGATCAACTGGGGCCTTGGCGAAATCGGCTGGTTCCGCCGTGCCGAGGGCGCACTCGGCGCGGTGCTGCGCGAGAAGGCCGACGAGCAGACGGACAAGATGCAGGCCTGGCTCGGCCGCCAGCTTGGAACCCGCGACTGGTTCAACGGCGCAAGCTTCGGCTGGGGCGATCTCTCCGTCGTGCCCTACGTCGCAGGCTCCGCCGGTTTCGGCAATGCGCCGGACGAAGGCACGGCGCTGGGCAAATGGTTTGCGCGTGCAAAGGCGCGCGAGAGCGTTACAAAGACGCTGAAGGAATCCGCAACCTCGATCTCGGCGATGGAAGTCGTTGCCGATATCGTGAAACAGGGCCTTTTCAAGCGCGAATATCGCGACCACCGCCTCGAATGGATGATCCGCTCGGGCGGTGTTCAGGTCGTACTCGACGGGCTTGAGAAAAAGAACATTCGCTTCAGCAACGATTTTCAATAAGAGGCCGAACCAATGCCCGCCGACGCGCAATCGATCATCCTGCATCAATATGACGTCTCGCCCTTTTCCGAAAAGGTGCGCGTCATACTCGGCATCAAAGGGCTTGAATGGCACGCCTGCGATGAGCCGGTCATCATGCCCAAGCCCGAACTCGTGGCGCTGACAGGCGGTTATCGCAAGATTCCCGTCATGCAGATCGGCGCCGATATTTATTGCGACAGCCAGGTCATCATTCGTGAGCTGGAACGCCGCTTCCCGGCGCCTTCCGTCTTCGTCCGCGGCGATAACGGCATCGGCTGGGGCCTCGGCATCTGGACCGACCGCTCGGTTTTCCTCAATACAGTCACGGTTGTCTTCGGCGGCATGGCCGATGGCGCGAACGAGCTTGCCAACGAAGCCTTCCGCAAGGATCGCGAAGCGCTGACCGGGCGCCCCTTCGACGCCGATGCTATGAAGATGGCGGCGCCCATGATGGCCGAACAATTGCGCGCGCAGCTCGACTGGATCGAACAACAACTCGGCGACGGCCGCCCCTATATCATGGGCGAGCAAGCGGGCATCGCAGACGCCAGCGCCTATTACAACCTCGCCTTCATTCGCTGGGTTTACCCGCCGGCCGCGAAACTGCTCGACACGCTCCCGCGTGTGACCACATGGGAAAACCGCGTGAAGGCCATCGGCCACGGCACGCGCCACGAAATCACGCGCGAGGATGCGCTCGACATCGCCAAGGCAGCGACCTCGACGGAAAAGGTGCAAACCGATCCGAACGAACCGAACGCCATCAAGGCTGGCGACCGCGTCACCGTCATGGCCGACGATTATGGCCGCGACCCGATCACCGGCGAAGTCGTGTCATCCTCGGCCCAGCACATCGCGATCAAACGCAGCGATCCACGCGTGGGCGACGTGGTCGTGCATTTCCCGCGTGTCGGCTTCTTCGTGATGAAGGCCTGAACACACCGATAAACGGGGAAATTCGACAAATTTAATGTTGCGGCCTCGACCGTTCCGGCCTGCTCAAGCGTATATTCATTGCAACGAATTTTCGCATGGAGGCAGTCATGAACATCATGCAGACCGCCCGCAAGGCAGGCTTGGCGCTTGTCGCCGCAAGCGCCCTTCTCGCAGTCGGCGCGATGGAAACACCCGCCCTTGCCCATGGCCGCGTCAGCATCGGCATAGGGTTGGGTTTCCCGCTCTTCCCTGCCTATGGGTACGGATATGGCAGCTACTATGGCGGCTATTATGGCGGCTATTATCCGCCCTATTACTACCGGCCTTATTACGCGCCGCCGGTCGTTTACGCACCGGCCTATGCGCCGCCGGTTGTCTATCAGCAGCCTGTTCAGGCGGTTCCGACATCGGACGTCTATCGCTCCGATAACGGGCAATATTGCCGCGAATATCAGTCGACGGTGCGCGTTGCCGGACGCTATCAAAACTCCTACGGCACCGCTTGCCAGGACGCCGATGGAACCTGGCGCATCGCCAACTGATCAGCAGCACAGGCAGACAAGACAAAGGCGGAGGCTTGCAGCCCCCGCCTTTTTGATTCAGCCGATAATCGATCAGCGCGCCGTGATGCCGCCATCGATGATGAGTTCCGTGCCCGTCATATAACGCGACTCGTCCGACGCCAGGAAAACGATGCCCGCCGCAATGTCAGACGGCAGCCCCGCATAGCCAAGCGGCGTCGTGGCCGCAATCACGTTCGGATCGATCGCATTGGCGCCAGGCTGCGCGCCCTCGATCTGCAGCGAGCTGACGCCGCCTTGCGGAATCTTCTGCCAGATCGCCGTGTCGATAATGCCGGGGTGAACCGAATTCACGCGGACATTCATTTTCGCCTGCGCGCATTCAAGCGCCACGGCCTTGGTGAAGAGGCGCACCGCACCCTTGCTCGCGCAATAGCCGGCAAGCCCGGCTGCGCCCTGAAGACCGGCAACGGATGAGATGTTGATGACCGAGCCGCCGCCGCTTTCCGCGATCAGCGGAATGCCGTGCTTCACGCCAAAGAAGACGCCATCGACGTTGATTGCCATCTGGCGCTGCCAGTCGGCGTAAGACATCTGAAAAATATCGGCGGAAATGCCGATGCCCGCATTGTTGACGAGAATATGGAGGCCCTTCTGGCTCTTCTTGATCTCGGCGACGACTTCCGCCCAGCGCGTCTCGCTCGTGACGTCCTGATGCAGCGCGACCGCCTTGCCGCCCGCCTTCACGATCAGCGCCACCGTCTCGGCATTGCCCTGATCGTCCACGTCCGTCGCAACGATGGTTGCCCCTTCAGCCGCAAGCGCCAGTGCCGCGCCGCGCCCGATGCCGCTGCCTGCGCCCGTGACCAGAGCGACTTTTCCGCTGACCCGTCCCATTGTTTTCTCCCTGTTTTGCAAGAATGCTTCTTCTTTGCCTTTGTCTTAGGGTATTGACCCTAGGGGCTGCAATGTCATTTCCGTAAGGAAAAGCCCTGCTGCCACCCGCCATTGAATGCACCGCGCAGGCGGCGTAACCAAGGGCGCCACGGCTTTAAAGAAATGGCCTTGGCGAAAACTGTACTTCGGTCTAGTTTTGGACCGATTGACCCTGAGGAGAGCGTCATTAGCGAGATCGAGCAGATTGACGAAGCGCCGAGCGGCACACGCCGCGCCCGCAAGAAAGAGCGAACGCGTCGCGAAATCTATCGCACCGCGATGCGCCTCTTTTCCGAACGCGGCTATGACGGCGTCACCATCGAAGACATTTGCGGCGGCGCAGGCGTCGCCAAGGCGACCTTCTTCCTGCATTTCGAAAACAAAGCCGCGCTGCTTCAGGACTTCAACGAAGAAATCACGCTGTCGCTGGTGGAGCGCCTCGCGGGCCATCAGGGCAATGCGGAAGAGCAGCTTCTCCTCCTCCTCTCGGCATTCCGGGAAGCCTGGGAGAGCAACGCGCCGGTCATGCAGAAGATGCTGCGCGAATTCATCGACCAGCCGACCATTCTTTCCAAGGCTGCCGCCGTCAATGAAAGCATCGTCGATCTCGTGACGCAGATCGTGCGCCGGGGACAGGAACGCGGCGAATTGCGCGACGGCATCGCGCCGGAGATTGCCGCGATTTCAATCGTCTCGACCTGGAGCGCCATCGCCGCATGGTGGCCCGAGCATCCCGATGCCGACACGAACGGCGCAAGCAGACAAATTCTCGATATCACGCTGAACGGCCTCAAAAAGAGGGCCTGAGCGAGAACGCAAACGACAGGGAGACCAAGATGACCGGAAAACTGCGCAGCGGCATTTTCCTCGCGCCGTTCCACCCCGTGGATGAAGACCCGACGCTCGCCATTCGCCGCGATCTGGAACTGATCGAATGGCTCGACAAACAGGGCTTCGAGGAAGCCTGGATCGGCGAGCATCATTCGGCGGGCTATGAAATCATTGCAAGCCCCGAACTCTTCATCGCCGCCGCCGCGGAACGCACGAGCCGCATCAAGCTCGGCACGGGCGTCATCTCGCTGCCCTATCACAACCCCCTGATGACCGCGAACCGCATCATCCAGCTCGACCACATGACGCGCGGCCGCGTGATGTTCGGCGCCGGTCCGGGCCTGCTGCCGTCCGACGCGCATATGCTCGGCATCGAAGTCGCCAAGCAGCGCGACCGCATGGTCGAATCGCTTGAAGTGATCCTGCGCCTCTTCAAGGGCGAAACCGTCAGTGTCGAGACGGAATGGTTCAAGCTCCAGGATGCAAAGCTCCAGCTCCGCCCCTTCAGCGATCCCTATCCCGAAGTCGCCGTCGCAAGCTCGGTCACGCCGTCAGGCGGCAAGCTCGCGGGCAAGCACCAGCTCGGCATGCTCTGCGTCGCGGCGACGAATACGGCAGGCTATGACGCGCTCGCCATCAACTGGGATGTCGCACAGCGCACAGCGGCCGAAAATGGCCGCGTCATGGACCCCTCCGCGCTTCGCCTCGTCGGCCCGATGCATCTTGCCGAAACGCGCGAGGAAGCGCGCGAGCAGGTGCGCTACGGCTTTGCGAAATGGCAGCACTATTTCGGCTCGATCAATCCGATGGGCCTTGAGGTGAAGGAAGGCAAGGACCCGATCGACACTATGATCGAAAGCGGTCAGGGCATCATCGGCACGCCAGACGACGCCATTGCGCAGATCGAACGCCTGCAGAAGAAGATCCCGGGCTTCGGCGCCTATCTGATGCTCGCGCACAACTGGGCGAATTTCGAGAACACGAAAAAGTCCTACGAGCTTTTCGCCCGTCACGTGAAGCCCAAGTTCCATCGGGCCAATGAAGCGCGCGAAGCCTCGCTGAAATGGGCGACGGACAATGCGGGCGAATTCATCGGTCAGGCCATGAACGCCGCCATGCAGACGATCGTCAAGCATCAGGCGGAAGAAGAAGCCAAGGCAAAGGCCAAAAGCGCCGCAGATTGACGGGCCGCTCGCCGCCAGCTTTTATGCATGCATAGACATTTTCAAAACCAAGGAAACGACACATGGCAGGACAGAAATTACGCTTTGGCGCATTCATCGCGCCGTTTCACCCCCTGAACGAAAACCCGACGCTCTCGCTCGAACGCGACATCGAGCTGATCCAGCACATGGATCGCCTCGGCTATGACGAGGCGTGGATCGGCGAACATCATTCGGCGGGTTACGAACTCATCGCCTCGCCTGAAGTCTTCATTGCAACGGTCGCCGAGCGCACCAAGCACATCAAGCTCGGCACCGGCGTTTCCTCGCTGCCCTATCATCACCCGCTGATGCTGGCCGACCGCATCAACCAGCTCGACCACATCACGCGTGGCCGCGTCATGTTCGGCGTCGGCCCCGGCGCGCTTCCCTCCGACGCCTTCATGATGGGCATCGAAGTCGCAAAGCAGCGCGACATGATGGACGAGGCGCTCGACGTGCTGGTGCCTCTGCTGCGCGGCGAAACCGTCACGAAAAAGACCGACTGGTTCACGCTGAACAATGCCCGCCTGCAGATGACGCCCTATTCGCGCCCGAGCGTCGAGATCGCAGTGGCAAGCCAGGTCTCGCCGACCGGCGCAAACGCGGCCGGCAAGCACGGCCTCGGCCTTCTCTCCATCGGCGCAACTTCTGCCGGCGGCTTCAACGCGCTGGCGACGAACTGGGCCATCAGCGAAGACACGGCCAAGGACAACGGCAAGACCGTCGACCGCAATGCCTGGCGTCTTGTCGGCCCGGTGCATATCGCCGAGACGCGCGAAAAGGCCCGCGAGAATGTGCGCTTCGGCCTTGAGAAGTGGCTCTTCTACTTCCGCGAAGTCGCCGCCCTCCCGCTCGCACCGACCGACGGCACCGATCCCGTCGATGCGCTCATCGCTTCGGGCATGGCCGTTGTCGGCACGCCGGACGATGCCATCGCCCAGATCGAACGCCTGCAGACGCAGTCGGGCGGCTTCGGCGCCTTCCTTCAGCTCGCCCATAACTGGGCCGACTTCGAAAACACGAAGAAGTCCTATGAGCTGATGGCGCGCTACGTCTTCCCGAAGTTCCAGGGCCTAAACGAAAATCGCGACGCCTCGCTCAACTGGGCAAAGGACAATCGCGAAACCTTCATGGGTCAGGCGATGATGGCGGTCGGCACGCGCGTCGCCCAGCACATCGAGAAGAAGGGCACCGAGAACATCCGCCCCGAAATCCTCGAAGCCATGGGCCTCGGCAAGAAGCCCGACGCCGCGCAGTAATCGCGCCGTCAAATCCAGATGCAGAAAGGGCGGCTCGATGAGCCGCCCTTTTTCGTGTCAGAGCTTGAAGGTGCCCGAACAGATCTGGTCGTGCAGTATCGGATCGAGCGGCACGAATTTCTTTTCGACCGGCGAATTGAAATAGATCGGCTCTTTCACCGCGGCGAGATCGAAACCTTCCTTCACGAGATCGACCTTGCGATGCTTGAAGGTGCCGGTCACTTCCATCTCGTGACTGAGGCGGATGAAAAGCGGCCGCGCATATTCCGGCAATTCCCGGTCTATATGCTTGCGGAACTTGTCGAGATCGAGCCCCTTGTCGGCGACGATGGAGGCCATGCCTGCGCGCCCATCCGTGCCGGGCACCGACACGCCATAGACGTTCGCTTCCTTGACACCGGGGAAAACGGAGATCGCCTCGGCAACTTCGTTCGTCGAGACGTTTTCGCCCTTCCAGCGGAACGTGTCGCCGATACGGTCGACGAAGTAGAAATAGCCAAGCTTGTCCTGACGCAGAAGATCGCCGGTACGGAACCAGGAATCGCCCTTCTCGAAAACGTCGCGCAGGATCTTCTTCTCTGTCTCTTCCTTTTTCGCATAGCCCTCAAAGCGGCCCGTCGGCGTATTGGGATCGTTTGAAATCTTGCCGATCGCCTCGCCCGCTTCGCCGGGCGAGCATTTGATGCAGAAGCCATCGGCCCCGCGCACCACCTGCTCCGTCTCGGTATTGAAGCGCACGATCTCGACGTTGAAACGCTTCTTCGCCCAACCGGGAATGCGGCCGACAGCGCCGACCGTGCCGTCGTAGTTCATCAGCGCAACGTTGCCCTCTGTCGCGCCGTAGAATTCGAGCACGCGGGGAATGTTGAAACGCTTCTGAAAGGCCGGCCAGATTTCCGGGCGCAAGCCATTGCCGATGGCGAGCCTGACCTTGTGCTTGCGGTCCTTCGGATTCGGCTCGCTATTGAGCAGATAGCGGCAAAGCTCGCCGATATACTGAACGAGCGTCGCCTTGTATTTGTAGCAATCGACGAAAAATTCGCGTGCGGAGAATTTGCGGCGAATGATGATCGCACCACCCACCGTCAATGTCGTGCCGACCGCGCAAACGCCGCCCGCCGAATGATAGAGCGGCATGGCGATATACATGCGGTCCTTCTCGGTCGCATTCGCCGCCGCCGAGAAACCGACCATCATGGTCAGAAGGCGGACATGCGGAATGCGCGCGGCCTTGGGATTTCCCGTGGTGCCGCTCGTGTAAATGTAGAGCGCATTGTCGTCGATGGTCACGCCCTTGCGCGTATCGGCGGGCAGCGTCTCGCCCGATTGCTGCGCAAGTGCCGCATCGAGGTTCTGCATGCCCTGCACCTGCCCGCCCGTCGCCCAGACCTGCATGGGCTTTTCGAGCTGATCGGCCGCAGTCGCATAGGCTTCCGCCAGTTCCGAGCCGAGAATGAGATGCTGCGCGCCCGAAATATTCAGGCAATGCGCAAGCGGCGCCTTGATGAGATTGGTGTTGATGAGCGCCGCCGACGCGCCCGCCTTCAGAACGCCGAGCCACGAAATGATATATTCGGGCCGGTTTTCCATCATCAGGGCAACCGTGTCGCCCCGGCCCATGCCTTGCGACTGCACCCAGCGCGCATAGCGGTTGGCCTCGGCATCAAGCTCGCGATAGGTGATCTTCCGATCTTCGTAATAGATCGCGATATTATTGGGCTTGTTCCTGGCCAGTCCTTCAATGAGATCGGGGAAGGTTTGATCGGGATGCTTGTAGATATCGCCGAGACGCCCAAGCGTACGCATGGCCGCCCGCAGATAGATAATCTCGTTACCAATCCGTTTGAACAAACCCATTGCTGCCTCCATTCCCCCATCCACCGCGTTTTACGCGTTCTATATGTTTTTATGCCCGGCCCGCGACCCGACCGTCAAGGAAACCACGCCAGACGTGACAGTTCGCGCGATTGCCGCCATCATCCGCGCGCGAAGGAGAAGCGAATGAGCGGGCATAATATGGAAGCGCGAGACAATGACACCGGAACGCCCGAGATCATTCTCGATGTCATGGGGCAACAATGCCCATTGCCCGTTCTGCGCGCACGAAAACGCCTGCTCAACCTCGAACCCGGCACGCTTCTGCGTGTATTCGTCACCGATCCCGTAGCGCGTATCGATATGCCGCATTTTTGCACGGAAGCAGGTCACGACCTCGTCGAAACGCGCGACCGGGGTGGCTGGATCGAATTTTTGATTAAGCGGGGCACGGATATTCGCGCCACCGACTAGCGAAACTCATCCGCCAGTATTGCGTAAAGATATTCATCGCGCCACCCGTTCTGAATGAGCTTCGAACTGCGAAAAGCGCCCTCGCGGCGCATTCCAAGCCGCTCCATGACGCGGGCCGAAGCCTTGTTGCGCTGATCGCAGACTGCAATGATCCGCCGCAGGCCAAGTTCGTTGAACCCCGCATCGAGAAGCGCGCGCGCCGCCTCGACCGCCAGACCATAGCCCCAGAATTCCGGATGCAGCGTATAGCCTATCTCGCCGGTGCGGTTGAACTGGTCGATGAAACGCAAACCCACGCCGCCGATCAGCGCCCGTTTCGGCTTCAGCGTGATCGCGAGATCGAAAATCACCCTGGGGCGCGCGCGCTGATCGTCGAGAAAGCCTTCGATCGCCTCCTTGCTCTGCGCCAGCGAATTCGGCCCCCAGATGAGGTAGCGCGACACTTCGTCAAGCGAGGCATAGGCATGCACGGCTTCGAGATCGTTTTTGCGGAAATCCCGCAGGATGAGGCGCGGCGTCTCGATCGGAAGCATGATCGAGGGCGCAGCCCGCGCGCGGCCTCTCATCGTCATTTGGACGCCGCTTTCAATGCCGCTTTTTCCGCGTCGCGAAAACCCGAGACGATCTTTGCGCCCATATCGAAGACGGGCCGCTTGATGAGCGTCGGATGCTCGACCATCAGCGCAATGGCAAGCGCTTCGTTGAGATCGGCCTTCACACCTTCATCAAGCTCTCGCCACGTCGTGCTCGCCTTGTTGAGCAGCTTCTCCCAGCCGACGGCCTTGGCAAAGCGCGTGACATCGGCCTTGGTGATCCCGTCCGCTCTCACATCGACAAAACGATGCGCGATCTTCTCGCCCTTGAGCCAGGCAAGCGCCTTGCGGCAAGTATCGCAAGTCTTCAATCCGTAAACCGTGATCACGTCGTCCTCGAAAGAAAAATGCCCCGGGGAAGCCCCGGAGCATTCAACATATCAGGATTGGCGATGCAGGCGAACGCTGGCTTATGCAGCCTTCTTTTGTTCGCTATACATCTGTCCCTCAAGCGCCGAAGCGATAGGCTCGATCTCGCGATAGACGGACGGAACGCCCATGCCAAGCTGCTGGCGCACTTCGGCAAGCGGCTTGTCGAGCAGCGCTTCCCAGTCGGCGGCAGGCAGCCACTTCGCGGCCTTGCCGAGGCGATAGCCCTCGCGCACGGCGCGCCAGACGCCGAGCTGCGGCGCTCTCTTGTGGGCATTCATTGCGCCGACCAGCACGATGAAGCCGATGCCGCGATTGCGCGTCTGTGCGTAATAAAACGCAAGCTGCGACAACTCGCCGAGAGCGTCGCGGCCATAGCTGGTCGTCACGTGCCACAAGTCATGCGAGTCGCGCATGCGGTCGCCGAAAATCATCGCGCCTTCGGGACGATCGTTGCGACGCGGCGCTTCTTCACTTGCAGCGACAAGGCCATCGGCGGTCAGGTTTTCTTCCGCCATGAATTCGTAATAGGTGCGGCCCAGCGTGCCTTCGGGAAGCTTCTTCAGACGCTCGCGATCATTGAGCAGCATAATCAGATCGCGCTTCTCGGCGACAACGCGCTGCCCGGTTTCCGTCGTCATGAAACGGCGATACATGCGATCATCGGCGCCGCCCGAAAGCGCGTCGACAATTTTGAATACCTGGCCCGTATCTTCCTTGTCGGCAATCAACGCCTTGATCGCGCGCCAGGCCTTCAACGGCTCAATCCGCTTGCGCTTGTATTTTTGAGGAGCGCCAGCAGAAAAGCCTGTGATATTGGTCGCACTCTGGACGGTCGTCATCGCCTGGATACCCTTGCTATGATGCCGGAAGACGGCTCTGGTCTGACATTAAGATGGTGCCTGCTGACACCATTGTCAATAGAGAATAAAGGATTAACGAACGTGAGTAGCGCGGCCAAAACGGGCCTGGACCCTGTCCTTGATGAGCCAGCCAGTCCGGTCGAGCGCAAGCGCGAGGGAAAGCGAATTCGCCGCTCCGCCGAAGAGGCGCGACGGCTGATCCTCGACGCAGCCGAAGAACGCCTCGCCGCTCAGGGGCCCGAAGGCATCAGGCTTCAGGATATCGCGCGAGACGTGGGTATTTCACACCCGGCAATCCTGCATCACTTCGAAAGCCGCGAAGGTCTGGTCAGGGCGCTGATCGCGCGCACCTCCGCCCAGTTGCGCGACAAGATGCTGGCGGCGCTGCAGAGCAAGAAGAACAGCGAACAGGCCATCGAGGCGAACGAGCTGATCGCCAATGTGTTCGAAACCCTGAGCGATCGCGGCACCGCGCGGCTTCTTTCATGGATGCTCCTCACCGGCCGTTCGGCTGACGGCAGCACCTCGGGCACATTGGTGACCGAGATCGCCTCCGAACTGCACCAGCGCCGCATCGAGGACGCCGCCAAATCCGGCAAACCCGTGCCCGAGCGCGAAGATACGCTGTTTATGGCCATGCTGACGGCGAATGCGGCTTTCGGCGATGCCATCATCGGTCGCCACCTCGCCGAAGATGCGGGCCTCGATCAGGCGGGCATCACGCGGTTTCGCGCCTGGTTTGCAAAGCTTTTGCACGACCACGCGGGCGATTTCAAAAAGAGCTGACGCTCTTTTCATCGCTGAGGGAGTAGCACTCCATAGGTGTTTACATCCGGCCCGCAACGGCAAACGATCTAACGACCATCACCACGATCTACAACTGACGTCGTCCTGACGACGGCTGTGATCAGGCATGCCCGACATGGTCACAAACTGGCCCTGAAAAAGATCGATTCCGTTCGCATTATGGCGACGGAATAAAGGCGAACCGCCGTTCGATTAATGATGACGTCGAAGCAAGGGGGCTCCGGCGTCGGCTGCTATGGAACATCATCGGTGTGGAAACGGCAGCAAGGGGAGAACATTTTGACCGCATGAATATTCAACTTCAGATCAATCTCAAACCGCTGAAGCTCCGAATTCGCTCCGGCAAGAGAAATCCGGCAGTAGGTCAGAAGGCAAGTCGCAAAGACGCCTTCATCTGCTCATATCCGAAGTCGGGAAATACCTGGCTGCGATTCCTGATTGCGAATCTCCTGCACCCCGGCGGCGATGTTTCCTTTTCGACCATCAACCAGCTCGTCCCCGACATTTACAGTCTGAACGTGGGCAAGATGGCGCAATTGCCAACGCCGCGCATTCTGAAAAGCCATGAAGCGTTTCGGCCGGACTATCGGCGCGTTCTCTACATATGCCGCGATCCGCGCGACGTGCTGCTGTCCTATTATCACTTCAGTCGCCGCGAAAGAACGATCGACGACGATTTGCCCATGAAGGATTTCGCCCGTCTGTTTCTCGACGGAGGCCTCCAGTGGCAAGAAATCGGCACTTGGGCGGAACATGTCGGAAGCTGGATGGGCGCCCGTCAGATTGACGACCGGTTTTGCTTCCTGCGCTACGAAAATCTCTATGCCGATCCGGTCGGCGAATTGCGCCGTATAGCCCATATTCTGAAAATTCCCGCGACCACGAAAATGCTGGAAGGCGCCGTCGAAGCATCGACCGCCAACCGCATGCGCTCGCTCGAGCAAAGCGATACCACCGCCGCACTGGGCAAGAACCCCCGCTCCGACATTCCATTTGTCCGCGTCGCCAGACCCGGCGGGTGGCGCGAGGAACTGGACCCGGAAATTGCCGCTGAGATGGAGACCCGTTGGGGCTCCTTGATGCAGCAGCTCGGCTATTTGGGCTGAGGTCCGCATTCGCACCGGACAGCGGACGCTGGCGTGGCTATGCTTGGCACTAGCACACCCCGGCCATCAGCAGGAGACTCATGCCGCACCACTCGCCGCTCATAGCTACAATCGTGGGCGGCATAGCGCTGGCCTTTATCCTCGGAACCATCGCCCAGCGTCTGCGCATCTCGCCGCTCGTTGGCTATCTGCTGGCCGGTGTACTCGCCGGACCCTTCACGCCGGGTTTCGTCGCCGATCAGGCGCTCGCACTTGAGCTTGCCGAAATCGGCGTCATCCTGCTGATGTTCGGCGTCGGCCTCCACTTCTCGATGAAGGACCTGCTCTCGGTGAAGGCGATCGCCATTCCCGGTGCGGTCGGCCAGATTGCCGTGGCGACGCTGCTCGGCATGGCGCTTTCCTGGGCTCTTGGTTGGGACATCGGGGCGGGCCTCGTCTTCGGCCTTGCGCTATCGACCGCGAGTACTGTCGTGCTGCTCCGCGCCCTTCAGGACCGCCGCATCGTTGACACCAGGCGGGGCCGCATCGCGGTCGGCTGGCTCATCGTCGAAGATCTGGCCATGGTTCTGACGCTGGTGATGCTGCCCGCACTCGCAGGCGTGTTGCGCGCGGGCGAGGACGCCGCCGTATCCGTCGACACTTATGTGGTCGTGAAGGCGCTCATTGTCACCATCGGCAAGGTCGGCGCGTTCGTCGCCGTCATGCTGATCATCGGGCGCCGCGTCATTCCATGGGTTCTGCAATACATCGCCCATACGGGATCGCGCGAACTCTTCCGTCTGGCGGTGCTGACCATTGCGCTCGGCGTCGCTTATGGCGCAGCCATGCTTTTCGATGTGTCCTTCGCGCTCGGCGCTTTCTTTGCGGGCATGATCCTTTCGGAATCGCCCCTCAGCCAGCGGGCCGCCGAGGAAACCCTGCCCTTGCGCGACGCTTTCGCGGTGCTGTTCTTCGTCTCCGTCGGCATGTTGTTCGATCCGCGCATTCTGCTCGAAGACCCGCTGCCGCTGCTGGCGACCTTCTTCATCATCGTCTTCGGCAAGTCAGCCGCCGCCTTCTTCATCGTGCGTGCCTTCGGCCACCCGACAGGCACCGCGCTCACCATTTCCGCAAGCCTTGCCCAAATCGGCGAATTCGCCTTCATCCTCGCCACGCTGAGCGTCAGCCTCGGCCTGATGCCCGAACGCGCCCGCGACCTCATTCTCGGCGGCGCGATCCTGTCCATCCTCGCCAATCCGCTCTTCTTCATGGTGATCGAACGCTTCAAGCCCTGGTTCGAGCGTTTCGACCGCATCGATCCCACCGAAATCCCGCCTGAAGAAACAATCGAGGATCTCGTCCCGACAAGCCTCACCGGCCACGCGATCATCATTGGCTATGGCCGGGTCGGCAGTCTTGTCGGCCGCAGACTTCAGCGTGCGAACAAACCCGTTCTCGTGATTGAAAATACGGAAGACCTTGCAGCCAAGCTGCAGGCTCAGGGCATCGAGACGATTTACGGCAACGCCGCAAAACCCGCGATCCTCGCCGCCGCCAATCTTGCCGGGGCGCGCTGGCTGTTCCTCGCCATCTCCAACGGCTTCGAGGCGGCGCAAGTAGTCGATCAGGCCCGCAAGGCGAACCCCGCGCTCGACATCGTCGCTCAGGCGCATTCGGATGCGGAAGTCGATTATCTGCGCAAGCGCGGCGCGAACTACATCATCATGGGCGAGCGCGAGATTGCGCGCGGCATGATCGAGCATGCGCTGGGCGACGAGGCGCCGGATGAGGGGGAGCCGGGCGCGCCCGGTGCCACGGCGGCATAGGAACTATGCCTCCCGCGCTTGGTGCCCCTGGCCGGACTTGAACCAGCACGCCCTTGCAGGCAACAGATTTTGAGTCTGCCGCGTCTACCATTCCACCACAGGGGCCCCTGCGCGAGGGCCGCATATTAGTCGGGCGCGCGTAGGGTTCAAACAAAAAGAACGGCGAGCGGGCAGACCGCGAAATTGGCGCCGGGCTTGATGGACATGGACCTTGCCCGCCTGCTACACCCGAGCCCAAGCGGAACAAGGGAAACGTCATGCTGCGCCGTCTCTACGACTGGACGATCAAGCTCTCGGGCAACAAGAATGCCCATTGGGCGCTGGCTGCCGTCTCCTTCGCGGAAAGCTCGTTTTTCCCGGTACCCCCTGATGTAATGCTGGTGCCGATGACCGTCGCCCGGCCCGAAAAGGCCTGGTTCTATGCCGGCGTCTGCACCATCGCCTCCGTGCTCGGCGCATTGGTCGGCTATGCCATCGGCGCGCTTCTCTACGATACGCTCGGCCATTGGCTGATCAGCCTTTACGGCTATGAACACGGGGTGGAGGAATTTCGTGCGCTCTATGCCGAATGGGGCGCCTGGATCATCCTCATCAAGGGCCTGACGCCCATCCCGTTCAAGATCGTAACCATCGCCTCGGGCTTTGCGGGCTACAATCTTTTCTGGTTCGTGCTGCTCTCGCTCATCACGCGCGGCGCCCGCTTCTTTATCGTCGCAGGCATCCTCAACCGCTATGGCGAGCCCCTGAAGGCGATCATCGAAGACAATCTCGGCCTGGTCGCGGGCGCCTTCGTTGCGCTCATTGTCGCAGGCTTTGTCGTGGCAAAATACGTGGTCTGACCTGCAACGATTGGACGCAAGCGACAAACCTGCCATCCCGTGCTTTGATATTGCCCATGCTGAACCGGATTCCGACCAATTTCATTCCCTGGATCGTTCTTGCTGCAAGCATGGCAACGCTGAGCGGCGCGTATTTCTTTCAATACGGGCTCGGCTATGTGCCCTGCCATCTCTGCCTTCAGGAACGCATCCCCTATATTTTCGCAATCGGCGCAGCGCTGATCGCCGGAATACTCTCGCGTGAGGCAAATCTCGGCATCGCTCCTGTGGTCTTCATCGGGCTTTGCGCCCTCGCATTTGCAATCGGCAGCGGGCTTTCGGGCTATCACGCGGGCGTCGAATATAAATGGTGGGCCGGTCCCGCCACCTGCACCGGCGGCGGCCTCCTTTCAAACTCGCTTCAGGATTTGCAGGCGCAACTGCAAGGCGGAACACATGCGCCGCGTTGCGACAGCGCCGCCTGGTCGCTTTTCGGCATTTCGCTGGCGGGGTTCAATCTTCTGATTTCGCTCGCGCTGTGCATTCTCTCCTCGCTGCCCGTGCTGCGCTATTTCCGCGAAGCGCAGGGGGAACGCGTATGAGCGACGTTCCCAAGGGCCAGCCGGGCCTTGCGCAGGAAAGCACCATCGAGGAAATGATCCGCGTCGATCATGCCGGTGAATATGGCGCGGTGCGCATCTATCAGGGCCAGCTTGCCGTCTTCAGGCATCTGCCGCACAAGCGCGAGACCGCCCGCTCGCTCGCGCGCATGGCAAAGGATGAAGAGGTCCACCTCGCCCGCTTCAACCAGCTCGTCAATGAACGCCGCGTGCGCCCGACAGTGCTGAACCCGATCTGGCATGTCGCCGGTTTCGCTCTCGGCGCGGCAACCGCGCTCCTTGGCGAAAAAGCCGCTCACGCCTGTACCGAAGCCGTCGAGAGCGTGATCGACGAGCATTATGCAGCGCAGGTCAGACGCCTCGACACGCTGGGCGATGCCGAACGCCCGCTGCGCGACACGATCGAACAATTCCGTCTGGAAGAACTTCAGCACCGTGACGAAGCGATAGAGAAAGGCGCGAAGGAAGCGCCCGCCTATCCGCTGCTCTCAGGCGCGATCAAGGCCGCCTGCCGCGTCGCGATCAAATTGTCGGAAAAGGCCTGAGACGGCATTCTCTGCCCCCGCCGTCATGGCGATCCAAAACCCCTTACGGCTCCAGCTCGCTATCCCAGTATAGATAGTCCTGCCAACTCTCATGCAGATAGTTCGGCGGGAAATGCCTGCCGTTCTTGTGCAGATCGGTGACGCTTGGCCGGTAAGGCTTTTGCAGCGGGAACATTTCAACCTGCTCGGGCATGCTTCCGCCCTTGCGCAGATTGCACGGCGCGCAGGCCGTGACGACATTCTCCCAGGTCGTCTGCCCACCGAGCGAACGCGGAATGACGTGATCGAAAGTGAGGTCGTGCCGCTCGCCGCAATATTGGCAAGTGAAGCAGTCGCGCAAGAAGAGATTGAACCGCGTGAAGGCGGGAAAGCGCGCGGGCTTCACGTAGGATTTGAGTGAGACGACGCTCGGCAAACGCATCTCGAAGCTCGGACTGCGCACACAGGTCTCGTAGCTCGATACGATATTCACGCGATCGAGAAACACCGCCTTGATTGCATCCTGCCAGGACCAGAGCGATAGCGGGTAGTAGCTGAGCGGGCGGTAATCCGCGTTCAGCACCAGCGCCGGACAACTCTCTGGGTTGGCAAACGAACCGTGCACGTCGCCCTCCTGGAGACACGCACCGGACATCGGCACGCGCCCCGAATAGTCACAGACGATACTATATATTGTGCAACGGCTTTGTGAAGCAGCCCGCTTTAGGTTTGTGTTCAGCCACCCGCCGCCGCATCGGCAAGCGCGCCCGCAAAGGCATCGCGAAGGAAGCGACCGCCAAGTTCGAGCCCCTCCGGGTCGATACCATGGCCGACGCCGGGGCTGACATGCCATTGCACATTGATGCCTGCCTCGCCCAGCACCCGCGCCGCGTCATGCATGCGCGAGACGGGAAGCATCTCATCAGCATCGCCATGAACCAGCAGCACGGGCGGACGCGACGTCAACTCGCCCTTGAGGCGTTCGCCGCCCGCCATCGCGCCCGAATAGCCGACAATGGCCGCCACTGAGCGCGAACGGCGAAGACCGACATGCAGGGACATGATCGTGCCCTGGCTGAAGCCGACAAGCGCGAGCTTGCTCTCATCCAGTCCGCGTTTTGCCAGTTCCTCATCGATGAATTCATTGAGGATGGGCGCGGCCCCCTCGACGCCGCGCAATAATTCCGCGGGATCGAGACGTGAAATCGGGAACCATTGATAGCCGAAACCCGCATCGCAACGCTGCGGCGCATTGGGCGAAATGAAATCGGCATTGGGCAGCAACTTCTGCCAGTGAGGCGCAAGCCCGATGAGGTCGTTTCCGTCCGCGCCATAGCCGTGACAGAGGATGACAAGCTGCTCGCTCTTGCCGCTTGCCGCCACTATCGACGGCCCCGTTATCTTCGCCATGCCTTGTTCCCGTTCAATTATATATAAGATGCCGAGTGTAGGGCGCTGGATGGAGCTTTCAATGCAAGAGGCCGCAGGAAGGCGTGAAGTCACTCGCTTTGCGCCGAGTCCCAATGGCTGGCTGCATCTGGGCCATGCCTATTCCGCAATCTTCGCCTTCGAGACAGCCAAAGCGCTTGGCGGCCGTTTCCTGCTGCGCATCGAGGACATCGATATAGGCCGCTGCCGTCCCGAATATGAGCAGGGCATATATGAAGACCTCGCCTGGCTCGGCCTCGACTGGGAACGCCCCGTGCGCCGCCAGTCTGAACATTTTGCAGATTACGAAGCGGCGCTGCGGCGGCTGCGCGAAATGGATCTGATCTATCCCTGCTTTGCGACCCGCAAGGAGATCACCGACGCAATCGAAGCGTCCGGTATCGGCCATGTCCGCTGGCCGGTTGATCCCGATGGCGCGCCGATCTATCCCGGCCTCTACAAGGGACTGCCCCGGCCCACGCTCAATGAGCTGATGTGGGATGGCCGCTCCTATGCCTGGCGTCTCGACATGGAAAAGGCGCTCGCCCGCGCCGAAGACATGAACGGCGGCCCGATCACTTTCCTTGAAGAGGCGAGCGGCCCGCATGGCGAGACGGGCA
The DNA here is from genome assembly GCF_049651025.1 of Parvibaculum sp. GTDB lineage: Bacteria > Pseudomonadota > Alphaproteobacteria > Parvibaculales > Parvibaculaceae > Parvibaculum. The sequence continues at coordinate 69,240 of NZ_JBASBH010000106.1, read as the reverse complement.
TCCTTGCGATCGACCCGCTCGTCTTCGGCGATGTCGTCATCGCCCGCAAGGACGTGCCGACTAGCTACCACCTCGCCGTGACGGTCGACGACGCGCTGCAAGGCGTGACCGTGGTGCCGCGCGGACAGGACCTGTTTCCCGCGACCTATGTTCACCGCCTCCTACAGGTTCTCCTCGGCCTGCCCGAACCGCGCTACCGCCACCACCCGCTGGTGCGCGACGAGACGGGCCGCCGTCTTTCAAAAAGCGCCAAGGACATGGGCCTGCGCGAATTGCGCCTTGCAGGCGCAACCCCGGCGGAAGTGCGGCGGCTCGCCGGGCTTTAACCATAGCGGCCCGGCACTGGCCCGTTTTCTGCTTCCTTCCCCACAAAGCTGCGTTTTCGTCCCATGCGGGGACGATGCGGTTCATCTGAGGATTGAAGTAATGGCATCCGTCCAAAAGACCCGCGTTGACTGGATCGACGCCGTAAAAGGCCTGACGATCATCCTCGTCGTGATGAAGCACTCGACCTATGGCGATGCCATCGCGCTGCATCACATGCCGGTCGTCTTCAATACCTTCAGCGAATTCACCGCCTCTTTCCGCATGCCGCTGTTCTTTCTGGTCGCCGGTCTTTTCGCGCAAAAGGCGCTGCGCGCGCCGCTACGCAATTTCATGGACGGCAAGATCCTGCACTTCGCCTATTTCTACCTGCTCTGGTCGCTGATCCAGATCGGCCTCAAACTGGCGCTGCCGCATGAAGGCGGCTGGGCGATTTCCTACAAGGATCTGCTGCTGATCCCGCTGGAGCCTTTCGGCCTTCTCTGGTTCGTCTATGCGCTCGCTGTCTTCTTTGCGGTCATGCGCATCTTCCGCGACGTGCGTGCGCCCATAGTGATCGGCTTTGCGCTGGTGCTGTATTTCTCGAAGCTGAATACGGGCTGGACCATTCCCGACGAATTCGCCCGCCGCTTCATCTTCTTCGTCTGTGGCGTCTATGGCGCGCCCTATGTCTTCCGCCTCGCCGAATGGACCATCGCCGATACGCGTCGCGGCGTGGCGACGGGGCTTGCCCTTCTCACCACCGTCGGAGTTCTCGTATTCACCGGCCTTGTCGATATGCGCCCGGTCGAGCTGCTCGCAAGCTATCTGGGCGCTGCGGGCACCATCGCGCTGGTTGCGATCCTCTCGGCAAAAGGCTTTGCAAAGCCTCTGGCCTATGTCGGCTCGCGCTCGCTCTATATTTTCCTCGCCTTCTTCCTGCCAATGGCCGTGGCGCGCGTGGCCATGGTGAAGCTCGGCTTCCAGAACGGCGATCTCGTTACGCTCGTCGTTCTCACCATGGCGATCACCATGCCGCTTCTCGCCTTCAGGCTGACGGAAAACACGCCGCTCGCATTTCTCTTCGCGCGGCCCGACGCCTTCAAGCTGAAACCGAAGCGTGTGGCATCGAACGAAGTCAGCCCCGCCCCGGCGTCCTGATCGTCACTCGAGGAACAGCATCAGCAAAAGCGTCAGCGTGACGATGCTCAGGCCCGTTCCCATGACGACGACACTCGACGCAGCGCCCGGCGCGGCCTGATAGCGATTGGCAAGGATCGAGGAATAGACACCCGTCGGCATGCCCGCAAGCACGGTCGCCGTCGCGACCCAGAGCTTGTCGAGGCCGAAGACATAATGGGTGAGCACGAAAACAAGCGCCGGATGCACGAGGAGCTTGAACGACACCGCCATCGACGCCGCCGCGATGGAGCGGCGGATGTGATAGCGCGTCAGCGTACCGCCCAGCACGAAGAGCGCGCATGGAATGGCCGACAGGCTGACCATCTCGACCGTCTTGTCGAGCATCGAAGGCAAGGGCACGCCGATCTGGCCATAGATGATCCCCGCGCCAAGCCCGATGATGATCGGATTCTTCGCCGATGCCTTGAAGCCCTGCAGCAAAATGTGTCCCGCCCCGACCGGCGCACCCGCTTGCGCCCGCGTCATCTCAAGCAGCAGCGTCGCCAGCGTGATGAGGATGAGCCCGTGAAAGGCGAGCAGCAGGAAAAGCGGAACGCTCGCCTCTTCGCCAAAGCCGGTGAGCACGATCGGAATGCCGAGCATCACCACATTGCCCTGCCCGCCGCCGAAACCGAGGATCACCGCATCGCCCGGCGGACGGCGCATGACGAAGCGCGCGATCAGCGAGCCGACCGCCCAGATCGCCAGCATCGCCCCGTAATAGGAAATCCACAGGCCCCAGGGCAGCGACGAGGGCAGCTCCGTCTGCGAAAGATTGCGAAACAGCAATGCCGGAATGCCGAAGGTGAAGACATAGGCATCGAGCCCGTCTATCCCGGCATCGTTCATCAGCTTTGAACGCACGGCGAAATAGCCAAGCCCGATTATGCCGAAAATCGGGAGGACAAGACTGAGAGCGAATTCCATGAAAACTTCCGATATGGGCGGAGCCGGACCTTATGGCCGCCCGCAACGGAAGCGTCAAACCGTGGCTACCAGTCGAAGAGCCCGGTAAAGCGGCCAAAGCCCGCTTTTGTGGCATAGGCCTGCCACTCCTTGCGCAGATGCGCGGTCGCTGCAGGGCTGCCGCCGCCCTGACCAAGGCCGAGGATCATCAACTCGTCGCAGCCTTCGTAAGTCGCCGCGTCGGGCGCCGGCAGCTTGCCGCCGCGCCGCGTCAGCTTTGCATATTCGGAATCTTCAAACCCGTCCGTGACGAGGATCACGCGCGTATCGGATGCATGGCAATCGACGACTTGCGACATGGTGTCGAGAAAGGGAACTATATTGGTCATGCCCTGCGCCGTGAGTTTTCCCTCGCGCACGAGCTTCGGCACGCTGGCGACAAGTGCGGCAATGCCCTGCGCCACAGCTTCGGGCCGCGCATGGGCGGAAATCACCTGATCGACCTTGAGCCCATTGGCGCTCGCATCATAACTGCCGAAGGTGCGCAGCATGACGCGGCTCTTGAGCGGCAGCGCGACAAGCTCCTTGGCCGTGCGCGCCGCAACACGCGCGGCATAGGCGTCGTCCTTCACCAGTGGATTGCTCTTTGAAAGATCGAGGCCGATCACGATTGTCTTTGCGGACGTCGCCTCTGCCCGCGCCGCCGTGAACGACATGGCGACGAAGGCGGCAACCACAAGGCTCAGTGCGGAAAAGCGCATGGGCACTACTCGGCCGCCCGCTCTATGCGGATATGGCGCGGCATGGGCGGCAGCAATTCGGCGACGGGCTCGCGGATGCCGCCGAAGCTCGTCGGCCCGGCCTTCATCGCATTGCGCGAACGGCGCTCCCACCAATCGTCGAACAGCCGCTCATAACGCTTCACGTCGCGCGCGCTCTCGCAGGCCTTGAGCCTGTCGGAGCCGTTCGCCCCGGCAACCGGCGCATCGCGGCGACCGAGAAGCCTGCGCGACGATGCGGGCGTCTGTGCCAGGAAACCGCGCCGCGCTTCTTCAAGCCCCTGCTCATAGGAGCGGCATTCGCGCATCAATCCGGTCCAGAGAAGATGACGGCGATTTTCCGGCCCTTCCATTTCGGAGAGGCGATGACGGTTGGTGTCATATTCCGTCTCAAGCGCGGAAAGGCGCGCCATGTCGCGACGGCGATGCTTGAAATCGCGCGCGAGGAAAATACGCCGCAGCGATTGCGCGGCAAAGTGAATGCAGAGCGCGGCAACGCCTGTCACGACGAGAAAGACGATGCCGAGCGAACCGAGCCAGAGGATCGGCTGCCATGTCCGCACCGTTTCAAGCTCGGCGGACGTGCGCGCCGCCTCGCTCGTCGCCTGCGTCGTGATGCCAAGCCCGCTCATCGCCGAACTCAGCGAGTCGCCGACACCGCCGCCACCCGTCGCCGCCATGCCATTGGGAAGCGACATGGTTGCAAGCAGGAAGCCGACGCCGACCAGCATGACAAGCGCGAGCACGAAGACGATACGCACGAAAGCCGCGCGGCCGAACTTGCCCATATGCTCAAACAGGATATGCGCCGCAATGGTCGCAAACAGCACCTGCATCGACTTGAAGGCAACCGAGCTTGCAAGCGTGCCCGGCAGTTCGAGAAATTCATTGGCAAGCGCGCGCGTCCAGAACTCGCTGACGATCATGTAATCGACAAGGATCGCGGCAAGCGACACGACCACGAAAACCAGAAACGTGCCGAAGTGGAAAAGCGCGAACCGCGCCTCGCGTTCGCTGGCGACATAATTCTGCACAATCTGTGCGCGCACCGCTTCGGGGATGAGACTCGCGCTGGCCATGGCTCAGGCCCTCCGCGCATCGAGGGGAGATTTCGAACGCCCGAACCAGCGCCTGCCGCGCGCCTCGCCTTGCGGCACCGGCGCGCTTTCAAGCGGCGCCATCAGCCGCTTGGCAAGCTCGGCCACCTCGCGCTCGATCGTCTCCTGCCGGGCGCGCGCATTGGCCATTTCCTCGGCATAGGCTTCATCGAGTTCGGACAGGCGGGAGAAGACATGGAGATCGGGCAAAGGCTCCGCCGCGCGCCCATAGTCGCGCGCGCTTTGTCCATCAGTTGCAGGACGATCCTTCACACCAGCCATGGCCGCAGCCCCCGTTTGGTTAAGTCGGATTAACCTTAAACCAGAAATGTCAGCCGGGGGAACGTCGCCGCAAAATACTCGAACACGGAGGAAAAGGCGGCGGCAGAAACCCAAGACCACTCACACCGTTTCATCCTGATACGGATTTGCGGCGGAAACATTATGGGAATATGGCGGGATTGGGGCAGATGGCGTGTCGCGAAGATTAGAGCTTTACCAAGTCTCCATGCCCACGCTCAATTTCAGCTTCAATGTCCTCCAGAGAACGGACACTTTCGGGATTTGTCACTTGTTCAAGTTGAAAGAGCAACTCTCCAATGTTTTTCTCTAGAGTCGCTACTAATCCATTTGGATGCGAATAAGAGATGCTCAGCTTTTTTATCGTGCCGTTGCTGACCGCTGGAAGGTTTCCCAGCAGTCGATATATGAGCACGACTTGAGCAGCGAGTTTACCATCGAACAGGCCAATGGAAGAGGCTGCACTATCAAATACTTTATGGGCACCAATCGGTATTGATTGAGTGAGGTCAATGATCTGGTTGGAATCCGCATCCACAGCCGCCGCCGCGCTAAGCATTTTTTGACGCATTCGAACAATTTGCGCGGACATCAAAAGCTCGGCCTGGATTGCGCATGCATATGCCCTTGTATGCTGTTTGCGCAGCGCCTGCTGAAAAGCTCGTTCAGAATGATTCTGCCAAGCGGCAACGATAACCGCGACAAAGATGGCTAATACAGAACCGATCGCCTGAACCCAAGCCGCAGCATCAGCCGTAAGCATATTCAAGATGCTCGATCTCCTATCCTTTTGCGGGTAGCAGATTGTGAATGGGAATCTCGCTAAGCCGCCGCTTCCGTCTCCGGGTCCACCAGCCTCACCACGTCTTCCATGATGTCGGTGATCTGGAAATCCTTCGGTGTATAGACCGCAGAAACGCCTGCGGCTTTCAGGCGTTCGGCGTCTTCGGGCGGGATGATGCCGCCGACGATGACGGGGATGGTGATGCCTGCTTCCTTGAGGCGCGCCATCACATCTGCGACGAGCGCGACATGGCTGCCGGACAGGATCGAAAGGCCGAGCACATGGACTTCGCCATTGACGGCCGCATCGACGATTTCGGCGGGCGTCAAACGGATGCCCTCATAGACGACATCCATGCCGCTGTCGCGGGCACGAACCGCGATCTGCTCCGCGCCGTTTGAATGGCCGTCAAGGCCCGGCTTGCCGACGAGGAATTTCAGGCGGCGTCCGAGTTTCGCCGACACAGCATTGACCATGTCGCGCACATGATCGAGTTCCGGCGCGTCATTGCGCGCGGATTTCGACACGCCGGTCGGCGCGCGATACTCGCCGAAAATATTGCGCAGCGCCGTGCCCCATTCACCGGTCGTGACGCCTGCTTTCGCGCAGGCAATCGACGGCTCCATGATATTGCGGCCTTCCTTTGCCGCGCGGCGCAAATCCGCCAGTGCCGCCTCGACGGCTTTCGCGTCGCGCGCCGCGCGCCACGCAACGAGCCGTGCGATCTGTCCTTCCTCGACGCCGTCTTCGGCGACCATGATCGAGCCTTCGCCCGTGGTCAGCGGCGAGGGCGCCGTCTCGACATATTTATTGACGCCGATGACCGACTGCTCGCCCGTCTCGATGGCCTGAAGCCGCGCCGTGTTGGAACTGACAAGCTGCTCCTTCATATAGGCGCTTTCGATTGCCGAGATGGCCCCGCCCATATCCTCTATGCGCTTCAGCTCTTCGCGCGCTTCCGCCTTCAGGGCTTCGACCTTGGCGTCCATGACATGGCTGCCGTCGAAAATATCTTCATACTGAAGAAGATCGGTTTCGAAGGCGACGATCTGCTGCGCGCGAAGCGACCATTGCTGATCCCACGGGCGCGGCAAACCGAGCGCCTCGTTCCATGCGGGCAATTGCACGGCACGCGCACGCGCCTTCTTCGACAGCGTGACGGCCAGCATCTCGATCAGAATGCGATAGACGTTGTTTTCCGGCTGCTGCTCGGTGAGGCCGAGCGAATTCACCTGCACGCCATAGCGGAAGCGGCGCAGCTTCGCATCGGTCACGCCATAACGGTCGCGGCAAATCTCGTCCCAGAGATCGACAAAGGCGCGCATCTTGGCGATTTCGGTGATGAAGCGAACGCCCGCATTGACGAAAAAGGAAATGCGCCCGACGACCTGCGGAAAATCCGCTTCCGGCACCTGCCCGCTCGCCTTCACATGATCGAGAAGCGCGATGGCATTGGCGAGCGCGAAGGCAAGCTCCTGCACCGGCGTCGCGCCTGCTTCCTGCAAATGATAGGAGCAGACATTGGTCGGGTTCCACTTCGGCACTTCGCGGTAAGTATAGGCGACGACATCGGTGATGAGGCGCATCGACGGCTCGGGCGGGAATACATAAGTGCCGCGCGAGAGATATTCCTTGATGATGTCGTTCTGCACGGTGCCTTGCAGCTTCGCGCGGGAAACGCCCTGCTCATCCGCCACCGCGATGTAAAGCGCCAGCAGCCACGCCGCCGTCGCATTGATCGTCATCGAGGTGTTCATCTGGTCGAGCGGCAACTGCTCGAACAGCGCGCGCATGTCGCCGATATGGCTGACCGGCACGCCGACCTTGCCCACTTCGCCGCGCGCCAGAACATGGTCGCTGTCATAGCCCGTCTGCGTCGGCAAATCGAAAGCGACCGAAAGACCCGTCTGCCCGCGCGCCAGATTGGTGCGATAAAGCTCGTTCGAGGCACGCGCGGTCGAATGACCGGCATAGGTGCGGAAAATCCAGGGCTGGTCGCTCTTCACCGCCGCCTTGCCTGCTTCGTCCTTGCTCATTCCAGTTCCTGAACGCATGTCTGCCCACAAAGACCCATTATCACAGGCTTTGTTGCACCGCAAAAGAGCCAAGGCATCAAGACGCGCCGGATTAGGTTTCACATAGGCCGCCGAGGCATTACCCTGCCCGGATCGAAACTGAAAACTTATGGATGGATGAGAGTATGTCAGACCTCGACCAGGACCTGTTCCAGCTTGCCATGTCGGAGCAGGCGCGGCCCCTGATGGCCGCCGTGCAAAAGCACATCAAGGAAAACGTCGAACCGATCACCGAAGAGTTTTTCCGTCTCAACGACGAGAAGACGGACCGCTGGAGCTGGCATCCGCGCCAGCTTGAACTGCTGGAAGGCGCCAAGAACAAGGCCAAGGAATCGGGCCTTTGGAATTTCTTCCTGCCGGACTCCGAAATCGGCGCCGGCCTCAGCAATCTCGACTATGCCTATATCGCGGTCGAACTCGGCAAATCGCCGCTCGCGTCAGAATCGCTCAATTGCAGCGCGCCCGACACCGGCAACATGGAAGTGCTGGAGCGCGTCGGCACGCCCGCGCAAAAGAAGAAGTGGCTGGAGCCGCTCCTCAACGGCGACATCCGGTCTGCCTATGCGATGACCGAACCCGATGTGCCAAGCTCCGACGCCAAGAACGTGCGCACCAGCGCCGTGCTTGACGGCGATGACTGGGTCATCAATGGCGAGAAGTTCTACATTTCCGGCGCAGGCGACCCGCGCTGCAAGATCATGATCGTGATGGTGCGCACGAGCCCCAACGCCGCGCCGAGCAAGCAGCAGTCGCAGATCCTCGTGCCCATCGACACGCCCGGCGTTGAAATTCTCGGGCCGATGCATGTCTTCGGCAAGGACCACGCGCCGCATGGCCACATGCACATCCGCTTCACGAATGTGCGCGTGCCCAAGGAAAACATTCTGCTCGGCGAAGGCCGCGGTTTTGAAATCAGCCAGGTCCGCCTGGGGCCTGGCCGCATCCATCACTGCATGCGCTCGATCGGCAAGGCCGAAAAGGCGCTGGAACTGATGGTGAAGCGCTCCGCCACGCGCGAAGCCTTCGGCAAGCCGATTGCGAAGCTCGGCAAGAACCTTGAAGTCATTTCGCGCGCCCGTATTGAAATCACCGCGATGCGTCTCGCCGTGCTTCAGGCGGCCCGCGCCATGGACGTGCTGGGCAACAAGGAAGCCCGCGTCTATGTCAGCGCGGTCAAGGCGATGGTGCCGGAGAAAGTGTGCCTCATCATCGATCAGGCGATCCAGATGCATGGCGCCGCCGGCATCTCCCAGTGGACGCCGCTTGCCGACATGTACACCGACATGCGCCATCTGCGTTTCGCCGATGGTCCCGATGAGGTGCATCACATGGTCGTCGGTCGCGCCGAAGTGCAGAAATACGGTCTCTGGTAGGCCCTAACGACTAAACGAAATAAAGCCGTCGCAGGGAACACCCCGCGACGGCTTTTTATTTGCGCGCCTTTAAAGAGCCGCTAATGCCTCAGCGCGGCGGCATGCGGATTGCCCCGTCGAGCCTTATGGCCTGACCGTTGAAATAGCTGTTGCGGACCAGTTCAAGGACGAAGCTGCCAAACTCTTCCGGCTTGCCCAGACGCTTGGGGAACGGCACGGAAGCGGCGAGCGTGTTCAGCACTTTTTCAGGCGCGCCCATCATGGGCGGGGTCGCAAAAATGCCGGGCATGATGGAATTGACGCGAATGCCGAGGTCCATCAGATCGCGCGCCATGGGCAGCACGAGGCCGTTGACGCCTGCCTTGCCCGAACCATAGCCGATCTGGCCGACCTGCGCGTCCTGCGCGGCGGCGGATGAGGTGAGCGTGATGACGCCGCGCTCGCCGTCTTCAAGCGGATCAAGCGAGGCCATGCCCAGCGCGCAGAGCGAGGCCATGCGATAGCTCGCAACGAGGATGCCGCGAATGGAATACTCATATAGCTCGGTCGGGTAGCGGATGAAGCCGCCATTCTCCCTGTCGCGGCCGACGGTCTTCATGCGGCCCCGCGAGGTCTGGGCGCAATGAACGAGAATGCGCTCCTGACCGTGAGCTTTGCGGGCCTTGTCGAGACCGGCAATGACACTGTCTTCGTCTGTGATGTCCACCTTGCAGAACAGCGCACCGATCTCGCGGGCAACTTCCTCGCCCTTTTCCTCGTTGAGATCGAAGATCGCCACTTTGACACCGGCCTTCGCAAGCGCCGTGGCGCTGGCGCGGCCAAGACCCGAGGCCCCGCCTGTCACGACGGCCGATGTTGTCTTGTCGATAAGCATGTTGAATCTCCCTCTTTCATTTTCTTGTTTGACGACTGATGTTTTGGTGGGGCTAGAGAATGTACCCATCGCCCGTGGCCCGCACGGTGATGTCGCCCAACGACACGCCCCATGGTTGATTGATGGCCGTGATGACGGCATCCGCGATATAGGTGGGCTCAAGCGCCGCATATTGCGGATTATCGGGGTCGCGCAATTCCGGCGCGTTACTGCCCGCCGCAAGCGAAGCCATGACGCCGCCATAGGAGGCTGCATTCTGCCCGAGGATGCCGACGATCGCATCGGCATTGATGATGCCTGCGCCAAGGCCCGTTCCGGGTACGCCTGTCGGCTTGATGATTGTGACTTTGATCTTGCCTTGCGCTTCAACGCGCAGCGATTCCGACAGGAAATTCACCGCTGCCTTTGTTGCGCCATAGACGCCCGCGCCGACGACCGGAAAATTCCCATAGATCGAGGAGATGTTCACGACATGGCCGCGGCCCTGGCTCATCATCTGGTCAAAAACGCAGGAAATACCGTTCACCACGCCTTTGACGTTGACGTCGATGCAGCGCGACCACGCCTCGCCTGCGGCTGCGTGATCGGCGAAAAAGGCAAGCGGCATGATACCCGCATTGTTGACCATCACGTCGATGCGCCCATGTTGTTCAACAGCATGGGCAGCAAGCGCCTGCATCGCACCAAGGTCCGTGACGCTTGCAACGACATGGGAAGCAACGCCGCCTTGCGTGCTGATGCTTCTGACGGTTTCGATGAGACCTGTCTCGTCGATGTCGGCGCAGACGATCTTGCCGCCGAGCGCCGCCGCCTTTTGCGCAATCAGCCTGCCGAAACCACCACCGGCACCCGTGATGACGATGACCTTGTCCTTGATGAAATTTGTCATTCCGCCCAGCCTCCATGTTTCTCGACCGGGCTTACTATAACGATCTGCAACTTTGAGGCGACGGCTGAGGCGGGGGTTTCCTCAAAGCCCGGTGCGGACGGTAACTCGCATTGCCTTTGGCACAGAGGCGTTACCTTGCGTCAATCAAAAGCCGTCGCAGGGCGCTCCCCGCGACGGCTTTTTATTTGCGCGCCTTAATGGCTATGGACGATTACGGGCAGTTCCGTGATGCCGCGAATGAAGTTGGACCGCAGATATTTCGGCTCGCCCACAACTTCGACTTTCTTGAAACGCTTCTGGATTTCTTCCCAGAGAATGCGCAACTGCATTTCGCCGACGCGATTGCCGACGCAGCGATGGATTCCAAAGCCGAATGACAGATGATGGCGCGCGCCCTCGCGGTCGATCAGGAACTCATTGGCGCGGTGTATTTTTTCATCATCCCGATTGCCCGAGACGTACCACATCGCCACCTTGTCCCATTTCCTGATTTTCCGGCCACGGATTTCCGTGTCCTCAAGCGCCGTGCGGCACATATGCGCGACCGGGCTTTGATAGCGAATGATCTCGGACACCATGTTCGGAATGATGTCGGGATTGTCGTGAAGCTTTTTATATTCGCCCGGGTTCTGGTTGAGCGCGAGGACACCGCCCGTGATCGAGTTGCGAGTGGTGTCATTGCCGCCGACGATGAGGAGCAGCATGTTTCCGAGATATTCGTTCGGCGACATATCCTTGGTGGACGGGCTGTGAACCAGCATGGAAATGAGATCCGTGCCCGGCACCTTGCGCGACTGGCGCTCCTTCCAGACGGCGTCGAAATATTCCCAGCACTTCCAGAGTTCCATGAAACCGGCTTCGGGCGTTTCGAAATATTCAGGATCGCCGAGGCGCTCGACCGTATCGGACCAATGGATCAGCTCGTGCCGATCTTCCTGCGGCACATCGAACAGCGTGGCCAGCGTCCGGCCCGTTAGTTCGACGGAAACTTCACGCACCCAGTTGAACTCCTTGCCGCGCGGCAGCTCATCCAGAATGAGTCCTGCGCGCTCGCGGATCAGCGGTTCGAGGCTCAACAGATTTTGCGGCTGGAACATGGGCTGCACGGCCTTGCGCTGCTCATCATGTTTGGGCGGGTCTTCCATGATGAACATGGGCAGATGCGTCAGCGGATCGGGCTCGCTTTCAAGGCGCTGGCCACCAAGCCGGATGCCGCCATTGCGAATATCCGAAGAGAAGACTTTGTGGTTGGTGTCCACATGCATGATGTCGTCATATTTCGTGATCGACCAATAGCGGCCATAAGGCCCGCTTTCGGACAGATGCACGGGGTCTTCAGCGCGCAGACGCTCGAAATAAGGGAGCATCTTGTTAGCGGCGAAAAGATCGTCATGTCCGGGGTCAAGTTCGGCAAGCGGGATGTCATAGGGATCGCGGTTGACGTCGATCTTCCATTGCGCCGCCATTTCCGCATTGCTGCGCGTGTAATCCTGCCGCGTGGTCGGATTTTTATCCGTCATCGAAACTCTCCCGTCGTCAAATGACGCATTTCATCGCGGCGCTATTCTAGCGCCGGCGCCTCCCCCCACAAAACCGCCGTAGAGCGCGTCTCACTTTTTGGCGGCTTTTCACGGGTTTTCATTGAGGCTTTCAGGCCGGACCCCGACGCTCATAGTTTCCATTGCATTGCGCCCCAAGATCAGGACAATGAGAAAAAACAAACTGACAAATTATCAGAATGGGGAGGCTTAATGACAACGACCGAGAGCACCGAGGCAAACGGCGCCCGCTTCGACAAGGAAGCCCTGCTCGCCCGCTATCGCGCCGAGCGCGACAAGCGCCTGCGCGCCGACGGCAATGCCCAATATCTCCAGATCAAGGGCCAGCTCGCCCATTACCTGGATGATCCCTATACGCCGCGCGTCGAGCGCGAACCGAAAACGGACCACGTGACTTTCGCCTTTGTCGGCGGCGGCTTTGCCGGTCTCGTCACGGGTGCGCGTCTGGTCGAAGCGGGCATCACCGATGTGCGCATCATCGAGAAGGGCGGCGACTTCGGCGGCACCTGGTACTGGAACCGCTATCCGGGCGCACAATGCGATACGGCCTCGATGATCTACATGCCGCTGCTCGAAGAAACCGGCCATATGCCGAGCGAGAAATATGCTCACGCGCCGGAAATCCTCGCCCAGTGCCAGCGCATCGGCAATCAATACGGGCTTTATGAAAACGCGCTGTTCCATACCGAGGTTGAAAACCTGACATGGGACAATGAAAACGCGCGCTGGGTGATCGAAACCAATCGCGGCGATCGTTTCACGGCAGATTATATCGGCATGGGCACGGGGCCTTTGCATGTGCCCAAACTGCCGGGCATTCCGGGCATCGAGTCCTTCAAAGGTCACTCCTTCCATACGAGCCGCTGGGACTATGACTATACGGGCGGCGACCCGAAGGGCGCGCTGATGGAAAAGCTCAGCACGAAACGCGTCGCCATCATCGGCACGGGCGCGACCTCGGTTCAGGCCGTGCCGCATCTCGCCAAGGCCTGCGAGACGCTCTATGTGATCCAGCGCACGCCGTCGTCCGTGGACGTGCGCGCCAACAAGCCGCTCGATCCCGAATGGTTTGCCTCCATCGCAACGCCCGGCTGGCAGAAGCGCTGGCTGGAAAACTTCACCGCCAATCAGGGCGGCGATCTGGCCGAAGAAGACCTGGTGCAGGATGGCTGGACGGATCTCTCGCGCCGCATCCGCGCCAAGATCATGGAACTGCCGCGCGATAAGATGACGCCCGCCAATATGATGGCGGCCTTTGAAGACTCCGACTTCGAGAAGATGGAAGAAATCCGCGCGCGCGTGGACTCAATCGTCAAAGACAACGAGACGGCGCAGAACCTCAAAGCCTGGTATCGCCAGCTTTGCAAGCGCCCCTGCTTCCACGACGCCTATCTGCAATCCTTCAACACACCCGGCACGCATCTCATCGACACGGACGGCAAGGGCGTTGAAAAGATCACGGAAAAGGGCGTGGTCGTTGCAGGCGTCGAGTATGAAGTCGATTGCATCATCTATGCGTCAGGCTTTGAAGTCGGCACGGAATGGACGCGCCGCGCAGGCTTCGACCTCACGGGCCGCGACGGACTGAAACTGTCGCAAGCCTGGGCGGAGGGCATGCGCTCCAAGCACGGCATCCATGTTCATGGATTCCCCAACGCTTTCTTCGTGCAGCCGACGCAGGGCGCCAACCTCATTTCCAATGTGCCCCACAACCTCACCGAAGCAGGCGCGACCATCGCCGCGATCATTTCCCACGCGCAAAAGAATGGCGCGAAGGAAATCGAGGTGACGAAAGAAGCACAGGATGAATGGGTGGCGCTGCTTCTCACAGGCGTTGGCCGCATGATCGGCTCGCCCGACTGCACGCCCGGCTATTACAACAATGAAGGCCAGACGGCAGGCCCCGCCGCTAAATACAATGTCGGCTATCCGGCAGGCGCGACGGCCTATTTCAAATATCTCGAAGGCTGGCGGAACGCGGGAACATTCGACGGTCTCGCTTTCCGCTGAAGCGACCCGAAAAGACAAGCGCCGGAACCAGTTCAATGGTTCCGGCGCTCACGCAAGCACGGAAATCAGCCTATCCGATCACAACGCTCACTCGGCCGCAGCCGTCGCCCGCGCGGCAATCCGCTCGATATGCTTGCGGCGAGCATCGAACTCGCGCGCAATATTGTCATCATCGGACTGCATCTTGTCGACATCCTGATTGGCGTAGTCGAGCACGCCCATCTCTTCATATCCCTTGCGAATGCGCGAACCCCAAAGCCCGACATCCTTCACGATGGGAACGATGCGCTGGAAGAGCGAGTTGCGGAACTTCGTCATGAAGCCCGAATTATACATGTGCTCGCCGCAGGCCACCGGATCGAGACCGAGATTCTTCCAGACCTCGACGGCATCGAAACGGTCGCGCATCAGATAGCTCGCTTCGAGCAGAAACTCTTCGCGCTCGTCGCGTTCCTTTTCGGAAATCTTCGGATAATAGTCGCGCAGCGCAAGCCGCCCGAAAGCCACGTGGCGGGCTTCATCCTGCATGACGTAAGCATTGACGGCGGCGGCCAGCGGGTTCTGCGCATTGTCGCGGATCTGCGCAAATGACGCGAGCGCCAGCCCCTCGATGACGACCTGCATGCCGAGATAGGTCATATCCCATCGGCTATCGCGCAATGTCTGTTCGATCAGGTCCTGCAACGGCTTCGTCATCGGATAGACGATCTTGAATTTCTCCAGCAAGCGCTTGTAGCTCTCGACGTGACGCGCCTCGTCGATCACCTGCGTCGAGGCATAGAACTTCGAATCCATGTCCGGCACCTGCGTCACGATCTTCGCGGTGCAGATCAGCGCGCCCTGCTCGCCCTGCATGAATTGCGAGAGCTGCCAGGCCTGAAAATGTTTGCGCACATTCGCCTTTTCCTTGCGCGACATTTTCTCGAACTGCGCCATACCGTTGATCGGCAGCATTTCGTCGGGCAGTTGCTCGGGATTGTCCTCGTCGAGTTCCTGGGACCAGTCGAGGCGCGTATTCGCGTCCCACTGCATCTCGATGCCCTTGCGATAGAGCCCCATCATGGCCGTGCGCTCGGGGTCATATTCCCAGTTGAACGTTGCATCGAAACTTTGCGGCACAGACCAGTGACTGCCTTCAAGCTCGATCGCGTATTGCTTGCTGAAGCTCATGCGGTTCCTCCTCCCAAAAGCCCGCTTGCGGAGTGGCACTCCGCATTCTCAAGTAGCTTATACTGAGAAGAGGCATTTACGGAACGGCGAAAAAGGATGAATTTACCTCGCGTCCGCGCCTAGTTGATCTTTTGTTGCACCGCAAAAAATCCTTGCTTCCGGCATGGCCTGCGCTAATGATCTGGCCAATCGGTCGGGAGGACGAGCACATCACTGACCAGGGCACCGCGGAACCTTCCGGGAGGGAAGAAGCCGCAAATCCAGCCCCAAAAAGGCCCGCAGGCATCCCCTGCAAAGGGTTGAGGTAAGCAATGACAACGAACAAGAATACGACCGCCGCCGCGGGCGCGCCCCTGAAGGATCTCTATGAGGTCGGCGAAATTCCGCCGCTGGGCCATGTCCCGGCCAATATGTATGCATGGGCCATTCGCCGCGAACGCCAGGGCCCGCCTGAGCAGGCGATGCAGGTCGAGGTCGTGCCGACATGGGAACTCGACAGCCACGACGTGCTCGTTCTCGTGATGGCCGCCGGCGTCAACTACAACGGCGTCTGGGCGGCGCTCGGCACGCCCATTTCCGTCTTCGACGTGCATAAGGTGCCCTACCACATTGCAGGCTCCGACGCCGCGGGCATCGTCTATGCGGTCGGCTCGAGGGTGACGCGCTGGAAGGTCGGCGACGAGGTTGTCATCCATTGCAATCAGGACGACCACGACGACGAGGAATGCAACGGCGGCGATCCGATGCTCTCGCCCTCGCAGCGCATCTGGGGCTATGAAACGCCCGACGGCTCCTTCGCCCAATTCGCCCGCGTGCAGAGCCAGCAATTGATGCCGCGCCCGAAGCACCTGACATGGGAAGAAAGCGCCTGCTACACGCTGACGCTCGCCACCGCCTATCGCATGCTCTTCGGACATCGTCCGCATACGTTGGAACCGGGACAGAACGTGCTGGTCTGGGGCGCGAGCGGCGGCCTCGGCAGCTTTGCCGTGCAGCTTTGCGCAACCGCTGGCGCACATGCCATCGGCGTCATCTCGGATGAGAGCAAGCGCGACTATGTGATGTCGCTCGGCGCCAAGGGCGTCATCAACCGCAAGAACTTCGATTGCTGGGGCCAGCTCCCGAAAGTGAATTCGGCCGAGTTCAACGACTTCATGAAAGAAGCGCGCAAATTCGGCAAGGCGATCTGGGACATCACCGGCAAGGGCATCGACCCCGATATCGTTTTCGAGCATCCCGGCGAGGCGACCTTCCCCGTCTCCTGCATGGTCGCCAAGCGCGGCGGCATGGTCGTTTTCTGCGCCGGCACTTCAGGCTTCAACATCACCTTCGACGCGCGCTTCGTCTGGATGCGTCAGAAGCGCATTCAGGGCTCGCACTTCGCGCATCTGAAGCAGGCGTCCGCCGCAAACCAGCTCGTCATCGAACGCCGCATCGACCCCGGCCTTTCGGAAGTCTTCTCGTGGAACGACATTCCCAAGGCGCATATGAAGATGTGGCGGAACGAGCATCTGCCCGGCAACATGGCCGTGCTGGTGTCGGCAAAACGCCCCGGCCTGCGCAGCTACGAAGACGCGATCGAAGCGGGCAACAGCTAGAGCAGCGCGGCGATGCCGCGCCCGCTCACATAAAGCCCGACCAGAATGACAATGGCGGCAAATACCTGAACGAGCATCTGCTTGCGCGCAGCCAGCCTGCGCGCAAGCATCGTTCCGGCAAGCGCGCCGACGATGCCGCCGCCAAGTACAAGCGCCGCGACATGCCAGTCGACAAGGCCCGACAGCGCATAGCTTGATGCCGTGGCAAAACCGAAAGCCGCCACCGACACGAGCGACGAGCCGACGGCATAAAGGATCGGCATGTTCGTTGCGCCGATAAGACCGGGCACGATGAGAAACCCGCCGCCGATGCCGAAAAATCCCGACAACACACCAACGGCAAGTCCGTAACCGACAAGCGAGGGCAGCAGGTCGCGCGCCGACGCCTGATCGAGGCGAACATCGGGATTGCCGCCGTCGCTCCGGCGCAGCAACATCGAAACGCCGATGACGATCATCACAAGTCCGAACAGCGATAGCAGCAATTGCCCGTCAACCGCCTTGCCGAGCCGCGCGCCCGCAAAGGCGCCGAGGACGCCGGATGCAGCAAAGACAAGCGCGCAAGGCCATTTGACCGTTTTCGCGCGTGCATGGAGAAAAACGCCCGCCAACGCATTCGCTGCAACGGCCACCGCGCTCGTACCGATTGCGACATGCGTCGAGGAAATGCCGACGACATAGATCAGCAGCGGCACGGCAAGGATCGAACCGCCGCCGCCGATGAGCCCGAGCGTCAGGCCGACAAGGCCGCCGGAAGCAAGCGCAAGAAGATCGGCGAGCGGCATGTCTGTGTCTCTCTACGCGGCTGAACGCCTGTTCCATGGCATCAGCGCGAGAAACCGCGCCATGCCGCAAAAGCCGGTGACACCGGCAGTCACAAGCCCGATGCCGACAAAGGCCGACAGCGCATAAAAGGCCGGATGCAGACCCGCGCCGAGAATGACGCCAATCACGACCAGCGAACCCGCCGAGATCTGCACCTGCCGCATGATGTCTATCGGCTGGCTGGCATCGACCGCGACGGGAAGCCCCGCCTTCTTCCAGCCATCAAGCCCGCCTTCGAGAATATAGGCTTCGCATTTCGCGATGGAGGCGAGCCTTGCCGCATTGGCTTGCGTGCGCATGCCGGACTTGCAGTGATAGACGACAACTTCGCCTTCATGCGTCGCGACAGCGCCACCGGCCTTCGACAGAGGCGCGTTTTTCGCACCGGGAATATGTTCGCGTGCGAACTCGTCCGGCTCGCGGATATCGACGATGACAGCGCCGCGATCCTTCAGCACTTTCACCTCTGCGGGCGACAGGGTTTTCAATGTCATTTCTCCGCTCCTTGATATGCCGCAAAACGGCGAGGGCCGATTACGGGCAATAAATATCCTTCAGAACTCCGAGAATTTTCGCGGCGTCGGGATCGCTCACGCGATAGAAAACCGTCTGCGATTCCTTGCGCGCCTCGACGATCCCGTCATCGCGCAATTTGGCGAGGTGCTGGGAAAGCGCCGACATGCCAAGCTCGACCTCATTGGCGAGGTCGGAAACATTGACCTCTCCTCTCGCGGCCAGAGTGCACAGAATGAGAAGCCGCTTCTCGTTTGCCAGCAACCGCAGCATGCGCGCGGCATCGCCCGCGCTGGCCGCAAGGCTCGTCATATCGCTCTTCATCATTCTCATGGCTATACCTAATATTAGACATTGCTAATTTAGTAATCTCTAATATATATGTCAAGAACCGATCGGCATGAACCTTCAGGAGCCCGGCCATGGACAGCAGTGCAGCGCCAGAAATCAGAGCCTTTTTCGACGAGGCGACGAATACGGTGAGCTATCTCGTCACCGATCCCGCAACGCACGAAGCGGCGATCATCGACCCCGTACTCGACTTCGATCCCCGCTCGGGCAAGATCGAAACCGTGAGCGCCGACCGGATGCTCTCAGCGGCAGATGACGCGGGTGCGAGGATCGTCTGGATTCTCGAAACCCATGCCCATGCCGACCATCTCTCCTCCGCCCAATACCTGAAGGCCAAAACAGGCGCGCGCATCGGCATCGGCGCCAATATAGGCGACGTGCAAAGGATCTTCGGGCCGCTCTTCAACCAGAACCCTGCGCCGGTCGATGGCCGCGAGTTCGATGTGCTCTTCAAGGATGGGGAGACATTCAACCTCGGCAATCTCGCCATCGAGGTGCTGGCAACGCCCGGCCATACGCCTGCCTGCATTTCCTACAAGCTCGGCGACACGGTCTTTGTCGGCGACACGCTTTTCATGCCGGACTATGGAACCGCGCGCACCGATTTTCCCGGCGGCAATGCCCGCACGCTTTATCGCTCGATCCGCAAGCTGCTCGCGCTCCCGCCCGAAACGCGGCTTTTCATGTGCCACGACTACAAGGTGCCGGAACGCGACACCTACGCCTGGGAAACGACCGTGGCCGAACAGCGCGCCCATAACGTGCATATCCGCGAGGATATCGGCGAAGAGCAATTCGTCGCGATGCGCGAAGCCCGCGACGCAACGCTTGCCACGCCGGTTCTGCTGCTCCCCTCCATTCAGGTCAATATTCGCGCCGGGCACATCCCGCCAGCCGAGGAAAATGGAAAACGGTACCTGAAAATCCCTCTCACGATTGAGGGCAATGCCGGCGCAGGCCTCTGAGCGGCGACATGGCGCAGCTTCGATCCATGGCACTCTGACTGGTCGCTCGCCATGCTTCGGTCTATATAGGGCGGAGCGCACGAACCATCGTGTCGGCGTCGTTCGGCGCCCGCCCCCATCTGCCAAGTTGTCGAGAGCACCCCATGAGCGTTGCCGATACACCGCGTACCCCCGCCCATCACAATCTCGTTCTTGAGGGCTTCCTGCCGCTGGCCGCCAAGGCGCTGGCCGCTGCCGAAGCGCTGCTGGGCCGCGCGAAAATCTCGGTCGCGCAGAAGGTGAGCAAGGACGGTCGCATCTCGCCCGCCCTGCTGGAGCGCGAACAATATGCGGCGCACGGCCTTGCCTGGATGGCGACCTATGTGGAGGCGCTCCGCGAGCTTCTGGCCTATGCAAAGCGCATGGAAGGCGAAGGCCGCCTCGGCGAGATCGAAAAGCTGATCGTGCAGGCGGGTTTTGGCGAATATCTGGGGCAGCTTGGCAGCGGCATCCCGATGAGCCAGGGCGAGATCGTGCGCCCGCAGGATCTGGGCCTCAGCGAAAGCGACGAAGCCGCCTATTTCACTGTCGAAGTCAGCCGCCTGATCCGCGCCGGCAACACCTCGCTGGTGCGCGCGCGCCTTGCCGAACTCATTGCGGAAAAAGCAGGCACGGCAACATTCGGCGATGCCGGGCTTGAAGACACCTATGAGCAGATCCGCGAACAGATGCGCCGCTTCGCCGATGCCGAAGTCGTGCCTTACGCGCATGACTGGCATTTGAAGGACGACTACATCCCGCTTTCCGTCATCGACCAGATGGCAGAGCTTGGCGTCTTCGGCCTGACGATCCCCGAAGAGTTCGGCGGCCTCGGCCTCGGCAAGGAATCGATGTGCGTCGTTTCCGAAGAATTGAGCCGCGGCTATATCGGCGTCGGTTCGCTCGGCACACGTTCTGAAATCGCAGCCGAGCTTATCCTCGGCGGCGGCACGCCCGAGCAGAAGACGAAATGGCTGCCGAAGATCGCCTCGGGCGAGATTTTGCCGACCGCCGTTTTCACCGAGCCCAATACCGGCTCCGACCTTGCCAGCCTGAAAACGCGCGGCAAGCTCGACGGCGACGTCTACAAGATAACGGGCAACAAGACATGGATCACCCATGCCGCGCGCGCGGATGTGATGACGCTTCTCTGCCGCACCAGCGACGAGCCGGGCTATAAGGGCCTCTCGATGCTGCTGGCTGAAAAGCCCCGTGGCGACGACGAAAACCCCTTCCCCGCTGAAGGCATGACCGGCGGCGAGATCGAAGTCCTTGGCTATCGCGGCATGAAGGAATTCGAGATCGGCTTCGACAATTTCGAAGTGAAATCCGAAAACCTGCTGGGTCAGGTCGAAGGTCAGGGCTTCAAGCAGTTGATGCAGACCTTTGAGAGCGCCCGCATCCAGACGGCGGCCCGCGCCATCGGCGTCGCCCAGTCGGCGCTGGAACTCGGCCTCGCCTACGCGCAGGAGCGCATCCAGTTCGGCCAGCCGATCTTCAACTTCCCCCGCGTGTCGGGAAAGCTGGTGATGATGGCCGTCGAGATCATGATCGCCCGCCAGCTCACCTATCACGCCGCCCGCGAAAAAGATGGCGGTCGCCGCTGCGACCTTGAGGCAGGCATGGCAAAGCTTCTCGCCGCCCGCATCGCCTGGGCGGCTGCCGACAATGCGCTCCAGATTCACGGCGGCAACGGCTTTGCGCTGGAATACAAGATCAGCCGGGTGCTTTGCGACGCCCGTATCCTGAACATCTTCGAAGGCGCCGCCGAAATTCAGGCCCAGGTCATTGCCCGGCGCTTGCTCGAAGGCGGCAACTGACCCTCAGATTCGACGTAAAAGCGTCAATTCGCCGCTTTCACCGAGAAATAGATAGATTAGAGAAGGCGTATGGAAAAATTCATCGACTATCTCGGGCCTGTCGTGATGGCCACCGTCGCCATTGTGCTGCTGTTCGGCCTGCTCAACATGATGCGGGGCGGTTCAGCCTCGCGGTCGCAATCGCTGATGCGCTGGCGCGTGGGCCTGCAATTCATCGCCGTCGTGCTCCTGATGGCGGCTCTCTATATGGCGTCTCGCTAGCGACGTGGGCTGACAACCGGTCGCAAACGAAACCGACGACAAAACTGCATCAGTCCTGCTAAATTTCGAATCGGGCGGAAGGGAACGCCGCCAGACGCTGGATTTTGTGCGCCTGCCATGGTCTCGTGCAAGACAGCGCCGGAATGATACTCAAGAGGGGATAATCTTGTTCAAAAGCAAGCTGACACTCGCCGCGGCAGCAGCAACCGCCCTGCTGGGGCTTTCCGGCACGGCACTGGCCGCCGAAGCGCCCGGCAATGAATTCCGTATCGGCATCTACGACCACAACACAAATCTGTTTGCCACACGCCACGAGACGAGCAACCCCGACATCAACGCCGAGTTCCTCGTCAGCTCGCCCTCCTGGCTCGCATGGGCAGGCTCGCCGCGGCCGCATATCGGCGCGAACATCAATACCGGCAACGGCACCAGCATCGCCTATACGGGCCTGACCTGGGCCTACTATTTCACCGACGCCTTCTTCATCGAAGGCAGCTTCGGCGGCGCCATTCACAATGGCGAGACGAGCCACCAGACGGCCAGCAAGCTCGACCTCGGCTGCCGCGTCATGTTCCATGAGAACGCTTCGCTGGGTTATCACGTCACGGCAAATTCAAGCATCATGCTGACCCTCGACCACATGTCGAGTGCCAGCCTTTGCTCGCCCAATCCCGGCCTGACCGATATCGGCGTCCGCTACGGCTTCACTTTCTGAGCCATCGGGGCTGGCCGCAATTCAGGGGCGCTCTCGCGGGCGCCCCTTTTTATTGGAGCCTTGCGGGGCAATTGCCGGTTATCCTTGAAGCTCAGGCATGACCATGCGCGAATTCAGAAGGATCGACTATGACCGCCATCTCACCAGTCGAGCATCCCAAGAAGACCTGCAACATTTCCGGGCGCGAAATGGCCTATGTCGAAATGGGCGAAGGCGATCCAATTGTCTTCCTGCACGGAAACCCGACCTCGTCCTATCTCTGGCGCAATGTGATGCCGCATCTAGCCGATCAGGGACGCTGCATCGCGCCCGACCTCATCGGCATGGGCGATAGCGACAAGCTCGAACCATCAGGCCCCGAGCGCTACACCTATCGCGAGCATCGCCGCTTTCTTGATGCCTTTCTGGAAGCCGTCGGCGTCAAGAAGAACGTGACGCTGGTGATCCATGACTGGGGCTCCGCGCTCGGCTTCGACTGGGCGAACCGCAACCGCAATGCGGTGGCCGGCATCGCCTATATGGAAGCCATCGTCCGCCCCTTGACCTGGGACGAATGGAACCCGAACGCACGGCGCATATTCGAAGGCTTCCGCTCGCCCGAGGGTGAGAAGATGATCCTTGAGAAGAACCTCTTCATCGAAGCGGTGCTGCCGGGCTCGATCCTGCGCAAGCTGACGGAAGAGGAAATGAACGTCTATCGCCGCCCCTTCCTGGAAGCGGGCGAGAACAGACGCCCCACATTGAGCTGGCCAAGACAGATCCCGCTTGATGGCGAGCCCGCCGATGTCGTCGAGATCGTGCAGTCCTATGCCGACTGGATGGCGACGAGCGGCATCCCCAAGCTCTTCATCAATGCCGATCCCGGCGCGATCCTGATCGGCGCACAGCGCGAATTCTGCCGAAGCTGGAAAAACCAGACCGAGGTAACGGTAAAGGGCAATCACTTCCTGCAGGAAGACAGCCCGCATGAAATCGGCGAGGCCATTGCCGCCTGGCGCAAGTCCTGGGCGAAACCCTGAGCCTGTTTGAAACCTGCGGGACTTGATCGACACGGCTGGTCGGGCGAGTCTCCAATGACCACAGAAATTCCGGGAGCGGATATGCAACAGTCCTATAGCGGCATCGCCAAGTCATTCCATTGGGTGATCGTCGTCCTCATCGCATTGATGCTTTACGGCGGCTGGACCGCCGAAGACCTGCCGCGCGATGAACGTCTCACCGTCATGCAGCTTCACGCCGGTATCGGCCTCATCATTCTGATCCTCATGGCCTCGCGCCTAGCCTGGCGTATCGGCCATCCGGCCCCGGCACTCCCCGCCGACCTGCCGCGCTGGCAGGTGATCGCCTCCAAGGCCACCCATCACGGCCTTTATTTCTTCGTTATCCTGCAACCGCTTCTCGGCCTGCTGCTGACCACGACCTCAAAGGGCAATCTGAAGCCCTTCGGTCTCTTCGGTCTCCAGATCGCGCCGAACGCGCCGCTGCACAATCTTGGCGAAACCCTGCACGCCATCAACGCCTATCTGATCGCCACGCTGATCGGATTGCATATCGTCGCCGCGCTCTATCATCACTTCGTTCGTCGCGACAACGTGCTGAAGCGCATGCTGCCCTTCGTGAAAGCCTGAATGCCGCCATGGTCACGCTGAACAAGATCTACACACGCACAGGCGACAAGGGCACAACGGCTCTGGCGACCGGCGACCGTGTGGCCAAGCACGCACTCAGGATCGAGAGCTACGGCACGGTCGACGAGACGAATGCGACCGTCGGCCTTGCCCGGCTCCACACGAGCGACGACGCGGCCCTCGACGCGATGCTGGCGCGCATCCAGAACGACCTCTTCGATCTCGGCGCCGATCTGGCAACGCCCGGCAAGACCCGGGAAGAACTCGGCTACGAACCCCTGCGCATCGCCGAGGTGCAGGCGACGCGGCTTGAGCGCGAAATCGACGAATTGAACGCCCATCTGGCGCCGCTTCGCTCCTTCGTGCTGCCGGGCGGACGGCCCGCCGCCGCCCATCTCCACCTCGCCCGCACTGTCAGCCGCCGCGCCGAACGGCTGATGACGGCACTGGCCGAGGCCGAACCCGGCCTCGTCAGCGAACCGGCGCTCAAATACATCAATCGCCTCTCCGACTTCTTTTTTGTGGCCGCGCGCTACGCAAACTGGGCACCGGACGGCAAGGGTCCGGGCGACGTTCTATGGGTGCCGGGCGCGAACCGCTGACACCCGCTCAAATGCAGAAAAATACTAGGCTTTTTGCCTCTGCCGCGACCGCATGTCTCATCATCGGGCCGCTGCGCCCAATTCGTTGACAGGGGCCTATGTCGGTTCTAGGTTGCCGCACCGCAACAAGGGCCAAAACAACACCAGATCGGCGTTTTAGGCCCAAGTTAGAGCCAAAAAACGCCGCGCAGGGAGCTCACCTCGATGAAAGTCCTCGTCCCGATTAAGCGGGTGGTTGATTACAACGTGAAGATCCGGGTTAAGTCGGATCAGACCGGTGTCGACCTCGCCAATGTCAAAATGTCCATGAACCCGTTCGACGAAATCGCCATTGAAGAGGCGGTTCGTCTGAAGGAAGCTGGCAAAGCCACCGAAATCGTCGTCGTATCGATCGGACCGGCGCAAGCCACCGAAACGATCCGCACAGCACTCGCCATGGGTGCCGATCGCGGCATCCTCGTGAAGACCGACGAAACGGTTGAACCCCTCAACGTCGCCAAGATTCTGAAAGCGATCATCGAGGCTGAAAAGCCCGAGCTCGCCATTCTCGGCAAGCAGGCAATCGACGACGATTGCAACCAGACGGGCCAGATGCTTTCGGCCCTTCTCGGCTGGTCGCAGGGCACCTTCGCCTCGAAGCTCGAATTCGAAGGCGACAAGCTGCTCCTCACGCGCGAAATCGACGGCGGCCTTCAGACGCTGAAGCTGAACCTGCCCTCGATCGTCACCACCGACCTGCGCCTCAACGAGCCGCGCTACGCTTCGCTGCCCAACATCATGAAGGCGAAGAAGAAGCCGATCGAAGAGAAGACGCCCGCCGACTATGGCGTCGACGTCAAGGCGCGTCTTCAGGTCCTGAAAGTGACCGAGCCGCCGGTTCGTCAGGCTGGTATCAAGGTTGAATCGGTTGAGCAGCTTGTTGGCAAGCTCAAGGAAGCGGGAGTGATCGGATGACCACGCTGGTAATTGCTGAGCACAACAACGAAAAGCTCAACGACGCGACCGCCAAGACCGTCACCGCCGCCGCAAAGCTCGGCGCCGATGTCCATGTGCTCGTCGCCGGACAGAACCTCGACGCAGTGGCCGCAGCCGCTGCCAAGATCGACGGCGTGAAGAAGGTGCTTGTCGCCGACGACGCGCTTTATGCCCACCAGATCGCAGAACCGCTTGCCGCCCTCGTGGTCGGCCTTGCCGGTTCCTATGACGCGATCGTTTCGGCAGCCACCACGATCGGCAAGAACTTCATGCCGCGTGTCGCCGCCCTGCTCGACGTCGCCCAGATTTCCGAAATTCAGGAAGTCGACGGACCGGACACCTTCAAGCGTCCGATCTATGCCGGCAACGCGATCCAGACGGTGAAGTCGACCGATGCGAAGAAGGTCATCACTGTCCGCACCACGGCCTTCGCGGCCGCCGGTCAGGGTGGTTCCGCCGCCATCGAAAAGATTGCGACCGCCGCCAATCCGGGTCTCTCCGACTGGGTCAGCGAAAATCTGACGAAGTCGGATCGTCCGGAACTGACCTCTGCCAAGATCATCATCTCCGGTGGTCGCGGCATGCAGTCGGGCGACAATTTCCACATGCTGGAAAAGATCGCCGACCGTCTCAACGCCGCCGTCGGCGCTTCGCGCGCTGCCGTCGATGCGGGCTTCGTGCCGAACGACTACCAGGTCGGTCAGACCGGCAAGGTCGTCGCGCCTGATCTGTACATCGCCGTCGGCATCTCCGGCGCGATCCAGCATCTCGCGGGCATGAAGGACAGCAAGGTCATCGTCGCGATCAACAAGGACGAAGAAGCCCCGATCTTCCAGGTCGCGGATTACGGCCTTGTCGCGGATCTCTTCACGGCGATTCCCGAACTCGACAAAGAGCTCGAAAAAGCCGGTCTTTAAGACCGCCCGCCCTATGGGAATGGCAATATAGAAAACGGCGCTGCGGAAATGATCCTGCAGCGCCGTTTTTGTCTCTGAGGCATGATGGGCTATTGTAGCGATGCGCGGAAAATCTTCCGCATGAGGCTTGGGTGAAGGTTATGAACATTCGCAAGGTCGGCGTTATCGGCGCCGGTCAAATGGGCAACGGTATCGCGCATGTTTGCGCTCTCGCTGGCTATGACGTTCTGCTGCACGACGTCTCCGTCGAACGCATTCAGGCGGGCCTTGCGACCATCAACGGCAACATGACGCGCCAGGTCGGCAGTGGACGCATCAGCGCTGCAGAGCGCGACGCGGCTCTCGACCGCATCGGCATCGCCGAAGGGCTCGACGCTTTCGAGGCGACCGATCTCGTCATCGAATCGGCGACCGAGAACGAAGCCATCAAACGCAAGATTTTCGCCGATCTCTGCCCGCACCTGCGCGAAGACGCGCTGATCGCGACCAATACTTCCTCGATCTCGATCACAAGGCTTGCGGCATCCACCGATCGCCCCGAGAAGTTCATCGGCGTTCACTTCATGAACCCCGTGCCGGTCATGGAACTCGTCGAACTGGTGCGCGGCATCGCGACCGACGACGATACTTTCGATTCCGTGCGCGATCTCGCCAAGAAGCTCGGCAAGCAGATCGCCAATGCCGAAGATTTCCCCGCCTTCATCGTCAACCGCATCCTGCTGCCGATGATCAATGAAGCGGTCTACACGCTGTATGAAGGCGTCGGCTCGGTTGAAAGCATCGACAAGGCCATGCGCCTTGGCGCCAACCATCCGATGGGCCCGCTGCAACTGGCGGACTTCATCGGCCTCGATACATGCCTTTCGATCATGCAGGTGCTGCATGACGGCCTGTCGGATTCGAAATATCGCCCCTGCCCGCTCCTCGTGAAATATGTCGAAGCCGGCTGGCTCGGCCGCAAGACGCAGCGCGGCTTTTACGACTATCGCGGCGACAAGCCTGTGCCCACGCGATAACCCTGCAAAAATGCTCCCAAATTCGCCGCTATAGATAATTTCCGTTAACCACCTCGTGTCAAACTTGCCCGCAAACAGGCCCCTGCGGGGGCCTCAGGTGGGGAAGTTGTATGAGTCTGGACGAAGTGGCGCTGTCGAAAGAGGCGTCAACGCCGCCTGAGAAGCCGGTATTTCTCGATGCGCCCGAACATCCGCGCCTCGCGCAATTTGCTGCCTATATCGACAGGAAACGCGCAACCCGCCCGCTTGCCGACCGCAGCGACATCAATCCGGCCGAAATCCTGAGCTTCCTGCCGCATCTCGTCATTCTGGATGTCATAGATCAGGGCGAGGATTTCCGCGTCCGCGTCTTCGGAACGGCGCTCGTCGAACTGCTGCGCGAGGAGCGCACGGGCCAGCTCGTATCGCAATTCGGGCAATCATACAGAATTCCGACAGACCCGGTGGAACTGCGCTCACGCTGGCTGAAAATCTGCCAGATGACGATAGCGGGCGGCGAATCGCTATTCTTCAAGTCGCCGACCGTGTCGGCCGAGCGCGCCTATATGGTCTATCACGGCATGTTCGCCCCGCTGACCGCCGGCACCGCTGAAATCAGCCAGATTATCGGCATGATGATTCCGGTCAACGTGAAATAGCGCTACCGAGACTTCATTAACTCATTTCCACGACAATGCAGGCCGTCGCATGAGAAATGCGGCGGGAACAATGCAGGCGTGCGATGCATCGAGATTTCGATACGACCGGTCTCGCAGAAGACGACCTCAAATTTCTGGACGCGCCCGAGCATCCCGGGATCGCGGCCCTCGCGGCCTATTGGGAACAGAAACGCGGCGCCCGCCCCCTCGCCGACAGGGCAGACATCCAGCCCTCCGAAATCGTGCCGCTTCTCCCCCATATCACCATTTGCGAAGTCACGAATGGCGGCGCGGATTTTCGTGTCCGCATCTTCGGAACCGCGCTGGTCGAGCTTGTGGGCGAGGAACGAACCGGCAAATTCCTTTCCGAATTCGGCAAGAACTGCAATCCGCCGACAAAGGCCTCCCTCGTGCAAGGCCGCTGGCTGGAAGTTCATCAACGCGCCTGCCAGAGCCGCGGGCCGGTATTCGCCACCGGAAGAATGTCGAGCTCCGCGCGCCCCTACATCGTCTGGCACGCCGTCGCCTGCCCACTCACGACGGGCAATCACGAAATCACCCAGATGCTCGGCGCAATGATGATTGCGCGTTGAAATTGAACGGGTAAGGCTGAGCGTCCGTCTGTTCAGCTTCGCAACGTCCGCGGAGCGATCAAGGAAGCGCCGCCATGCCTGCCGATAAACAAGCGCCAGACCCCATCGAACAGAACCGCGCCCGCTGGGACGAGGTCGTCGATATTCATGTGAAATCGGATTTCTACCGCGTCGCCGAATTCAAGCGCGGCGAGACAAGCCTCGACCCGTTGGTGCTTTCCGAAATCGGCGATGTGGCAGGCCTGAAGCTTCTCCACCTGCAATGCCATTTCGGGCTCGATACGCTCTCTCTCGCAAGGCTTGGCGCCCGCGCGACGGGCCTCGACTTTTCATCCAAGGCGATTGCGGCCGCGCGCCACCTCGCGGATGAAACAGGCGTCGAGGCACGCTTTGTCGAAGGCCGCGTCGAACAGGCGCCGGAGATTGCGGGCACCGATTTCGACATGATCTTCACGAGCTGGGGCGTACTGGTCTGGCTTCCCGACATCACCGCCTGGGCACAGACGATTGCCAGATGCCTGAAACCGGGCGGGCGCTTCTACATTGCCGAAGGCCATCCGATCATATGGACGCTTGAAGACACGAAGGAGCGCTACCTCGACAATCTCCATGTCGTGCGTTCCTATTTCCTTGAAGGCCCGCAACACTGGGACGATCCGCGCGACTATGCTGACCCCTCCGTCTCGCTGAGCCATCACGTCTCGAACGAATGGCAGCACACGCTGGGCGAGGTGGTCACGGCGCTGGCGCAAGCGGGATTGCGCATCGACTTCCTGCATGAGCATGACAGGCTCGTCTGGCCGGGCATTCCGGGCATGGAGCGCACCGGCCCCGACTTCTTCGAGGCCCCGAAAGGCGCACCCCGCCTTCCCGTCGCCTATTCGATCAGCGCGCGGAAAGTTTGAGCGCCGCCTCGATCAGCGCCTTTGCCTCCGGCGCATGCCATTCCGCCGGGCCGATGAGACGGCCAAGCTCCTGACCCTCCGGCCCGATCAGGACAGTGGTCGGCAGCCCGTAACCCTTCATGGTGAAGTTCGCGCGCGAATGAGGGTCGTTATAAAGGGCGAGATGGTCGGCCTTGACCTCTTTCAGAAAGGCCCGGGCAAGCTCCAGCCCGTCCTTGTCGACGCTGAGCGCCAGAACCTGAAACTTGTCGCTGCCCAGCGCCTCTTCAAGCGCATTGAGGGCCGGCATTTCCTCCCGGCAAGGCACGCACCAGGTCGCCCAGAGGTTCAGGAGAACCGTCTTTCCCCTGAAGTCGGACAGGCGGACGGTCTTGCCCTCCCCGTCATGGAATTCAAGCTCGGGAGCAGGCGCGGGCGTCGCGGCAGCGCGGAAATTGGCGACCTCTCCCGTCGCATAGGCTGCGAGCGGCGAGGCACTAGCCCCGGAGCCATTGATTTGTGGTCCGGCGATCAAGTATACCGCCGCAACGACAACAAGGCCTATTGTAGTCAAAATCGCGATAAGCTTTGGCTGTAACTGAAACATCGGGTGTCCATGGGGCTCCCAGGGAATGACCCAGAGAACCCTAGATGAGCAATAAAATGTGGGGCGGCCGCTTCGGCGAAGGTCCCGACCGCATTATGGAGGAAATCAACGCCTCCATCGGCTTCGATCAGCGCTTCTTTGCCCAGGACATCCGGGGGTCGAAAGCGCATTGCGCCATGTTGGCCGAAACCGGAATTATCTCAAGAGCGGATGCGGACCAGATTGTCGCGGGTCTCGACGCCGTTCTGGCCGAAATAGAAAGCGGCAAATTCGTCTTCAAGCGCGAGCTTGAAGATATTCACATGAACGTCGAATCGCGCCTCGCCGATCTCATCGGTGCGGCTGCAGGACGCCTGCACACGGCGCGCTCGCGCAACGATCAGGTGGCGCTCGACTTCAAACTCTATATTCGCGACACCATCGACCATCTCGATGAGCAGCTTGCCGCCTTTCAATCGGCGTTGATCGACCGCGCCGAGGAACATGCGGCGACGATCATGCCGGGCTTCACCCATCTCCAGACGGCGCAGCCGGTGACCTTCGGTCATCACTGCCTTGCCTATGTCGAGATGGCGGCCCGCGACCGCAGCCGTTTGCGCGATGCGAGGAAGCGGCTGAACGAAAGCCCGCTCGGTGCGGCAGCACTTGCAGGCACGTCGTTCCCCATCGACCGCGAGCGCACGGCGAAGGAACTGGGCTTCGACCGCCCGACGCGCAATTCGCTCGACAGCGTGTCCGATCGCGACTTCGTGCTCGAAACATTGAGCGCGGCGGCAATCGCCGCGACGCATCTGTCGCGGCTTGCCGAAGAAATCGTGATCTGGTCGACGCCGGGCTTCAATTTCATTCGTCTGCCCGACGGCTACACGACCGGCTCGTCGATCATGCCGCAGAAGCGCAACCCCGACGCCGCCGAACTGGTGCGCGCCAAGACGGGCCGCGTCATCGGCGGCCTCACCACGCTTCTCATCGTGATGAAGGGCCTGCCGCTCGCCTATTCAAAGGACATGCAGGAAGACAAGGAAGCCGCCTTCGACGCGCTCGACGCGCTCTCCCTGTCGCTTGCCGCCATGACCGGAATGGTCGCGACGCTGACGGTGAATGAAACCGCAATGCGCGCCGCCGCCTCGCGCGGCTTTTCGACCGCGACCGATCTTGCCGACTGGCTCGTGAGAAGCCTTGGGCTTCCCTTCCGCCAGGCGCATCATGTGACCGGCGCGCTGGTCGCAAAGGCCGAGAAGAAAGGCGTCGATCTCGACGGCCTGAGCCTTGCCGAAATGCGTGAAGCCGAACCCGGCATCACGGATGAGGTATACTCGGTTCTGGGCGTCGACAATTCGGTTGCAAGCCGCACAAGCTTTGGCGGCACCGCGCCCGACAATGTCCGCGCCGCCGCCGCATGGTGGCGCAAGGAACTGGAACGCAACGCGACTTGAACGCATAAGCTATTGGCAGGAGAGACGGCATGAACAGGCGATTGACGATTGCGGCCACCGCCTTCGCGATTCTTCTTGCCGTCGGCGCCTGCGGCCGAAAAGGCGGGCTCGAACCGCCGCCCAGCGTCAGCCCCGACATGGCCTCGGCAAAAACCGCGCCCCATTGTGCCGAATCCGCGACAGAGCAGCGGCCGATCGATGCCCCCGGCGGGGGCGGAAGCTCCTCTGGCAATCCCAACCGCATGCCCGACATGACTATGCCGCCCTGCTAGCGGCGAGCGCGCACTGAAAGCCGACGGACAAATGAATCATTTTGAATATCGCGACGGCATTCTCCATGCCGAAGATGTCGCGATCACCGATATTGCCGAAAGCATCGGCACCCCCTTTTATTGCTATTCATCGGCAACGCTGAAGCGGCACGCCCGCGTCTTCATGGACGCCTTCAAGGGCCAGCCCGCGCGGCTCTGCTATTCGGTGAAGGCAAACTCGAACCTCGCCGTCGTCGCCACGCTGGCGCGCGAAGGCGCAGGCGCGGACGTCGTGTCGGAAGGCGAATTGCGCCGCGCGCTCGCGGTCGGCATTCCGGCAAGCAAGATCGTCTTTTCCGGCGTCGGCAAGACAGCCGCCGAAATGAGCTTCGCGCTTGAAACCGGCATCGACCAGTTCAACGTCGAATCCGAGCCCGAGCTTGAGCTTCTGTCACAGCTTGCATCCGCGCGCGGCCTCGTTGCGAAAATCGCCATCCGCGTCAATCCCGATGTTGACGCAAAGACCCATGAGAAGATCGCCACCGGCAAGGCCGAAAACAAGTTCGGCATTTCCTGGAAGCGCGCGCCCGCCGTCTATGCCCGCGCGGCGGAACTGCCCGGCATCAATGCCTGCGGCATCGACGTTCATATCGGCAGCCAGCTCACATCGCTTGAGCCTTTCGAGACGGCGTTCCGCCGCGTTGCGGGCATGGTCGAGACCTTGCGCGCGCAGGGCCACAAGATCACCCATATCGATCTCGGCGGCGGCCTCGGCATTCCCTATCGCGGCGATAACGATATTCCTCCGCATCCGGATGAATATGCCGCCATGGTCAAGCGCACCGTCGGTCACCTCGATTGCGAGCTGACCTTCGAGCCGGGCCGCCTCATCGTCGGCAATGCGGGCATTCTCGTCTCGCGCGTCATCTATGAAAAGGAAGGCGACGACCGCAAGTTCCTCATAATCGACGCGGCGATGAACGACCTCATCCGCCCAACGCTTTATGACGCCTACCACGAAATCCGCGCCGTCGTGGAGCCCGCAAGCGCCGAACGCGTGACCTATGATGTCGTCGGCCCGGTCTGCGAAACGGGGGACTTCCTCGCCAAGGGGCGCGACCTGCCGCAGCTCAAGGCGGGCGATCTCGTCGCCATCATGTCGGCGGGCGCCTATGGCGCGGTGCAGGCATCGACCTACAACACGCGCCCTCTGGTGCCCGAGGTTCTCGTCAATGACGGCAAATATGCAGTTATCCGTGCGCGCCCCGATTATGACGAAATCCTGAAGCAGGATAAGATTCCGGCCTGGCTTGAGCCGGAAAAATCATCCTCGCGCTAGCGGCTCCAAAAAGGGCAGGCTCGCGCGAACAAGTTTGAATGGCGCGATAAGTTGAGCGGCTTCGACGATCACGACCCGGACGCAAGCGAGACACGCCCCGAGCACGGGACGCCGCAAAAGCCTGCCCGCCATCTGCCGAAACGAATCGAACGGCGGATCGTCGCCGCCCGCGCCCTGCTCGTCTGGGAAATGCTCTGGCCGGGCCTTTGGCCTGCCGCCGCACTTTCCGGCCTCTTCATCGCCATGGCGCTTTTCGGCGTCTTTGCCGAACTTCCCATGGGCATCCATTGGGCCGTGCTGGCAGGCTTTGCCGTCATACTCGCCCTCGCCCTCTGGCGGGGACTCCGGGGCTTTCGCTGGCCGAGCCGGGACGCCGCCCTCCGCCATCTCGAACGCGCCTCCGGCCTCGTCCATCAGCCGCTGGGCGCTTATGAGGACACGCCCGCCGAAGGCACAGGCGACCGCGCGCTCTGGCTCGCCCATCAACGCTGGGTCAACGAACGCCTGAAAAAATTGAAACTGGGCTTTCCGGCGCCCGGCCTCACCGCGCTCGATCCTTACGGTTTGCGCGCCGTGGTCGTGCTGCTGCTGGTCATCGGCATCGCCGGAACCGGACCCGGCCGCATTTCCCGCATCGCAGGCGCCCTGCTGCCGGGCGTCAGCACCGCCAGAACGGTCGTCATCGAAGCCTGGATCACGCCGCCCTCCTATACCGGCATCGCGCCGATCTATCTCGAGCGCCGCGATCAGCCCGGCGAAGCGGGGCAGGAGAGCAATGCCGTGCTCAAGGTGCCGGTCGGCAGCACATTGTCGCTCCGCGTTCACGGCCTTCGCTCCGCCCCCGCTCTTGAAACAGGCAACGCGGACCGCGGCAGGCCGGAACAGTTGAAGGATCTCGGCGAGAATAATTATTCGCTCGACGCGCCCATCGAGGCATCGGCGGAATTCGTCCTGACGCAGGGCGGGCGGCTGATGCGCGGATGGAAAATTGAAATCATCCCCGACCACGCGCCGCATATCGCCTTTACCAAGCCGTTGCAGCGCACCGCCTCAGGGTCGCTCCGCTTTGCCTACAAGGTCGATGACGACTACGGCGTCACGGCGGCACAAGTCCGCGTCACGCTCGCCGAAGCCCCCGAAGCAAATGCCCCCGCCGCAAAAATACCGACGATGCGGCATGCCCGCGCGACGCCGCGCGTCAGCCCGCCCGTCATAACGCTGCCGCTGCCGACATCGCGGCCCAAAAGCGCCAGTGCCGAAACCTATGTCGATCTGACACCCCATCCCTGGGCCGGCCTTCCGGTAACGATCACGCTGGTTGCAAAGGACGATGCGGGCAATGAGGGGGCAAGCGACCCCATCGACCTCACGCTCCCCGCACGCGAATTCACCAAGCCGCTCGCCGCCGCAACCATCGAGCTGCGCCGCGCCCTTGCCTTCGATCCGACCTCAACGACGAGAGTGGCGCGAATTCTCGACGATCTCACCCTGGACGGTCAGCGCTACATTGAGGACAAGACCGTCTATCTCGCGCTGCGCGCCACATATTGGCGGCTCCTCGTCGCGCGGCGCGACAGCGACCTCACCGGCATTTTCGATCTCATGTGGTCCATCGCGCTGCGCATCGAGGATGGCGATATCTCGCTTGCCGAAAGCGATGTGCGCCGCGCCCGCGACGCGCTGACAGAGGCACTCGCAAAAGGCGCGGGCAATGACGAGATCGCCCGCCTGCTCGAGGAAATGAAACAGGCCTTCAAGCGCTACATGGACGCGCTCGTCGCCAAGAGCGGACAAACGCCCGACAAGAACCTGATGGATAAATTCGCACCGCGCGATGGCCAGACGGTCGACCGCGACCAGCTTGAAAAAATGCTGAGCGCCATCGGCGATCTCGCCCGCGCAGGCGCGCGCGATCAGGCGAAGGCCATGCTCGAACAGTTGCAAGCCATCATGGAAAACATGCAGGTGCCGCAGCAGAACGCGACCATGACGCAGGGCGAGCAGAAGATGGCCGATACCGTCGATCGCATGGGCAAGCTGATCGACAAGGAACGGCAACTGATGGATGAAACCTTCCGCCGCGGCGCGAAGGGCGAAGCAGGCGCCGGGGAACAGGGCGCAGGCGGCAAGCACGGATCGTTGCAGGCCTTGAAGGAAGCCCAGAAAGCCTTGCGCGGCGAGCTGGAAGCGATGATACGCGACCTCGAAAAATCCGACGTCAAGGTGCCCTCCCCGCTCGGCAAGGCGCGCGACCAGATGAAGAATGCCGAAGACCGCCTCGATGCAGGGCGCGCCGACCGCGCAACGACATCGCAAGGCCAGGCGATCGACGGACTACGCGAAGGCGCGCAAGGCCTCGCCGATCAATTGATGCAAAGCATGGCAGGCCGTCAGGGCAAGTCGGGCCGTGGCAATGGCAGCGCCCGCACCGATCCGTTCGGCAGACCGCTCCCCAATTCTGCGCCCGATCTCGGAACCGAAGTGGCCGTGCCCGACAAGATCGACATGCAGCGCGCACGCGCCATCATCGAGGAGTTGCGGCGGCGCGCCAGCGAACTCGGCCGCCCGAAAATCGAACTCGATTATCTCGACAGGCTGCTGGAAAGATTTTAGTCAGCGAAGCGGCGGCGTCTCCGCAAGCACCGCATCGATGCGCTCCACAAGCTCGTTCAGCGTGAAGGGCTTCAGCAGAATATCCTTGATGATCGCATCAAGCCCATGCGCGCGCTCGCGCTGATCGGAATAGCCCGTCATCAACACGACGGGCAGGCCCGGCGCATCGCGCGCCGCCGACAAGGCGAGCGAAATGCCATCCATGACAGGCATCAGAATGTCGGTCAGCAAAAGCTCATGCGGCAGGCCGATCGACCGCGCGCGCGTGAGCGCCGCCAGCGCGTCGCTGCCATCGACCACGGCTTCCACCTCATGGCCGACGCCCTTCAGCGCCCGCGTGATGAAATCGCGAACGCTCGGCTCGTCTTCGGCAATGAGAATGCGCGCCATGCCTAACCTTCCATCACGCCGACGAAAGGCAACTGGCGATAGGCATGCGCCACATCCATGCCATAGCCGATGACAAATTTATCGGGGCACTCGAAGCCGACGAAATCGGGCTCGATATTGACGGCGCGCTTGCCCGGCTTTTCGAGCAACACGCAGATCCTGACGGATTTCGCCCGCCGCGCCGTGATGAGGTCCTTGGCGAAGGCAAGCGTGCGGCCCGATTCCAGAATATCGTCGACGATCAGCACGTCGCGCCCCTCGATCGGTATTTCCGTGTCGCGCACAATCGTCACCTCGCCAAGCGACTGCGTGCCTTTGCCGTAGCTCGACAGGCCGATGAAATCCATATCGGGTTCGCCGCCCGCTTCGTGCAGAGCGCGCAGAAGATCGGCGGCGAATATGAAACTGCTTTTAAGCACCGGAACGACAAGAGGCTCGCGCCCCATATCAGCGACGATCTCATCGGCAAGGGCGCGCACGCGCGAGGCAAGCGTGGCTGCATCGTAGAGAACGGAAATATGCACGCCGGGGGCAAGTGTGCTCATGCTCTCACCTGCTAGTTCTGCGGCGCAGGCGACGCATTGCCTTGCGCGGCTGTGGAAGCTTCCGAATCTTCCCCCTTCACCACAAAACGAACCTCAAGATCGCGCGCCTCGACGGGCGGGCTCGACAGGCGCGTCGTGAAGGAGGCGGACTGCTTTGCCGCAAGCTCCTTCTCAGGCAGCGCAAAGGTCCAGTGATAAAGCTCGCGCTGCTTTGCATCGCGCAAGCCGACGCGAAGACGCGGAAGGGTCTTCACCTCGCCGCTCACATTCACCACGACACCCTTGACGGCGAGAACCGGCAAGCCGTTCTCGGTCTGCCGCTCATAGGAAATATCGCGGAACTCGAGACCGAGCAGATTGATCGGCGCGCCCGCCGCCTCGTAAAGCTTCGCGGTCGACGGCCAGAAGGCGGCAATGTCCTTGCGGAACTGCACGACGCCATAGATGGAACCCGCGACGAACAGCACCAGCACGACCCAGCCGACAATGCCAAGCACGCGGCCACGCCGCATCGATGCGACATCGTTGAGATAGGTGCGAAGCTTGCCGCCGGTCCCGGCTTGCTGCCCCGCCTCTTCGGCGAGGACAGGGTCGGCTTCACCCTCGACGGCGTCCGGCGCCTGCACCGGCTCGAGCGGCTCCCTTGCCGATACGGGCGGCTCGGAGCGGAACAGCGGCTTTTGCGGCGCGACAAATTCGGGCACCGGCTCGGGCATGGCGGCAGCGGAGACGCCCTCGCGCACCTCCTCCTGCGCCACGGCATCGTCACTCGACGCGCGCGGAAGGTCGGTAGGCGGCGCTTGATGCCATGTATGTCCGCATTTGGCGCAACGAACCTTGCGCCCGGCAGGCGCAAAAGACGCTGCATCCACCGGATAGCGCGCAGAACAGGACGGGCAGGTAATGATCATCCGGAACAATGCCGAGGTGAGAGGTGGCGCAGGCAATACCGCTCGCCGAAACAGACTGCGAGAGGCGGTTTCCAAGAGCCTATTGAAACGCGGCCCATGGTTAAAGCCCGGTTAAACAATATGACGCATACAACGCGCCATATATTCCAGACCCCGCCCCCTGATTTGTCTTCCATGATACCTTGCCCTGCATGATTCGTTTCGAGAATGTAGGCATGCGTTACGGGATGGGGCCCGAGGTCCTGCGCGATGTGAGTTTTCACCTCGCGCCGGGCTCGCTCCACTTTTTGACCGGCCCATCCGGCGCGGGCAAGACCTCGCTGCTCAAATTGATGTTCATGGCCTCGCGCCCCTCGCGCGGCCTCATCACCATGTTCGGGCGCGACATCGCAACCCTGAGCCGCGCCGAACTGCCGGACCTGCGCCGCCGCGTCGGCGTCGTCTTCCAGGAATTCCGCCTTCTCGACCATCTGACGACCTATGAGAACGTGGCGCTGCCGCTGAAGATTCAGGGCCGCGCGGAAGCAAGCTATCGTGCCGATGTGAAGGAATTGCTCGACTGGGTGGGCCTTGGCGAGCGCATGCAGGCAAAACCGCCAACGCTTTCAGGCGGCGAGAAGCAGCGCGCGGCCATTGCCCGCGCCGTCGTCGCCCAGCCCGACCTGCTGCTGGCCGACGAACCGACGGGCAATGTCGATCCGGAAATGGGCAAACGGCTCCTGCGCCTTTTCATGGAGCTGAACAGGCTCGGCACCTCGATCCTCATCGCCACGCATGATCACGCGCTGGTCGAGGAAGCGGGCGCGCCGGAACTGGTGCTGAAAAGCGGGAGATTGAGCATCCGTGGCTGATCCCATCGCCCCGCGCGACATGAAAGACGACCCGGCGCCCGAGCGCGCGCCCTTTGGCGCTGCGCTGAAAGCGCTGCTGGTCGAAACACGCAGCGTCATGCCTGCGGCTGGCGCGACGGGCCTCTCGCTCGTCCTCGTCATCGCCGCCATGTGCTTCCTTGCAAGCCTCGCGCTTGGCGCGGCCCTTTCGGTGAGCCGCGCCACGACAGACTGGACGCGCGACCTGTCCGGCGCGCTGACCGTCGAGATCAAGCCATCGCCCCTGATGAAGCCGGAAGATCAGACGCAAGCCGTCCTCGACCTGCTCCATTCAACCAAGGGCATCGTCTCCGCGCGCCTGCTCACCAATGCCGACACGACCGCATTGCTTGAGCCCTGGCTCGGCAAGGGCAATGTGACGGAAGACTTGCCGCTGCCGCGCCTCATCGATGTGCGCATCGATCCGGAAGCGCCGCCCCATTTCGACTCGCTCTCGCAAAACATCGCCGATGGCGTGCCGGGCGCCGAAGTCGATACACATCGCCAGTGGCAGACGGAATTGCTGCATGCCGCCCGCTCTGCCGAATGGCTGGCCTATGCTGTGCTTGCCGTGGTCGCGGCGACCATGATCGCCATCGTCACCTTCGCCACGCGCGCGGGCCTGTCGGCCAATCGCGAAGTCGTCGAGGTTCTGCATCTGACGGGCGCGCGCGACAAATTCATCGCCGCCGAAGTGCAGCGCCACTTTCTGCATCTGGGATTGCGCGGCGGCATCATCGGCCTGTTGTTGTCAGTCGCCACCTTTGTCGCGCTCGGCGCGCAAGGCGGCGCATCGGGCATCTTCATGGTGCCGATTTCCGGGCTGCGGCTCGAATATTATCCGGCCCTTGTCGGCGTGCCGCTTGCCGCCGCGCTTGTTGCGGTCGTCACCGCGCGCGTGACCGTATTGCGGACGCTGCACCGCCTGTTGTGAGGCATCCGCCCGCTGCAACCGACCGCGAATCTGCCCAATTTCCCTCCTATGCCTCACCATGGCACCTTATGTTATGGTCCTCCCCGGTTGGGATACGGCAGCGGTAAAACGTCAAACGCGAGAAGACATGGCGGCTGGAGAAACGGCTCTGGAGAGATTGAGAAAACGGCTCGTCCAGGCGATTGCCTTCACTGCCGGGCTGCTCGTAGCGCTCTACGTGGCAGGCTTCGTGCTGTTTGCAGCCAAGCTCGACAGACATCCGCCCGACGAAGTGCCTGTGGCCGACGCCATTGTCGCCCTGACGGGTGGCGAGGGTCGCATTGCCGAAGCCGTGAAGCTGCTCGATGACGGCAAGGGCGCGCGCCTGCTGATCACCGGCGTCCACCCGGAGGTGAAACTGGGCGCGCTGAAAAAGACCGTGCGCACCGCCTCCCCCAAATTCGACTGCTGCGTCGATCTCGGCCGTCAGGCGGAAGACACGATCGGCAATGCGAGCGAAACGGCCGCCTGGGTGCGTCGGCACAAATACCACTCGATCATCCTCGTGACCTCGACCTATCACATGCCGCGCGCTGCGCTGGAGCTTGGCCGCGCCATGCCCGGCGTCGCCATCACACCCTTCCCCGTCATTCAGGACACGCTTCATCTCGACGGCTGGTGGGATTTTCCCGGCACGACACGGCTTCTGATTTCCGAATACTCAAAATATCTGCTGACGCTCGCCCATGCGCGTCCGTTGCTGATGCGCGCCTGATCGCGAGATTGAAGGAAAATGGATTTGCTCTGGTTCCGATCGATCGCCTTCAATCTCGCCTTCTATGCGATGTCCGCTGTCGTCAATCTGGCTGCGACGCCCATGTTTTTTCTGCCCCGACGCGGCACCGTCTGGGCGATGCGCTGCTGGTCGCGCCTGACCATATGGCTGCTCGGTGCGATTGCCGGAACGCGTTATGAAATCCGCGGCACGATCCCCAAGGGTCCGTTTCTCGTCGCCTCGAAACACCAATCGATGTGGGACACGATCATCTTCACCGACATTCTCGACGACCCGGCCATGGTGCTGAAGCGCGAGCTGCTCTGGATTCCCTATTACGGCTGGTTCTCGAAAAAGGCGAAGATGATCGCGGTGGACCGCAGCGCGGGCGCCTCCGCCATTCGCCGCCTGATCGCGCAGGGCAAGGCCGCCATCGCGGCCAGGCGCCCCATCGTCATCTTCCCCGAAGGCACGCGCGCCGCGCCCGGCACGAAGCTCGACTACAAGCCGGGCGTCGCCGCTCTCTATCGTCAGCTCGGCGTGCCTTGCGTGCCGGTCGCGGTGAATTCCGGCCTCTACTGGCCGCGCCGCAAGATGCTGCGTCACCCCGGAACCATCGTACTCGAATTCCTGGAGCCGATCCCGGCGGGCCTCGACCGCCAGAGCTTCATGGCCGAGCTCGAGACCCGCATCGAGACCGCAACGGCAAAGCTGCTGGCGGAAGGTGGAATGAGGATTTCCGCCCCCTGATCTGTGGATAAATTCGCAGGCACCCCCTGTGGATAAAGGGGATAAGAGGAATTACATCGTAGACTCAGTCGATTGGCGGCCTGCTTCCCCCTGCTCTCTTTGTGGACAAAAAGAGAACGCATTTGTGCTAAGCTTCAGACTTCGCAATTCCGACCGTCTTTTTGAGTAACGCCATGCATCCGATCGCCGAACAAATCTGGGACATGAAATATCGTCTTCACGGTGAGGACGGCACGCCGCTGGATAAAACGGTGGAAGACACTTTCGCGCGTGTGGCCACAGCCCTTGCCCAAGCAGAAGCCCCAGAAGTTCGCGCCGAATGGACGACGCGCTTTGAGCGCGCCATGAGCGGTCATCGCTTCCTGCCCGCCGGCCGTATCCTCGCAGGCGCTGGCACGGGCCGCGACGTGACCCTTTTCAACTGCTTCGTCATGGGCACGATCCCCGACACCATGGCGGGCATCTTCGAGAACCTGAAGGAAGCCGCACTGACCATGCAGCAAGGCGGCGGCATCGGTTACGACTTCTCGACGCTGCGCCCCAAAGGCGCGCCGGTGAAGGGCGTCGGCGCGGACGCATCCGGCCCGCTCTCCTTCATGGATGTCTGGGACGCCATGTGCCGCACCATCATGTCGGCAGGCTCGCGCCGCGGCGCGATGATGGCCGTGATGCGCTGCGACCATCCCGACATTGAAGCCTTCATCGATGCCAAGCGCGAGCCGGGCAAGCTCACCATGTTCAACCTCTCGGTGCTGGCGACCGACGCCTTCATGGACGCCGTGAAGCACGACGCCGACTGGAAGCTCGTCTTCGGCGGCGAGACGTTCAGAACGGTGAAGGCCCGCGCGCTCTGGGACAAGATCATCGCCGCGACCTATGCCTATGCCGAACCCGGCGTGATCTTCATCGACCGCATCAATGCGCGGAACAATCTCTATTACTGCGAGACGATCCAGGCGACGAACCCCTGCGGCGAGCAACCCCTGCCGCCCTATGGCGCATGCCTTCTCGGCTCGATCAATCTCGCCGCGCTGGTGAAGGAGCCCTTCACCGACAAGGCGCATATCGACGAGGCGGAACTTGACGACCTCGTGCGCGTCGCCGTGCGCGCGATGGACAATGTGGTCGATGTCTCGCGATTCCCGCTGCCCGAACAGGAGCGGGAAGCAAAAGCCAAGCGCCGCATCGGCCTTGGCGTGACGGGTCTCGCCGATGCGCTCATCATGTGTCGCACACGTTACGGCTCCGACGCCTCGATCGCGCTGATCCGCAAATGGATGCACGCCCTGTCGCGCACCGCCTATCTCGCATCGGTGGACATCGCCAGGGAGAAGGGTCCGTTTCCGCTTTACGATCAGGACGCCTATTTGTCCGGCGCGACGATTGCCGCGCTTGATGAAGATGTGCGCGAGGCGATTGCCAGACACGGCATCCGCAATGCGCTGCTGACCTCCATCGCGCCGACCGGCACCATCTCGCTTTTCGCGGGCAACGTCTCATCCGGCATCGAGCCTGTTTTCGCCTATGGCTATACGCGCAAGGTGCTGATGCCCGACGGCACGCGCCGCGAAGAACGCGTGACCGATTATGCGGTAGCGAAGTTCTACAAGATGTTCGGCGAGACTGCGGCCCTGCCGGACTATTTCGTCAATGCGCAGGAGCTTGCTCCCGCCGAGCACATCGCCGTGCAGGCGGCCTGTCAGGATTTCATCGACAGCTCGATTTCGAAAACCATCAACGTGCCGGAGGATATTTCCTTCGAGGCGTTCAAGAACGTCTATGCGCAAGCCTTCGAACAGGGCCTCAAGGGCTGCACGACCTATCGCCCGAGCGATGTGCGCGGCTCCGTTCTCTCTATTGACGCCGCGCCGCAAACAGAAGCCGAAACCCAGCCCGCGCTCGCCCTCAATGCGCCGCACAAGGCGGCCCCTTACGAGAAGGACGGCGTCGTCTATATGTCGAAGCCGCTGGAGCGCGAAACCGTGCTGCCCGGCTTCACCTACAAGCTGCAATGGCCTGAAAGCGACCACGCGATCTACATCACCATCAACGACATCCTGCAGGCCGAGGGACAGGGCAATCGCCGTCGCCCCTTCGAGATCTTCATCAACTCCAAGAATATGGAGCACTACGCCTGGACCGTGGCGCTGACGCGCATGATCTCCGCCGTCTTCCGCCGCGGCGGCGACGTCACCTTCGTCGTCGAGGAACTGAAAGCAGTCTTCGATCCGCGCGGCGGCTCATGGATGAAGGGCCGCTACGTGCCGAGCCTGCTTGCCGCCATCGGCGAAGTGATCGAGCAGCACATGATCGACACGGGCTTCATCGCGCATGAAGACGGCAAGCCGTTGACTGAAGCCGTTCGCGCCATTGTCGGCGAACCGGTGCAACCGCCGCTCGGCGCCGTCAAGCTGAAGGGCTGCGACCGCTGCGGCGAGCGCGCCATGATCCGTCAGGAAGGCTGCGAAACCTGCACCTCCTGCGGCTTCTCGAAATGCAGTTGAGGACACCGTGAAGAAACTCGCCATCGCCGCAGCACTCTTCGTTCTCTTCTCTGTGCCCGCCCTTGCCGATGAACTTTATTGCGCGAGTACAACCTTCCGCATCATGGGCGCAAACGACAAGGTCTGCGTCTCCGGCTTCGACGATGAAAAAGTCGGCGGCGTTACCTGCTACATCAGTCAGGCTCGCACTGGCGGCATGAAGGGAATGGTTGGCGTTGCTGAAGACCCCTCGCGCTTCTCGCTCTCCTGCAATCAGACAGGCCCGATCACGACGGACCTGACAAAGCTGAAGACGCGCGAAGAAGTCTATTCCGAGCGGACATCGCTTTTCTTCAAAAGCACGCATGTCTATCGCATCGTCGATCCGG
Source organism: Parvibaculum sp. (assembly GCF_049651025.1). Lineage (GTDB taxonomy): Bacteria > Pseudomonadota > Alphaproteobacteria > Parvibaculales > Parvibaculaceae > Parvibaculum. The sequence continues at coordinate 25,349 of NZ_JBASBH010000106.1, read as the reverse complement.
CACGCAAAACGCTGGTCTATCTGGCGATCAGCGACAAGATCGTTGAAGGCTCGCCCTACAACGCCGTGTCGAGCGTGCCTGTCATGCCCTGGAGCGGACGCTAGACAACGCCATGCGCGGCTTCATCCATCATCTCGATCTGACGGTGAAAGACCCGAAAGCCTCCGCGCCATTTTACGACGCGGTGCTGGGCCATATGGGCTATCGCCGCTGGTCGGAAGACGAAAACGGCATCGACTGGGAACACGCAACCTCGCGCGACCGTCTGCCGACCATCGGCATCTTCAAGGCGAAAGGCGACGGCGCATCGCGCCACCATGACCGCTATTCGCCGGGCCTCCACCATGTCGCCTGGCAGGCCGACAGCAGCGAGGATGTGGACGCGCTTTACGCTCTACTCATCAGCATCAAGGCAACCGTTCTCGATCCGCCCGCCGACTATCCCCAATATGGCAAGGGCTACTATGCCGTCATGTTCGCCGATCCCGACGGGCTGAAATTTGAATATGTTTTCGAGCCGCGCTGACCATGACCGGCTTGCAGATTTCCAACGCCGATGCGCGGCGGCTTTTCCTCGACCGCCACGCGCTTTCCGCACGGCCCGATCACGCGTTTGATGAAAGCGACGTGCTGGCGCTTGTTCGCAAGCTCGGCTTTGTGCAGCTCGATTCCGTGAACGCGGTCGAGCGCGCGCATCACATGATCCTTTTCTCGCGCGGGTCCGGCTATAACCGCGAACTGCTTCATGCGCTCCACCACAATCACGCCGCGCTTTTCGAGCACTGGACGCATGACGCCTCGCTGGTGCCAATGGAGTTTTATCCACACTGGCACCATCGTTTCCGCGCCGCCAAAGCCCGCCTGCAACATCCGCGCTGGCAGGAACGCATCGGGCCCGATGGCGACAAGGTGATCCGCCGCGTGCGCGCCCATATCCGCAAGCACGGCGCATCCATGGCGCGCGACTTCGAAGACAAGGGCGGCGGCGGATGGTGGGGCTGGGGCCCGTCGAAAACTGCGCTCGAATTTCTCTGGCGCACGGGCGAGCTTGCCATCGCGCGCCGCGACGGCTTTGAAAAAGTCTATGACATCGCCGAACGCGTCATCCCGGCGGGGCAACGCGAGCTTCGCCCGACGCGCAAGCAGACCGTGGACTGGGCCTGCCGCGCGGCGCTCGAACGGCTCGGCCTTGCAACGCCGCAAGAGCTTGCCGCCTTCTTCGACTTGATCGAAATTGCCGAGGCAAAAGACTGGGCAAAATCCGCGCTGAAGCGAAAGGAGATCATCGAGGTCGCACTCGCCTGCGCCGATGGCAGCCAGCGTCCCGCGCTGGCGCTGCCCGACATCGAAGCGCAGATCGCAACGCTCGGCGAGCCGCATGGCCCCGCGCGTTTCCTCTCGCCCTTCGACCCGGCAATCCGCGACCGAAAGCGCACCATGCGTCTTTTCGGTTTCGACTACACGATCGAGATTTTCGTGCCGGAAAAGAAACGCCGCTATGGCTACTACGTGCTGCCGATCCTCGAAGGCGACCGCTTCATCGGCCGCGCTGATCTGAAAGCGCATCGCGCCGATGACCGCCTGGAGGTGAAAGGTCTCTGGACGGAATCCGGCATCAAGCTCGACAAGACGCGCAAGGCCGCAATCGAGGATGCGCTGAACGAACTCGGCCGCTTTACCGGGACGACGCGGATTGACGCAGGCGCTCCTCTACGGCGCACCAAAGCCGATTGAGTTCGGCATCCGCAATGCCCGCCCCTTCAAGATGCCGCACCGTGCTTTCGAGATATTCGGGATTCTTGCCCGACTGTCCTTCACCCGCGGCGATCATTTCCACCTGCCGCTCAAAGGCAAGCGCACCGGCATATTGGGGATGCTTGCGGTCGACGACGAAGCAAAGCGCCTCGATGCGCTGCTTGCTGTCCACAAGCTCGACCGCCTTCGTCGTCTCGACATAAACCGATGTCACCTGCTCACGCTCCTGCAGATAACGCCGTGTCGCTTCGGCTCGCGCCGCCTCGACCCGAAACGCAACGCCACGGCAGGCGCCGCCCGAATCCAGCCCGAAAACAAGGCCGGGACGCTCTGGCGTTCCCCGGTGAACATGACTGAAAACGCAAAACCCGCGATGATATCCGCGCAACAAGGCGGGGCGGCGCTCTTCAAACTCGAAGCCCGGACGCCACATCAGCGAGCCGTATCCAAAAACCCATAAATCCTGCATCTTATGCCCCGATGAACAAGGCCACTCTAGCGAGACCATGACCGACACACCACCATCTGCGCTGGCGGCAAAGCCCCGCACACCCTGGCGAATTTTCCTGCCGGCGATCGCCATTGGCATCACCTTCGGCATCTATTCGACCTATTGGTATGTGGTCACGGAAAAGCTGCGCGGCTCGATCGAGGCTTTTGCCGAGAAAGCCCATCCCGGCGACATTGCCGTCGGCTGGAACGAGCTTTCAATGTCCGGCTTTCCCTATCGCATCGCCGCGAGTTTCGTTGCCCCTGTCGCCACCGCGCCGCAAGCGCCCGAAGACTGGTCCTGGCAGGCCGAAAGTCTGGAGGCCGATTTCCTCCCCTACAATCTGCGCCATGTCGTCCTGAAGATCGGCGGCGAGCAGGTGCTGCAATATCGCGATGTGAGCGGACCAAAGCCGCGTCGCCACACGATACGGGCGAACGCCGAGGGCACATGGGCAAGCTATGTCGATGTCAAAAACGCGCCCTTCGGACGGCTGGCCATCGACATCGACAATCTTGTCGCCCTGCGCGACGAAGACGGCGCGGCGCGCGGGCGCCAATCCGGCGAACGCCTCGCCGCCAAGCGGCTACAGCTTCACATACGCCCCTCCGAAGACACGGCTCCTGACGGAAAGGCCGCGGTCCTCGCGACCGATGCCGGCAGCTACGATTTCGCCCTGCAGGGCGATGACATGGAAATCGAGCAAGCGGCGGCGATGCCGGTACTCGGCTCGCAGATCAGCCTCTTCGCCGTTCAGGCGCGCCTGCGCAATGTGCCTGCAAACAGGCGCGCAAGCCTTGTCGAACTGTCGCGCGACTGGCTGCAGCAAGGCGGCACGCTTGCCGTGTCCGATCTCAGGATCAAATGGGGTCCGCTCGATCTGTGGGCGCAAGGCGAGCTGACGCTGGACGATCAGGCGCGGCCCAAGGGCAACTTCGATGCCGAGTTTGTGGATTATGCGGGCCTGCTCGCGGCGCTCGTCAAGGCGAAGGTCGTCAGCGAACGCGACGCGAAACTCGCTCTTGTCGGCCTCGGCCTCGTCGCACAGCTTCAGGGTAATGGCGAAGGGCGCCTGCGCGTGCCCGTCATCATGAACGAGGGCAAGCTCTATCTCGGGCCGCTCGTCGTCGCGAAACTCGATCCGGTTTACTGATCTTTCTTGTCGTCCGCCGCATGGGTCGGATTGCGACCGAAGTTCGGTGCCGGATTTTCCTGACCTGCATCGATGATGGAGCGGCGGATCGCGCGTGTGCGCGTGAACAGCTCAAACAGCCCGTCGCCATCGCCCCAGCGGATCAGACGCTGAAGCGCGGCAAGGTCTTCCGAAAAGCGACCGAGCATTTCCAGAATGGCGTCCTTGTTGCTCAGACAGACGTCGCGCCACATTGTCGGATCGGATGCCGCAAGACGCGTGAAGTCGCGAAAGCCACCGGCTGAATATTTGATGACTTCAGACCGCGTCACCGTTTCCATGTCATCCGCCGTGCCGACGATGTTATAGGCGATGAGATGCGGCAGATGACTGGTGATCGCCAGCACAAGATCGTGATGCTTGGGCTCCATGAAATCGACCCTGGAGCCGCACGCTTCCCAGAAGGCGGTGAGCCTGGCGACGGCATCGCGATCGACGCCGGGCAATGGCGTCAGGATGCACCAGCGGTCGTCAAACAGTTCGGCAAACCCCGCATCGGGGCCGGACTCCTCGGTGCCCGCGATGGGATGGCCCGGAATGAAGTGAACGCCATCTGGAACATGCGGCCCGACATCGCGAAAGATCGCGACCTTGACCGAGCCCACATCGGTGAGGATGGCGCCCTTCTTCAGCACCGGTTCGATCTCTGCGGCAACCTCGCCGACGGAACCGACCGGCGTGCAGAGAATGACGAGATCGGCGTCTTTCACCGCGTCTGCAGCGCTCGAATGCACGGAATCGACAAAGCCGATTTCCATCGCTCGTTTGCGCGTGGCGTCGGAGCGCGCGTAGCCCGCAATGTGACCGGCAAGCTTGCCGCGCCGCATCGCATGGCCGAGCGATCCGCCGATCAGCCCAAGGCCGATCAGCGCGACGCGCTTGAAATGTGGGTCGGCTGCATCGGTCATTTCTTTGCGCCCATGAACTCGCGCAGCGCGTCGACAACGAGACGGTTTGCTTCTTCCGTGCCGACGGTCAGGCGCAAATAGGCAGGCAGGCCATATGACGCGACCTGACGCAGAATAAGACCGCGCTCCACCAGGAACTGATCGGCGTCCCTGGCCGTGCGACCCGCTTCATCGGGAAAGCGGATGAGCAGGAAATTCGCAACGCTCGGTGCAACGTCAAGGCCGAGCTTCGCGATCTCCGCGGTGAGCCATTCCAGCCACTTGTCGTTATGTGCGCGCGCCTTGTCGAAATGCTCGACATCGCGGATCGACGCGACGCCCGCTTCCATGGCGGCGACCGACACGTTGAACGGCCCGCGAATGCGATTGATGACGTCGATCACATGGGCAGGCGCATACATCCAGCCGAGACGCAGCGCCGCCAGCCCGTAAATCTTCGAGAAGGTCCGCGTCATCACGACATTGTCGGAGGTTGCGACAAGCTCGATGCCGCTCTCATAATCGTTGCGCGTCACATATTCCGAATAGGCGGCATCGATCACGAAGAGAATGTCGGGACGCAGGCCCGCATGCAGACGCTTCACTTCGTCGAGCGGCAGATAGCTGCCCGTCGGATTGTTCGGATTGGCGAGGAAAACCACTTTCGTCTTTGGCGTGACGGCCGCGAGGATCGCGTCGACATCGGCCCTGAGGTTCTTTTCCTTCACCGCGACAAGCGTGGCGCCAGCCGCCCTCGTCACCACCGGATAGATGAGAAAGCCGTGCTCGGTCGCAATCGCTTCGTCGCCGTCGCCGAGATAGGCCTGCGCCAGCAAATGCAGAAGCTCGTCGGAACCCGATCCGCAAACGATGCGCTCGGCGCTCAGGCCATAGCGCTCGCCAATAGCCGAACGCAATGCCGACGACGACCCTTCAGGATAACGCTCAAGCTCGGCGGCGGCTGCGAGATAGGCTTCCTTCGCACGCGGCGACGGCCCGAGCGGCGTCTCGTTAGACGACAGCTTGAACACGCGTATGCCGCTATCCGCGCCGCTGCGTCCGGGAACATAAGGCTCGATTGCGAGAATGCCCGGCTGCGGTATGGGACGTGTCTTGCTCATTCGCCGTCTCTCGCTCGCTTGATGGGATTGGCGTAGCCGCCGATGATCGCCGCATTTTCCGCCGGACCTTCAGCGGTCAGCGCCGCGATGCGCGCGTCGTCAGGCTGGACATATCCCTTGATCGCAAAAAGATTGTGCCGCGACGCGCCGCCATCCTTCGTCAGCGCCACGCTGATGCGCTCGGCATCGAAGCCGACGGCCTTGACGCGCGCGGCAAGCGCGGCGTCGCTCACCTTGTCGGCGGCGGAGACAACCAGAAGGCTCGTATCGTCATCCGTGGGCTCGAAAGGCGCCTGCGTGACGACCAGCGCAACCGGCGCATCGTTCTCGCTCGCAATATCGAGGAACGGCAGACGCGCAACCACGCGAGGCCCGTCCTTGCCGGAAATCGCCAGAGACGGCCACCAGTCGCCGCCTGCGTAATTGCCGGGCTCGGGCAAGATGCCGACGACGGAGCGGTCATGGCCAAGGCGGCGCAGCACTTCGCGCGCATTGTCGTGCAGTTCCATCTCGGTCGAGGAGCCGTAATAGCTCCGGGCGAGATCCCAGTAAGCGAGCTTCTTTTCCGCCCCGAAAACATCGACGCGGAACGGCCCCTGAATGCGGGTCATGGTCGAAATAATTTCGCGGAACAGGCGGAACACGACCTTGAGCGGAAAAGGCCCCTTCTGGCGACCGGCAAGACGGCGCAGCACGTTCGCCTCGCGACCCGGTCGGAAGGCGATGAAACTTCCCTGGCCTGCCGCGCTCGCGGTGCGCGCCTTGGCTTCCGCAACCTCGACGACAAGCTCCGTCCGCTTCATCAGGAGGTCCTGAATCGCGTCGTCTATCGTATCGATCTCGCGCCGGACATCCTGAAGATCCCGGGCGGGGGCTTGGCTCTTGGTCGACATGCGCAAATCTCGTCGCCGGACGGGGGAACGAACGTTCCGAATGCTGGACAGGACAAGGGGCCGAACGCTCCCGGAGCCCGGCCCGCAAGAGCGGTATTCATAAGGGTCTACCCCGCTAAAATCAAAGAAAACATTGACATTTAACAGGGTGCATCCCTAGCTAGGCACGAGCTGCGAGGGGGGCTATCCGGGCCTCGTCAAGGCGCGACCACCCCTCCGAGTGAACTGAATGATGAGCGAAAAGCGAGAGCTCAAGGCTGGACTGGATGCCGATTCTGACGTCTTGCGCGTCAATGCGGTCAGCGCCGTTGCGACCTTTGGCCCCGAGGCGCCGCTGGCGCTCGACAGCGGGGTCAGCCTTTCGCCCTTCAATATTGCCTATCAGACCTATGGCCGGCTCAATGCCGACAAATCCAACGCCATTCTCGTCTGTCATGCCCTGACGGGCGACCAGCATGTCGCAAGCCGCCACCCGATCACGGGCAAGGCGGGCGGATGGTGGCCGCTGATGGTCGGGCCGGGCCTGCCGATCGATACCGACCGCTTCTTCGTCATCTGCCAGAACGTGATCGGCGGCTGCATGGGAACGACGGGCCCCAAGGACATCGACCCGAAAACCGGCAAGCCTTACGGCCTGTCCTTTCCGGTCATCACCATCGGCGACATGGTGCGCGCCCAGGCCATGCTGCTTGACCGTCTCGGCATCAAGGACCTGTTCTGCGTCATCGGCGGATCGATGGGCGGCATGCAGGTGTTGCAATGGGCAGCCGCTTACCCCGAGCGCGTCTTCTGCGCGATCCCGCTTGCGACCGCCGCGCGTCACTCTGCTCAGAACATCGCCTTTCACGAGGTAGGCCGTCAGGCCATCATGGCCGACCCCGACTGGCAGGGCGGCGACTATCTGGGCGAGGACAAGAACCCCTCAAAGGGCCTTGCCGTCGCGCGCATGGCCGCGCACATCACCTATCTCTCGGAAGCGGCGCTGCATCGCAAATTCGGTCGCAACCTTCAGAACCGCGAGAAGGTGACCTATGGCTTCGACGCCGACTTCCAGATCGAAAGCTATCTCCGCCATCAGGGCATGACCTTCGTCGACCGCTTCGACGCCAATTCCTATCTCTACATCACCCGCGCGATGGATTATTTCGATCTCGCGGCAGAGCATGGCGGCGTGCTGGCCAAGGCTTTCAAGAATACGAAGACGCGCTTCTGCGTCGTCTCCTTCACCAGCGACTGGCTTTTCCCCACATCGGACAATCGACAGATCGTCCATGCGCTGAATGCCGCCGCCGCCAATGTGAGCTTTGTCGAAATCGACACCGACAAGGGACACGATGCCTTCCTGCTCGATGAACCGGAAATGTTCGCGACGCTGACCGGCTTCATCGCATCGGCCGCCGAACGACGGGGACTTGGCCGATGACGTCACATGACGGCGTGGCGAATTTCGGCTACGTGCAAAACCGTGTCGACCTCGCCCTCATTGCCGAGATGATTGCGCCCGGCAGCCGTGTGCTCGATGTCGGCTGCGGCGACGGGCAATTGCTGGCGCTGCTGGCGCGGACGAAAAACGTGGACGGACGCGGCGTCGAACTTTCGCAGGAGGGCGTGAATGCCTGCGTGACGCGCGGCCTCTCCGTCATTCAGGGCGACGCCGATGCAGACCTGCACGACTATCCCAAAGATGCCTTCGACTATGTGATCCTGAGCCAGACGATACAAGCGACGCGCAATCCGCGCGAAGTGCTGAGCCAGATGAAACGCATCGGCCGCCGCGCCATCGTCTCGATCCCGAATTTCGGCAATTGGCGCGTGCGCCTTCAGCTTCTCCTGTCAGGCCGCATGCCGGTGACGCGCTCGCTCGACTATGAGTGGTACGACACGCCCAATATCCACCTTTGCACCATTCGCGATTTCGTCGAGCTCTGCGAAACGCTCGGCTTCCAGATCGACGACGCGGTCAGCGTCATCGGCAATCGGGCAAGGCGCGTCGGCAGGCCGGGGCTCTGGGACAATCTGACGGCGGAAACCGCTGTCCTGCTGCTCTCGCGCAAAGACTGAGTTTCAATCCGCCTCGCGGGGACTCTCGCTGTTCGTCAGCCCACGCCGCATCGGCGCAATGACGCGCACGCGCCGCACCGCGCCCACGCGCCGCGCCTCGGGAATGGGCGTCGCGGCATAAATCTGCTTTGTCGCCTCGACCAGAATGACGCCGGAAAAACGCGGCCACAAAAATCCGCCGACACGCTCCCACGCATTGGCCGAGCGCATGAGTGGCCGCAGATCGAAAGGCGGCACGAAGAGCGCCATTTCCCAACCCGCCGGACTGAACATGGATTCGCGCAGCGCCTGCGTGATCTGCGCGCGCGAGAATGGCTGCCCCTGACCGAAAGGCGTCGCCTCACGCCGCGCCCATAGTCCGCGCCGGTTCGGCACGACGATGATGACCTTGCCGCCCGGCGCAAGAACGCGCCAGATCTGCCGCAAATGCGCACGCAAGCTCTCGCTCGCCTCGACGCCATGAATGACGAGAACGCGATCTATGCATTCGTCATCCAGCGGAAGTTCCTTTTCATCGGCAAGACCCGTGAGACAGCGGCCTTCCGCGGGCCAGCGCAACACGCCCTGCTGCGCGGGCATGAGCCCGAGCACGCGCTCCGCCTCGCCGAGAAACTGGCCGAGATAAGGCGTCGCAAAGCCGAGGCCGAGAACGGAAAGCCCTTTCACATCAGGCCACAAGACACGAATGTGACGGCCGATCAGCGCGCGCGCCACGCGCCCCATGGGCCTTCCGTAAAAATCTCTGAGATCGATCACGTCCATAATCAAAGCCTAGCAGATTTTTCTTAATCGATTCTCGGGGTTCAAACCTGAAGACACAGGCATTAGGTTGTTGTCACACCAGAAAAGGCGGGCCGGCCATGAGTAAACTCGAAATCCATCAATTCGAAGCCCTGAAGGACAATTACGGCTACCTCGTGCATGAGCCGTCCACGGGCGCGACCGCCGCCATCGATACGCCCGAAGTCGCCCCGATCCTGAAGGCGCTCGACGCCAAGGGCTGGAAGCTTACGCATATTCTCAACACGCATCATCATTTCGACCATGCGGGCGGCAATGCGGAGCTGAAGGCAAAAACCGGCTGCATGATCGTCGGCCCGAAAGGCGAGCGCGATCTGATCCCCGATATCGACCGTGCGGTCGGCGAAGGCGACATTATCGAACTCGGCGCGGCGCGCGCTCGCGTCATCGAGGTCCCCGGACATACGCGCGGCCATATCGCCTATTCCTTTGGCGAGGATCATGTCGTCTTTGTCGGCGACACGCTTTTTGCGCTGGGTTGCGGACGTCTCTTTGAGGGCACGGCGGAGCAGATGTGGACATCGCTCGGCAAGCTGATGGCGCTGCCCGACGACACCACCGTCTATTGCGCCCATGAATATACGCAATCCAATGCGCGCTTTGCGCTCAGCGTCGAGCCGCAAAATGCAGCACTTGTGAGTCGCGCGAAAGATATCGATGCAAAACGCGCGCGCGGCGAATGGACCGTACCGACAACCATCGGCCTCGAGAAAGCGACAAACCCGTTCCTGCGCGCCGCAAGCCCCGACCTGCGCGAAACCATCGGCCTCATCAACGCAACAGACGTCGATGTTTTCGCCGAGACAAGAGCGCGCAAGGACAAGTTTTAAACATGACGGCACCGCTCGGCGCGGACGACATCATCCGCCTGCTTGATCTCGCACCCCATCCCGAAGGCGGTTGGTTCAAGGAAACCTTCCGCGACATGGGCACGGCCAATGGCCGCGCGCATGGCACGGCGATCTATTATCTGCTGAAGGCAGGCGAACGCTCGCATTGGCACCGCGTCGATGCCGCCGAAATCTGGCACTGGCATGCAGGCGGCCCGCTGGCGCTGAAGCTCTCGCCCGATGGCCGCACAAGCAAAACGCTCCACCTCGGCCCCAACCTCGCAGCAGGCGAGCGCCCGCAACTTGTGGTGCCCAAAGGCGCCTGGCAGGCCGCGGAACCGCTCGGGGCCTTCACACTGGTCGGCTGCACCGTGGCCCCCGGCTTCGACTTCGCGGGCTTTGAAATGGCGCCGAAGGACTGGCAACCCGGCGTGTGAGCCATAGCGATTCCCGCTTTTCCCATTATGGAACAGTGATAGTCTCGCAGACGCGGCTTTCGGGGCATGGGGCGTCTTCGCGTGAACCTTCTCAGGGCTATCTCAATCTGCTCGCTGGCAGCGCTTCTGCTCGCGCCCGCAATCGCCAATGCCCAGACCACGACGCCCGCTGCCGATCAGACCTGCCCGACCGATGCTCTGGCCCCAGCCCACACGCCCACCGTGGCGCTCGACACGAGCGGCGGCCCGACCTACGGCACCATGCAATACAGAAACGGCGCGACGCTCGGCCGCAAGGAAATCGCCCTCACATTTGACGATGGCCCGAACCCGGACACAACGCCGCGCATTCTCGACATTCTCGACCGACACTGCATCAAGGCGACCTTCTTCATGGTCGGCATCTATGCGCAGGCACGGCCTGATCTCGTGCGCGAGGTCGCAGCGCGCGGCCACTATATCGGCACCCATACATGGACGCATCGCAACCTTCGCCACCTCTCGCTTGCCGAGGCCAAACGCGAAATCACGAGAGCCTTCAACGCCGTCGAAACGGCGCTTGCAAGCGCACCGCCGGAATCTCAAGACCGCCTCGCGCCCTTCTTCCGCTTCCCCGGCCTTAACGACAAGAAGGCGCTGATCTCGTGGCTCGCCACGCATGACATCGCGACCGTCTCGTGCGAATTCGGAGCCGATGACTGGTTGCGGATCGGCAAGGCGGAAGTCTATCGGCGTGGCCTGCGCAACATTGCCGAAGTCGGAAGCGGCATCCTGATCCTCCACGACACGAAGCCCCACACGGCGGACATGCTGTCCGACTTCATCGTGACACTGGAAAAGCGCGGCTATCGCTTCGTGCAGATCGTGCCGGACCGCAAGGCGCGCGAGCTTGCCGCCGCAGCCCCCGGCAGTCTCATAGACATGAAAAAGTCCGTGCAATGAACAGGAAAACAATCACGCGCCGCGCCGCGCTGACGCTCGCCACCGGAGCCGCCGCCCTTGTTGCCGCGCCATCGATCCTGCGTGCCGATGCGTCCTATAAGCGCCGCCTCAACATGCAGAGCCTCAACTCAGGCGAGAAGCTCGACGTCGTCTACTGGGCCGATGGCGACTATATCCCCGACGCGCTGAAACGCATCGACTGGTTCATGCGCGATTTGCGAACCAATGAAAAAACGAAAATGAGCGTGCGCCTGCTCGATCTGCTTCACGAGATCGACACGCTCACCCCGTCAAAAAATCCGCTCTACACAATGTCCGGCTATCGCTCGCCGAAAACCAATGCGCTGCTCGCCTCGGTGTCGGAAGGCGTCGACCCGGCGAGCTTTCACATGCGCGGCATGGCGATGGACCTGACGCAGGATTTCGCCGACCCCGGCATGATCTATCGCGTGGCGAAAAAATTGGGTCGTGGCGGCGCGGGCTTTTATCCGACAAGCAAACCATTCGTGCATGTCGATGTTGGCCCGCCCGACACATGGGTCTATCCGCAGAAAGGCCGTCCCGACCGAGCCGCGGAATATGACCGCGACCAGGCCGGAAAGCGAAAGACCTAGCCTGAAATATACTGCGCGCCGTTGCAGGTGAGCGTCGTGCCGGTGATGAAGGCAGACTTCTCATCGGCAAGGAACACGACGCAATGCGCGATCTCGTCGGCCTGTCCGAGACGACCCACAGGGATCGTCGCAATGATGCTCTCGAGAACCTTCGGCGGCACCGCTTGCACCATCTCGGTGTCGATGTAGCCCGGCGCAATCACATTGACCGTGATGCCCTTCTTGGCGACTTCCTGCGCAAGCGCTTTCGTGAAGCCGACCATGCCCGCCTTCGCCGCCGAATAATTCGTCTGGCCCATCTGGCCCTTCTGGCCGTTGATCGACGAAATATTGATGATGCGTCCGAAACCGCGGTCGCGCATCGGGCCGATCAGCGGCTGCGTCATATTGAAGAGCGAGTCGAGGTCGGTCGAGATAACCTCGCGCCAAAGCTGCGGCGTCATCTTGTGCAGCATCGCGTCGCGCGTGATGCCCGCATTGTTGACGACGACGTCGATGGGCCCGAGCTTTGCTTCGACAGCGGCGATGCCTTTCACGCAGGCGTCGTAATCGCTCACATCCCACTTGAAGACGGGAATGCCGTGCTCTTTGGAAAATGCTTCGGCAGCCGCTTCATTGCCCGCGTAATTCGCCGCGACATTGTAGCCGGCCGCCTTCAGGGCGACGGAGATGGCCGCGCCGATGCCGCGCGTACCGCCGGTAACGATCGCAACTTTGGACATACTCAAGTTCTCTCCACGCAAAGGGCAATGCCCATGCCGCCACCGATGCAAAGAGTCGCGAGACCCTTTTTGGCATCGCGCTTTTCCATTTCATGCAGCAAGGTCACGAGAACGCGCGCGCCCGACGCACCGATCGGATGACCGATGGCAATCGCGCCGCCATTCACATTGACCTTGTCCGTATCCCAGCCGAGATCCTTGTTGACCGCGAGCGCCTGCGCCGCAAAGGCTTCATTGGCTTCGACGAGATCGAGATCGCCGACAGACCAGCCCGCCTTTTTCAACGCCGCGCGCGATGCAGGGATCGGACCTGTGCCCATCACAGCCGGATCGACGCCGGCCTGCGCCCAGGACACGATGCGCGCGAGAACCTTGCGGCCTTCCTTTTTCGCACGTTCCGCGCTCATCAGCACGAGAGCGGCAGCGCCGTCATTGATGCCGCTCGCATTCGCGGCCGTGACCGAACCGTTTTCTTTCTGGAAGGCAGGCTTCAAGCCCTTGATGCCGTCAAGCGTGGTACCCGGCTTGATATATTCGTCTTCTGAAACGACCGTATCACCCTTGCGGCCCTTGATCGTGACCGGCACGATCTCGTCCTTGAAGCGACCGGACTTCTGCGCCGCTTCCGCCTTGTTTTGCGAAGCGACGGCAAACCTGTCCTGCTCCTCGCGCGTGATCTGCCAACGCGCGGCGACGTTCTCCGCCGTCTGGCCCATGTGATAGCCGTGAAAGGCGTCCCACAAACCGTCCTTGATCATCGTGTCGACAAACTGCATGTCGCCCATCTTGACGCCCGAGCGCAGATAGGCGGCATGCGGCGCCATGCTCATGCTTTCCTGACCGCCGGCGACGACGACATCGCTGTCGCCATTCACGATGGCCTGATAGCCAAGCGCGACGGCGCGAAGACCTGAACCGCAAAGCTGATTGACGCCCCATGCGGGCACTTCGACAGGCAGACCTGCATTGATCGAGGCCTGACGCGCGGGGTTTTGTCCCTGCCCCGCTTGCAAAATCTGCCCCATGATGACTTCGGATACCTGGTCTTTCGCAACGCCCGCGCGCTCCAAGGCTGCGCTGATTGCAATTCTTCCAAGTTCGTGCGCGGGAACGCTCGAAAAGGCGCCATTGAAGGAACCGACAGGCGTACGCGCTGCGCCGACAATTACGACTTCGATATCGGATTTGGTCATGGTTGCATCCCTGGAATGTTGATCGCCGGGCCGTTCACGCTACACGAAGAGCCGTTGCGATCCACATGACAATGCCCCAGCGACAAAAGACGGTAAATGGAATTCTGTGCGATGCAACGCAGGGCTTGCGCATTGCAACAATACCGCGTCAGAATGCGGCCCGATAATGGGGAAAACCCGAGGGCAACGAGGCTGCAATGCAAAGCGGCCCGACAAAACTCTCGGATGGGCGCATAGCCTTCAGTGGAGATTGACCAGCCGTGGCCAAAAAAACCGCATCCACGGGTGATGATGTCATCGTCATCAAGAAATACGCGAACCGTCGCCTCTATAACACGGCGACGTCGAGCTACGTCACGCTCGACCATCTATGCGAGATGGTGAAGCAGGGACAGGATTTCACCGTTCACGACGCAAAGACCAACGAAGACATCACGCGCTCGGTACTTGCGCAGATCATCTTCGAAGAGGAAGGAAAGAGCGGGCAGAACCTGCTGCCCATCAAGTTCCTCCGCCAGCTCATTCGTTTTTACGGCGACAGCCTGCAGGGATTCATTCCCTCCTATCTCGAACTCAGCATGGACAGTTTCTCGCGCGAGCAGGAAAAACTGCGCACACGGATCGCCAGCGCCTTCACAGGCGGCCCGCGTCTTGGCCAGTTCGAAGATCAGATCCGCCAGAATTTCGCGATGTTCGACAGCGCCATGCGCATGTTTTCGCCCTTCGCAAACCGCTCACGCAATGGCGGCGAACCCGCAGACGAAACCGGCAAGGCGACGGACGAAAAGGCAACGGCAGCGCCCGCCGATGGCGGTTCGCGCGACAATGAGCTGGAAGAACTAAAGCGTCAGCTTGCCGCCATGCAGGCACAGCTTGAATCGCTCGCCAAGAAATAAGCGCTCAGGCGCGCTTGTTCGCCAGAGCGCCGCGCATATTCGCCGCCGGTAGCTGCAGAACCGGCTCTCCGAGAAAGAAGCCCTGCAAATATTCGACGCCGAAGTCGCGCAGCATGGCGACTTCCTCGGCATTGCCGACCCATTCCGCCACGATCGGCAGATTGAAGTTATGCGCAAGCTCGACAAGGGTGCGGACGAAAAACTGGTTGTCCTTGTTCGTCACAAGATCCTGCACGAAAGAGCCGTCGATCTTCACGAGATCGACCTCGATCGTCTTCAGGTTTCGGAACGACGTATAGCCCGCACCGAAATCGTCGATTGCGACCTGGCATCCGAGATCGCGCAGCGTCGTCACGAATTCCGCCGAGCCCGCAATCTCGTGCAGCGCGACCGTCTCGGTGATCTCGACGATGAGGCGCGAGGCAAGCGTGCGGTCGGCGCGCAACTGCGCCACAAGCGTATCGAGCCACATGTGATCGCTGGTCGTGCGCCCTGACACGTTGAGCGACAGGGTGACATCGGGACGGTTCCGCAATGTCTCCATCGTCAATTCCATCGCGCGGAAATCGAGCAGGCCGATAAGGCCGAGCTTCTCGGCAATGGGAACGAAATTCCCGGCCGCGGCAATCGACCCGTCAGGCTGTTCGAGCCTGATGAGGCATTCATGCATCATCACATCGCCCGTGACCGACGAGACGATGGGCTGATAGGCAAGGCAGATGCGCCGCTGGTTCAATGCCGCCACCAGTTCGTCGGCGACGTTCAGATTGTGTCGCCGCATCTGTTCACGTTCGCGCGACGGCGTGTACATGACATAGCTGTCACGATACATCTGCTTGGCGGCCGTCAGCGCCTCTTCGGCATGTGAAAGCGCATGCTCGACAGTTTGCGCATGTGCAGGCAGCGAAACGCAGCCCGCCGAAACAGTCGTCGCCACCGGGCCGCGCGATGTCTGGATGACCTGATCGCGCACGGAGGCAAGCAGGCGCTCCGTCACCGCGATCAACCGCTCCTTGCTGCAATTGCGCAGCACGAGGCCGAACTTGTTGCCGGAATAGCGCCCCACGGCATCGGTGCGCCGCGCAAGACCGCGCAGGCGTTTGCCGATACCGACGATCACTTCATCGGCAACATCGAACCCGTGGGCATCGTTGATGAGTGTCAGATTATCGACGGCGAGCAACAGGAATGCACCGGACGACTTTGTCCGAACCGTATGGCCCAGCGTCTCTTCGATGGCGCCCATGAGATGCTTGCGATTGAGAAGGCCGGTCAATTCGTCGAACGTCTTGAGCCGTTCGATACGCTCGGCCTGCCCGCGCCGCTCGTCGATCGAACGCAGAACGCCGATGGCGATTTCGGGCTTGCCGTCCGCACCGGCATACCACCGGCCACGATCTTCGTACCAGCGAAGCGCGCCCGTATCGTCTTTCAACTGATATTCGAGTTCGTAAGGGACACCGGCCCCATTGTCGGCAACGGTCGCGCCGGTGAATGCGTCAAGGCGGCTGGAGCCGTTCTGGCACAACACGCGCGAGCGAAGCGCACTGTCGGACGACATGTCCTCGGCCTTGTGGACGCCGAGCATGGCTTGTGCGCCCTCTGCCCAATGAATGTGATCGGAGTTGATGTTCCAGCGATACGCGACATCGCCGACGGCATTGGCCGCCGTTGAAAAGAGATCGTCGCGACGGCCTGGAGACAAGTCATGCGAAGCGGGCAATACGCGCTCGCTTCCATTATCTTCGGCGGCGGTCTTATCGACCGGTTTTTGCGCTTCCCCGTTCACCACAAGCCTCACTCGCTCCATTGACCCGGCATTCGGCGCCGACCCGCCCGTCCTGGGCGGCCTTTCGAGCGATATGCAGTCTGCTTGACAGTTCTTAAGATTCCGCCAAACCATATGGCGACTAAAGTTTTAATAAGATTGGTTAATTCGCGCGACGACCTACAATGGGTCATTCTCCACTGGCAGGCTTTTTGCTCTTACTGAGCTGATATGACCAGCATTCGACGCATAGGTTCAACGCAAAATCTGCCCTCGCCACACGCGCGCGGCAGTCAGGAAGCGGTCGCGTCTTCCGGTGCGACGAATGCAACGCAAGCACAGCCTCCGCACACAAATGCCGGCCTCGGCAGCACCAGCGCGAGTTTCCGTCCCGTCGCGAGTTTCCTTGCGCAATATGTCGATCAGCATTTCCCCTGGCCGCGCGCGCCCCATCGCAAGGATCGGCAACGACAGCGCGCGACAAGCGCCTATATCACCGCCGACATGCTGCCCGATCTCCTCGCCGAGACATTGCGCATGCGGCCCATCGACCAGAAGCTATAGACGCTCAACCGCCTTGCGCCCGCGTCGCGAAAATCAGCGACTGGAGATCGGCAATCGCCCGCTCGATACGCACAAGGCGCTGGTCCATCTCTTCGAGCTTCGCCAACACATGTGAATTACCGCCAGCGCCCGCAGCCTCTCGCGGCGCAGGCGTCGCAATGCCGGCCCGCGTCACCACTTCCGCCGCCGGCGTTGCAATGAGGCGCGCAAGCATCGCCACTTCATTGGGCGACAGCTCGCGCTGATCCTTCCATATCTCATCCACCTCTTCGCGCGAGACGCGCAAGGCCGAGGCGACATCGTCTCGCGTCAGCCCCTGAGCCTTGAGCTTCTGGTTGAACCAGTCCTGATCGAAAAACAGCGCCATATCATTTACCCGTGAAAACCGGGGCGCGCTTTTCCAGAAAACTCTTCACACCCTCGCGGTGATCTTCCGTCTGGAAAAGCCGTCCGAGCGTGCCGGATACCCAACTGCCGATCTCGCGCAAATCACCGTAAGACGTGCGGCGCAGGCCTTCCTTCATATAGCGAAGCGCCAGCGGCGGATTGACGGCAATGCGCGTTGCCATGGCCAGCGCGCGATCCATCAATTGCGCATGCGGCGCGACTTCGCTGACAAGCCCGATGCGCAAGGCTTCCTGCGCATCGATGATGTCGCCGGTGAAAAGAAGCTCGGCCGCTTTCGCCGGACCGACAATCGCCGGCAGACGCCAAAGGCCGCCGACATCAGAAACGAGACCGCGCTTGATGAAGATTTCCCCGAACTTCGCCTGATCGGACGCAATGCGGATATCGGCGAAAAGCGAAAGCTCCGTGCCCCAGCCGACTGCCGCGCCATTGACCGCGGCAATGACCGGCTTGTCGCATTCAAGCGCCGCGACGGCGGCAGGCGTCGGCTCGGGCCTGACGCGCGTCAGGCTCGCGACGCTGACGTCGCGCTGCTCGCCCGTCATCATCTCCTTCACATCCTCGCCCGAACAAAAGGCGGGATCGACGCCGGAAACGATGACGCAGCGAACTTCTGGATCGGCAGCCGCCGCGCGAAAGCCCCACTCGATCTCGTCATAGGCGCGCCGGTTGAGCGCATTGCGCCGGTCGGGCCTGTTGATCTTCATCGTCGCGATGTGATCGCGGACGTCATAGAGAAGGCAGGTGAACTCTTCCGGTGCGATGCGAGCGGCCATAGAACGTCTCCCCTTTTGAATTGCTTTGTCCACAGCCTAACGAGAGCTTCAGCCGGGTCAAAGCCTGTTCAGCAGGGGAAACGCCCTCTATCGCCTTACTTGAAGTTGCCGAGCGCGTCCGCCCCTGCGTCACCAAGCTTCGAGCCGCCATCGCAATCGATGATCGAGCCGGTGATATATTTGGCATTGTCGGTCGACAGGAAAAGCGCCGTATCGGCAATATCCGTCTTGGTGCCGTAGTCGCGAAGCGCGATGCGCGACTTGATCGCCTTTTCCATCTCCGCCGTCGGCGCAAGGCGCAGCATGCCTTCCGTCTCCGAAATGGGTCCGGGCGAGATCGCATTGACGCGAACGCCTGCCGGGCCCCATTCCATGGCAAGGCACTTCGTCAGCATGTTGATGCCAGCCTTGGCGGCGCAGACATGCGCCTGGAACATCGTCGCATTCACAGCCTGCGGCGCGGTGATCGAAATAAGCGAGGCGCCCGGCCGATTGAGATACTGGAACGAGGCGCGCAGCACATGGAACGTGCCGACGAGATCGATATCGACGACCGTCTTGAAGCCGTTCGACGAAATGCCCAGCGCCGGGGCGACGAAATTGCCCGCCGCGCCGGAAATCACGATATCGATCTTGCCGAACTGGTCATGCACCGTCTTGAACGCCGCATCGACGGCATCGAAATCGCGCACGTCGGCCGCGATACCGATGGCGGGAAAGCCCTCATCCGTCATGGTCTTTACCGCTGCCGCGATCTTTTCGGCGCTACGGCTGATGATCGCAACCTTTGCGCCCGCCCGCGCGAAATGTTGGGCGATACCCAGATTGATGCCGCTAGATGCGCCGGCGATAAATGCAACCTTGCCCGCGAGCACCTGGTCTTTAAAAGCATTCTGCATTGGGTCGCTCCCTTGATATATGGTCCGTCCCATAGGGGCTCGGTACTGATGATATGTCGTTTCAGCGCATCAAGCCTCCATTCCATCGATGCTGCAAGTCCGCTCGCCTGAACGTATTTGTCGCTTCGCATGTGAAGCTTTAGACTGCCGCAGGGTCGGCAGCGGTTTTGCGAGGCTGCGTTGGGGGAGATCGAGTTAATGGCGGTCCTGAAGGCCGCGACCGTCATCACGGTCGCGTTTCTGCTGATATTGCTGATGAGCTATTGGGCGGCGGGCCGGGCACGTCCGGTGCTCGACGTAGCCACGCGCACTCTCCTCGTCAAAAAAGGCCTCGCCCATGCTTTCATCGAGCTTGGCGACGGCACCGTCCATTACCGCCTCGAAGGCCAGCCCGGTGCGCCGCTGGTGGTGCTGATCCACGGCTTTTCGACGCCATCCTTCGTCTGGGACAATTATTTCGCGCCATTGCGCGGCGCCGGTTACCGCGTGCTGTCTTTCGACAATTACGGACGCGGCTTTTCCGACCGCCCGGACACGATCTATGACGCCAATCTCACCGACCGGCTGGTCGGCGAACTGCTGGACAAGCTCGCCCCGAACGAACCTGCGCATATCGTCGGCTATTCGATGGGCGGCGCCACCGCGACCATCTTCGCGGCCCGCCATCCCGAACGCGTGCGCAGCCTCACGCTCATCGCGCCCGCAGGCCTCGGCGTTTCGACAAACGAGAATGTCGAACTGCTGAAGCGCCGCTTTGTCGGCGACTGGATCGTGCGCATGTTCGGCCTGAAAATATTCCACGCCGAAGCCGCCGAGCAGTCGAAATACGCGCCGACCCCCGCCCGCTTCCTCGCCGACTTCGACCGGCAGATGGATTATCGTGGCTATGGCGATGCGCTGCTTTCAACGCTCCGCAATTATCCCCTGACCGGGGCCGACGCCGCCTACGCCGAGGCCGGGCAATCGCGCCGCCCGGTATTGGTGATCTGGGGCGAAAAGGACGAGACGGTGCCTTTCGCCAATGCGAGCAGGCTGATGACGATGATGCCGAGGGCAAAGCTCTATTCCTACGCAAAGCTCGGCCACGAAATCACTTTCTCGCAAAGCCCCATGGTCTCCGGGCTGATCGCGCAGTTCCTGAATTCTCAGAGTGACGCATCTGCGGGCGCAACGGCACCTGCAATGCGGCTGAAAGCGCGGCCCGACGCCGTGCCCGCAGCCTTGCCGGCCACAGAACAGGCCCAATAGGGCGAACCTCTCGCCACACCCATATGAGAGCGCTAGACTGGCGGCGGAAGCTGTTGCGCTCCCCTTCCCGGCGAGGCCCGGTACCCGTGTCAGAATTGCATATCGAAGAATTGGCCTGGTTTGAGCCACATGAATTGTTTCATGCTTTCGCGCATGAACCCTATGCCCTGCTGCTCGACAGCGCGACGGCGGGTCCGGGCCGCGATGTCGCGCTGCATGGCCGCTGGAGCTTCATCGCCCTTGATCCCTTCGACACGCTGACCGCGCAAGGCGGCGATCGGACGAACCCCTTCGACGCGCTGAAAACAAAACTCGCCGCCGCGCGCCCGATAAAAAGCACGTCAGCGCTCCCCCCTTTCATCGGCGGTGCTGCGGGCTTCTGGGGCTACGATCTCGCGCGCTGGCTTGAGCGCCTGCCACCGGCAGAGCGACCCAACGCCATCGACGACCAGAACCTGCCGGACATGGCGCTCGGGTTTTACGATGTCGTTCTCGCCTTCGACATGGCCTGCCACCGCACCGTTCTCCTGTCGAGCGGCGAGCCTGAACGCGACCCTCGCCGCAGAACGGATCGCGCCCGCTCGCGCGCCGCGCAACTGCGCGCGAGCATCGAGGCGGCCCAGCCGCCACAGCGCAGCGCGCCTTCGCACACGGTTGCAGTTACGTCGAACTTCACACGCACCGCCTATGAGAACGCGGTGACACGCGTCATCGACTATATTCGCGCCGGGGATATTTTTCAGGCGAACCTGACGCAGCGCTTTGAAGCGCGCCTCGACAAGAACGATACGGCCTACGATCTTTATCTGCGGCTCCGCGCGCAAAGCCCCGCGCCCTTTGCTTCTTTCTTCAACTTCGGCGCGGGCGCGCTCATTTCATCATCGCCCGAACGCTTCCTCTTCTGCCGCAATGGCGAGGTCGAGACGAAGCCGATCAAAGGCACGCGCCCGCGCGGCTCCACGCCGAAGGAAGACAAACACCTCGCCGCCGAACTTCTCGCATCAGAAAAGGATCGCGCTGAAAATGTGATGATCGTCGATCTGTTGCGCAACGATCTGTCGCGCGTCTGCGCGGATCATTCGGTAGTGGTGGACAAGCTCTGCGCGCTGGAAAGCTTTGCCAATGTGCATCACCTCGTCTCCACCGTGCGCGGAAAGCTTCGCGAGGGGCTGACGAATGTCGATCTTCTCACCGCCGCCTTTCCCGGCGGCTCGATCACAGGCGCACCCAAGCTGCGCGCCATGGAGATCATCGCCGAACTGGAGCCCACGACGCGCGGACCCTATTGCGGCGCAATCGGCTATCTCGGTTTCGATGGCGCGATGGATACGTCAATTGCGATCCGCACCATGACGCTCAAGGGCGATCGCATCACCTTTCAGGCAGGCGGCGGCATCACGGCTGAAAGCGACCCGGCCGCCGAATATGAAGAAACGCTGGCAAAGGCCAGGGCGATGATCCACGCGCTGGATGCGAACAATCATACAAGCGCGGTCGAAACCGAGGAGGCATCGGCATGATCCTCCTCATCGATAATTACGACAGCTTCGTCCACAACCTCGCCCGCTATGTCGGCGAACTTGGATATGCGCGCCGCGTCGTGCGGAACGACGCCATCGCCATCGACGAGGTACTGGCGAGCGCACCCGATGCGATCATTCTGTCGCCCGGCCCCTGCGGCCCCGACGAAGCGGGAATTTCTGTCGCGCTTGCAAGGGCGGCAGCGGAAGCGCGGATTCCGCTTCTCGGCGTCTGCCTCGGGCATCAATGCATCGCCGCCGCTTTCGGTGGCGCCATCCATCGCACCGCGCCTGTTCACGGCAAGCCTGCGCGGATCACGCATGACGGCAGCGGCATTTTCATGGGCATACCCAGCCCTTTCATTGCGGCGCGCTATCACTCGCTTGTCGCCGAGCTGGCACCGGGCGGACCCTTGCGCGCAACCGCGCATGTCGAGGACGGCACCTTGATGGCGCTGGAGCATCAAGACGCGCCCGTCTTCGGCGTGCAGTTTCACCCTGAATCCGTATTGACCGAGCATGGCCATCGCCTGCTTAGAAACTTCCTCGACCTCGCATCTCGTCCTCACGCTCCTCAATCGATAAGGGCAAGCGCATGATCATCTGGATCAACGGCGAACTGATGGATGAACGCGACGCCCGCATCGCGCCAAACGATCGTGGATTTCTTCTCGGCGACGGCCTCTTTGAAACATTGCTTGCAAGGCAAGGCCGCATCGCTTTCCTCGACGCCCATGTCGTGCGCCTTGCGGCAGGCGGCAATATTCTCGGCATTCCGTTGCCCGCCTCGACGCGCCATCTCGGCGTGGCTTGCGGCATGCTGCTTGAAGCAAACGGGCTGACGAAATCTGCCCGCACCGCGCTTCGCATCACCGTGACGCGCGGACCCGGCCCGCGCGGCCTTCTGCCTCCTGCGAAGCCAAATCCGACGCTTATGATCACGGCAAGCGAAAGCCCGCAGCCTGCACCGTCGCAAAGCGCCGTCCTTGCAACGACGCGCCGCAATGCGCTCTCGCCCGTGTCGCGCCTGAAGGCACTTCCCTATCTCGACAATCTTCTGGCGCGCGAGGAAGCACGCTCGCGCGGCGCGGATGAAGCGCTGATGCTCGACACGTCGGGCCATCTGGCTTGCGCAAGCGTCGCCAATATTTTTCTCTGGGAGGGCGACAAGCTCGTCACGCCTGCCGAGGAATGCGGCATCCTGCCGGGCGTCACGCGCGCAGCCGTCATCGAACTGGCAGAGCGCCTGAAGATCAGCGTCACGGAAGACATGATCGCGCCGCAGCGCATCGCGCTCGCCGATGGCGCATTTCTCACCAACAGCCTGATCGGCCTGATGCCCCTGTCGCGCATCGAACGCCGCGATGTCCCCATGCACCGGCTGACCGGCAGGCTTCAGGCAGCCTATGAACTGCTGCTTGAAGCCGACGAGGAAGAAAGCGACGCCTGAGGCGACCGCGCCCTATTCCGTAACGGTGAAGTCGCGACGCGCCGCCGTGATCGTCACCGTGAAGCCGGCGATCACATCGAGAAGGTTGAGCAGCACGATCAGGAAGAACACCGAGGTGCCGAACTGCGGCAGAACGATGAACTGCACGAGAGCCACCAGCAGCACCAGCATCGACAAAGCATGATTGATGATCGTCGCCGATCCGGTCCGCGTCGAATTGATCAGCTCGAGAAAGAGCATGATCAGACCGAAGACGAGGAGAGCGTCCCCGATGGTGACGGTCCACGCGGTTCCCGAGACGAGGGCGACCGTAAACACGCCGGTTTCCATCGTGAAGCCTGTCAGGAAGACGATGATGTTGTAGGCAATGACGACCAGCGCCAGAAGCGGAAGCGAACCGAACATATTGATCCCCCGTTTGAGCCTGCGGCCCCCAGAAACCCGAATTCGTGTCAATCTAGCACAAAACTCCGTCCCCGGCGTAGTCTGGGGATATGAAATCAGGGCCACGCCTTGCGGCGAGGCAATAGTGCCAGCCCGAGGGGCGGCCGGTAAACGATTGAGGTAATGAGGATATGACGGCAACGGCGCAATATTTTTCCGGCACCTATGCGCAGGCGCGTGCCCGCTTCCTCGATGCCGCAAAAACGGCTGGCGCAACGGTCGCGCACAATCTCCACCCCCTCAAAGGCCCGGACGGCGGCGAGATCGCAACCGATGTGGCGCGGGTCGGACCGGCAAACGCCCGCAACATACTGGGCATCGGATCGGGCACGCATGGCGTCGAAGGCTTCTGCGGCTCGGGCATATCGACCGCCCTTCTCGCCTCGGGCTTTGCGGGCAAGCTGCCCGCCGATACGGCGCTCATCTTCATCCATGCAATCAACCCCTGGGGATTTGCCTGGGGCCGCCGCGTCAATGAGGACAATGTCGATCTCAACCGCAATTTCCTCGACCACGACAAGGCGCACCCGGAAAATCCCGGCTATGACGCGATCTATGACGCGGTGAACCCGAAGGAGCTTTCCGAAGAAGCCCTCGCAGACGGTCGCGCGAAGATGAAGGCCTATGCGGAAGCCCACGGCCCGGCGGCACTGCAACATGCGCTGACCGCTGGCCAATACATCTATCCCGAAGGCGTGCAGTTCGGCGGGCAGAAACCCGTCTGGTCGAACACGACACTACGCGACATCATCCGCCGCGAAATGGGGGCGGCTGAGCGCATCGTCTATATCGACATTCACTCAGGTCTCGGCGCACGCGGACATGGCGAGGTCATCAGCACCGCGCCGGAAACGAACGACGCTTTCAAACGCATGCATGGCTGGTGGGGCGATATCGTTCACTCGACGCGCGCGCAAGGCTCCGTATCGTCGGACGTGCCGGGCTCCATCACCGAGGCCTTTGCGCAGGAATTGACCGGCCGCGAAGTGACGCCATGCGGGCTGGAATTTGGAACGATCGCGATGAATGCGGTTGCCGCCGCCCTCGTTGCGGATAATTGGCTGCATCGCAATGGCGGCTTCGACAATGCCCGCGCGCCTGCGATCAAGCGCCAGATCCGCGATGCCTTCTACGTCGATGAAGACGACTGGAAGGAAGACGTCACGCGCCAGACAAGGCAGATGGCAACGCGGGCCCTCGAAGATTTCTGAGACCAAAAACAAAAGCGCCGGCATGAAAGCCGGCGCTTGAAATCTTCATCGAACGCAAAGGTTCAGATGCCGCCCTTGGGCTTCAGGATCTGACGGCCGCGATACATGCCGCTCTTCAGATCGACGTGATGGGGACGATGCAGCTCGCCCGAATCCGGGTTCTCGACATAGGTCGGCTGCTTCAGCGCATCGGCCGAGCGACGCATGCCACGCTTGGAGGGCGAAGT
>NZ_JBASBH010000105.1:0-12286 GCF_049651025.1 Parvibaculum sp. | reverse complement strand
ACTTTCGCGCGACCGTTCCGAGCAGCGCCCCGAGCGTTTCTCGGTCGGCGACAAGGTCGATGCCCGCGTGACGCAGTTCGACAAGTCCGCGCGCAAGATCACGCTCTCGGTCAAGGCGCTTGAAATCGCCGAAGAGAAGGACGCTGTCGCTCAGTACGGCTCGTCCGACAGCGGCGCGTCGCTTGGCGACATTCTGGGCGCGGCTCTGAAGCGCGATCAGGAAGACAAGAAGTAAGACCAGCGGTCATCCGCTGTTCTGCAAAGCGCGTTCCGAGAAATCGGAACGCGCTTTTTCTTTAGCTGAATGACGCGAAGGGCCTCGTCAAAAAGACGCCGTCACCCCGGGCTTGACCCGGGGTCCATCTTTGCAGCGACACCGCAAGGAAGATGGATACCGGATCAAGTCCGGCATGACGATGAGAGGCGAGGCAATTCGGGACGGAAAACCGGTCCCACATTTCCTGGAATTGCTTTAGGCTCCCCACCACGATCAGCCTGTCTGGAGAAAGCCCTTGTCCTTCGACGCCGATGCACTGACCGACAGGCGATACCTCAAGCGCCGCCTTTTCATGTGGCGCTTCGGTGCCATCGCCGCCGTGGCCGTTGCGCTCATCGCAATTCTGGCCGCGAACGGCGTCGCCTTCCATCGCACGCAAATCGCGCGCGTCGAAATTTCCGGCATCATCACCGACGATCGCGACATGCAGGAGCTGCTTTCCGACTTGCGCGACGATCCGGCGATCAAGGCCGTCATCCTCGCCATCGACAGTCCGGGCGGCACGACCACGGGCGCCGAAGCGCTTTATCAAAGCGTGCGCAAGCTCGCCGAGAAAAAACCCGTCGTCGCGGTGCTGGGCACGGTCGCCGCATCGGGCGGCTATATCGCCGCGCTTTCCGCCGATCATGTCGTCGCGCGCGGCAATACGCTGACCGGCTCCATCGGTGTGCTTTTCCAATGGGCGCAGCTTTCCGGCCTCATGGACAAGATCGGCGTCGAAATGCAGTCGGTGAAATCCGCCCCGCTCAAGGCCGAGCCTGACCCCTTCCACAAGCCGAGCCCCGAAGCTCTGGCGGTCACACGCGACCTCATCACCTCGTCTTACGACTGGTTCCTCGGTCTTGTCGCCGAACGGCGCAACCTCGATCCGGCGATCGCCAAAAAGCTCGGCGACGGGCGCGTCTATACGGGCTTTCAGGCGGTCAAAAACGGCCTTGTCGACGAGATCGGCGGCGAGGAGCAGGCCATCGCCTGGCTGGCGCGCGAGCACAAGCTCAGCCCCGACCTGCCCGTCGAGACCTGGGAACCGAAGCGGCTGGATGAGGGTTATGGTCTGTTCGGCGCGCGGGCCATGGGCGAGGCTTTTGCCTCCGGCATGGCCTCTCTGGCCGGAAAAACGCTGCAAACAAAAAGACTTACCCTTGACGGGCTGACAAGCGTTTGGCAGGCTGAACCGCGTTGAACGATGAGTTTCACGCAACTGCCGGGGGGCAGGGAACGGGGCGCAAGCGGCCTGAACCAACCACCGGCACAATGGGCAGGCATAAGCCGGTGGACGCGCAGATATGATCAAATCCGAACTCGTCGCCCGGCTGGCACAAGCCAATCCGCATCTGTATCAGCGTGACGTCGAGCGTATCGTCTCCACGATCTTCGACGAGATCAGCGCCGCCCTTTCGCGCGGCGATCGCGTCGAATTGCGCGGTTTCGGCGCTTTTTCGGTGAAAAGCCGCCCCGCCCGCACCGGACGTAACCCCCGCACGGGCGCCCCCGTCCACGTCGAAGAAAAATTCGTGCCCTTCTTCAAGACCGGCAAGGAATTGCGCGAACGGCTCAATAACGCCGATATTCCCGCGCACAAACTGCTGGCTGTCGAAGAGGGCGACGATGAAGGCGACGACGAGTAATATCGGTATGACTTCGCCTCTCCCCTGAAGGGGGAGAGGTCGATCAGCGAAGCTGATCGGGTGAGGGGCTTCTTCGAAAGACTCTTCGTTGCCGCCCCCTCACCCCACCGTCTCCCCAAGGGGAGAGGGCTTCAAGGGACCACTCCTATGAATTTTTTCCGCTGGTTCGTCCTGCCGCCCGTCGCGCTCATCGCCATTGCGCTGGCGGTTGCCAATCGCCAATCCGTCACCTTCAGCTTCGACCCGTTCAATCCGACGGAACCGGCGCTCGGCGTCACCATGCCCCTGTCGCTCATCGTCATTGCCGCGCTTTTCCTCGGCATTCTGATCGGCGGCTTCGCCACATGGCTTCAAGCCCGGCAAAAGGCCACGCGGCGCGCAGACCCCATCCTGCCCTCGAGCGGCGGCCTGCCCACACCGCGGGACTGAGCCTTTTCAGCGCCGCATGGCCGGTGCTATAACGCCCACGCCTGAGCCCGCGCGGGTTCCTTGACGCGCATGCCCAACGAGGGAGCCACATGAGCCCCACCAATCCAGTCTTCTGCGCCCTCGACACCACGGACGATGCCCGTGCCGCCAGCCTTGCGCGCGGACTCAAGGGCTCGGTCGGCGGCGTCAAGATCGGCATGGAGTTCTTCAACGCGCATGGGCCGCAGGGCTATCGCGCGGTCGCGGCGGCGGGCCTTCCCGTCTTTCTCGACCTGAAGCTCCACGACATCCCGAACACGGTTGCAGGCGGCATCCGCGCCGTCCTCCCGCTGAAGCCCGCCATCGTCAACGTCCATGCGGCAGGCGGCCTCGCCATGATGCGCGCGGCGGCCGACGCCGCGAAAGAAGCGGGCGAGGCGCGCCCCCTCGTCATCGCCGTCACCATGCTCACCAGCCTCGACCAGTCCGATCTCGCAGCGACCGGCGTTTCGGGCACGCCCTCCGATCACGTGCTGCGGCTTGCCCATCTCGCGGCGAAAGCCGGGCTTGATGGCGTTGTCTGCAGCGCCCATGAAATCGAGCGCCTGCGCGGCGAGCTTGGGCGCGACTTCAAGCTCATCGTTCCGGGCATCCGCCCGGCGGGCAGCGACATAGGCGACCAGAAGCGCATCATGACGCCCTCACAGGCGCTGGCGCTCGGCGCCGATGTGCTCGTCATAGGCCGCCCCATCACGGGTGCCGCCGATCCGCGCGAGGCAGCCGACGCGATCAGCGCGTCGCTTGCGGCCTGACATGTCCCGCCAGTCCAAATCAGTTCAGGTCAAGATCTGCGGCCTCTTGACGCCCGAGACGGTGAAGGCCGCCGTGGAAGCAGGCGCCGATTATATCGGCTTCAACTTCTATCCCCGCAGCCCGCGCTATGTGACGCCGCAAAAGGCGGCGGAGCTTGCCGCGCTCATGCCCGCCTCGGTTCTCAAGGTCGCGCTCGCGGTCGATGCCGACGATGCCACCCTCGACGCGATCATGGCCGCGCTCGACCCCGATATCCTGCAGCTTCACGGCGATGAAACATCGCAGCGCCTCGTCGAACTCAAGAGCCGCTACGGCGTCACGCTGATGAAGGCGATCCCCATTGCGGGACCGGAAGACCCCATAAAATCCGAGATTTACCGTGATTCAGCCGATTTGTTGCTGTTTGATGCCAAACCCCCTAAATCTATGAAAAATGCCCTGCCGGGCGGCAATGGTCTCGCTTTCGACTGGTCGCTGCTTGCGGGGCAGAAGCCCGAAATACCCTGGATGCTGTCAGGCGGATTGACGGTCGATAATGTCCGCGAGGCCATCGAGGCCACTGGCGCGGAAGCGGTGGACGTATCCTCCGGCGTCGAGGATGCGCCGGGCCGGAAAAATCCGGAGCTGATAAGGAAGTTTATTCAGGCGGCCAAGGCTGTTGATGTTTGACCTGCTATATCTTTGATCGTCATGGCCGGGCTTGACCCGGCCATCCACGTCTTTCTTCCTTCGATGGCTCGGGGAAGGCGTGGATACGCGGATCAAGTCCGCGCATGACGGAAAAAGTATTCAAGAAAGAAAAAGACGTGAGCGCGAGTTCGAAAGTGAATTCCTACCGCACAGGCCCCGACGAGCGCGGGCGCTTCGGCATTTTCGGCGGACGCTTCGTCGCCGAGACGCTGATGCCGCTGATCCTCGAGCTTGAAAAAGCCTATGACGCGGCAAAGGAAGATCCTGCCTTTCAGGCCGAACTGAAAAGTCTCAACACGCATTATGCCGGTCGTCCCTCGCCGCTCTATTTCGCCGAGCGACTGACCGAGCATTTCGGTGGCGCGAAGATCTATCTCAAGCGCGAAGAGCTGAACCATACCGGCTCGCACAAGATCAATAACTGCCTCGGCCAGATTCAGCTCGCGCGCCGCATGGGCAAGACGCGGATCATCGCCGAAACCGGCGCGGGCCAGCATGGCGTCGCATCGGCGACGGTTGCCGCGCGTTTCGGCCTGCCTTGCGTCGTCTATATGGGCGCGACCGACGTCGAGCGGCAGAAGCCCAACGTCTTCCGCATGAAGCTTCTCGGCGCCGAAGTCGTGCCGGTCACCTCTGGTTCGGGCACGCTGAAAGATGCGATGAACGAGGCGCTGCGCGACTGGGTCACCAATGTCGAAGACACCTATTACCTGATCGGCACCGTCGCAGGCCCGCATCCCTATCCCGCCATGGTGCGCGACTTCCAGTCCGTCATCGGCACGGAAGCAAAGGCGCAGCTTCAGGAGATGGAAGGCCGCCTGCCCGACACTCTGGTTGCCTGCATCGGCGGCGGTTCAAACGCCATGGGCCTCTTCCACCCCTTCCTCAACGATGAGAGCGTCGAGGTCGTCGGCGTCGAAGCGGGCGGTCACGGCATTGAAACCGGCGAGCATTCCGCCTCGATCCTTGGCGGCAGCCCCGGCGTGCTTCACGGCAATCGCACCTATCTTCTGCAGGATGACGACGGGCAGATTCTCGAAGGCCATTCGATTTCGGCGGGCCTCGACTATCCCGGCATCGGGCCTGAGCATTCCTGGCTCAACGATATCGGCCGCGTGAAATACGTGTCCGCGACCGACAAGGAAGCGCTCGAGGCCTTCCAGCTTCTTTCCAGGGTCGAGGGCATCATCCCCGCGCTGGAGCCTTGCCACGCGCTTGCCCATGTCGCGAAACTCGCGCCGACCATGTCCAAGGATCAGATCATTCTCGTCTGCCTGTCCGGGCGTGGCGACAAGGATGTGTTCTCCGTTGCCGAGCATCTGGGAGTGACGCTGTGAGCAAACTTTCAGAAAGCGTAAAGCTGCATATTTCTTTCACCTCCCCCCTAGAGGGGGAGGTCGATCCGCGTAGCGGATCGGGCGGGGGGGCTTCTTCAAAAGACTCTTTCCTTGGCCTACCCCCCACCCCACCCTCCCCCTCAAGGGGGGAGGGCTTCAGGCCCGGTGCGGAGGCACTCGCATGACAACCCGTCTCGACCGCAAATTCGCAAAGCTGAAGGCTGAAGGCCGCGCGGCTTTCGTCACCTTCATCACTGCCGGCGATCCCGACAGCGATGCCTCGTTTGAAATCGTGCGCGGTCTTCCCGCTGCCGGTGCCGACGTCATCGAACTCGGCATGCCCTTCACCGATCCGATGGCGGACGGCCCCGCCATTCAGGCGTCATCGCAGCGCGCGCTGAAATCCGGCGCCACGCTTCACGGCACGCTCGATATCGTGCGCCGCTTCCGCAAGGGCGATAACGACACGCCCATCGTGCTGATGGGCTATTACAATCCGATCTATCACATGGGCGTTCCGGCCTTTCTCGCCGCGGCAAAAGACGCAGGCGTCGACGGCCTCATCGTCGTCGATCTGCCGCCCGAGGAAGACGATGAATTGTGCGAGCCTGCATTGCGTGCGGGCCTCAACTTCATCCGCCTCGCAACGCCGACGACCGACGACAAGCGGCTTCCCGCCGTCCTCGCCAACACGTCGGGCTTTGTCTATTACGTTTCGATCAATGGCATCACCGGTTCGGCAACGCCCGAGGCGCGCGACGTTGCCGCCTCCGTCGCCCGCATCAAGCGGCACACGGCCCTGCCCGTCGCGGTCGGCTTTGGCATCAGCACACCCGAACAGGCGGCGACCATCGCGCAAGCGGCTGACGGCGCCGTCGTCGGCTCGGCCATCGTGAACAAAATCGCCGCAGAGCTTGATGCTCAAGGTAAAATGAAATCCGGCGGTCCCGCCCGCGTGCTCGCCTTCGTGCGCGAGCTTGCCGACGGCGTACACGGCGCGCGCGCGACAGCGGCGGAATAGGGAGAGACGCAATATGAACTGGATCAACAACGTCGTTCGTCCGAAAATCCAGCGCGTCTTCAAGAAGAAGGCCGACACGACGCCGGACAATCTCTGGCGCAAGTGCCCGGCCTGTAACGAGATGATCTTCCACCGCGATCTCGACGCGGCGCTCAACGTCTGCCCGCATTGCGGCTTCCACATGAAGCTCAGCACGGCCGCGCGTCTGAATTCGATCTTCGATGCGGGCCAGTTCCAGCTCGTGCCCGTCGGCGGCGTTCCGCTCGATCCGCTGAAATTCCGCGACCAGAAAAAATATCCCGACCGCCTGAAGGAAGCGCGCTCCAAGACGGGCCGCGACGACAGCGTCACTGTGGCTCATGGCCCGCTCGACGGCGTCGAGATCGTCGCCGCCATTCAGGACTTCGCCTTTATGGGCGGTTCGCTCGGCATGGCGGCAGGCGAGGCCATCGTCAAAGGCGCCGAAGTCGCCATCGAAAAACATGCGCCCTATGTGCTCTTTGCCGCCGCCGGTGGCGCGCGCATGCAGGAGGGCATTCTCTCGCTCATGCAGATGCCGCGCACCACGGTCGCCGTGCAGATGCTGCGCGAGGCGGGCCTGCCTTACATCGTCGTCCTCACCGATCCGACGACGGGCGGCGTGCTTGCCTCCTATGCCATGCTTGGCGACATCCATATTGCAGAGCCCGGCGCGCTGATCGGTTTCTCCGGTCGCCGCGTCATCGAGCAGACGATCCGCGAGAAGCTTCCGGAAGATTTCCAGAAGGCGGAATTCCAGTTCGATCACGGCATGATCGACATGATCGTGCATCGTCATCAGCTCAAGGAAACGCTGGCGCGCAGCATCCGCATCCTCACGCACAAGCCGAAGCTCGCGCCCATGTCCGGCGTGCCCGCACGCGCGGCCCGTGGCTGAGGTGAGCCGGATACCCGATGCAAGCAGCGTCATCCTTGAAAGACTGACGAAGCTTCACCCGAAACTGATCGACCTGTCGCTGGAACGCATCGAGCGTTTGCTGGCGTTTCTCCATCATCCCGAGCGCGCCCTGCCGCCGACCTTTCACATCGCCGGCACCAACGGCAAGGGTTCCGTTTCCGCCTATCTGCGCGCCGCGCTCGAAGCAGGCGACTATGGCGTTCACAGCTATACATCGCCCCATCTCGTTCGCTTTCATGAACGCATCCGCCTTGCGGGCCATCCGAAAAGCGCCGAGATCGGCGAGGAACTTCTTTCCGCCTTGCTCGACGAATGCGAGCGCGTGAATGGCGGCGCGCCCATCACATTTTTCGAGATCACGACCTGCGTCGCCATGCTCGCCTATGCGCGCAATCCAGCCGACGCGCTTGTGCTCGAAGTCGGCATGGGCGGGCGCTATGACACGACCAACGTCATCGACAAGCCCGCCGTCACCATCATCACGCCGGTCGATCTCGACCATCAGGCATTTCTCGGCGACACGATCACGCTGATCGCAGGCGAGAAGGCAGGCATATTGAAGCGCGGCGTTCCCGCCGTCATCGGTCCGCAAACGGATGAAGGTCGCGCAGCAATCGAATATCACGCGCAGAAAGTCGGCGCGCCGCTCCTGATATTCGGTCAGGATTTCAGCGCTTACGAGGAGCACGGCCATCTCGTCTATCAGGACGAGCATGGGCTGCTCGATCTGCCGCTGCCGAAACTTCTCGGCCGCCACCAGATCGACAATGCGGGCATCGCCATTTGCGCGCTGCGTCAGGCGAAGATGTTGCCGCTTGAAACGGAAGCAATCGCGCGCGGGCTTCGCGAAGTCGAATGGCCTGCCCGCATGCAGCGCCTGACGCGCGGGCCGCTCGTCGAGCGCCTGCCCGCCCATGGCGAATTATGGCTGGATGGCGGGCACAATCCGCAGGCAGGCCGCGCCGTCGCCCATCTCATGGCCGACCTCGCGCAGAATTCCGCCAGTCCTTTGATGATGATCGTCGGCATGAAGGACACGAAAGACGCCGCCGGTTTCTTCGCGCCCTTCAAGGGCCTCGCCGCCCATGTCGAAACGGTCGCGATCCCCGACGATCCGGCCTGCCTCTCGCCGGGCGCTCTCGTCGAAGCCGCACGCGCAGGCGGCCTCGACGCCACGCCTGCCGCTTCAGTCGATGAAGCCATGAGCCGCGTCCTTGCCCGCGCAGGCGGAACGCCGCCCCGCATTCTCATTTGCGGATCGCTTTATCTCGCCGGCACCATCCTCGCCGATAACGGCTAAAGCAATTCCAGGAAAAGTGGACGCCGGTTTTCCGCGCCGAGTTGCCCCCATCGTCATGCCGGACTTGATCCGGCATCCATCTTCCCTACAGCACCGCCGCAAAGATGGACCCCGGGTCAAGCCCGGGGTGACGGATTGAGGTGGGCGTGACGGATTGGCGTTGAGGCCACCGATTGGGGTTGCAGCAGCTGGTGCAGGCAGGACAACCATAGACGGAACGCCCTCCCCCAGTCGTCATGCCGGACTTGATCCGGCATCCATCTTCCCTACAGCACCGCCGCAAAGATGGACCCCGGCTCAAGCCCGGGGTGACGATCTGAAGTTGGGGCAGCGGGTGCAAGCAGGACAGCAAGAGACGGAACGCCCTCCCCTCACCGTCATGCCGGACTTGGTCCGACTATTCCGCCGCTTCGATGCGCGACGTCACAGGCGTTTCAGCAAGCGATGCGACGTCGGCAGGCTTTGCCTTTTTCGCCGCCGCTTTTTTCGGCGCGGCGCGTTTGGGAGCCGCGGGTTTCTTTGCCGCCTTCTGCGCGAGCTTCGCCTTGATCTCGGCTGCTTCCGCCGCCGCGACTTCGGCGGGTACGGCGGCGCGCGCAATGCCGGCACGCGCACCGGCGCCCGTCTTCACATGCTTGTCCTTCGTCGCCGCCAGCATCTCCTCGAAGGATTCCTGGATGCATTCGGCATAGAAGGCCGGATCGGGGATCATCTCGCGGCATGAGGTGAAGGAAATCGTGATCTCGCCGCAATAGCTGAACACCGGATGGATGATGCCCATGCCGTCGAGGATCGGCCCAAGCCCGAACTGCGTCACAAGCCGCGCGCCCGTCATATAGAGCGGCACCTGCGGTCCGGGAATATTCGTGATGACCGTGTTGAAGATCGGCGTGATGCGGTTCGCCAATCCCAGATTCGTATAGAGCCGCGCGGCAAGCCCGGCGACCGTCGAGGGAATGAACTGCGAGTAATCGGTCAGCGTGCTCGCGCCGATGGCGTTGGTCATTTCCTTGGAATTCGTCGTCGACTCGAAGACCGCGACAAGCCGGTCCAGCGGATCGGCAATGTCGGAGCGCACCGCCACCGACATGGCGCTCACCTGATTGCCCGCCGATTTCTGCTGATCCTTGGAGCGCACCGAAATCGGCGCCATGGCGATCAGCGAATCCTTCGGCAGTTCATGCTTCGATTCGAGATATTTGCGCAGCGCGCCGCCGATGATCGCAATGACGGCATCGTTCACCGTCGCGCCTTCGACCGCGTTCTTGATCGCGCGAATATCGTTCAGCTTGAATGACCGTCCGTCGAACACGCGATGCGGCGACACCTTGCCGTTGAAGCGCGTACGCGGCACCGCGCCGACGCGCTTCAGCTTGCCCGCCGAAAGCCCGATGCCGAGCCGCGCCAGCGCGGGCACGGATTCGACCACGACGCGCGCGAGCTTGAAGGGCTGGCGCACATTATTGACCGAGGTGCGCGACAGAAGCTCGATTGCCGTCGGCTCGCGTTCGGGCAGCCATGCCTTGTCCGGCGGTGTCGGCGTCGCGTCGGGCGTGAGGTCATGCACCGCCGCCGTCATCTCCGCGCCGGAAACGCCGTCGATCGCCGCGTGGTGAACCTTGGAGACAATCGCGAAGCTGCCCTTGGGCAGGCCCTCCACATTGTCGAGCCCCTCGATCACCGTGAATTCCCAGAGCGGACGGCCCGTATCGAGCGGGCGCGCATGAAGCCGCGCCACCTGAATGCAGAGCTGCCGCCAGTCGCCGGGCTTGGGCAGCGCGATATGGCGGACGTGATATTCAAGATCGAAATCCGGGTCCTCAAGCCAATAGGGATGGTCGAGGCTCAGCGGCACACGGACGATGCGCTGGCGAAACGAGCGCGCGAGATGCAGGCGCGACTCGTAATTTTTCAGGATTTCCTTGAAGGCCAACACGCCGCCATCGACAGTTGCCTGATCGTAAATGGCAACGGCTCCAATATGCATCGGCGCGTTCGCTGTTTCGAAATACAGGAACGAGGCATCCATCGGGCTTAGCTGTTCCATTGACCTTCCTCCCCAGGGGCCAGAGAACCTCATATTCTCTTCACTCAACTCAAGCACATTTGACGGCGCAGAGTCCAAAGGCTTCGCCAAAAAAACGTTGCGTCAGCAAACAAAAAGGCCGGTCTTTCGACCGGCCCTTCAAAACTGCGCGGGAGCGGAGGCTCAGAGCGAGCTTTCGATCCATTCGACGATCTTGCCCTTGGGCAGCGCGCCGACCTTGGTGGCGGCCACCTGGCCGTCCTTGAAGATCATCATGGTCGGAACGCCGCGCACGCCGTATTTGGTCGGCGTATTGGGGTTCTCGTCGATGTCGATCTTGGCGACCCGCAGTTTGCCGCCATATTCCTTGGCAATCTCTTCAAGCGCCGGGGCGATCTGCTTGCACGGGCCGCACCAGGTCGCCCAGAAGTCGACCAGA
The DNA here is from genome assembly GCF_049651025.1 of Parvibaculum sp. Classification (GTDB taxonomy): domain Bacteria; phylum Pseudomonadota; class Alphaproteobacteria; order Parvibaculales; family Parvibaculaceae; genus Parvibaculum. The sequence goes on along the minus strand of NZ_JBASBH010000105.1, from coordinate 1,410 downwards.
ACCGGGCCGGAAGCGTCCAGCACATCGCTCTCGAAAGAGGAGTCGGTGACTTTTTCGGTCATATTATTCCTTTCCCGGCCGGCGGGCTGTCCCACCGGCCCCGGCTCCCTCAAATGGGGCCAAGTGAAGTTTCATTGCGCTAAATTTAGGAAGCCACCCCCGCAAGGTCAAGATTGCCCTCCTCCGCGCAATGCCGCATCCAGCGCCGCAGCCGGCAGTTCCATGAGGCGCGGCCCGTCGGTCCAAAGCAGCGCACAGGCAATTTCCCGGCCCGGATAAATCTCGCCCAGCACCGCGCGATAAGCGGCCATCTGCGCGATATAGGCAGGGCTTACGCTGCCGATTTCAGGCGGCGCAGGCCGGTTCGTCTTGTAGTCCACAACGAGAACACGCGCGCTCGTCACACAAAGCCTGTCGATCTGGCCCGACACAAGTGTCGCCTTGCCCGCAAATTCGATCTGGCCCACCAGCGCCACTTCGGCGCGACTGCCTTCACCGAAAATTCCGGCAAAAGACGGCTCACGCAAAACGGCAAGCGTCGCCGCCACGATCTCGTCGCGTTCATCATCGGAAAGCGCATAGGCAGAGCTGTCGAGAAAACGCCGCGCAGCATCCTCGCGCTCCGCATCGCCAAGATCGGGCAAGGTCTGCAACAAACGGTGGAGCAGCTTGCCGCGCAGAAAGCGCGCGGAGATATCGCCCGCAAGCGGCGACATGGCGGGCGGCTCCATCGGTCCTTCAGGCGGCAGGCGCGATGGCGCAAGCGGGCGGGACGGCGTCGGCTCGGGCGCCGCCGCAAGCCGCGCCCAATCGGGCAAGGGTTCTTGCGTCGTCTCGACCGTCGCCTTTTGCACTTCCGGCTCGCGCTTCTGCTCGCCTTCGATGCGCCAGACCTTGCGCCCGTCGTCGAGCGTCACTTCTTGCGCCATGGGCTTCAGCGCATCGGCAATCAGATTGTACCAGCAGTCCGCCGCCGCCCCGCGCTCGCCCACATAGCCGCAGACATAAAGCCGGTCGCGCGCGCGCGTCATCGCGACATAGAGAAGCCTGCGATATTCTTCCTGCTGCGCGCGACGATGCAGATCGCGCGCGCCCCCCGTCACCAGGTCTTCATCCTTCTTGCGCACCGGCCAGAGCAGCAGCGGCGGATCGGTCGGCAGCGAGATCAGCCCCGGATCGTGCTGCGCGGCCGGCGCGCTGCACGTGTCCGGCATGAAAACGATTTCCGCCTCCAGCCCCTTCGCGCCATGCACCGTCATGATGCGAACCTCGTCGCGGCCCTTGTCCATGTCGCGCTTGATCTCGGACCCGCCGCGCTCCACCCAATGCAGAAAGGCCTGCATCGACGCCGCATGATCGCGTTCGAAATCAATCGCAAGGCTCAGGAACTCATCAATCGGATCGCCCGCA
>NZ_JBASBH010000104.1:0-29768 GCF_049651025.1 Parvibaculum sp. | reverse complement strand
TGGATGAGGCCCTGGACCATGCCGGCCGACCAGATGCCATGATCGGGATCACCGGCTTCATAGACGACCTTGCCGCGCGCACCGGCGACGAGATGGCGGACATCGTCGATGGTCGCGCCGCCCTTCTTCTCGATGGCGACGACTTCCTGAGAGACGACGTTTCTGGCGACGCGGGCCGTATTGTGCAGGGTACGGAAGATGAGGTCGGTCGCGCGCTCGTCATTGGCGACGATCTGCTCCTTCACCTTCTGATGGATCGGGCTTTCGACGGTGCACATGAAGCGCGTGCCCATATTGATGCCTTCGGCACCAAGGGCCAGCGCCGCAACGAGGCCGCGCGCGTCTCCGAAGCCGCCCGAGGCGATCATCGGAATCTTGATCTTGTCGGCAGCGGCGGGAATGAGGATCAGGCCCGGAATGTCGTCTTCGCCGGGATGGCCCGCACATTCAAAGCCGTCGATCGAGATCGCATCGACGCCCATGCGCTCGGCAGAGAGCGCATGACGGACGGCGGTGCATTTGTGGATGACCTTCACGCCATGCTTCTTGAAGTCGTCGACATGCTCTTGCGGCTTGTAGCCCGCCGTTTCGACGATCTTGATGCCGCTTTCGATGATGGCTTGGCGATATTCCGCGTAAGGCGGCGGCGTCAGCGCGGGCAGGATGGTGAGGTTGACGCCGAAGGGCTTGTCGGTCATCTCGCGACACTTCGCGATTTCCTTCACAAGGTCTTCCGGCGTCGGCTGCGTCAGCGCCGTGATGAAGCCGAGCGCGCCGGCATTGGCGACCGCCGAGACGAGCGAGGCGCGGCCAACCCACTGCATACCGCCCTGAACGATCGGATGCTCGACGCCGAACATTTCCGTAAATCTGGTTTTGATCACTTTTCTCTCCCCTGAAGCAGGTGTGTAGGCCAATAGAAGTTGAGCCATTTCTAGCAGAAGGCGGGACGCTTTTGCACAGGCGATTGCAGGCCGGGGCTTCCGCTACGTAAGCCATCGGCGCTTGAAATCCGCGGCCAATGGGACCATCTTCCCTGCAGAAACAAGCGGGGACGTGTTCAATGCTGAACAGACAGAGTCCGGCGATCAGCGAAACAGGAAGCGGCGGATCGGGCTGGGACGCCTATCGCATTTTTCTCGCCGTGGCCGAAACGGCAAGCCTTTCAGGCGCTGGACGCAAGCTCAAGCTGAGCCATGCGACGGTCGGACGGCACATAACGGCGCTTGAGAAAGAGCTTGGCGCGAAACTCTTTATTCGCGAACCGGTCGGCTATGCGCTGACGGCGGCGGGCGAGCGATTGCGCGCCGAAGTCGAGCCGATGGCGACGGCGGCGGAGCGCGCGGCGCGGGCGGCCATTGCCGAAGACGGCGAGCCGCGCGGCACGGTACGCATTTCGGTCGCGTCGGGCATTGCCGGGCAATGGCTGGTGCCGCATCTGACGAGCTTCCATGCGCAGTATCCGGGGCTTGAACTTGAATTCGTGACCGAGAGCTGGCCCGCCAGCGTGCGCCGCCGCGAGGCCGACATCGTGATCCGGCTTTATGGGCCGGGCGAGGAAAACCTCGTCGGGCGCAAGATCGGGCGGCTCGGCGTCGCCTTCTATGCCTCGAAGGAATATGCGGCGAAACACGGGCTGCCGACGCGGCGCGAGGAATGGGCCGAGCATACGATCCTCGGCTTTGCGGGCTCGTCGTCAGGTCAGGAATTTTCGCGCTGGAGCGCACATGTGACGCGCGATACGCCGACGCATTTCCGTTTCTCGTCGCAGATCGACACGGTCTACGCTGTTCTCGCCGGGACCGGCATTGCGCCGCTGACCTGCATGACGGGCGACAGCTATCCGCAACTGGTGCGCATATCGCCGGAGAAGCTTTTCAGCACGACGGAGATGTGGCTGCTCGCCCATCCCGATCTGAAGGACACGCCGCCAGTGCGCGCGGTCATGGATTTCATCACGGCGAAAGCCAAGACCGACCGGGCAAAGCTGACGGGCCGCTGAACAGGCACCCTGAACAGCGATGAACAGTTCAATGCACGCTGGCGGACAGGCGCGACGGGCCGATCCGCGTCATAGTTTCGGCAATTCATTTCTTCTGGAGAGAACCCATGTCGCTTCCGAACTGCCTCAAGAACAGCCTTGAGCTTCCCGTTATCGGCTCGCCGCTTTTCATCGTGTCGGGGCCGGAACTGGTCATCGCGCAATGCAAGGCAGGCATTGTCGGTTCGTTTCCGGCGCTGAATGCGCGGCCCGCGCATGTGCTGGAGGAGTGGATCGTCCGCATCAAGACGGAACTTGCCGAATATCAGGCGGCGAACCCGGACAAGAAGGTCGCCCCTTTTGCGGTGAACCAGATCTGCCACGCCTCGAACGACCGGCTGATGCACGACATCGAGGTTTGCACGAAGCTTGAAGTGCCGATCATCATCACCAGCTTGCGCCCGCCCGAGGAAGTCGTCACCGCCGCGCATTCCTATGGCGGCGTGGTCTTCCATGACGTCATCAACGTCAAGCATGCGAAGAAGGCAGCCGAGCAAGGCGTGGACGGGCTGATCCTCGTTTGCGCTGGTGCCGGTGGACATGCGGGCACACTGTCGCCCTTCGCGCTGGTGCGTGAGGTGAAGCAGTGGTTCGACGGAACGGTGATCCTGTCGGGCGCGCTGTCGGACGGCTATGGCATTGCCTCGACGCTCGCGCTGGGCGCGGACCTTGCCTATATGGGCACGCGTTTCGTAGCGACAGCGGAAGCGAATGCGGAACAGGGCTACAAGCAGCATCTGATCGACTATGCGGCTGACGACATCGTTTACACGAACCTCTTTACCGGCGTGCATGGCAACTACCTCGCGCCGTCCGTCGCGGCTGCGGGCCTCGATCCGCACAATCTTCCGGCTGCCGACAAGTCGAAGATGAATTTCGGCTCGGGCGGCAACATGAAGCAGAAAGCGTGGAAGGACATCTGGGGTTCGGGCCAGGGCATCGGCCAGATCAAGGACGCGCCGCCGGTGGCTGAACTGGTTGATCGGTTGAAGCGCGAATATGTGCAGGCCTGCTCGGAATTCGCCGCGAAGATGCCGCGCGAGGCGCTGGCAGCGTTGAAGGCTGCTGCGGCCGAGTAAGGTTTTCGCTCCGAGACAGGAAATGGCGGCGCGGTGTTGCGCCGCCATTTTTGTTTGTAGTGCGCGTCCGTGTTGTTGTGTCGGAGTCCAGCAGGTTCGTCGGCGTTTGTGGGAAGATGGGTCCCGGGAACGAGTCCCGGGACGACGGCGGTGGTTGTGGCGAGCGCCTGCCAGAACGAAGCCTTCAAATATGGTCGTCATGCGCGGGCTTGACCCGCGTATCCACGTCTTTGCGGCCATTGAGGAAGGAAGACGTGGATGGCCGGGTCGAGCCCGGCCATGACGGGTGGGGGTACCGCCCCCGGAACGAGTCCCGGGACGACGGCGGTGTTTGCGGTTTTGCCTCAGGCCATGAAGCGTGTCGCGCTGATTGCGAAGATGGTGACGTAGCCGACGAAGGTGGACATGACGAGTGTGACCATGATGCGTTCGGCGCGGCGGCGGATGGATGCCGGATAAGACATTATGCTCTCCCTTGAATGGCGGTGAATTCGAGATGTGAGGCGGCGGGTTTCAGGCAGCCGAGGCCGGTGAGTGCGACGCGGAGTGCCTGGTCGGTCGGTGTGTGGGGCTCTTGCCCGAGGAAGGCGACGAGTTTGGTGTTGTCGAGCCGGAGGGGCTGTTTCCAGAGGTAGCGCATCTCCCGCATTTCGCGGAACGTCTCCATGAAGGGCGAGAGAAGCGTGAGGGCGAACCATGGCAGGCGCTTCACCGGCGCGTCGGGGACGCCTGCGGCGCGGGCCGTTGCATGGGCGAACTCGACGCCTTCATCGAACCAGTGGCCGCCGAAGTGGAAGGTTTCGAAAGCGCCAAGCTCGGACTGGCGATCGACGAGGCGGGCAATCGTTTCGGCAAGGTCCGGCAGGAAGGCCCATGCGTGGCCGACTTTGTGGCTGCCGGGATATGTCACGCTACGGACGGGTTTGCCGGGCTTCACAATGCCCTGACCGAACCAGTTGTTGCCGCCATGGGGACCGAAGAAGTCGCCGGCGCGGACGATGAGGACAGAGACGCCTTCGCTGGAGGCTTGCTGAAGACGCTGCTCCATGGCGACGCGGATCGCGCCTTTGCGGGTATGCGGGTTTTGCGGCGCGGTTTCGGCGACGAGCGGGAATGCATCGGGGCCGTAATTGTAAACCGTGCCGGGGAAGACGAGGCGGACGCCCGCGGCCTTCGCGGCGGCGATCGAGCTTTCGAGCATGGGAAGCGCCGTGCCCTTCCAGTTCTTGTAGCCGGGCGGGTTTGCGGCATGGACGACGAGGCTGACGCCCTTGGCGGCGGCGACCACGTCGGCCTTGTTCATGGCGTCGCCCTTCACCCATTCGACGGGGCCGAGAAAGGCCATGTCGCGGGCGGCCTTGGCGGGATTGCGGTTGAGAGCGCGGATGCGCCAGCCGCGTGCACCAAGGGCCAGCGCCGTTTCGCTGCCGATGCCGCCGGTTGCGCCGATGATGAGTGCTGTGCGGGTCATGGGGTCGTCTCCTGTCCTCCGAGTTGATGACAGGAAGGTGATCCATTCACGAACGAATATGAATTGCCGAAATTTCGCTAGTCTTTATACTTTTTTGTATGGCACAGACCGAACCCGGATGGGAACTCTACAGGACGCTGCTGGCCGTTATCCGCGAGGGCAGCCTTTCGGGGGCGGCGCGGCTGCTCGGCCTGACGCAGCCGACCGTTGGCCGCCATATCGATGCGCTGGAGGCGGGGCTCGGGATTGCCCTGTTCACCCGCTCGCAGGGCGGGCTTGCGCCGACCGAAAGCGCGCTGGCGCTGGTGCCTCATGCGGAGGCCATGGCCAGTGCGGCGGAGGCTCTGCAGCGCGCGGCGTCCGGCGAGGCGGAAGAAGACCGGGGCACGGTCAGGATTACGGCGAGCGAAATCATCGGCACGGAAGTGCTGCCGCCCATTCTCGCCGCCTTTCGTGAGGCCCATCCGCGCATCGTCATCGAGGTGATGCTGTCCAACCGCACGGAAGACCTGTTGCAGCGAGAGGCGGATATTGCGGTACGCATGATCCGGCCCACGCAGGCGGCGCTGGTGGCGCGCAAGGTGGGCGTGGTCAGGCTCGGGCTTCATGCGCACAGGGCCTATATCGAGGCGCATGGCGCACCGCAAACGATGGAGGAACTGCCGCAGCATCCGCTCATCGGCTATGACCGCGAGCCTTCGGTGCGGCGGCTGAAGGATTTCGGCTTTGAGCTGACGCGCGATCTTTTTGCCTTTCGATGCGACAGCGATGTGGCGCAGTTTGCGGCCTTGCGGGCGGGCTTCGGGCTTGGCGTTTGCCAGTTTGCGCTGGCGAAGAAATATCCGGAGCTGGTGCATGTGCTGCCGGGCATGGCCCATTTCGAACTCGATGTCTGGATCGCCATGCATGAAGATTTGAAGACCAGCCTTCGGATGCGGCTGATGTTCGACCATCTGGCGGCAGAACTCGGAGCCTATGCGGCCGGAGGCTAGGCGTCGGGCCTTGCCCTTCGAGACGCGCGAGCCTTGCTCGCGCTCCTCAGGGTGAGGGTCGAAGGCGGTTTATTTCCAGTTCGGCTCCTCATCCTGAGGAGGGCCAAAGGCCCGTCTCGAAGGACGAGGCCTCTGCCCAACCGAGAGTCGCGCATCCCTGCCCCACCTGCTATATCAGCGGCAAAATTCCGCTTTCCGCGAGGTCAAGATGTCCCAAGCCGCCACCAAAGCCAATCCGCCGCTTGCGCCCTTCAACTGGCAGGATCCGCTGCTGCTGGAAGAGCAACTGACCGAGGAAGAGCGGCTGGTGCGCGATGCCGCGCGGGCCTTCGCGCAGGAAAAGCTCCTCACGCGGGTGAAGGAAGCCAACCGCCACGAGATTTTCCATCGCGAGATCATGAACGAGATGGGCGCTCAAGGGTTGCTCGGGCCGACGCTGCCGGAGAAATATGGCTGCGCGGGGCTCAACTATGTGTCCTATGGGCTGGCGGCGCGCGAAGTGGAGCGCGTGGATAGCGGCTATCGCTCTGCGATGAGCGTGCAGTCCTCGCTCGTCATGCATCCGATCTATGCCTATGGCACGGAGGCGCAGCGCGAAAAATATCTGCCGAAGCTCGCCACCGGCGAATGGGTCGGCTGCTTCGGACTGACCGAGCCCGATCACGGCTCCGATCCGGGGTCGATGGTGACGCGGGCGAAGAAGGTCGATGGCGGCTATATTCTCAACGGCGCGAAGATGTGGATCACCAATGCGCCGATCGCGGACCTTGCTGTCGTCTGGGCAAAGACCGAAGACGATGTGATCCGCGGCTTTGTCGTCGAGCGCGCGTTCAAGGGTTTCACGACGCCGAAGATCGAAGGCAAGTTCTCGTTACGCGCTTCGGTGACGGGCGAGATTTCGCTGCAGGATGTTTTCGTTCCGGATGAAAACCTGCTGCCCAATGTGCGCGGGCTTGCCGGTCCTTTCGGTTGCCTCAATCGCGCGCGCTACGGCATTGCCTGGGGCGCGATGGGCGCGGCGGAATTCTGCTGGCATGCGGCGCGCGACTATACGCTGGAGCGCAAGCAGTTCGGACGGCCGCTCGCCGCCAACCAGCTCATCCAGAAGAAGCTTGCCGACATGCAGACGGAAATCACGCTCGGCCTGCAAGGCTGCCTGCAGCTTGGCCGCATGTTCGATGCGGGCACGGCGGCGCCTGCGGCGATCTCGCTGATGAAGCGCAACAATTGCGGCAAGGCACTCGACATCGCCCGCGTCGCCCGCGACATGCATGGCGGCAATGGCGTTTCGGACGAGTATCATGTCATCCGCCATGTGATGAACCTCGAAGCGGTGAACACATATGAGGGCACGCATGACGTTCATGCGCTGATCCTTGGACGCGAGATCACGGGGATAGCGGCGTTTTCTTGAGGCCCTGCAGGAGTGGTAAATGAGCGAAGCGACGGCGAAGGTCGATGACGTTGCGGTGCGGAACACGGCGGGCGCGGTACTCGTCGCGCTGAGCTTCAGCCATTTCCTCAACGACATGATGCAGTCGTTGCTGCCGGCCATTTATCCGATGCTGAAAACCGAGTTCTCGCTCAGCTTCGGGCAGGTCGGCCTCATCACCTTTGTCTATCAGATCACCGCCTCGCTACTGCAACCGGTGGTCGGCCACTACACGGACAAGAAGGCGCGGCCCTATTCGCTTTCCATCGGCATGGGCTTCACGCTGTCGGGCCTTTTGCTGCTTGCCTTTGCGACGAGCTTTCCAGCCGTACTTGCCGCCGCCATGCTGATCGGCACGGGCTCATCCGTGTTCCACCCCGAAGCGTCGCGCATTGCGCGGATGGCATCGGGCGGAAGGCACGGCTTTGCGCAATCCTTCTTTCAGGTCGGTGGCAATCTCGGCTCGGCTATCGGGCCGCTGCTTGCCGCATTGATCGTCATCCAGCGCGGCCAGACGAGCATTGCCTGGTTCTCGATGGCGGCGGCGCTCGGCATGGTTCTGCTCTGGAATGTCGGCGGCTGGTACAAGCGCCGCGCCGTGGCGAGCGCAAAGGCCGACGCCATTCTGACCAGCGCTGTCACCCTGACGCGCCGACAGATCGGCATGTCGATCGCGATCCTGCTGGCGCTGATTTTCTCCAAGTATTTCTACATGGCGAGCCTCAGCAGCTATTACACTTTCTATCTCATCGACAAGTTCCACACGCCGATCCATACGTCGCAGATCATGCTGTTCGTTTTCCTCGGCGCGGTGGCGGCGGGCACGATCATTGGCGGGCCGCTGGGCGACAGGTTCGGACGCCGCTATGTGATCTGGGGCTCGATCCTTGGCGTGCTGCCCTTCACGCTTGCCCTGCCTTATGCAAATTTCTTCTGGACGGGCGTGCTGACGGTTCCCATCGGGCTCATCCTGGCATCGGCATTTCCCGCCATTGTCGTCTATGCGCAGGAATTGTTGCCGGGCCGCGTCGGGACGGTCGCCGGGCTCTTCTTCGGGTTCGCCTTCGGCATGGGCGGATTGGGGGCGGCGCTGCTCGGCGTGCTTGCCGATGCGACGAGCATAAAATTCGTCTATGAGGTTTGTTCGTTTCTGCCGCTCCTCGGCCTGCTCGCCGTGTTCCTGCCGGACCTGAAACGCTTCATTCCGGAGAAACTTCGCACGGCCTGACCGCGATCCGCGGCCATGTGACAATGCGGGCACATGGGCGACGATAAGAATGATGCTCCGCTTGCCGCCCTTCCGAATCACGAATGAGGGCGTATAGTTCGAATATCCGTTTCAAAAGGCCGGACACGCCGCCGCACCCCGCAGGGGTTGGCCGACGGGAACCGGCTATGTGCGCGCGTTGAGCGTCGCCAAGCCCGGTCTGATCCTCGTGGATATCGCGCGCCAGAAATCAAAAACCCGGAACCCGCTGTGGCGGCTCATTCCCTTCATTCATCGCATGCCCTGGCGGTTCTGGGGCGGCATGTCGCTCATCAATCTCGGGCGGCTGCTTGAAGCCTTCATGCCGCTTTGCCTCAAAATCGGCATCGACCGCATGGCGGCGGGCGACATGCGCCTTGCCGAGCCTGCGCTCTATATTCTCGCGCTGATGGTCGCGCGATATTTCTCGTTCAATTACGGACGGCGCTTCGTGCGCGAGGTGGGCGTGGAAGTCGCCTTCGAGCTTCGCCAGCGGCTTTACTGGCATCTGGAACTGATGGGGCCGCGTTTCTTCGCGGGCTATACGACCGGCGATCTGATGGCTCGGGCGATCAACGATATTTCGCTCATCCGCCAGATGATCGGGCTCGGCACCCGGCTTCTCTTCGTACTCGGATTTTCCGGCATCATCGCCTTCATCTTCATGCTTCAGCAGTCGGCATCGCTGACGCTTTTGCTGCTGCCTGCCCTGCCCTTCTTTGCGATTTTCGGCTGGGTACTGGCGAACAAGATTTTCAGCCAGTCGACCATTGTGCAGGAAGGCTTCTCGAACCTCTCGGCGCAGGTGCAGGAAAACCTGAACGGCATCCGCACCATTCAGACGCATGCGCAGGAAGCGCATGAGATCCGGCGCTTCGAGGAAACCTCGAGCGACTATGCCAGCGAATATTACAAGCTGATGTATTTCAACTCGGCGCTCAATGCCTGGATGCTGGCGATCACCGGCTTCACGACGCTGCTCATCGTCGGCTATGGCGGGGCGCAGGTTCTGTCGGGCGAAATCAGCGTCGGCACTTTCACCGCCTTCATCTTCTATCTCGGCATGATGCTTTCGCCGATCAAGGAAGGCGGCGTGATGGTGACGCTGTTCCAGCGCGGCGGATCGGCGGCGGCACGCATATTCGAAATTCTCGATCACGAGCCGGAAATCCGCGATGCGCCGGACGCAGCACCGCTCGACAAGATCGGCGGGGCGATCACGGTGCGCGGGCTTTCCTACGCCCATGCCGGGCGCGGGCAGGAGCGCGAAGGCGGCTGGCCGGCGCTTGACGATGTGTCGCTCGAAATCGAGCCCGGCGAGATGATTGCCGTGCTTGGCCGCGTCGGGTCCGGCAAATCGACGCTGCTGCGCCTCATCGTGCGGCTGCTCGATCCGCCTCCGGGCACGATCTATCTCGACGGGCGCGACATTCGCATGCTGCCGCTGGCGCAGGTGCGCTCTCACGTGACGCTGGTGCCGCAGGACCCGTTTCTGTTCGCCTCGCGGCTCGGACAGAACATCGCCTATGACAATCCCGAGCGTACGACGGAGGAAGTCTGGGAGGCGGCGGAATCGGCCGATCTCGAAACGACGATCCGGCGTTTTCCCAAGCGCCTTGAAACCATGGTCGGCGAGCGCGGCGTGACGCTTTCGGGCGGGCAGAAGCAAAGGGCGAGCCTCGCGCGCGGGTTGATCCGCGAGACGCCGGTGCTGCTGCTCGACGACTGCTTCTCGTCGGTCGATACGGAAACCGAAGAGTTCATCCTGTCGCGGCTGAAGAAGCTGCGGCAGGGGCGGACGACGCTGATGGTGTCGCATCGCGTGTCCACCGCGCGGCATGCCGACCGCATCGTCGTGCTCGACAAGGGGCGCGTGGCGGAGGTGGGAACGCATCAGGAATTGCTGGCGAAAAACGGGCTTTATGCAGCGCTGGAGCGCGCGCAAGGACGGCGCGATGAGCTGAAGCAAGCGCTGGCCGCAAGCGGCGCGATTGCCGAGGAGAGCGCGTTATGACTGCGCCAGTGAAAGACGCGCCTGCGAAGGATTACTCGATCTTCGAGGACGATATCGACATCCGCAAATTCGACATGCGGCTCATCTGGCGGCTGACGCATTGGATCGCGCCCTATCGCGCACAGATGATCGGCGCGGTCGTGCTGGTGCTGTTGGCGGCAAGCGCGGCGGTGCTGGCGCCGGTCGTTGTCAGCCGCGTTGTCGTTGACGGGATTCTTCTGCCCGCATCGAACGCGAATGCGCGGGACCTCGGACAGAAGGCTCTGGCCGCATGGCTCGACGGCGTGACAGGGCTTCATCCGCTCGTCGTCGCCTGCGGACTCTATGCTGTATGGACGGCGCTCTGGGCGCTGTTCGGACACGGGTTCCGCGTCATGCTTGCGCGTGCGGTGCTGAAAGGCTTGCGCGACTTGCGCCGCGATCTCTTTGCGCATCTCGAGCATCTACCGTCGAGCTTTTATGACCGCGTGGCCGTCGGGCGCGTGATGACGCGGCTCACCAACGATATCGAGACACTGTTTGAACTGCTGGCGGGCTTCGGCGTGCTGCTTGGCGAATTCGTGCCGTTCTTCGTTGCCGTCACGATCATGTTTGCGCTCAATTCAACGCTGACATTCGAGTTACTCGCGATCCTGCCGCTGGCAGCGCTTGCGACATGGGTGTTTCGTTACTTCTCGCGCAATGTCTATCGCGCGATCCGCTCATCGGTTTCGCGGCTCAACGAGAATTTGCAGGAGAACCTGTCCGGCATTGAAGTCGTTCAGCTTTATGGGCGCGAGCGCATCAATTACGAGAATTACACCGCGATCAATCGCGAGAACCGCAACGAGGAAAACCGCGCCGTCGCCATCGAGAGCTATTACGGCCCGGCGATGGACAGCATGGCGTTCATCGCGATTGCGGTCATCATCTGGTTCGGCGGGCATCATGTGCTTGGCGGCGTGGCGACGCTTGGCAGCGTCATTCTCTTCGCGCAATTTGCCGACATGCTCTTCCGCCCCATCGTCGCGATGGGCGAGCAATGGAACGTCGTCTTTCGCGCCATGGCGAGCTGCGAGCGCATATTCCAGGCGCTGGACTGGGACGAGGCGCTGAAGGCACCCGAGCGGCCCGTGCCGCTCCCCGCCGATCTGAAGGGCGAGGTGGAATTCCGGCATCTGAATTTCGGCTATCTGCCGGGAAGCCCGATCCTGAAGGATGTGAGTTTCACCATTGCGCCGGGCGAGAAGGTGGCGATTGTCGGGCCGACGGGCTCGGGCAAGACGAGCCTGATCCGCCTGCTCTGCCGCTTCTATGACGTGCCTGCGAATTCGATCCTGATCGACGGCATCGACATCATGGATATTGCGCCGTCCGACATACGCCGCCGCATCGGCGTCGTGCTGCAGGATTTCCATATTTTCTCGGGCTCGGTCTACGACAATATCGCGCTCGGCAATCCGTCGATCACGCGGGCGGATGCGGAGCGCGCAGCGAAACTCGTTCATGCCGACGCTTTCATCGCGACCTTGCCGCAGGGCTATGACACGCCGCTGACGGAACGCGGGCGCAATCTGAGCCACGGGCAGCGCCAGCTTCTCGCCTTTGCGCGTGTGCTTGCCATGAACCCCGAAGTGCTGATCCTCGATGAAGCAACCGCAAGCATCGACACGGAAACGGAACTCGTCATTCAGGATGCGCTCGCGAAGCTGACCGAGGGGCGCACGTCCATCATCATCGCGCACCGCCTGCAAACGATCCGCGAGGCCCATCGCATTGTCGTGCTGACGCAGGGCGAAGTGCGCGAGATCGGCTCGCATGAGGAGCTGATCGCCAGGGGCGGCACGTACAAGACGCTCTATGAGCTGCAGGTGCAGGACGTGCGGGACTAGGCGCGCGGTTCAGGCGAGCGGTTTTGCGGGCACGCCGATGACTGTCTGGCCATCGCCCACTTCGCCGAGGACGACGGAGCCTGCGCCGACGATCGACCAGCTTCCAACCTTGGCGGCAGGCGAAATGACGGCGCCCGCGCCGACCAGCGTTCCATCACCCACGAAGGCACCGCCTGCAAGGCAGGCCATGGGAGCAATATGCGCGAAGTCGCCGACCTTGCAATCATGCTCGACGACAGCGCCGGTGTTGATGATTGCATGCGCGCCAATGACGGCATCCGGCTGGATGATCGCGCCTGCGCAAATGAGCGTGCCTGCGCCGATCCGGGCGCTGGCATGGACCCATGCGGTGGGATGGATCAGCGTCTGCCAGCGCGCGGGACAACGCGCGGCAATGCGCTGGCGCGCGCGGCCATCGCCGATCGCGATCAATGCGCCGACATCGGCGGAGCGCCACCAGGCGGCGTCGGGAATGGCGCCGCTGATCCGGTAGCCGATGAGGTCGCGCCCCTGCTTGCTCGCATCATCGTCAAAGACCGCGGCGATGCCGATACCGGCGGCTTCTGCGGCGGCGATTGCTACCTTTGCATGCCCACCGCCGCCGATGATCTGGATCGTTGATGTGTTCATGTCGTGCCGCTCGCTATTTCGGTGCTGGCGGCACTGTGCCGCTGGCGCGCCCCGCCCTCACCTCATTGTCGAAACGCGGCATGGGCAGATCAGTTTCGCTTTCGATACCGTGGCCTTGCAACACCTTCGACAGCGTCCGAGCCAGTATTTCCAGATCGAGGCTGAAGCTGCGCCGCTCAACATAGTCGAGATCGAAGCGGAAGCGCGTGTTCCAATCGACCGCATTGCGCCCGTTCACCTGCGCAAGCCCCGTGATGCCGGGCCTGACCGCGTGCCGCCGCGCCTGTTCGGGCGTGTAGTAAGGCAGATAGTCGACGAGCAACGGGCGCGGACCGACAAGGCTCATATCGCCGGTCAGCACATTCCAGAGACCGGGAAGCTCGTCGAGGCTTGTGCGGCGCATGAAGCGGCCAAGCGGCGTCAGGCGCTCGGCGTCGGAGAGCAACTGGCCCGTCGCATCGCGCGCATCTCGCATGGAACGGAACTTGATCAGCGTGAAGATGCGCCCGCCCCGCCCGACACGCGGCTGGCGGAAGAAAACGGGCGAGCCGATGGAGAGGCGCACGACGACCGCCAGCGCCATGATCGGCACGGCAAGAACGACCAGAGCAGCACCGGACAAAAGCATATCCAGCGGCCTTTTCACCACGTCATAGATTTTTTCTGAAGGCGTGGTTGCCATTCGACTGCGCTAGAATTTTCTGACGATGTCGATCACACGGTCCTGATCTTCGACGGTCAGGTCGGGATAAAGCGGCAGGCGAAGCAGACCGTCGGAGATGCGCGACGTTTCGGCAAGGCTGCCATGCGCGCGACCGAAGCGACGGCCGCCGGGAGAGTCATGCAGCGGCACGTAATGCGCCACGGCGGAAATTCCGGCATCCGCCAGAGCGAGACGCGCTTTCTCTCGCAGATCGAGACTGTCGAAGACGAGGTAATAGATATGCGCGTTGTGCCCGCAATCCTGAGGCACAGTCGGCCTGCGGAAGCGACCGGCGCGTTCGGTCTCTGCAAAGGCCTCGTGATAGCGCGCCCATATTTTCAGGCGCTGCTCGTTGATGGCATCGCCTTGCGGAAGTTGCGCCCATAAAACAGCGGCAATGAGTTCGCTGGGCAGAAAGGACGAACCGATTTCCTGCCACGTATATTTATCGATCTCGCCGCGCAGGAAACGCGAGCGGTCCGTGCCCTTTTCGCGAATGATTTCGGCGCGTTCACGCAGCGCTTCATTGCCGATAAGCAGCGCGCCGCCCTCGCCCGAGATCACATTCTTGGTCGCATGGAAACTCAGCGCGCCGAGATCGCCAACGGCACCGAGCGCGCGTCCGCGATAGGTTGCACCAACGCCCTGGGCGGCGTCTTCGATCACGGTCAGATTGTGCTCTTTGGCGATCGAATTGATCTCATCCATGGCGCAAGCGACGCCTGCATAATGGACCGGCACGATGGCGCGCGTGCGCTTCGTGATTGCCGCCTCGATCTGCTTTTCGTCAAGATTGACGGTATCGGCTCGCACATCGACAAAGACCGGCACGCCGCCGCGCAAGACGAATGCATTCGCGGTACTGACGAATGTATATGAGGGCATGATGACTTCGTCGCCCGGCTGGATGTCGATCAGAAGAGCTGCCATTTCAAGCGCCGCGGTGCAGGAATGGGTCAGCAGCGCGCGGGCCACACCTGCGCGCGCTTCAAGCCATGCCTGACATTTTCTGGTGAAGGCGCCATCGCCCGCGAGCTGCCCGCTATCGAGTGCCAGTTTGAGGCTGTCGAGCTCCCCGCCGGTGAGATGGGCTCGATTGAACGGGACCTTATTCATGTGCGATCGATACTTTGCAGTCAAAAAGGCAAGATCGCATGGCGGTTCGGAAGCGTCAAACCAGCCGCGATTTAGTCTTGCCGAAATATACATTATGCTGCCGACGCATTTCCGCCCGCTTTCCCGATCCGGCTCCCGCATGCTTCTGACGAATGGAATTTGGCTTTCGACCGAGACCCCACCCCGGCATGGCGGGACGGCGGCGCTTGTTCTCGATCGCGACGGGGTGCTGATTGAGGAAGTCGACTATATTTCGCGGCCGGAAGATGTGCGGCTTGAGGCGGGCGCGGTCGACTTGCTCGTCTGGGCGCGGGCGCGGAAATTTTCCATCGTGACCGTCACCAACCAGTCGGGCATTGCGCGAGGGCGCTTCGGCTGGTCTAACTTCGAGGCCGTGGAGCGCGAGCTCGCGCGACAGCTTGCCATGCATGGGCTTGCTCTCGATCTCACTCTGGCCTGCCCGTTCCATCCCGACCACACGCCCGGCTATGGGCCAAGCGAGGCGCATTGGCGAAAGCCCGGCGCCGGGATGATCGAGCTTGCCGCGACGATGCTCGGCTTCGATCCGCCGCAGAGCTGGATGATCGGGGACAAGGCAAGCGATGTTGGCGCGGCGCGCAATGCTGCGCTTGCAGGTGCTGTGCACGTGCTCAGCGGCCACGGTCGCGAGGAAAGAGACGAGGCGCTGAAATATGCCGAGGCGGGATTTCGCGTTTTCACCGCCCGCGATCTTGCAGAAGCCCGGGAGCAACTGGGCAGCGCCCTGCTCCCCGGCTGAAAGCATCGCATGCAAAATCCTCTGACGCCTGCTCCGCATAAAGCGCCCCGTCTCGCCGAGGTCGAGCGATGGATGTTCGATGAGGCGCTGCCGCTTTGGGCGAGCGTCGGACAGGACCCTGGGCGAGGCTTCGTCGAGCGGCTCAGATTTGACGGCGCGGCGGATGCCGCACCCTTCAAGCGCGTGCGCGTTCAGGCGCGGCAGATATATGTTTTCAGCCATGCGTCATTGCTCAGCTGGCAGGGGCCCGCGCTGGAGGCGGCGCGCAACGGGCTTGAATTCGTGCTGCGGCATGGCTGGCTTGCGGAAGGGGGATGGGCGCTGAAACTCGGGCCTGAAGGCGGCATCGTCGACCCGGCACTCGCTCTATACGAACAATCCTTCATGCTCTTTGCGCTTGGCTGGTATGCGCGCGCGACCGGCGACGGCATGGCAATCGAATGGGCGCATCGTACGCTCGATGCGGTGCATGCGCGGCTATCGCTTCAGCATCTGCCGGGCTTCAGATCGGAACCTCGGAAGGTCGACGTGCTGGAGCAGAATCCACATATGCATTTTCTCGAAGCCATGCTCAGGCTTTACGAGACGACAGGCGAGAAACGGTTTCTGGATGAAGCGCATGGCATCGTCGCGCTTCTTGACAAGCATATATTCCAGCACGACAAGGGCATATTGCCGGAGTTCTTCGACGCGGCATGGCGGCCTCTGCCAGAGACTATCGTCGAGCCCGGGCATCATTTCGAATGGGTGTGGCTGCTCGCAGAATATCGGCGTTTGACCGGCGAAGACGTTTCAGAAATCGCGCGACGGCTTTTCGATTTCGCTGAAAGACGCGGCGTCAGTCGAGAGACGGGATTGGTCTACGATGCTGTGCATGCGGATGGGTCCCCGCATATGCGGGATCATCGTTCATGGTGTCAGGCCGAGGCCCTGAAGGCGCATATCGCTATCGGCGAACATGGCGGCAATGTCGATGCGACGCGGATCAATACAATTGCCGGTCAGGTTCTCGATCTTTATCTCGCCACCTCTCCCAGAGGCCTTTGGCGAGATCATCTGACAACGGATTTATCTTCCAAAACCGCGCATGTGCCCGCGACGAGCCTCTATCATTTCTTTCTGGCGTTTTCCGAATTCAGGCGGTGGGCGTTGCTCGAAGACTGAAACGCCATGCGCCGCGGCGTCAGGACTTCGTCAAGCTGCTGTAAAGCTCCAGCAGACGATCTCTTGCCAGGCTCGCGGAGAAATGTTTTTCCGCGTGATGGCGGGCGGCCCGGCCCATGCGCTGGCGCAATGCGGCATCGCTCAACAATAGTGACAAGGCAGCGGCGAGCGCGCGCGGATCGCGGGCGGGGACAAGAATTCCCGTCTTGCCGTCAACCACGACCTGACGGCAGCCGGGCACATCCGTTGCCACGACCGCTCGCCCCATGGCCGCCGCTTCGATCAATGCCATCGGTGCGCCTTCGCGATAGGATGGCAGGCAGACGATCACGGCGCTGCTGATAATGTCCGGTATGTCCTCACGCCAGCCCCAGGACTCCACGACGCCCTCGCGGACCCAGCCTTCGATCTCGGCTTTACTCAATGTTGCCGGATTGCCGGGATCGACATCACCCACCAGCGCGAACCGGATGCCGGGGAAAGAAGCTCGCAGCGTTCGCCCGGCTTCCACGAATTCGCGCACGCCTTTATCGACGAGAAGCCGGGCGGGAAGCACGACGAGCGGGCTTGCGTCATCCGGCTCCGCCGATGCGCGCAGCGCGTCAAGGTCCACACCGCCACCTATCCAGACGCGCGTGCGGTCCGGCGCGACGAGGTTGCGGTGAACAAACAAATCCCTGTCATCGGCATTTTCAAAAATCGCGACGGCATTTGGATGATGGAGCGCGCGCGCATAGGCGAACTCGGTGAAGGGACGCAGCAAGCGCGCCCGCGCCTCGCGGCCGATGAAGACATAACCGAGGCCGGTGATCGAAAGAACCAGCGCAGGCACGCGCATGAGGCGCGCGGCAATACCGCCATAGATGACCGGGCGTATCGTTACCGCATGGAGAAGTTGCGGGCGCAGGTGGCGGATGAGACGGAAAATCGAGAGAAAATAGCGCCATTCGGCGAGCGGCGAAGGGAAGCCGCGCCGCTGCGGAATATCGTGAAGAACGATGTTGCCGAGATCGAGGTTGCGTATCGTCTCGTCAATCGGCACGGCCACGTGAACGTCGTAATTCACGGCGGCGGCGCGCACGCGGGCGGCCCAGTGAGCGCGCAAGTTGAGAGCGAGCGGGAAGACATAAAGCAGACGGCGCGGCGCGAACGCCTGCATCACGCCGTCTCCCAGAATTTCGCAATGGCCTCGATGACGCGCGTCTGCTCGTGATCGCTCAACTGCGTGCCGGAGGGAAGGCAGATGCCCGTCGCGAAAAGCCGCTCCGCAACGGCGCCGCCCACCGTTCGGAAATCGTGCAAAAGCGGCTGCTGATGCATGGGCTTCCAGACCGGGCGAGCCTCGATGTTTTTTTCTTCAAGCGAAAGCCGCAACTGCTCCGGCGTTACCGGCGCAATTTCCGGATCGATCAGCATGACCGTCAGCCAGCGATTTGATTTTCCGCTGGGTGCTTCGGGCATGAAGGAAATGCCGGGAAGAGAGGCAAGTTCGCGCTCGTATCGTGCAAAAATTTCGCGGCGTTTGGCAACACGTTCGCCAAGCACGCCCAGTTGCCCGCAACCGACTGCGGCATTGAGTGAACTCATGCGGTAGTTGTAGCCAAGCACTTCATGCTGGTAATGCGCGACAGGTTCGCGCGCCTGCTGTGAAAGATGGCGCGCTTCGGCGACAAGCTGCGCATCGTCGCTTGCCGCCATGCCGCCACCACCCGTGGTGATGATCTTGTTGCCGTTGAAGGAAAATGCTGCGGCAGTGGCGCCTTTCCCCGCGTGACGACCCTTGTAGATTGCGCCCATCGATTCTGCTGCATCGACGATGACGGGCACGCCATGAGGATCGCAAACAGAGCGGATCGCGTCGAGATCGGCGCATTGACCATATATATCGACCGTCACGACCGCCTTGGGCAAACGCCCCACCCTCGCCGCCCTCGCCATTTCCTCGGCGAGCAAATCGACGTCAAGCGTCCACGTATCCGGCGCAACATCGAAAAAAACAGGCGTGGCGTTCTGATAGAGAACGGGCGACACGCCGCCTATGAATGTCAGCGTCGGCACCCATACCTCATCGCCCGCACCCACGCGCAATCCACGCATGAGAAGATGCAACGCCGCCGTTCCACTGGTGACGGCAGTGGCATGGGCAAATCCGGTCACCTCGCAAAAGAGCCGCTCGAACCGATCGATCATCGGCCCCGCCGGCGCAATGTAATTCATGTCGAAGACTTCGCCGACGAGCTGACGCTCGGTGCCGGACATATGCGGAGGCGACAGGAAGATGCGTTCAGGGTTGGTCATGGCACCGACATTATGAGTGGATCACGCCGGGAGAAACAGCACATCGATATAATTTTTTGCAACATTATCGAGTATCTCCTCGCGCGATAGGCGTCGCGGCGGACCCTTCACCGACAATTGGTGGGGCACGTAATTTCGTTGCGACAAAGCATCAACGATTTCGGCGGCAGATGAATCAAAGTCACGAAGAGCTGCGTCATCCAGCTCGATGAAAAGCGCAGGGCGTGAGGTGTCGATGGTGTGCCACGCACCCTGCAACACCTGCATCTCGGCTCCCTGGACGTCGATCTTGATGAGCGCCACTCGACGGGATACGTCAGGCTCAGGCACAAGTGAATCGATTGCAAATGCCGGAATTTCAATTCCCTTGCCATCGCGTGCCAAGCGATGATCGCCTGGATGGACCTCATTCCTTTGCAAATGAAGAATACCGTCCTTCGCTGCTGCTGCCGCATTGTAAGCTTTTACGCGTGAGCCCTCATTTGACTTGTTCAACAATCTGGTCAAATGCGCAAAGTTCTCAGCGTCCGGCTCAACCGCAATTACGTAGCCGGCCACACCGACCCATCGCGCGAACTTTCGAGTGAAGAATCCTACATTTGCGCCAATGTCGATCACGATCGACCCGGGAGAAACCTGGTCGTGCAGCCGCTCGACGGGACCCGATTCAATCAATGTCTTGTAGGCCGAGTAAAGCGTGACAAAGAGATGTCGGACTGGCCGCCATTTCATCAAACCCGTACGCACAAGAAGCTCATAGACTTTCAGCGCGATCAATTGGAGTGTTTTTTTCATCTGGCCTACAAGGAGCATCTAGTTGCGGACAAACAGCCAAGCCAAAACACCGGGAAAAGCGGCCAACAGGATCACGACGCCAAACGCCATGGAAACCAGTATGGCATCGGATGCATCAATGCCGAGGCTCGCAAAAAGGACAACGGCCGCCGCCTCCCGTACGCCCCAGCCACCGACAGAGATGGGGATAATCTGAGCTACTAGGTAAGCGGGGCCGACCGCAATGGCCGCCGTAAATGACAATGGCACATGAAAGGAAAACGCGACGAGTGCCAGCGCCACAATCGACAGCAAATGAACAAAAATGGATAGTGGAACGAGACGTGTAATCGCCGTGCGCGATGTCAAAATCCAGTATGTGTTCTCGGCCAGAACGAGAATATTCGCTGGCAATCGCGACCAGACAGATCGCCCGCGTAACAGGCTGACTGCCATGCATCCCATGCCGGCGGCGAGAAGCGCTCCGCCAGAAACGAACGCTACCGACCATATCAATGCGTCTGGCGCGTCGAGTTGCGCAAGGACCGGCAGGAAGGTCAGGGAAACAAGCATCAAGGCGATGAAAGCAACTCCGCGATCAAGGAGTATGCTAAGCGCCGCTTGTCCCAGCGATGCTCCAAGCTTGCGATGGTATAACGCCCTCACTACGTCGCTTCCGATCGAGGGAAGTATCTGCGAGAAAAAAATCGAGGCGTAATAGATCTGGAACTGACGCCCATATGATTGCTTGTTACCCGCACAGTGCTCGAGCAGGATTCGCCAACGCATGGCATTGAGCGCCACTTGCGTCACAATCAGAAAGACTGCGGCTGCGAAGGGCACCAGATCGACCCGCATGATATCGACACGGTGCGGGGCATGGCGGGTCAACAAATATCCGAGAACGCCACCGGAAATCGCAATCTTGGCAATCAAGCCAATTCGACCGATCAGACGCTTCGATCCACCGGATGACGGCCCTTCCTGATCAGGCTCGGCTATCCCCACATCAAATGAGGGCGAGTTCGGCGTCGGCATGGTGGATTCTTGCATTGCCGCCCCGTGAAAGTCAGAAACCAAACGTGTCGTGCGAATGCTTTCGCAAAACGATCATGATCCGGAATCCAAAGAAGCACCGGATGAAACGCGGCAAGTGATCTTCGAACCGGAGGAGCAGGTTCGAAAATGAGGTAGGCAATGATGATAGTCGCCGTAGATGAGGGGAAACGTTTTCTTCGCTTCCTCAACGCGCCGGCGTTCGACCTGTCGTAGATTCACGGTTTCCAAAATCGACATCCGGTCAAGCCTCAAAATGCCTTGAGCTTGCCGAAGGCGAAGACCACCATGCGGAGCAACATGGCACCATCGGCGAAGCGAGAAATCTGCGTCTCGCCGTATGTACGGGCGGCGTAATGCACCGGAATTTCAACGATCTTGAGATTGTGCTTCGACGCACCAAGGATGAGGTCGAAATCTCCGAAAGGATCAAAGTCGCCGAAATAGCTGCGATCGGCTGCAATCCGCACATAGTCCGAACGCTTGAGCACTTTCGTGCCGCATAATGTATCGGTGAAGCGCTGGTTGATCAGAAAGCTGAACACGGCGGCAAAGAAGCGATTTGCAATGAGGTTTAACGGCCGCATCGCCTCGCCTTCCATAGGATAGATCAGCCTTGTGCCGTTGACGAATTCACCTTTGCCCGACGCTATGGCGTTATAAAATTTCGGCAAGGCTTCCGGCGGAACAGTCAGGTCAGCATCCAAGATCATCAGGATGTCGCCGCTCGCCTCATCAAAGCCCTTCCGCACGGCGTCTCCCTTGCCCCGCCCCGGCTGCTTGAAGACCTTGATATCCAGCTCGCCACTCAACTCTTCCTGCACTCGCAGACATTCTTCATAGGTGCCGTCGCTGGAGTTTCCTTCAACGAAAAGGATTTCGACATGACGCCCGAACTTCGGCAGACGCTCGACGGCATCCCGAATATTTCCCTTTTCGTTGCGACACGGGATCAAGACCGTCGTGCTCAAGCCCGACGGCGACACTACCTTCCGCGAACGCGCGACCAGATAGGTCCTGAGGCAAAGCCGGTTGATAAGCGGCAAAGGCGCAATGTAGCGATTGATGAGCCGGCCTATACCCAGAAAATTGCGCGGGATGAGTTGCCGTTTCTCGACGCGAATTTCTTCAAAATCGGCAAGATCCAATATGTTCAGGAAATCCGTATCGCGAATAAAATTGACCGGAGGTTGCGGCATCCGCAGACCTAGGCGTTCGGCAAGCCACAAGACAGGTTGCCAAAAAGTGGAATAGTAAGCGATGACGATTCTGGTCGATGGCGTGCAAAGACGATGCAAGTGCGACAGGGCCGTCTCTATGTCCTCGAGAGCGCCAATCGTGTCAGACAGGATGATATAGTCGAACGGCCCTTCGATGTTTTCCAGAAACGCTTCGTCTTCGATATCACCGACGCGAAAATCGAGGTGCGGGTGCTTGGCGGTTGCAAGTTCCACCATACGCGGGCTCAGATCGATGCCCAGACCGTAGGCTGGATCAAGATGAGCCAGCAGATCCCCCGTGCCGCAACCAATATCAAGCACGCGCGCCTTTGGCTGGGTCAGAAACCGCGTATAGACGCGATCATCACGATAATAGGCTGCGCTTCGCCCGATCCAGAGGTCCCGGTCACCAGCGATGCTGTCTGCATGTTCCCTGACGCGTTTCTTGCGAGCCGCAGCGCTGGTATCTGCTTTGTCTGACGGTTTCAAAGGGGACAGAAAATTCATATAACCTCTAACCCCTAGCGGGTGCCGGTTGCCCAACAGGGTGAAAATAGACTCTACTCATAATCTAGCTCGCGTCTGGACAGATTGCGTCCTCACGCCAAGGAACTATAGCAAAGATATCAACCCTGCCCGCTCATGCACGCGTAATCTATCCCGAGTTTAGCTTTTGAGCCGGCCAAGATTCAACTTACACGATGATCATTCGGACAAAGACAAAAATTAAAATTGCGCACACAGCTCAATGCTTTGTGATGTCGGCCCGGTCCATGCTGGGACGAGGGCCGATCGCACATTGCCGGCGCGGCGGGCTGAACTGGCGTCTTGATCTGAGAGAAGGCATCGATTTCTCCGTATTCCTGCTCGGCAAATTCGAACCTAGCGTTATCAACGCCTACAGGCGGCTGATCGCGCCTGGATCGACGGTGATAGACATCGGGGCGAATATAGGCTCGCACACGCTTCCCCTCGCCGCGCAGGTCGGAGCGTCGGGCCGTGTCGTTGCAGTTGAGCCAACCTTGTACGCATTCGAACGGCTTGTGGAACATATTGCCCTCAATCCGGACATTGCCAGTCACGTGACGCCAATACAGATGATGCTGATGGGAAGTCCACAAGCAAAGCTTGCGACAGCGATCGAATCATCCTGGCCTCTGGAAACTCCCGAAGGCGCGCATGGCGAACATGCTGGCGTTGCCAAAGCGACAACCGGCGCCGCTGTTGGCACGCTGAACGATCTTGTCGCGAATCTGTCACTCGATCGGGTGGATGTCGTGAAGCTTGATGTCGATGGCTATGATGTCGAAGTGCTGCGCGGCGCCAAGGACGTGTTGACCGAGTTTCGCCCCATCGTCTTTTTCGAGCATTCTCCCTATGTCATCCGGGAGAAGGGTTATCGCGCGGAAGAATTAAGTGAAATCCTGCAAAGCGCGGGCTATACGTTTCACGATCTTTTGGGGCGCCCGCTTCCAAACGGTGGGACAGAACTTCCGGATATTGAAACAGGCGCGGGCATCAACCTGCTGGCCCTGCCGACGCCTTCACGGGGCTGATTGTCGCTTTTTGTACATAGAAAAGGTAGGGACCGCTCCCAAACGGCCGAACGTCAAGATCCCAATTTTTTGTAGTCTGATCGGTTAACAACTCCGGTGGGCCGACAAACACCGACGTCGAGTTAACCTGATGCCTTCTAGGCGCAATAAATACAGCGAAGGGCATATGCTCCAATGCCTCATCAGCAACCGGACCAAAATCGCTCAATAACATCGAGCGTTCAAAAATAAGCTTAAAATTCGACATATCGACGGTAGGGATGTGAGGATTTCGCGGCGAACCGTCGGGCACAACCATAAAGCCTGTCAATCCGGGTGACGACATTATTTGAACTACAGATCCGCTGTCGTAAGGCTGCGCGACGGCGCCAAACAATCTGGAGTACGTCTGCAATATCAACGTA
This sequence comes from Parvibaculum sp., assembly GCF_049651025.1. Taxonomy (GTDB): domain Bacteria; phylum Pseudomonadota; class Alphaproteobacteria; order Parvibaculales; family Parvibaculaceae; genus Parvibaculum. Next base: position 5,923 of record NZ_JBASBH010000104.1, on the reverse strand, counting down.
CTGCCGACACATATGAATAATATTGCAACTATGCCTGCTGCGCCCGATCGCCAATCCATAGAAGGCCTATTATCGACGCGTCGGACAACGGCCGGACTGGCAAAACCAAGAGCAAACAATCCTCCGAGAAAAACGTAGGTAACGATCAACACACGACTCCCGTCATCACCAAAAATCAATGCTGCCGATAGGATCGAACTCGCCAACAACAACACCCAGAAAGAGAGAACAAAATAATTTTTGGCCATGACCAGAATCATCCCAGGTATACAAAGGCAGGCCAACAATTTGGCGCGAGAAACCGACATATCGACAACAGACGTATACTGAGTTAATAAAAAAACCGGGAGACGCGAAGTATAATTATCAGCATTTGCCATGACCTTGCCAAACAGGAGGCTTGGATCTCTCCAAAATGCCTCTGCTGCCTGCTCATAAAAAAAACTGTTTCTGCCAGCGAGCGTCATACCCTTCACGGTATCGGCAAAGCTTAGCGCGCACTCGCTCCAATCCGTTCCTCGGCCAAGGCCGCAGGCAACATATGAAAAATTGCCAGCCAGCGCTGCATTTGGCGCAAACCATTCGAGCAATACTACATTGAGCCCCATTATCATCAGGACAATGCCCGTGAGTATTGCCCCGATCCTTATTGCGTGGCGCCGATCTTGAGCAAATGCGACGACGATCCATATCATCAGAAAAGGTATTGTGAACATACTTCCCATTCTGGTCACAAGCGCCAAACTCAAGGCTGCAAAGCCGACAATCGCATGAGAAGTGGAACGAGTCCGCATTGCCTCAATAAAGAAGGCAAAAGAGTACAAGCTCCAGATTATCCCCAATGGTTCGGTGAGTGATGTTGTCAGATACGGCTGTATCAAGCCGAAAGCCAGCGCCATAAAAGCTCCGGCTACCCAGATACCCTGCCAGAGCACGAGAGAACGAAGCGCAAAAAATAACGCACAAGCGAGCAGGACTGCTTGCAGAACCATAGATCCGACGTATGACATACCGCCCACAAGTGTGACCGCGCCGCGCATGCTGGCGGCCAAGGGACGCTGCGCTGCGACAGAGTTCCAAGTGCCGCTATTGAGCATGTCAAACGCCGACAAGTAGTAAACCTGTGCGTCTGAATATGGGACCAGGCCGGCTATACTTTGATACGTCATGCCGCCCGGTTGAAAGCGGCCGTTCCAGCCACCTGCACTGGTAGCGAGCAGCAACAAGGCAATCAAAACTGGCGGGGCGGCAAATTTCCAAAAGCCAATCAGCCGTCTTTCAAGTATCTGGATTTCGTCTTTTTCAACTATGCCGAGTTTGGCAGCCCAACTGCAGCAAACACCGGACGCACAGATCAGAAGAATTGGGAATGCGCTTAACGGCATCGCGCGATCCAAAAAATCTCCGCCGGGAAACCATCGGTAGATCGCGCTGGTAGGCAGAGCATAACCGAGGAAAAGGGCTACAATTATTGAACCGAAGTAAAGAGCGGCAAATGCGAGAAGACCCCAGCTCAACCCGACGACACCTGCCATCCACCAGCGAATAAGCTGTCGAAGCGCGCCAACTCCATCACCAGTTTTCACTGCTATCGCGATACGCAAAAGGACCGACAAAAACGCGCCAAGCAGAATGAAGCTCTTCAAGATAGGCTTGACGCTCACGTTATAGACGACCTCTACTCGCGAAGGGGCTGCCGCGTCACTGCCGGGCGAGAAATAGACGGAATTTCCCCAATGACTGAAAGACTGCCTGGCACCGGCGCGCAACTCGTTGTGGAGCACATGCGACCGCGTCCAAAGCACGCCGTCGACAGTCAGACGCAGATTGGACCGGCGATATTCTTCGGCGGTATCGCCACCGGAATCAAATATTTCGCGCGCTGGAACGGTGGGCTGAAGATTAAGTACAAAGGCGGCCTCATCAGCTGGGAACGGCCCCGCTAACGCAATCGAACGTGTCCAAGAACCAAAATCCAGCGCCCACGCGCCCGCCAGAAGAAACGAGAACAACAGCGCCACAACTGATGTAACAATAGTCAGATAACGGATAAGCTTGAAATTCAAATTGACGTTAACGTTGGGCACGCAGCTCTCCCGATCCTCTATTTTGGTGCAATGGTAGAGTAGACAGCTTACCTGTGCCAGCGCACGACCTAGGGAAACCAGAAAGGTTGATGAAAACAGTCCTGCATATTATCACGGGGCTTGGAAGCGGTGGCGCAGAGCGCATGCTGACGCGCGTCTTGCTGGCTGATCAAGGACGTGGGCGACGGCATATTGTTGTCGTGCTGATGGACGAAGGGCTATATGGCGAGCGACTACGCGCGAAGGGAGTGGAGCTGCACTGCCTCCATATGCGTCGCGGCGTTCCTTCGCTGGCCGCGCTCATCAACCTTGTACGTATTATGCGAAACAGCAGGCCCGATGCGGTCATGACCTGGCTCTATCACGCCACTCTCATGGGGACGCTCGCAGCACCTTTCGCAAAGCTCGGCACAAGGCGGGTGATCTGGAACTTGCGTGGCGCGGATATCGATTTCACTCAGACATCGCGGATGACGAGCCGGGTGGTTCGAGGGTTGGCGCTGTTGTCCAGGTTTCCAGCCGCGGTTGCGGTCAATTCCATGGCGGGAATGAACTATCATCGCGCCCTCGGGTACCGACCCAAACGCTGGGTCTATCTGCCGAATGGTTTCGATCTCGACGAGTGGCGGCCGGATGCAGATGACCGGCGCGCCGTTCGCGCGGAATGGAAGTTTGGCGACGAGATCATCGCCATCGGGATGGTGGCGCGTGTCGATCCACAGAAAGACTATCCCACGCTCCTTGCCGCCGCCGAACAACTGACGGCACGAGACAAGCGGATACGCTTCGTGCTGATTGGCAAAGATACGGAGCGACTGATCATTCCGCGCAATTTGCAAAGCTATGTCACAACGCTTGGCGAGCGGCGCGATATTCAGAGACTACTGCGCGGGCTGGACATTGGCGTCCTGTCGTCGGCCTTCGGCGAGGGATTTCCGAACTTCGTCGGCGAGGCAATGGCAAGCGGTGTGCCTTGCGTCGTCACCGATGTGGGTGATGCGGCCGCATTGGTCGGCGACACGGGCCTGTCCGTCCCGCCGCGGTTGTCTGAAGCATTGGCGGCGGCTCTGGCGATATTGGCAAATGAGGACGCTGACATGCGACACGAACGAGGACTTGCGGCGCGAGCGAGAATACGGGACTTCTACGATCTCGCGTCAATCACCGCACAATACGAAACGCTCTGGGATTCAGTTGCGCAAACGGCCTGACCGCGCTTTTCCCGTTATTCATTTCTTTTGTGCATGAACAATCATAATAAAGCCAAACCCCAGCCGGTCCAAAATCCAGTCGAGTCTGGGCGAAAGCCAAATATCGAATTGGTCGACACGCCTCAACAATCCGGAGGCGCGATTGCAAATGCAGCCAGCGAATTCGCCCCAGCGTTCCGCGCTTCTGTTTTGCGCCTGAATTTCGCCCATCGGCTCACCGAACGCGCGCTTGACCAAAAAATTGAGCCAACCACGCACAGAGCCTGAGCAAGCATCCTGGCTGCATATCCAATCGACAGGAGTCAGGCCGCCTATCCGCAACATCCGGTCCAACGTCTTTCGCGTGAACATAGTCAAGTGCCGCGGCACATCGTCGTGGTGCATCACGCGCGCAGGGATACTGTTGAAGTTGGGCACGAGGATGATGACCCGGCCTCCTGGTTTCAAAAACTTGCGAACAGCGTTGAGAACGCGCTCCGGATGATAGACATGTTCGAGAACCGCCCAAATTGTTACAACGTCAAAACTCTCATGCTCGAAAGGCGCCTCGGCGACATCGCCGCGGAAAATATTTAAGTCGTACAAATTCGGTGGAAGTTCCGAAAACTCGACGCCTGCAACCTCCCAGCCATGCGTGCGCCGCATATGCTCGATGAACTCACCACGAAAGCATCCAATGTCCAGCAATCGACCACGCTGATATCTGTTAACGTGTTCCGCCATTGCCTCGACACGCGACTTCACCGCTGCAAGCGCCTCGTCCGGCGACTCTCCCGCGCGATAGAAATCATCGTGATAGTATTTATGTATGTCCTCCTCGACAGGGCGAGGATTGACGCGAACGAGGCCACACTCAGCGCACCTGACGACGTTGAACGTTACGTCGTCAGTTAGAAATCGGTAGTCCTTGGTCTCATACAGATGTTCGGTTGACGACGATCTGCAGAGAGAGCAATGAGAATCCTCCCACCGAACGCCTTTTTTCATCGATTGAGCGTCGCCTTGAGTGAGAGTGTTCATGCCAACGTCCTAAAAGAGATGCCCACGTAAACGTTTCGAATTATCGGCGACGCCAGAAATCAAGCTTCACAAATTTGCTGGCATGAGAAACGAAATTCAACAGCTGCAAGAGAGCTTGCGTACAGGTTACTTTTCCCCGTCACACGAAATGAAAGACAGTCAAAACGGAAATCGAGCTTTTCACCGCCCGGCCTCGCAATGCCGCATGTAAGAAAGAACTCCCCGGGCGCGAGGTTATTCGTGAATTTTACGCCGAAATCATAGCGCTTCCCCTTGAGCATTCTCTGTGGGAAATTGTTGGTGGCGCGAAGGCCGCTGTCGGTGCCGACCACTTCGATCCCTCGGGGTGTACGGATCAGCAGACCAAGAACGAATTCGTCTACGTCTTCTTGCGCGTCAACGACGACCCTCAAGTGGTACTCACCAAACATATCCAGCAGCGTTGTGCGGGATTGATTTGCGTCGAGTATAGCCACGTCCGATATGTTGACGGCCCCTGTTCCGTAACGATGCTCGGCTCTCACACTGACCGACTCTTCAGTTACAGAGGCTGGTATTGACGCCTCTTCGACTGGTTTCTCCAGCTCCCCGTTGAGATGAGAAGGCCTTTTTTGGTCCACCAGAGGAGAGTTGCTGAAAAGAAGCTCATGGTAGATTCGTCCCACAGAATTGGGCCGACCATCGGATATGACCTTGCCCCTATCAAGGAGAATGGCTCTGTCACAAAACGCCGCGAGCGTATTGATGTCGTGGCTGACAACAAGAATCGTCTTGCCCAGACGTTTGAATTCGGCAATTCGATCAAATGACTTTAGCTGAAACTTGGCATCACCCACCGACAGCGCTTCGTCGACGATCAGGATGTCGGGATCTACGCTGACTGCCACGCTGAAGGTGAGTCGCGCTTGCATGCCGCTGGAGTAAGTCTTGAACGGCTGATCGATGAAGTCTTCGAGTTCGCTGAATGCGATAATGTCGGCTTCTCGTTCGCTAATTTTCTGTCTCGTCAGGCCGAGACAGAGCCCGCCGAGATAGATGTTGTCGCGTCCAGAATAGTCGGGATTGAAGCCGGTGCCGAGTTCGAGGATCGCGGATATCCGCCCGTTGACACGCACGTCGCCTGACGATTGGTTGAGCGTTCGCGCGATAATTCGCAGGAGCGTCGATTTACCAGCTCCATTTCGACCTATGATGCCGACCACAGAGCCCTTCTCGATCGACAGGCTGATGTCTTTCAACGCTTCAAATTCGCGGTGGCGACGGCGGCCAGAAAGTATCTCCCACATCATATCCACGGGCCGGTCATACACTTTGAACGTCTTCGAGATGTGATGAAGCTCGATGCCCAATTCCCTCATAGCTCATCTCCGAACATATGGGCGAGGCTTTGGAACATCCGGTAGCCGATGGTAAGAAAAACGAGGCCGAAAAGGGGCGCCACTACCCATGAGGCTGGATGTGCGATGTCACCCAAAATTGCGTCCCTGAATATCCAGATCACGTGAGAAAGAGGGAGAATGTGGAATGCAAGCTCCGCCCATTTGGACATCATGCCCGGCACGTAAAGAATCGGATGGATGAACAATCCGATCATCAAGCCCAATT
>NZ_JBASBH010000103.1:0-8146 GCF_049651025.1 Parvibaculum sp. | reverse complement strand
CAATGATGTCATCCCGGGACTTGTTCCCGGGATCCATCTTCCTGCACTCACTGACGATCCGCCATGGGTCCCGGGACCAAGTCCCGGGACGACACTGAGATTAAAGCAGCTCCCTACTCCGCCGCCGCCCTGTAATCGGCCGCCTTGTGATGCTGCATCGAAGCAGGCGGCGCGGAATATTCCAGATCGTCGCTGGTCAGCGCGAGCAATGCGCGTTCCTTGTCGGCCGCCGTGAACTCCGCCGTCGTCACGCAGTACTCAACGAAGGTTCCGTTCGGGTCCATCGTATAGATCGAGTGGCACCAGTTATGGTCGATCTCGAACACGTCATGGCCGCCCGAAAGCCACATCTTCTTTTTCTCGGCCAGATGTTCCTTTGTCGGCGAATAAAATGAAACGTGGTTGACCCAGACCGGCAGTCCGGCTGCGGTCGAAAGCCCCGTGTCAAAAGGCTTTTCAAAAGCCTCGCCATGCAGTTCCCAGAAGGCAATGAAGCGATCCGGCTCGATCTCATAAAAGAAATGCTTCGCCCAGCCGCCTTCCTGCGTCGGCCCGACTTCGACCTTCTTCAGATCGAAGCCCATGACCTCGCGGTAGAAATGATCGGTCGCCTTCATGTCGCGCGTGGCGAAAGCGAGATGATGATAAGCCATGCCTTCTACTCCTTCGTATCAACCATGTTCATGACGTCGGCGGCGTTTCCTGCCGGTGCCGCGATCTCGACAATGCGCTCGTCCACATCGTCATATTCAAGCCGCAGCGCTTTCGCGATCACCGCATGAAAATCATAAAGTGCCGTGGTGTAGGTGAGTTCCAGAATCTCCTCGTCGGAGAGATGCTTTTTCAGCACCGCGAAAACGCCATCCGGCACGCGCCCGCCCGAGAGCACCAGGCCATCCGTATAGGCGAGCACCGCGCGCTCGATCTCGCTATAGCAATCGGCCACCTGCCAATGCGGGATCGCCTGAATCTGTTCCTCGCTCAAGCCCACATCGCGGCTGGCCTTGCAGTGCTGCGAGAAAACGAACTGGCTGCCCCGCGCCCATCCGGCGCGGATCTGGCCCAGCTCGCGAAGCTTGGGTGAAATCTTGCGGTTCGGGCTGCGGTAAAACTGAAAGCCTGCCACAGCGTGATCGAAGACATCCGGCACCACGGCGAACACCGTCCACCAGTTGCCCGGCGTTCCTGTCGCAGTTCCCGGCTCCTTCACCGGATCGCGCTCGCCGAACAGCACCTTGTAGATCGTCTGCGCAAGCGGATGCGCGTCGTCCTTTCCCACTTCCCTCAAACGAGGCATGGACTTCTCCCTTCCCATTTCTTATGAGCAAATCATATCATCAGACGACGGCACGTCATCCAGAATGCGCAATGTCAGCGCGTCGCCTTCGAGCGATCGAGAAGCACCGTGCCCATGCGCTCCAGCTTGCCCCAGCCGACAAACGGCCCACGCAGCGCCGTCATGATGGATCGCACCACGACGTAATACATGAGCTGGCGATAGCCGAAGCGCTGAAGCACCAGCCACCACAAGAGGCTCCATTGTTCGCGCCGCTCCATCAGGAAGCCGAAGGTCGCAGCCGCCAGATCGACGACGATGAAGACGCAATAATAAATCCCAATGAGCTTGAGATCGGCATTGCGAAACTCCGCGCCATGCTGCGCATATGCGATCCACTGGCCGAGCAATTGCCACACCAGCAAGAGATCGGCGAGCGGCGCAAGCGCCGTCAATATGATCTGGAACAGCCAGACCTGCGGCAGCGCGATCATGCCGAGCGCGCCATAGCGCGGCCTGAATGTCAGCGAGCGATATTTCCACAGGCATTGCAGCGTGCCGTAAGACCAGCGGAAGCGCTGCTTCGACAGGCCGGAGAAAGTCGCGGGCGCTTCCGTCCAAGCAATCGCGCTGCTGTCGAACAGCACGCGATAGCCCGCCTTCTGCAGATTGATGGTGAGGTCCTGATCTTCCGCCAACGTGTCGCCGCGAAAGCCGCCAAGTTCCGTCAACACGCTTTTCCGCCACGCGCCCACCGCGCCGGGCACCACCGTCAGCGTGCCGAGTGCCGCCAGCGCTCGACGCTCCAGATTTTGCGCCGAGATATATTCCAGCGCCTGCCAGCGCGTAATCATGTTGATGCGGTTGCCGACTTTCGCGTTGCCCGCGACAGCACCAATCGTTTCATCGCCAAACCAGCGCACAAGCCTTGCGATCGTATCCGGCTCGAATTGCGTGTCGGCATCAAGCGCAACGATGACCTCGCCCTTGGCAGCGGCGATGCCGATATTGAGCGCATTGGCCTTTCCGCCATTCGGGATCGACAATATCTGCACGCGCGGGTCTGCGCCGAAGTTCGCGCGCATGACGCCGAGCGTGTCGTCCTTCGATCCGTCATCGACGACGATCACTTCCATCTCGTCGTAAGCGCTCGACAATATTCCTTCCACCGTCGAGACGATGACATTCTCTTCGTTATAGGCAGGAACGATCACGGAGACTTTGTACATCGACGGCGCAAGCGGCGGCTCGACGGTGTTCAGTTCCACGCGCCGACGCCACAGGCTCAAGCCGACAAGGAACAGGAGCCGCGCAATGCCGAGCCATATAGCGATGAGGAAACACCAGTAGAGCACATGGCCCAGCGTGCTCAGCGTCATGAATATGACGCGGTCGGTGAGCAGCCCCACGGTCAGCGGCAGATGCGGCATGGCCTCTTCCGCCGTCAGCGGCACCAGCGCGGAAGTCGTCACGAATTCATAGCCTTCCGCGCGCAACCGATCGATCATCTCCGGCAGCGCCGCCACCGTTTGCGAGCGGTCTCCGCCCGCATCATGCAGCAGCACGATGTTGCGCGGAATATCCGGCGTCGCGCTGCGCACCTGTTCGAGTGTGCGCTCGATGATCTTGTCGACGCCCGGCAGTTCCCAGTCCACCGGATCGACATGCTCGCCGACAGTGATATAGCCCATATCCTGCGCGATCTTGACCGGCACGATCTCTTCATAATCAGTCGGCTCCGCATCGCCCAGATAAGGCGGGCGGAACAGGCGGAGCGAGCGCCCCGTCAGCGCCTGAAACAGGCGTTGCGTCGCATTGAGTTCAAGCTTCACAGCCTCTTCCGGCGTCACCGAAAGATTGGGGTGCGTGAATGTGTGGCTGCCGACCTCGTGCCCTTCGGCAAGCTCGCGCTGCACAAGGCCCGGATGCGCCTCCGCATTGGAACCGATGATGAAGAATGTCGCGGGGACTTTCTTTTCCTTGAGCACGTCAAGAATTTGCGGCGTCCATTCGGCGTCCGGCCCGTCATCGAATGTCAGGGCTATTTTCTTGTCCGCGCCGCCGAACTGCCGGATGACATAAGTCGTCGGAAGTTTGATGTAGGTTTCGTCGTTTATGTCGCCCGTTTGCGGATCGACTTCGAATTTGCGGCTTCCTGTCGTCGGCTCGGCGCTCACGCTCAGGAATTCGCCTCGTCCTTCAAAGTCGATATCGTCGATGATGGGAATGCTGCCAAGCGTTGCCGGAGCGGCGGAGCCATAGGGCTGGCCCATGACGTTCCAGATCGTCGGGTCTTCACCGCCGAGCCGCCACACGGCATAGCCTGCAGGCTGATAAGGGTCTGCCGCGTGAATCTGGTTGAACGCCGTCACGCCGTCGAGAAACCAGACGTCATGTTTGACGTTGTCTTCCTCGACATATGAAAAATGCGGATTGTTGGTTGCCGCATCGAAATCGACTGTCGCGCCGGAGTCATGCGCCGCGATCACCGCGTCCTGAAACGTCACATTGTTGACGTCGCCGCCATTCCAGTCATAGCCGTAGCTTCCGATGGCGACGATTGTGCGGGCCGGATCGAGCACCTTCATGCGCTGGTCGATCACGCCTTCAAACCACTTCTGGCCCGCGACGCTGCCCGCCTCGCTCGTCAGCCAGTGTTCGTCGTAGGCCATGAGCATCGTGTAATCTACGACCTTTGCCATTTCCGCAAACGGCCATGTGTTGTCGCCGACAGGCGTTGCGAGCACGACGATCCAGCTATGCGAGGCGAAGTTTTCCGATAACTCGCCCAGGAATAATTTGAGATCCTTGCGCGATCCGGTCGGCAGATCCTCGAAATCGACGATCAGCCCCTGAAACTTGTTCTGGTCGATAAAGAGTTCGAGCTGCGTGATCAGCGCTTTGCGTTTTTCAGGTTGAGCCAGCAGCTTGGCAAGGCCCGGCCCATCCCACTTGCCGTTGGAGGCGTTCTGCAGCGTCGGCAGAATGGCCGCGCCCGGCTTGTTGTCGCGAATGTAGCTCGCCACATGCTGATCGTAATTCACCGCCAATGCCATGTCCGGCCCTTTCAGCGTCAGCCAGGTCGGCATCACCCAGTCCAGATGCGGCAGCGCGCGTTGCAGCGACGCGAAGGTGTTTTCACCCCAGTTGGGATAGAAGGCGATGGAGAGCGGACGCCCGTTCTGAGGCTGAAGGATCGCGGCGGTGGTGTTGTTTCGCAGCGCATGGTCCGCCTTGCGCCGGCGCTCCAGCGCAACTTTCTCGCGTTTGGCGCGCGCTTCGGCGGCTAGATGTGCGGCGGATTTCAGCAGGCCCGGCGATGTGGCCTTGCGCTGAAGTTCAACCGTCGGCACGGCGTTCATCTGTCCGGGGAGCTTCACGCTGTCGAGGCGCGGCACCACGGCAAGGCTGATGAGAAATGCCACGCCCGCCACCGTGCTGACGATGGCAACCACCCATCCAAAGATCGAAATGTGAAAAGCGCGGCGCCCGCTAGCGTCGAAGAAAATCGGCTTGTTCGGCATAATGACTGATCAGTTCCGTTCGACGCCCATATAGCTACAACTTTGATCGCTCCTTTTCTCCATATTTTTTCGTACAATTCCGTAATGTGGCGAAAATCATCGCCTTGCCCTCCCCCCTTTCTGCCGCTTTGCTCCGGGCCTCCGACCCATTACATTCACGGTCATGAGCATTCCCTCCTCCATCGACGAAACCGTCGACCTGCTCGCGCGTGGCGCCTATGTGGCCGACCGTTCGCTGGCGACCTCTATTTTCCTCGCCCTTAAAATGGGCCGTCCGCTGCTGCTTGAGGGCGAGGCGGGCGTCGGCAAGACCGAGATCGCCAAGGTTCTGGCCGAGGCGCTTGGCCGCCGCCTGATCCGCCTTCAGTGCTATGAGGGGCTGGACACGGCGAGCGCCGTTTACGAGTGGAACTATCAGGCGCAGATGATCGAGATCCGCCTTGCCGAAGCCGAGGGCAAACAGGATCGCGAGACGCTGGGCAAGGACATATTCTCCGAACGTTTCCTGATCCGTCGCCCCATCCTTCAGGCGCTGGAGCCCGATGTCGCCGGTCCGCCGGTGCTGCTGATCGACGAGCTGGACCGAACCGACGAACCCTTTGAAGCCTACCTGCTCGAAGTCCTGTCGGATTTTCAGGTCACGGTTCCCGAGATCGGCACCATCAAGGCGGCGCAACCGCCCATCGTCATCGTCACCTCGAACCGCACGCGCGAAATCCACGACGCGCTGAAGCGCCGCTGCCTTTACCACTGGGTCGATTATCCCAATGCCGAGCGCGAGCTTGAAATCCTGAAGCTGAAGGCCCCCGGCGCATCCGCCCGCCTGTCGCGCGAAGTCGTCGCCTTCGTGCAATCGCTGCGCAAGCTCGACCTCTACAAGAACCCCGGCGTCGCAGAGACAATCGACTGGGCAACCGCACTCACCCAACTCGACGCGCTCGCGCTCGACCATCAGCTCGTCAACGACACGCTTGGCGCGTTGCTGAAATATCAGGACGACATCGCCCGCGTTCAGGGCAGCGAAGCGGCGCGCATTCTTGCCGAGATCAAGGCTGGCGCGCAGGCGGCGGAGTAACAATGGCCTCATCCTTCGAGACGCGGGCTTTGCCCGCTCCTCAGGATGAGGAGTTGTTTCTGAATTGACCCTCATCCTGAGGAGCAGCGCGCCAGCGCTGCGTCTCGAAGGACGAGGCCTCCGGAAGGGCGTCATGGAAGGCCAGATTGCCGAAAACATCGTCCACTTCGCGCGCGTGCTGCGCCGCGCCGGGCTTGTCGTCGGCCCGCGTCAGGTGCTCGACGCCATCGAAGCCGTGGACGTCGCGGGCTTGCGCTCGCGCGAGGATTTCTACTGGACGCTTCACACGACGCTGATCAAGCGCCACGACGCCCACACGATCTTCGATCAGGCCTTCCACGTCTTCTGGCGCGACCCGCAGCTTCTCGACCGCATGATGGCGCTGATGCTGCCCGAAATCAGAACGCCTGAGCATGACGACGCCGAAAAGGCCAGCCGCCGCATTTCCGAGGCTCTCTTCGGCAGCGACGCCAAGGACGAGGGGCAAGACGAGCCCAACCTCGAAGTCGATGCCAGCGAAACCTTTTCCGCAACCGAAATCCTCCGCAAGAAGGACTTCGAGCAAATGTCCGCTGCTGAACTCGCTCAGGCCCGCGCCGCCATCGCCCGCCTGCATCTGCCGCTCGATGAAGCCCGCATCCGCCGCACGCGCCCCTCGCCGCGCGGTCGCCTTGCCGATATGCGCGCGAGCCTGCGCGCCTCGCTGCGCGGCGGCGACATCATCCCGCTGAAAAAGCGCGAATATCGCCGCCGCCGCCCCCCTCTCGTCGTGCTTTGCGACATATCGGGCTCCATGTCGGCCTATGCGCGCATCTTCCTGCAATTCGTCCATGCGCTGACCAACGACCGCGACCGCGTTCACGTCTTCCTCTTCGGCACCCGTCTCACCAATGTCACCCGCGAGCTTCGCCACCGCGACATCGACGAGGCGCTGGCCCGCGTCACGGCCTCGGTCGACGATTGGGACGGCGGCACCCGCATCGGTGAGACGCTGCGCCGCTTCAATGTCGAATGGAGCCGCCGCGTGCTTGGGCAGGGCGCGGTCGTCCTCCTCGTCACCGACGGGCTCGACCGCGATGCCGGGCATGGCGTCGAGCCCGAAATCGCCCGCCTGCACCGCCAGTCAAAACGCCTCATCTGGCTCAACCCGCTCTTGCGCTATGATCGCTTCGAGCCGAAATCACTCGGCATCAAGGCGCTGCTGCCGCATGTGGACGAGTTCCGCGCCGTGCATAGCCTCGACTCGCTGGCGAGCCTGGTCGACACTTTGAGCGCGCCTGCGACCCGCAAGTCTGAAAGGAGAGCCGCATGAGCGAAACCTTCAGCCACGAACAGGTGCTCGAACAGGCCGCGCAATGGCAGGCGGCGGGCCACGGCGTCGCGCTTGCCACCGTCATCGAGACATGGGGCTCGGCCCCGCGCCCGGTCGGCAGCCAGCTTGCGATCCGCGACGACGCGGCCTTTATCGGCTCCGTGTCGGGCGGCTGCATCGAGGGCGATGTGGTGACCCGCGCGCTCGATACGCTCACCACCGGCAAGCCTGAAGTGCTGGAATATGGCGTCAGCGACGCCGCCGCATGGGAGGTTGGCCTCGCTTGTGGTGGCCGCATTCGCGTCTTCATCGAACCGGTCACGGCCTGATGCGCGAAGTTATCCTCAAGGAGCTTCTAAAGAGTCGTGAGGCAAAGCAGCCCGTCGTCCTAGCCACACGGCTCACTGACGGGATTCAGAAACTTCTGCATCAATCTGATACAAAAGAAGAAAACTGGCTTATTAAAGCCGTTGCTGAAGTTCTGGCGAGCGACAAGAGCCGCGTCGTCGAAGACCCGGACGGCCAGCAGTGGTTTCTCAACGCCTTCAACCCGCCTCTGAGGCTTCTCGTCGTGGGCGCTGTCCATATCGCCCAGCCCGTCGCCGCCATGGCGGCACTCGCGGCCTATGATGTGACGGTCATAGACCCGCGCACGGCCTTCGCATCGCCCGAGCGTTTTCCGGGCGTCACGCTCCGCACCGAATGGCCGGACGAGGCCATGACCGATCTCAAGCCGGACGCCCGCACCGCGGTCATCACCCTCACCCACGACCCCAAGCTCGACGATCCGGCGCTCGTCGCGGCCCTTAACAGCCCCGCCTTTTATATCGGCGCGCTGGGCAGCAAGAAGACCCATGCCGCCCGCCACGAGCGCCTGAAAGCCGCGGGCTTCGACGATCAGGCCATCGCCCGCATCCACGGGCCGATCGGCCTTTCCATCGGCGCGAAAAGCCCCGCCG
>NZ_JBASBH010000102.1:0-57103 GCF_049651025.1 Parvibaculum sp. | reverse complement strand
ACGGTTATCGAGAACGCCTTTGCCAATAGCTCCTCGGCGATCCTGATTTCGAAAGTGCAGGGCAATGTCGTTGATTATCTGATGCCGCCTCTTTCGCCCGGCGAGTTGAATGTCGGCATCTCGTTTGCGGGCATTTCGCGCGGCCTCGTCGTCGGCCTGGCAACGGGCCTTGCCATGATCCCCTTTGTCGATATGGGCGTCGCGCATCTCTGGGCCATTGTCTTCTTCGCCTTTGGCGCGTCGCTGATGATGTCGCTGCTCGGCATCATCGCGGGCATCTGGTCGGAGAAGTTCGACCATTTGCAGGCCGTCACGAATTTCGTGCTCCTGCCTTTGACCTTTCTCTCCGGCACTTTCTATTCGGTCAGCCAGTTGCCGTCCTTCGCCCATGCAATCACGCACTGGAACCCGGTCTTCTACCTGATCGACGGCTTTCGCTATGGCTTCACCGGCCAGGCGGACGGCTCCGTAACGACCGGCGTCGCCCTCACCATCGGGGTAAACGCGGTCCTCTGGCTCATCAGCGACAGGCTTTTCCGCCGGGGCTACAGGCTGAAAAGCTGAAAGCGGGCTTTCAATATGGTCAATTGCGGTTGAAAAGCCGCAATTGACAGCCCTAGGGCGTCTCCGTAATACTCCATCACTTCTCGGATAGCCGCCGTTTCAGGCGGCTTTTTCTATTGGGCGCATGTTCCATTCGGAGCCTGGCCCCACGAGGCGCGGAGTGATCGCTATGATCCTGAACGGGAAACGACGACGCTGACAGACGATAAGCCGTGCGGCCCAAAAGGTTTGCGCTGTTTAAGGACATGTCTGTCGCTCGGATCTCCCGACCGTCGCCCCGGCCCGCGATGCTCTCCCGACTCTTATGTGAGCCAAGCGGTCCAAGAAAATATGTGAGAAGGACTAGATCGTGATTACGCCTGTTTTGCCGACCTATGCGCGGGCCGACCTGGAATTTGAGCGGGGCGAAGGGCCATACCTCTTCACCACGAGCGGCGAGCGATACCTCGATTTCGGTGCGGGCATCGCGGTGAACGCGCTCGGCTACACGCATCCGGCTCTTGTCGCAGCACTGGTGGAGCAGGCCGGAAAAGTCTGGCACCTCTCCAACATCTACAAGATTCCGGGTCAGGAAAAACTCGCCCGCCAGCTTGTCGACGCAACCTTCGCCGATACGGTCTTCTTCACGAATTCCGGCGCCGAGGCGCTTGAATGCGCGATCAAGATGGCGCGGAAATATCACTATGCGGGCGGTGCGTCGGAACGCCACGACCTCATCACCTTTGAGGGCGCGTTTCACGGGCGCACGCTGGCGACCATCGCCGCAGGCGGCAACGCCAAATATCTCGAAGGCTTCGGCCCGGCTATGCCTGGCTTCGTGCAGGTGCCCTTCGGCGATGTGAAGGCGCTCGAAAAAGCCATCGGTCCGAATACGGCAGGCGTGCTGATTGAGCCGGTGCAGGGCGAAGGCGGCATCCGTGTTCTGCCGAACGAGGATCTGCGCCGCATCCGTGCGCTTTGCGACGAGGCGGGCATTCTGCTTGTACTCGACGAAGTGCAGACGGGCTTCGGCCGCACGGGCCAGCTCTTTGCCCATGAACTTGCGAGCATCACGCCCGACATCATGGCTGTCGCCAAGGCGCTGGGCGGCGGTTTCCCTGTCGGTGCCTGCCTCGCAACCGAAAGCGCCGCACGCGGCATGGTGGTCGGCACGCATGGCTCGACCTATGGCGGCAATCCGCTGGCTATGGCTGTTGCGGGCGCGGCCGTTGCGCTGATGACGAAGCCGGAATTCCTCGCGCATGTGCGCGACATGGGTGTGAAGCTTCGCCAGAAGCTCGCAATGCTTGTCGATCAGCACCCGACCATCATTGAAAGCGTGCGCGGCGAAGCCTTGATGCTGGGCCTCAAAACCCGCGTGACGAATACCGAGCTTGTCGAAGCCTTGCGGGCCGAACACATGCTGACCGTCGGTGCGGGCGACAATGTCGTGCGCTTGCTGCCGCCGCTCATCATCGACGAAACGCATCTCGACGAAGCAATCGAAAAAATCGGCAGGGCCTGCGTGGCGCTTGAGGCGAAAATAGCCGCCGCGCCCGTCAAGGCAGCCGGAGGTGTTGCATGAATCCCCGGCATTTCCTCGATCTCGATGCTGTTGCGCCTGCGGAAATCAGGGGTATCCTCGATCATTCGCGCAGCCGCAAGGCGCAGCGCAACGGGCTTTCCCATGCTGCGCCCGACGCCGACAGCCCGCTGAAGGGCAAGCTTCTTGCCATGCTTTTCGAGAAGCCTTCGACGCGGACGCGCGTGTCATTCGACGTTGCAATGCGCCAGCTCGGCGGCGAAACGCTGCTGCTCAACGGCAACGACACGCAGCTTGGCCGTGGCGAGACGATTGCCGACACGGCGCGCGTGCTTTCGCGCTACGTCGACGCGATCATGATCCGCACGACCGATCACCGGCATCTGATCGAGCTTGCCGAATATGCAAGCGTGCCCGTCATCAACGGCCTGACGGATCGCTCGCATCCCTGCCAGTTGATGGCCGACGTGATGACGTTCGAAGAGCACAAGGGGCCGATCAAGGGCCGCAAGGTTGCCTGGGTCGGCGACGGCAACAACATGGTCACCTCATGGATTCATGCGGCGACGCAGCTCGATTTCGAATTGCAGCTCGCCTGTCCGCCCGAACTCGCGCCCGCGAAGGACGCGCTCGCCTGGGCGCGCAGCAAGGGCGCGAAAGTAAGCGTGACGAGCGATCCTTATGAGGCGGTCAAAGGCGCCGATTGCGTGACCACGGATACGTGGATTTCGATGGGAACGCCTGCCGACAAGGCCCAACATCGCCACAATCTGTTGGCACCTTATCAGGTAAATGCGCGGCTCATGGCCGCCGCCGCCAAGGATGCGATCTTCATGCATTGCCTTCCCGCGCATCGCGACGAGGAGATGACCGCCGAAGTGATCGACGGCCCGCAATCGGTCGTCTGGGACGAAGCGGAAAACCGTCTGCATGCGCAGAAGGGCGTTCTTGCCTGGTGCTTTTCGTGAGCGAAGCGGGGTCCATGGCGTCGGGTGATATGGAGCATGGTCTTTCGGCTGCCGCCGACGATCTCATTCTGCCTTTCCAGATCGAGGGGCTGGGCATTCGCGGGCGCGTCGTGCGGCTTGGGCCGCTCGTCGATCGCGTGCTGACGCAGCATAACTATCCAGAACCTGTTTCGCGCATGCTTGGCGAGGCGCTTGCGCTGACTGCGATGATCGGCTCGGCGCTGAAGTTCAAGGGCCGCTTCACGTTTCAGACGCAAGGCAAGGGGCCGGTCAATCTGCTGGTCGCCGATTATGAAACGCCCGATGACGAGCACAAGGCCGGGCGCTTGCGCGGCTATGCCCAGATGGACGAGTTGCGCCTTGCCGAAATGCTGGATGAGGGACGCACCTCCACAGCCGATCTGCTCGGCGAGGGCTATCTCGCGCTGACCATCGATCAGGGCGACGACATGGAGCGCTATCAGGGCATCGTCGCGCTCGACCCGGCGGGCCTGTCTGAAAGCGCGCATGAATATTTCGCAAGCTCCGAGCAGGTTGCGACGCGCATCCATCTCGCCGCCGGGCCGCTTTTCCAGCGCCGCGCCGACGGACAGGCGGAAACGACATGGCGCGCCGGCGCCATCATGATCCAGCACATCGCCAGCGACGGCGGCCTGACCGGCTATCGCGAAGGCGACGACGAAGCAGTGCCGGATGACGAGGAAGAAAACTGGAACAGGGCGGCGATCCTTCTCGATACGGTCGAGGATCACGAGCTGCTCGATCCAGCCCTTGCGCCCGCGCGCCTTCTCTACCGTCTGTTCCACGAAGACGGCGTGCGCGCCTATGAAGTATCGGAAGTCTCATTTGCATGCCGCTGCTCGCGCGAGCGTACGCGCTCCGTCGTCGGCTCATTCGAGGCTGAAGAAATCGATGAGATGGTAAAAGACGGTATCATCGAAGTGACATGCGAATTTTGCAGCGAAGTGTACCGCTTCGCGCCCGATGAGCTGAAAGAGGGAACGGAATGAAGCTGACCACGATGTCTCGACACGTCGCCGCTGCCGTCATATTGCTGGGTCTTGCCATTCTGCCCGGCTGCGCAAACGAGCCGCCGCCCGCGCCGCAGGCCGCTATCGGCTTCACCGGCAAGCCGATCAAGCTCGATGTCGCGAGCATCGCGGTCGATGAACGCTACAATCCGCCCGGTCGCGCGCCCAATGTCGAACAGCTTCATGCGGTGACGCCGACGACGGTCGCGCAGCGCTGGGCCGATACGCGCCTCGTCGCTGTCGGCACGCGGGGCATTGCGACGCTGACGATCTTCAATGCGAGCGTTGTGGAGTCAAAGCTGCCGGTCAAAGGCGGCCTCACGGGTTTCTTCGGCGACCAGACGGACACGAAGATCACGGCGACGCTGCGCGCGGAGCTTGTCGTCTCGCGTCCGGGCGATCAGGCCGGGGCTTTCGCGACCTACAAGGCCATCGTCAATGCGAGCGGCGAAAAGACGATCCTGCAAAGCGCAAACCTCAATGATCGCGACCGCGCCTATTTTGAACTGATGCAGTTGATTGCGCAGAAGTTCGACGCGGCGCTGAGCGCCGAGGTCAGCCGCACCATGGCGCCCGTGATCCGCTAGTCGCGCGGATCAATTCTGTTTTTGTCCGACATGTTCGGCGAGCCGCGCCATGAAGCGCTCGCATTCCGCAATCTGTGAAAGTGCGATGAATTCATCGGGCTTGTGCGCCTGATCGATGGAACCCGGGCCGCAAACGACTGTCGGAATATCGGCAAGCTGAAAAAGCCCGGCTTCCGTATTGTAGGAAACGGCCTCCGCCGAATTGCATTGCGCGAGCTTCATCACCAGTGTCTCGCCGGGATCGCCATCGGTGGCGGCAAGACCCGGCGATTGCGCCCGCGCCACGGTTTCGATTTTCGCGCCGTCAAAGACGCTGAGCATGCGCGGCAGAACCTGTGCCTCGGCGAAAGCGTTGAAGCGCGTGACGATTTCTTCCGCGTCCGCGTCGGGGAGCGAACGATATTCCCAGAGAAACGAGCAGCTTTTCGGAATGATATTGACGGCCGTGCCGCCCTTGATGATGCCGACGCTGATCGTCGTGAAGGGCGGCGTGAAGCGGCCGGACGCATCGCCGCGCTCGCGCATCTCCTCGCCGAGTTTCATCAGAAAGCCGATAAGCTCGGCGGCATATTGAATGGCGCTGACGCCCTGATGGGTCTGGCTCGAATGAAATTCGAGGCCGGTGACGGTCGTGTAATAGGAGCGAATGCCCTTATGCGCGTTGACGACCTTCATGTCCGACGGCTCGCCGACGATGACGACTTGCGGCTTGGGCAATGTGCGGATGACCGTGTCGATCATCGGCCGCACACCAAGGCAGCCGACTTCTTCATCATAGGAGAGCGCGAAATGGATCGGGATTTCCGGCCCGCGCGCCAGGAAGTCCGGCACGGCGGCAAGCGCGGCACCGATGAAACTTTTCATGTCGCTGGTGCCGCGGCCATAAAGCTTGCCGTCGCGCTCCACGACCTTGAACGGATCGCTCGACCAGTCCTGCCCCTCAACGGGCACGACATCCGTATGGCCCGACAGCACGATGCCGCCCGCGCGATCGGCAGGCCCGAGCGTCGCAAAGAGATTGGCCTTGGTATTGTCGTCATTCGCCACGCGCTGCGAGCTGACGCCGTGGCCCGACAGGTAGTCTTCGACGAAGGCAATCAACTCAAGGTTCGACTTGCTGCTTGTCGTGTCGAACGAGATGAGCTTCGCAATCATCTCGCGCGTGGTGTAGCGCGTTGCGGGCATGTGGCATTCCTTGATTGGGTGGCGCCTACATTACCCGACTTCGCCGTCTTTCACACAGTCCCGTCAAGCCGGACGGAAGATGGGTCCCGGGGACAAGCCCCGGGACGACGCATCATTCTTGATGTGCGCTGCCTCACCAGTGCAAGCCGCGCGTCAGCGCCGCGAGTGCGACCGCCTCGTTCGATGGCTGGTTTTCTCCCGCCACCGGCTTTTCGCCTTTCGCCGCTGCCGAATCCGGGAAGAGGCGGAAGGTGGTGTTGAAGAGGATATTGGTGATGTTGGGTGCAAGTGCCCAAAGCGTTTCGCCGAAAGTACCGAGCCTTGTCGCGATGCGCTTGGGGCGTTCGATGATGCCTTCACAGATCATGTTGGCGGCATCGTCGGGCGAGAGCGTCGGTACATTGTCATACATTTTTGTCGGCGCAATCATCGGTGTCTTCACCAGCGGCATATAGATATTCGTGAAGACGATATTGTTGTGATGAAACTCCGGCTGCGCGCAGCGGGCGAATGCGCCAAGCGCTGCTTTCGACGCGACATAGGCCGAGAAGCGCGGCTGGTTCACCTGCACGCCGATCGAGAGGATGTTGATGATCTGGCCGCGATTGCGTTCCACCATGGCGGGCAGAAAACCCATGATGAGACGCAGCGAACCGAAATAGTTGAGCTGCATCGTCCGCTCGAAATCGTGGAAGCGATCATAGGACAAATGCACCGAGCGGCGGATGGAGCGCCCCGCATTATTGACCAGCACATCGACGCCGCCGTGATCCTTCACGACTTGCGCAACGAGCTTGTCGCAGCTCTCCATATCGGCAACGTCGGCGCTATAGACATGGGCTGTGCCGCCTGCGGCTTCGATTTCCGCCTTGGTGGCGGCAAGTTTTTCAGGATCGCGCGCAACGATGATGACGCGCCCGCCCGCGCCCGCAACCTTGAGCGCCGTTGCATGGCCGATGCCGGACGACGCGCCCGTGATGAGCACCGTCTTGCCGCGCACCGCGCCGGACAGCGAGTGATCCTTGAAGAGATCGGGATCGAGATGGCGCTCCCAGTAATCCCAGAGATAACCGGCATAGGAAGCGAGCGGCGGACACTCGATGCCCGAGCCCTTCAGCGCCTTTTCCGCATCGCGATTATCGAAGCGCGTCGGATAGTTGAAGAATTTCATCGTCGCGCGCGGAATGCCGAAATCGGCAAGCACGCCTTCGACGATTGCGCGCACAGGCGGCAGACGCATCAGGCTGTCGCGCAATCCCTTCGGAATGAAGGCGAACATGCGCGCATCGATACGGACGCTGAATTCAGGCGCACCGGCAGCGCGCGCAAACATGTTGAGGATCTGCCCGACGCGATGGTGTTCGGGATTTGTGAGATGGAAAGTCTGTTTGTTGAGCTTCGGCTTATGCGCGATGTGGTCGAGCGCCTGCGTCACGAAATCGACCGGCACGACATTGAGAAATCCGCCCTCGATGCCGACAAGCGACACCCATGAGGGGATGAGCTTGCGCAGCTTCTTGATGAGGCGGAAGAAAACATAAGGCCCGTCGATCTTGTCGATCTCGCCGGTCTTTGAATGGCCGACAACGACGCCCGGGCGATAAATGCGCCACGGCACTTTCGCCTCCTCGCGCACAACGGCTTCGGAAGCGTGCTTGGTGGAGAAATAGGGATGCTGTCCATTCTCCCATTGCTCGAACATGTCCTCGCGCCACCAGCCGGGGAAAAGCCCCGCCGCCGCGATGGAACTCACATGATGAAAGCAGCCCGCCTTGAGCGCCTCGGCAAGTTCGAGCGCGTGGCGCGTGCCGTCGACATTTGCGGCGAGCTGCGCTTCCTCATCTTCATTCGTGATGTCGTAGATCGCGGCGAGATGGAACACATGATCGATCTTGCCCTTGAGCTTGGCGATCTCGGCGGGCGAAACGCCAAGCCGCTTCTTCCCCAGATCGCCGGTCAGGGCGACGACGCGATCGGCGTCCTTGCCCCAACGCGCGCTCAATTTCTTGAATTTTTCCTTCGAGCCCGGACGCACCAGCACATGGATCGTGCCTTTGCGTTTTGCGATCAGCTCGTCGATCAGATGGCGTCCCAGAAAGCCGGTCCCGCCCGTCACCAGATAACCCATAAGTCCTCCCCTGCGCGGGCGCCTGGCCCTTACGCGCTCTCCCTTGGGGCGCGCCCAACCAGACGGCGGGCGGCCTCCTCCCGCATCGATGCTACGCGAGAACGGGGAAAAGATGCCAGACGGGCGGGCAGGCGAGACTTGACAGACCGGTCTGCGGGAATAACATTTAACTAGTTGGTTAAGTGCGGGTGAGATCAGTCTCGGTCGCGCTTTTGCGGCGCGGGCATCTGGCCGAGGGAGGTCGCCGTGCCATGGCTTGATTGCCGCGAGCGCTTCTGGTCGGCGCAGATTGACCGGCTTGCTCGCTATGTGGAGGAAGAAACATGCCCGCCCAATCCCGGCCCGACCGCACCCAGACTGCTGCGATTTCCGCAGCCGACGCCACGATCAAGCCGAGCCTCACGCTCCGACGCCGGATCAAGGCGCGGCCGGAAGACATCTATGCGGCCTGGACCGACCCGCAAAAAATAGTCCGATGGTGGGGGCCTGCGGGCGCCGAACCTTTGCACGCGCAAACGGATGCATGCATAGGCGGGCGCTTTCGCGTGACGTTCCGCACGCCCGACGGCGAGGAGCATGACGTGAGCGGCATCTATCGCGAGGTGGTGCCGAACGAAAAGCTCGTTTTCACCTGGGAGTGGCGGACCATGCCGGAGCGCCAGTCCCTCGTTACCATCGCGCTCAAAAATATGGGTGATGAAACGCAGCTCACATTGATCCACGAGCAGTTCTTCGACGAGCCCGCCCGCGACCGCCACGAATATGGCTGGACCGGCGCTCTCGACAAGCTCGAAGCCCTCTGTTCGTCTGACCATCGCGAAGAATAAAACGGGAGAGAAACGCATGGCCTATGTAGATGGATTTGTCCTGCCCATTCCGGCGAAGAATGTTGACGCCTACAAGCGCATGGCGCGCAAGGCCAGTAAGGTCTGGAAGGATCATGGTGCGCTCGAATATGTGGAATGCGTCTATGACGGCCTCCATATCAAAGGCATGCAGACCTTTCCGCGCGGCATCAAGGTCAAGCGCGGCGAAACGGTGATCATGGCCTGGATCACCTACAAGTCACGCGCGCATCGCGACAAGGTCATGGCAAAGGTGATGGCCGATCCGCGTCTGGCGGACATGCCGAGCCCGATGCCTTTCGATTCCGAACGCATGCTCTATGGCGGCTTCAAGACGCTGGTTTCGTTCTGACTTCGGTTCAACAAACGACGAGGAGGATTGACGATGGACGCGCACAAGATCGTTTCTCGCGAAGACTGGACTGTCGCCCGCAAGGCGCTGCTGCTGAAGGAAAAAGAATACACGCATATGCGCGATCGGCTGAGCGCGGAGCGGCGCGACCTGCCCTGGGTGAAGGTCGAGAAGACCTACACATTCGAAACGCCAGCGGGCAGGAAGACGCTCGCCGATCTCTTTGACGGGCGCAGCCAGCTTATCGTTTATCACTTCATGTTTGCGCCCGGCTGGGCGGAAGGCTGCCCCGGTTGCTCGCTGCTTTCCGACCATCTCGATGGGCCGAACATGCATCTGCCCCATCACGATGTCGCGATGGTCGCCGTGTCGCGCGCGCCGCTTTCGCAAATCGAACCGTTCAAGAAACGCATGGGTTGGCGCTTCAACTGGGTGTCGTCGCAGGGAAGCGATTTCAACACGGACTATCAGGTCTCGTTCACGGCTGACGAGGTCGCCAAGGGGCCGACCTATTACAACTATGAATTGCGCGAAGACCCGAGCGAGGGCGAAGCGCCGGGCGTCAGCATTTTCTATAAGGATGAAAAGGGACAGATATTCCACACCTATTCGTCATATGGCCGCGGACCGGAAGACATGATCGGCGCGCTTATGTATCTCGATCTGACGCCCAAGGGGCGCAACGAGACGTCACCCATGAACTGGGTGCGCCATCACGACAAATATGAAGAGGTGGCGGCTGGCGCTTGCCATGCTGCGGAGAAATCGGCCTAGGCGCGCCGCTCAGTTCGGCAGATGGGCCGCAAATGGGCAATCGAGCGAGAAGGCGGGAATCTTGACTTCAAGCGTCTCGCCTTTTTCGGTTTCCATCTGATAGGTGCCGAACATGATGCCTGACGGCGTCGCAAGCGGCGTGCCGCTCGTATATTCAAAGCACTCGCCGGGACGCAGCACAGGCTGCTCGCCGACGACGCCGGGGCCACGCACTTCATGCAGATGGCCGGACGCGTCGGTGATCTTCCAGTGCCGTGAACGCAACTGCACCGTCCGCTCTCCGCGATTTTCGATCACGATATGGTAGGCCCAGACATAGTAATTCTGCTCGGGCTCGGACTGATCCTCGAGATATGTCGGCTCCACTTCAATGTGGATGGAGTGGCTTGTGGCGCTGTACATCGTGCGGTCCTTGCCCGAAAGCGTCGGTGAGTCTGGCTGGTGCCGAGGGGCTCGTTCTGCGCTTGCCCCGGCACGTGAATTTTACTGCGAATATCAGGAACCGCCGAACAAATTGGGTCCCTGATCGGTCACATTATCGGCAATCCGCTAACTCACGATTAACAACGTGTGCACGGCTGCCATAGAGTTTGGCTTCAGGCGTGGCGCAATGCCGCGTCGAGGTCCTCGATGATGTCCTGAATATCCTCCAGGCCGACCGACAGCCGGACCATGCCATCACTGATCCCGACAGTCACCCGTTGTTCCGGTGTGAGCCGCTGATGCGTCGTGGTCGCGGGATGGGTAATGAGGCTTTTCGTGTCGCCCAGATTGTTCGAAATCTTGATGACCTCGAGCGCATTGGCAAAGCGGAAGGCGCCTGCCTGGCCACCCACAACATCGAAGCAGACGACATTGCCGCCCATCTCCATCTGCGACATTGCAAGCTCGTGCTGCGGATGGCTCTTGAGGGCCGGATGCAGTACGCGCTCGATCTTCGGATGGGCCTCGAGAAAATGCGCCACAGCCTCGCCGTTGCGCGCATGTTCGCGCACGCGCAGATCGAGCGTTTCGAGGCTTTTCAGCATGACCCAGGCGTTGAAGGGGCTGATCGAGGGGCCCGTCTGGCGCATGAAATTATGCAGGTTCTCGTCGATCCATTTCTTTGACGACAGCACGACGCCGCCAAGGCAGCGGCCCTGACCGTCAATATGCTTCGTCGCCGAATAGACGACGATATCCGCGCCGAGTTCGAGCGGGCGCTGAAGGATGGGCGTCGCGAAAACATTGTCGACCATGAGCAGCGCGCCGACCGAATGAGCGATTTCGGCGACCGCGCGCAGATCGATGATTTCAAGCGAGGGGTTCGAGGGCGACTCGAGAAAAACGATTTTCGTATTGGGCTGGATTGCCTTGCGCCAGGCGTCGAGATCGCGCCCGTCAACCAGCGTGGAGGTGATGCCATAACGCGGCAACAGGTCCTCGACGATGAAGCGGCATGACCCGAAAAGCGCCCGCGACGAAAGCACATGATCACCCGCCCGGAGGCAACAAAGCATTGCCGAGGTGACGGCCGCCATGCCGGTCGCGGTCGCGCGCGCATCTTCCGCGCCTTCAAGCAGAGCCATGCGTTGCTCGAACATGCGGATCGTCGGATTGGCAAAGCGGCTATAGATGAAGCCCGGTTCTTCGTTGGTGAAGCGCTTAACGGCTGCTTCCATCGTTTCGTAGACATAACCGGAGGTGAGGAAAAGTGCTTCGCTCGTCTCGCCGTATTGGCTACGCAGCGTGCCGCCATGGACGAGGTCCGTCCGCGGCCGATATTTTTTGGTCATGTCTATGTCCTGGGGTCTGCCTGTCTTGAAAAACAAAAAACCCCGACCAGCAATGGACAGGGTTCGCAGAACCCGACCACTTTAGCGATTTATTTAACGTGGCCGCAAGCCGGTCGGCTCAAATCACCACGGGAGAATGGGGCGCATTTAATGCTCATCGGCGCGGGGCGTCAAGAACTACCCTGCCTGAGGGCTTCCCGACGGTCGCAGGCGGACCTATAACGGGCATCCGGCAGGCATCAGGCAGAACGATGACGAAAACGGCGGACGATCTCTTCCCTAACCATGACGGCGCGGAAATCAGGCGCGGTCCCGGCCAGTTGCATGCGACCGGCATCCTGCCTGCCCATGGCATTCAGGCGCTGATCCGTGAGCAGGAGATCTGGGCGACGCGCGAGGTCGAGGCAAACCAGATACAGCCCGCAAGTCTGGACCTGCGCCTAGGCGCACAGGCCTATCGGTTGCGGGCGAGTTTCCTTCCCGGCCCCGAACGCGGCGTCATGGAGTGCGTCGAGGAACTGACGCTCCACAAGATCGACCTGGCGGACGGCGCGGTGCTGGAAACCGGCTGCGTCTATCTCGTGCCGCTGGTCGAAGCGCTGGCCCTGTCGGAGCGCACTTCGGCATCCGCAAACCCCAAAAGCTCCACCGGTCGCCTCGACGTATTCACCCGCGTCATCACCGACTTTGGCACCGAGTTCGATCAGGTGGTGGCGGGCTATAAGGGCCACCTCTATCTCGAAATTGCGCCGCGCACCTTTCCCATTCTCGTTCGCTCCGGTTCGCGCCTGGCGCAGATGCGCTTTCGCCGCGGCTCGCATACGAGTTCCGATGCCGAGATGAAGCGGCTGCATGAAGAGGTCAAGCTTGTCGATGGCGAGGCGGATATAGATGGCGGCATCGCGCTCACCGTCAATCTGATGCCCGACAAGGAACACGAGATCGTCGGCTATCGCGCCAAGCGCCACTCCGGCGTGATCGACGTCGACAAGGTCGGCGCTTACGACGTGCTCGACTTCTGGGACCCGGTGCAGGTGCGCCCCGGAAAAGGTCTTATTCTCGACCCGGACGAATTTTACATTCTCGCCTCGCGCGAGGCGTTGCACATTCCCGCG
Organism: Parvibaculum sp.; assembly: GCF_049651025.1. Taxonomy (GTDB): domain Bacteria; phylum Pseudomonadota; class Alphaproteobacteria; order Parvibaculales; family Parvibaculaceae; genus Parvibaculum. Next base: position 44,257 of record NZ_JBASBH010000102.1, on the reverse strand, counting down.
ACCCATGCCGCTGAAATGGTTGCCTATAATCCGCTGGTCGGCGAATTCCGCGTTCACTATGCCGGTTTCTTCGATCCGGGCTTTGGCGCGCGCGAAGCAGGCGGGGCAGGCAGCCGCATCGTCCTTGAAGTGCGCAGCCATGAAGTGCCCTTCATTCTCGAACATGGCCAGATCATCGGGCGTTTCGTTCTGGAGCGGCTGACGGATCGCCCCGCCGTGCTTTATGGCGCGGGCCTCGGTTCGAACTATCAGCGGCAGGGCTTGAAGCTCTCCAAGCATTTCAAGCCGCTCTGACGCATGAACCGCCGCCGTATCATCTCCTGGGCCGTAGCTTTTCTGGCGCTTGTCGCCTGCAACGAGGCGGGCCGTCTGATCGCGGCGGGCTTGCATTTGCCGGTGCCGGGCACGGTGATAGGGCTTCTGATTTTGCTCGCCGCCCTCCTTGTCATGCGCCGCGTGCCCACGCCGCTTCGAGAGATGACGGTGTTTCTCCTCGCGCATCTCAATCTGTTTTACGTGCCCGCAGGTGTCGGCGTGATGGCCTATCTCGCGCTGGTGCGGCAGGACCTCTGGCCGATCATCGTCGCGCTGTTCCTCAGCACCTTCCTCGCCACGCTTGCGGCAGGGCTTGCCTTTCACTGGACGGCGAAATTCGTCCGCGACGATGAGAGCGGCACATGAGCGATGCGGTCGAGTGGGCAGCGCTTGGCGAGGCCGCGTTCTGGCTCGCGCTGACTGTCGCCTTTTACATCGGCGCGCGCCGCGTCCAGCAGATGGTGGGCGGTAGCGCGCTTGCTAACACGGTACTCATCGCCGCCTTGCCGATCATGCTGCTGCTTCATTTTGCAGGTATTCCGTTCTCGGATTACCGCGATGGCGGGGCGCCGCTGCTCTGGCTGCTTGGGCCCGCAACCGTCGCGCTCGCCGTGCCGCTCTATATCAACTTTCACCACGTCCGCGCCGCATGGTTGCCGATGTGCGTTTCGCTCGTGGTCGGATCGGTCGTCGCCGTCCTGTCCTCAATCTGGCTCGGCGATGTTCTGGGGGCGAGCATGGAGACGGTGCGCTCGCTGGCGCCCAAAACAGTGACAACGCCGATCGCCATGGGTATCGCATCGAAAATCGGCGGCGTCCCCGCACTCACCGCCGCTTTCGTGATCTTCACCGGCATCATCGGCGCGATCAGCGCGAGCGCGATCTTCAACGCTGTCGGCATTCGTGACCAACGCGCACGCGGCTTCGCCCTTGGCGTTACCTCGGGCGGCATCGGAACAGCGCGCGCATTTCAGGAAAGCCTGCTGGCAGGCACCTTCTCCGGCGTCGGCATGACGCTGAACGGCATCATCACGGCGATCTTACTGCCGTTGCTCTGGCTTGCCTTTTCCTGACCATCCACTGGAAACTCGCGATGGCCGACACCCGGTGGGGCCGGGGGACAGCCAGCCATCGCGAGCTCATGACGGATGTCAGAGATGGTCTGGATTTCCGTCGTAAATCTTGAAGTTCGTATCCGTCACGCCGGGAACATTAAGTCGGCGCAAAGTGCCGTCCTTGTCGATCTGATAGTCGAAGCAACCGCTGGGCCTGCCGGAGCCGAGCGTTATACAGAACTTGCCGTCCTTGATTGCCCAGACGCCACCATATTTCTTCCAGCTGCCGGCCTGGTTGCATGGCCGCTCGCGACCGTGAATCTTGCCGTCCTCCGTGTAGAATTCGTTGAAGTCGTTACGACCTGCGCTGCAGTCGCGATACTGCCCTTCGATCGTCTTGCCGGCGACAAGCTTGGCGACATCCTCGCCCCTCATATACACGTCGGCCAAGGCAGCACCCGCAAACAGGCTCGTCGCCGCCGCAGCCACCAAAATCAGAGATTTCACCTTCATGTCGTGTTTCCTCTTCCCAGGAACAGACGAAGCGCAATTGCTCCGTTTCCTTCCGCTGCCGAAGAGATTGGAGCAAGGCGGAGCACTCGGCTTTGATTGGTATCAAATTTGGTTGCCGATTATGCCATGTCTGCGCGCGGCCGACATGGGCAGGCGGGAGGGCGGGCAAGCATAATATCAGTTGGCGGAACAACTTCCGCCGCCGAGAACGCAGAATTTTGCGCAGTGGCGATGGTTGAGTTTTACGGGCCGGAAGCTCTCGGCCAGCGTATCGCCGAGATCGAATTGCGGGTCATCCGGCAGCAATGTGCAGGCGACGACGCGGGGCCGCGTCGCGCCCTTGCGTTTCACGACCATGCGGCTCGTCGCGCACATCATGCTTGCCGGATCGACATGCAGAATGTCCCAGCAGGCCGTCGTGATTTCGGGGACATCCACCCGCTCGTCCATTTCGGGAAAGAGAACGAGCGCGGCTGGATTGTATGCATCGACAGGTATGAGCCTGCCGGAAAAAAGCTCCGCATAGCCTGCGCGCTCAAGCGCTTCGTCTTCGCCCGATGACGTCCGCCCCGCAACCGTAATGGAGAAGCCTTCGCTAGCAAGCCAGCTCATGCCTTCCATCGTCTTGTCGAAGCTGCCCGCACCCCGCTCTGCATCATGCAGCGCCGCCGTATAGTGATCGATGCTGACGCGCAGCCGCAGTCTTGCGCCATGCCGCGCCTTGAGCGCCAGCAGCCCTTCACGAATGCGAGGGCGCATCATCGGCTGCATCGCATTGGTGAGGATCAATGCATCGTGCCCGCGCTGGAGCGCATCCCCGACCATTGTGAGAATGTCCGGGTTCATGAACGGCTCGCCGCCCGTAAAGCCGATCTCATGTGTCGCCAGCTTTTCGCGCGCGATCTCGTCGAGAAATGTCGCCACCTCCGCCGCCGATATATAGGCGAGGCGATCTTCCGTCGGGCTCGAATGTATATAGCAATTAGCGCATTCGATATTGCAGAGCGTGCCGGTATTGATCCACAGCGTCTCGAGCTTGTGGAACGACACGGACGCGCGGCGTTCTCCCTTCGCCGTGATGTCGGGATGGGAGAATTTTTCGAGCACAGGTGAGGGCGCAATGGTCATAGTTGAAAGTATAACATTTTAAGGTCGGCCTCACCGTTCACAAATCGGCGAGCGGGGGTAGAGTGCGGGTGACAACAAAAGAGGGCCTTGCATGCAGCACGAAATGACGGTCGGCGAGCTTCTGGATGACCGGGGACAGCTTGTCGAAGCAGGGTGGGCACGGAGCGAAAAGCGCCGTTATCGCCGCGACGCTATCCGCGCGCCCTGGTTCCGCATCAAGGAGTGGGACTATTACTGCGTCCTCGCCGACGATTATGGCATCGCGCTCACCATCGCCGACAACGCCTATATGGGGTTGCTCTCCGTCTCCTGGCTCGATTTTACGAAGCCCGATACGATCACCGATAGCGTTATCCTGCCCTTCACCAAGGGCCGCATGAAACTCCCCGAAAGCGCGGATGCGGGCGACATTGTCCAGCAGCACCCGAAAATGTCGTTGGCGTTCCAGCATAGGCCGGGCGGCCGCAGCCTGAGCGTCGATTGTCCGGGCTTCGCGCGCGGCCGTGGCCTCAAGGGGGAAATCCGTCTCGACCAGCCGGATATGGATCGCATGGTCATCGCCACGCCCTTTCGCAAGGTGCCGCGCGCTTTCTACTACAATCAGAAAATCAACTGCATGCCTGCCAGCGGAGAGATCGAGTTCGATGGCAAGCGGCATATATTCGAGCCCGCCTCGGCCATGGGCATTCTCGACTGGGGCCGCGGCGTCTGGACCTATGACAACACCTGGTATTGGGGTTCGGCCTCCGGTTTTGTCGATGGGCACCCGTTCGGCTTCAACATCGGATATGGCTTTGGCGACACCTCCGCCGCGACCGAAAACATGGTCTTTCTGGACGGCAAGGCGCACAAGCTTGGCGATGTGACCTTCCATATTCCGCATGGCACCTATGATGGCGCGCCATGGAAATTCACCAGCAGCGACGGGCGCTTCGAGATGGATTTCGAGCCGATCATCGACCGCAGCGCGGCGATGGACCTGAGAATCCTGCGCTCAGTCCAGCATCAGGTTTTTGGGCATTTCACCGGCTACGTCATTCTGGACGGCGGCCGGAAATTCGAGATCAGGCGCTTTCTGGGCTTTGCCGAAGAGGTGCAGAACCGCTGGTAAGCCTCTTGCGCGTCCGGCTGCGGAGAGGCTACATCTGGGGCCTTCGCGGGTGTAGCTCAATGGTAGAGCAGAAGCTTCCCAAGCTTACGACGAGGGTTCGATTCCCTTCACCCGCTCCAATTTTCATAGCGTCTTGAGGCAGGTTGGGGCGCTTTGGATAGTTCATCTGTCGACAGTCGCTTCAGTAGCGAAGATCGGAGATGAGGCCCATTTCAGTTCGCACGAAATTTTGTCGGAAAGGCAGCAATATCGGGCGAACTTTCGAGACAACGACGGCGGTTGAGCATTGGGGGGTGACCGCATCAGGGCAAGGGAGGGCTTCGGGCGTCTTGGACTATGATGCAACAAACAAATGATCGCTTTTAGAGCGCTGCGGATCGTTAGTTGGAACTGCAACGGAGCCCTGCGCAAGAAGTTGCACGCACTTGAACCTCTGGGTGCGGATGTGCTGGTGGTGCAAGAGTGCGAGGATCCCGCACGAGCGACTGATGATGCTTACCTAAAATGGGCGGGCAACTACTTGTGGGCCGGCTCAACAAAAAACAAAGGGATAGGGGTATTCGTAAGAGAGGGCATCACTTTGGAGCGCGTGGCTCTAGATATGTCGTCGTTGCGGCTCTTCCTTCCGTGTCTAGTGGATGGGGCTCCCCTGCTCGCCACGTGGACGCAGCGCGCCAACTCCCCAACATTTCCCTATATCGGTCAATTGTGGAAGTTTTTGCAGTGGCACAAGGACTTTTTGAGAAGTCCGCAAGCCCTTTTGGTTGGAGATTTCAATAGCAACGTGCGGTGGGATGTATGGGACCGGTGGTGGAACCATTCAGATGTGGTTGGGGAACTGCGGGACGTTGGCCTATGCAGCGCCTACCATGAACATCGGAGCATTCAGCAAGGCAATGAGCCTGATCCCACTTTCTACATGCATCGAAATATACAAAAGCCATATCATATCGACTACGCATTCGTAGGTCATGCGTGGAAGGTGGATGATGTGCAAGTTGGGCAAGCGAGTGAGTGGCTGGTTCACAGCGACCACATGCCATTGATAGTGGATACTGGCCGCGTTGGCCGTGTTGGCTGAGTTGTAGAGTTTTCTTGGAGTATTTGGGACGCTTACGCGTGCAACTCCATGTATCGGCAGCCCTCGTTATATAGGTATTTCTGACCATTCGGGCCGCCGAAAAATCGCTAAATTGGGACGCCCAAGCCTTCGCCGCCATGGCTGCGGGGCAGGCTGTTCGCATGAAAATGACTGGACGAAAGCTGCTTGCTGGTGCAGGTGTCGGGATGGGCAGATGCTCAAGGAGTGTCGGCGGCGAAAGTCCGATGCCGATGCTCGGACAACTGCAATAAGACAAGAGGTAAAATTTCAAATGAGCCAGTCTGTCTCGAACGAAGCGCGCGAAGTCGGCGACCGTGTTGAGGTTTTTGTTCGCACGATCGTCGTTCCCTATGAAAAGGATCTGCGCTGCGGTTCGCATGGGCCATCGGAAGAACTCGTCCGCGAGTTGCGCCAAAAGGCTCGTGCGGCGGACGTGATGACGCCGCATATCCGCAAGGATGGCGAACATTTCAGCCAGATCGAGACGGCCTATATTCTGAAAAAATCCGGCCTTTCGCCGCTGGGCCCCGTCGCCTGCAACACGATGGCGCCCGACGAAGGCAACATGTTCCTGCTCGGCAGGTCGGGCAGCGCCGAGCAAAAGGCGCGGTTCCTTGAGCCTCTTGTAAGCGGCGAGGCACGTTCTGCTTTCTTCATGACGGAGCCGTGGAGCGAAGGCGGAGCGGGCTCCGATCCGTCGATGATGAAGACGCAGGCCGTGCTTGATGGCAATCATTGGGTCATCAACGGTCGCAAGACCTACATCACCGGCGCGATGGGCGCGAAGGTCGGCATCGTCATGGCGAATTCCGCCCATGGCGCCTGCATGTTCCTCGTCGATCTGCCCGATCCCGCGATCAGGATCGACCGCGTGCTCGACACCATCGACAGTTCGATGCCCGGCGGTCACTCCGAAATCACGATCGACAATCTGCGTGTACCCGCCGATCAGATGCTGGGCGAGCCCGGCCAAGGCTTTCGCTTTGCGCAGATCCGGCTGGCTCCCGCAAGGCTTTCTCATTGCATGCGCTGGCATGGCGTTGCAACGCGCGCGCAGGAAATCGCCATCGACTATGCCTGCCGTCGCGAGGCTTTCGGCAAGCTGCTGATCGACCACGAAGGCGTCGGTTTCATGCTCGCTGAAAACCAGATCGACCTGAAGCAATCCGAACTGATGATCGACTGGTGCGCGGCTGCCCTCGACAGCGGTGGCGACGGCAATATTGAAAGCTCGATGACGAAGGTGTCCGTCTCCGAAGCGCTCTTCCGCGTCGCGGATCGTTGTGTGCAGGTGATGGGCGCATTGGGCGTGACGCAGGACACGATCGTCGAGCAGCTCTTCCGCGAGGTCCGCGCTTTCCGCATCTATGACGGCCCCACCGAAGTTCACAAATGGTCTCTGGCCAAGAAGATCAAGAAGCAGGCACTGAAAGGCGCCTGATCGAATATTGAACGAGGGACAGTCGGGACAATGTGGTGTCCTGACTGTCCTCGCAATGCCAAGGGCGAAAAGCGCGACGAAAACGGGTATAAAGGCTCCATCGAAATTCGAGCCCCGAGACGCGCATGCCTACCTCCTTTTACACGTTGATCGAGAATTCCTTTCCCGAAGACGGGCGCCAGATTGCCATTGAAGCGCCAGACCGCCCGCATGACCGGAAACATGGCCGTGCAAGCTGGTCTTTCAACGAGTTGAAGGCAGCGGTTGCGCGCTATGCGAGCCTCATCGCCCAGCTTGGCCTGAAGCGCGGCGACCGCGTGGCGGTGCAGGTCGAAAAATCCCCGGAAGCGCTTTTCCTTTATCTCGCCTGCCTGCGGGGCGGCTTCGTCTTCCTGCCGATGAATACGGCCTACCGCACCGATGAGGTGGACTATCTCGTCGGCAATGCCGAGCCGGCATTGATCGTGGGCGATCCGGCGCGCGAGAATGAATTGCACGAAATCGCTTCGCGCCACGGCGCCGTTCAGGTGTTGACGCTTGATGCGGACGGGCGGGGCAGCTTCAGCGAGGAAGCCGCGAAAGTTCGCGATGCGCAGCCCATTGTCGATTGCGCGTCGCGCGATCTTGCGGCGATCCTCTACACCTCCGGTACAACGGGCAAGCCCAAGGGCGCAATGCTGAGCCACGGCAATCTCGCCGCGAACGGGCTCGCGCTGCGCGACGCATGGGCCTTCACCGAAAACGACGTGCTGCTTCACGCCTTGCCGATTTTCCACGCGCACGGGCTTTTCGTGGCCTGCCACACGACGCTGCTCGCAGGCGCGCGCATGATCTGGATGTCGAAATTCGACCGATCGGAAATCCTGCGCCAGCTCCCCCGCGCAACCGTGTTCATGGGCGTCCCGACCTTTTACACGCGCCTGCTCGCCGGAGACGATTTCGACGCGAAGCTCGTCGGCCATATGCGCCTTTTCACCAGCGGCTCGGCGCCCCTGCTTGCCGAGACGTTTGATGAATTCAAATCGCGCACCGGCCTTGCGATCCTTGAGCGCTACGGCATGACTGAAACCGGCATGAACACCTCAAACCCCTATGAAGGCGAAAGACGCGCGGGCACAGTCGGCTTCCCGCTTCCGGGCGTCGAGGTGCGTGTGATGAACGAGGAAGGGGTCGAACTGCCGCAGGGTGAGATCGGCGACCTTCAGGTGCGCGGGCCCAATGTCTTCAGCGGCTATTGGCGCATGCCTGAAAAGACGGCGGAGGAATTTGCCGAAGGCGGTTGGTTCAAGACCGGCGACGTCGCGATGATCGATGCAGAGGGTTACGTCCACCTCGTCGGTCGCGCGAAAGATCTCATCATTTCGGGCGGCTTCAACGTCTATCCGAAGGAGATCGAGGGGCTGATCGACGAGATGCCCGAGGTCGATGAATCTGCAATCATCGGCGTCTCGCATAGCGACTTCGGCGAGGCGGGCGTGGCGGTTGTCGTGTTGCGAAATGGCGCGACGCTCAACGAGGCGACGTTGATCGCGAGGTTGAAGGACAAGATCGCGAATTACAAAGTGCCAAAGCACGCCTTCTTCGTTGAAAGCCTGCCGCGCAATACGATGGGCAAGGTGCAGAAAAATCTTTTGCGCGACACCTATCGCAACGCCTGCACCTGAAAAATCATCGCCGCCGATCCCTGGCGTCGCCGCGCTCCTGGCCGCGCCGTTCGACGCTTGTGTTGTCGTCCCGGCGACGGCGGCGATCCGGGCCGACATAGGCCGCGGCTTCGACGAACTCACGCGGCTTCTTCACCGTCGTTTCCAGTCGCGCGCGCAGTTGTGCGGCGGTGAAGGGCTTGAGCATGATCTCGTTGGCGCCTGCGTCGCGCGCGGCGACAATGCGCTCGCGTTCGGCAACAGCCGTCACGAACATCACCGGCACGGCATGAGGCAGCTTGTTGCTTCCGGTGCGCAGAAGTTTCAGAAATTTGACGCCGTCAAGCGGTGCGTAATCATCCACGATGATGAGGTCGATCGGCTCGCTCAGAAGCGTGTGCACGACCTCCTGGGCATTGCGTCCATGGATGACATTGCGGATGCCGAGTTCGCCAAGCACGGTGCGGAAGATGCCGAGCATCGGCAGGTTGTCGACAATGACAAGCGTGTTCAGTACACGGAGCTGGTCCGGCCCGAGTTCCGTAAGCGTCGCTGTCTCATCTCCTGATTTTTCGGTCATTGCCCCGACCCATTATGTAAAACAACAGTAATTATGGGAGGCGCGGGTTATCGAAAGGTTAGGAAATGCCCGACCAAGGAGCGGTCGCCCTAGCTCGCGTCGGAAAGACGCCTGCGCGTGTCGGGCACTTTGGTGCGCCGCCGTCTGTCCGGGCCGACAAATTCGGCGGTTTCGACCAGCGGGCGTGGCTTTACCAGAACGGATTCGAGGCGTGCGACGAGCTGCGCGGCTGAAAAGGGCCGCGAAAGAACTTCTGTTACCCCGGCGTCGCGCGCGGCGATAATTTCGCTTTTGCGCAATTTCGAGGTCATGAAAATGACGGGTAAGTCCCGGGGCGGCTTTGCCTGCGCCTTGCGAATGGTCTTCACCACAGTAAGCCCGTCCAACGGCGGCTTAAGATCGTCGATCAGAATGGCGTCGACCGGAAGGGTGGCGAGAATGTCGAGCGCATCGTCGCCGTTACGGGCTTCGTAGATGTGACCGACGCCAAGCGATTTCAGAATGCCGCAGACCAGACTTGCCATATGCGCCGCGTCTTCGACGACTAAAACAGCGATTGCGCCATAGGCCTTTTTGTTGAGAACGAGCGGGGCGGCTTTGGTGGCTTCTGTCATCATTTCGGGCATGGCTTTGATACTCGCTGAGCTTGCCCGAGCATCCCCTCAAACCATTAGAAAGTGGTTAGCGTTTGGTGTCCGTGTGTTCCTGCGCGAGTTCTTTGGCGGCTCTGGCGCGGCCGAGTTGCAGCCCCGTCAGGCGGCTGATGCCATGTTCGGTTTTCTCCCAATGAAACGGCCTCGTCACGAGTTGAAATATAGCCTTGTAGGCGCCGAGCGAGATCAGCAGCCAATAGGCGGGCATCATCAGCGCCGACAAAATGAGCGGCTGCAATCCACGCCCCGCTGCCGCCGTCATGCCGGCAAGTACCGTGATGCTGTAGCCGGACACCAGCACGATGAGATTGAAGACTGCAATGGCCACACCCTGTCGCAGATCCTCGAGCATGCCGCTTCCGGGTAGCGCATGTGTGGTGAAGATGGCGGCGAGTGCTGCCACATAGAAAAGCGGGTGGACGAGGCTCGACAGTGAGAACCCGCCGATCACGATCTGAAATCCAAGGAAGCCCTTGAAGCCGAGCGCGCGGTAAAGCTCCACGGGGTGGCGCATCCGCACGAGATAGGTCTGCATCCATCCCTTGATCCAGCGCGAGCGCTGCCGCAGCCAGTTATCGATACGGCAATTCGCCTCTTCCTGCGTTGTCGATCGGATGATGCCGGTGCGCAATCCGAGCAGCGCGAAACGCATGCCGAGATCGGCATCTTCGGTCACGTTGAAAGGGTCCCATGCGCCTGCCGATCGCAATATATCAGTCTTGAAATGCGTTGACGTGCCGCCGAGAGGTATCGGCATGCCGAGCTTTGCAAGCGCCGGCAGCAGCAGGTCGAAGAAGGACGCATATTCGAGCGCGAATTGCCGCGTCAGCCAGTTCTCGAACCAGTTGTAATAGTTGAGCTGCGCCTGCACGCAGGCGAGCTTCTCGTCGCCCTGCCGGAAGGCGGCGACGGCGCGTTTCAACTGGTCTGGTGCGGGCAAATCCTCCGCGTCATAGACGACGAGGAATTCTCCGCGCGCGAATGGCAGGGCGTAGTTGCAGGCTTTCGGCTTGGTGAGCGGCAGGCTGTGGGGCACGCGAATGAACTCGAAATTGCCCGGCAGTTGCAGCGCCTTGGCGGCCTTCCAGGTGTCGACGTCTATCTCTTCGAAGATCAGCTTGATGTCGAGCTTGGACGCGGGATAGTCGAGATTGCGAAGCGCATTGGCGAGAATCGGCAAGACCTCCGCCTCGCGAAAGAGCGGCACGAGAACGGTATAGATCGGCAACTCGCGATCCGCCTCGACGCCGCGCTCATAAGCGAGTTCATCTGCCGTGCGCGCGCCGCGCAATGTGAGAAAGATCGAGATGCTTCTCAATGTCGTGACGGAAAGGAAGCAGAGGCCGAGCGCAATGTTGATCGTGTAAATCGTATAGACGGGGGCCTGCCACAAGAAGAAGAGGATGAGCGCCGCGAATATCGCGATTGTCCATTTCTGGGTGCGGCTCACACGAAGGCTCGCCGAATCCTCCGGCATGCGCGTCGAGAGATCGAACCTTGCGCGCTCGCTGAGTTCGATGTGAAACCGCTCCAGAAGCGCCCGGTCGATATTTTGCGACGATGAAATCAGGACCGGGCAGGGCCGCCCTTCGCGTTCGGCAATGGCCGCCCGCGCTCTCTCGGGATCGGCGGCGACATAGACCGTCTCCCGATTGATCCAGCGCCACGGGATACAGCGTCGCGAAATGTAAAAGTCGAGATCGGTGCTTTTCGCGAGCGTCGGGTCGGGACGGTCGAGCTTCAGGTCCACAAATCGCACGCCGCTTTGCGCGCCGACAAGCCGCGCCACATCGGCATGGTGCATCTCGCCGGTGCTGACCATGATTTCGCCGAGGCGCGTCCCCCAGCGGCGCTGAAGCGCGAGGAGCGGCTGAACGGCATCGAGACCGATCAGCCCCGCGCTCACCGCAAGCTCGCCGATCAGGGATTTGGGCCGCGTCAAGAAGGCGCCAGCTTCGGCAAAACCCTCCCGATGCGCAGGCTCATCGCCTGGCGCTCCCGCACTTTCCCCCATCCGTGTCCCCCCGGCTCACGCACTGCGTATGCTCACGCAATCTGTCGAATATGTGACATAACCAATGGATGCTAATATTGAAATTTCACCATATGAATAGACCGAAAGGTCAGGAACGCTGCCGAAAGGCACGTGTCTTGCTCTGTGAAAGATGAATGACGGCTTGAGATCGAGATGCGTCCCCAGGCGATCCGCGACAGGACGCTTCCGTTTCATTTCAGCACGAGCGCAGTCCTGAGAGGGACGTGAAGCCACAGGCGACAGGTTTACGGACGAGCGAGTGACATGCGGCTTCTGATGTTCATCAATTTGATCGCGATCGTCGTCATAGCCGGCGCGCTCGCCCATATGTATGAGGGCACACCGCTTCCCCTGAAGCTCGTTTTCGCATCGGACAAAGGCAAGGGACCTGCGCAACCCGCGACACCCGAGCCGATGGCCGCCAGTGCAACCCCGCCTGAAGGTGCCGTCACGCCTGCGCCAAATCCCAAGCGTGCGGCCCTGGCGCTGGAGCCGCAGCATCAGCCGCGCGCCACCTTGCGCGTTCTCACCGAAGGCGCATATCCGCCCTTCAACTATCGCGACGGCAATGGCGATCTGACGGGCTTCGATGTCGACATGGCGCGCGCACTTTGCGATCGCCTGAAACGCGATTGCGTGATCGAAACGCGCGCCTGGGCCGAATTGCTCCCGGCGCTGAAGCGCGGCGAAGGCGATGTCGTCATAGCCTCGACGCTGATCCCCTCGCATGGCCGCCCCGTGCCCGCGCATGATGCCGACATTGCTTATACGCAAGCCTATTACACGACGCCCGGCCACTTCGCGGCGCGTCGAGATGCGCGTCTTTCAGGCGCGAGTGCCGATGCCCTTGCCGGGCGGCGCATCGTCGTCGAAGCGGGCACGACGCATGAAGCCTTTCTGAAAGCGCGCTATCCCGATGCAGTTATCCTCGATGTGAGTTCGCTCAGCCTCGCGCAATCCTCCCTCGTCAATGGCCGCGCCGATCTTCTGTTTGCCGATCGCAATGCCTTGCTGCGCTGGATGATGAGCGGCAAGGGCGCAGAGTGCTGCCGCCTCGTCGGGCGCGATTACAATGATCCGATTTATTTCGGTCCCGGTGCGGGCATTGCGCTGCGCGTCGAAGACGAAGCGCTGCTGGCGAGCATCGACAAGGCGCTTGTCGAGCTTAATGCGGACGGAACGCAGGCGAAAATATCCACGCGCTATTTCGGCCAGAACATTCGCTGATCGAGATCAGCGCTCGGCGGGCATCAGATCGCGCGGGCGACCGAAAAACACGGTGCGTCCCTCTCCCTCTTCAATCTCCGCCCAGTCATCGACATCGAATTCGAAAACGATGAAGCCGCCTGTCGGCACGCCGTGAGCCACGCGCATCGCAACCTCTTCGTCGGGGTCTTCGGCCAGCGCCATGGCAAGCAGTACAAGGCCCGGATTATGCGCAACGACTAGCAGCGTCTCCGCGTCTGCGGGCGCGGCATGAATTTCCTCGAGCATGACATCGGGCATCGCATGATAAAGCTCGTCGCGATAGATCACCGGAACTTTTTTACCGAGAAGCGGCGCGAGTGGCGCGAAGGTTTCGAGCGCACGTTTCGCTGTGGAGCAAAGGACTGCGTCGGGGCGATAGGGCGAGTCCGCAATATAGCGCGCCATGAAATTCGCCGAGCGTCTTCCCCGCGCGTTGAGCGCCCGGTCGAAATCGTCGCTGGCCGGATCGCTCCAGTCCGATTTGGCGTGACGCAGCAGGCAGAGCCTTTTCATCGCGCGCCCTCCTTGAGTTTGAAGAATGGCAGAGCGAGGCTCCAGAAAAACCATGTCGGCTTGAAGTCGGTACAATCGGCAAGGCCGATCCGCATGCCGGTCTGTCCGCCGCGCGGGCTTGCGCGATAAGTGCCAAAGAGCCTGTCCCAGATGGACAGGTTGAAGCCGAAATTGCTGTCATGCTCATCGCGCTCGACCGAATGATGCACACGGTGCATGTCGGGCGTGACGATGACGAGGCGCAGCGCGCGATCCACCGCTTCACCGAGCCGCACATTGCCGTGATTGAACATCGTCGTTCCGTTGAGCAGGACTTCAAAAACCAGAACCGCAACCGCAGGCGCGCCAAGTGCCGCGACAGCCGCCATCTTGATAAGCATGCTGACGAAAATCTCTAGCGGATGAAAGCGCACGCCGGTCGTCGTGTCGATATCGGGATCGGCATGATGAACGCGGTGCAGACGCCAGAAAATGCTGAAGCGGTGAAACGCGACATGCTGGGCGTAAATCAGCAGGTCGAGCGCGATAATGGTGAGCGGAATGGAGAGAAGGAGCGGCAGATCGAGGCGATTGAAAAGCCCCACATTCTCCGTCGCCGCCCAGATGGCGATACCGACCGCAAGCGTCGGCAGTGCAAAGCGGATGAGAAGCGTACCGGCCGCGCTCAGGCCGAGATTGGTCCACCAGCGACGTCGCCCGCGCAACAGCGCCCGGCGGGGTGCGACAAGCTCCCATAGCGCCATCGCAGCGAGCACGCCTGCGAAGCCGGCAAGCCTGACGGCGGGCTCATGGCCGAGAAGAAAGGCGCTCATTGCGAGGTCCTTAAGGGAGGCATGCCGCCCGAAAGAGCGGGTGCCAGACTGGTGGGCAGCACTATAAGGGGCCTTTGGCCGCTTGAAAAAGCCTGACGATGGCCGCTCAATGCGGCAAGAACAGCGGATGCTCCTTCGTTGCGGCTCGGCTAGAATAAAGAACGTTCGCAGACGTAAGGGAATGCTGGGGCGGGGGGATAGAATGTCGATGCGGGGGTTCGCAAAATGGAGTGCCGTCGCCATGCTTGCGGGGGCATTTATGCCTGCGCTGGCGGCCGAGCCTGTGGGCGACGAGACGTTTGAGGGCGGTTTTGCCTGCCTGAAGCCTTCCGGCAAGGCGGACAAGGCGCCCCTCATCTGCCAGAGCGAAATCAACCCCTCGCTGCCGAGTTTCGATTTTTCTCTCGTCTGGCATGAGGATGAGAAGGAGGGGCTTCGCGTTCTCGACCGCATCGAAATACGTCGCAAGGGCGAGCCGCAACCTTTTCAGATTCTGTCGCCGGTCGAATCGAGCCTGTCGCCGGAAATTCAGAATAATGGCTTTGAAGTTCTCGATCTCAACTTCGACGGCTATCTCGATCTGCGCGTCATTCGCTTCACGCCGGCGGGTCCGAACATGCCCTATCAGAACTGGCTCTGGTCGAAGGCGGAGGACAAGTTTATTCCCAGCCCCGCGCTCGATCAGATCACCTCGCCGCAATTCGATGCCGAGTCCCGCGAGATTGTGAGCCACTGGCGCTCAAATGCCGCGGAAAGCGGCAGCGACGTCTATTCCTATGACGATGAAGCGCCCGTGCTCATTCATCGCGAAGCCGATGCCTATGACGGCAGCGGTGCTTGCACCCGTACTTTCTATGACCGGATCGAGGATGAGCTGCGCAAGACCGGAACCGGACCATGCAAGGACGAGAACTAGCCCTTCGCCCTTATACGGTCATGTGGCGCGCGCGTGCGCCGCGTTCGATTGCCGCCGCGATGAGCTTTTCGATGCCGAGCGTATCGCGCAGCAATTGCAGAAGCCGCAATTCTTCCTGCCCGACAGTGAGATCGGCTGACGCGACTTCGACGGCCACGGCATAAGCCGTTTCGCGCATATGCACAGGCAGCGCATCTTTCACCAGCCCGAACACGGCATCGAGCCCGCCATCTTCCTGCAGGATCGCCGCGCATTCCTTGGCAACCGGAATGAGCCGCGCGGCGTCGAATCCACGAAAGGCGGGGAGATGCTTCACGATATCGCCGATGGTGCGAAGCTCATTGTCGCTCATGGCGCTGTCGACGGCACTCATGGTGACCATGACATAGATGAGGGCAGTTTCTGGCGCGATCGTCGACATGCAGGAAGTTCCCGGACGAATTGAAAGGATGAGCGAGCTTAGGGTCAGGCGCACGTAGCGGCAAGCGCGGGCTTACGTCTCTTCTGACAGAAAGGCCCGCGCCCCGGCAATCGCCTCGGCAAGTCCGACGCGCTCGACAGTGACGCCGGGTGGAAAGGCCGATGTAAGCCGCGTCGGCAGCCGGGAATCGAGCATGATGAAAACGCCCTTGTCGCGCGCGCTGCGAATGAGCCGCCCGAAAGCCTGCTTCAGCCTGAGCCGCGTCAGCATGTCGTCATAGCGCCCGCCGCCGAAGCGTTCGCGTCGCGCCTTGTGCAGAATGTCAGGGCGCGGCCAGGGTGTGCGATCGAAGACGATCATGCGGAGCGCATCGCCGGGCACATCGACGCCGTCGCGCACGGCGTCCGTGCCGAGCAGGCAGGCGTGGCGTTCGGCGCGGAAAATATCGACAAGCGTACTCGTGTCGAGCGCGTCCACATGCTGGGCATAAAGCGAAATCCCCGCCTGTTCGAGCGGCGCGATGAGGCGCTCCTGCACCGCGCGCAAGCGATGGATCGCGGTGAACAGCCCGAGGGCGCCGCCGCCTGCCGCGAGGAAAAGTTCGCGATAGGCCGCCGCAACCTGATCGACATCATTGGTCTTCACATCGCGCACGACGAAGATGCGCGCCTGTCTGGCATAGTCGAAGGGCGAGACCATGAAGGCGCGCCGCGCCGGTGTCACCAGATGGCTGACGCCTGTGCGTATTTCCGCCGACTGCCAGCCGTCATCTTCGTCCACATCGTCGACGAGACGGTCGCGCAAGGTCGCCGACGTAATGACGACACCATGCGCGGGCTCGAGCACGGCTTCGGCAAATGGCTGGCTCGGATCGCGCCAGTGCCGATGCATGCCCACATCGACTTCGCGCCCGGCGATGCGTTCGATCGAAAACCAGTCGACGAAAATATCAGGTGTCGGACGCCCGAGCGTCGACAGCATGGAGCGCCAGGAAGGGATCAGAAGTTTTGCACGGCGTTCGAGCCCTCGCGCTGCCGCATCCATGCGAATGCGCAACGATGTGTCGAGGTCTTCCGTTTCGGCGTCGAGCTTCACGCGCAAACGCTCTGCAATGCGTAGAAGCGGCAGCGCAAGACGCTCCAGCGCTTGATCGAGCGCGCGCGCTGCTTCTTCAATGCCGGGAACAAGCGGTTCGATCTCTGCTTCCAGCGAATAGAGCGTGTCGGCTTCGCTGGAGCGCGCATGAACCTGCGTGCTGACCAGCGCGAGAAATTGCTCCGCCTGTCCGCGCGGCGTCCCGTCATTGAGCCGTCCGGCCCAGCCCGGTGCGGGAAGGGCGGCGGCGGCATTGATGGCTGCCGACAAGGCTTCTTCCGCCATCTCGTCGCCGCCGGTCAGATCGCCGATACGATCTTCAAGCCCGCGGCCGCGCCGTCCGCGTTGGCCTTCCGCGCCTCTGATCCAGCGCCGCAGCTCTCCCGCCTCGGCAGCCGAGAGATGCGTCGAGAAAGCTCCGTCCGCCGCATCGAATATGTGATGGCCTTCGTCGAAGACGAAACGCGAGCGTTCCTCACGCCCGCTCGGCTCCTCGTCTTCGGAGTTGCCGGCCGCCTCGACCGAGGTTGCATTCGCTTTGGGCGAGAGTGCGGCGATCGCAAGATCGAGCGCCGCCTGCCGCATGACGAGCGCATGATTGGCAACGACGATATCGGCGCGCCGCGCCTTGCGGATTGCTTTCTCGATGAAGCACTTCTTGAAATGCGGGCAGGCCGTGTAGACGCATTCGCCGCGCCTGTCTGTCAGTCCGCCGCGCCCCTCGCCGACATTGGTCAGGCGCTGCGCGAGCCAGGCGGGGAAATCGCCGCCCACCATGTCGCCGTCGCGGCTTGCCCGCGCCCAGCGCGCCACCAGACCGACAGCGACCGCGCCGCCGCTCCGCGCCGCGCGATCGGCGAATTCGGCAAAGTTCAGCAGGCAGAGATAATTCTCGCGACCCTTGCGGATAACGGCCTTCTCCGCCTTCTCGGCAGGGTCGGGATAGAGCCGTGTCAATTCCTGATCGAGCTGGCGCTGAAGGTTCTTCGTATAGGTCGAAAGCCAGACCGTGCCCTTGTTGCGCTGCGCCCAGAGGCTCGCAGGCGCGATATAGCCAAGCGTCTTGCCAATGCCCGTGCCTGCTTCGGCAATGACGATATTGGGTTCGCCCATCGTTTCGCGCGCATTGAAGGCGCGCGCCGTCGCGGCGGCGAAGTCGGATTGTCCGCTGCGCTTTTCAGCGTCCGGTCCGACGAGTTCGGCAAGCCGCGCGCGTGCGTCGTCTTCGCTGACCGGAATGGAGCTTGGATTGCCGCGTGGCGCGCGATCTTCCCATTCGGGCAGATCGTTCCACACGTCGAAACCGCGCCCGGTCTGCGGGCGCCCGTCGCGTGTGATGACGTCGCCAAGCGCTGCCATGACGCCGGGCCCCCAGGCCCAGCCAGCCTCCGCCATGCGCCATGCAACGCGCCCCGCAGCGCTGCGGTCGGGGTAGTGCGGCGATTGCAGCGTCGCCA
The DNA here is from genome assembly GCF_049651025.1 of Parvibaculum sp. Lineage (GTDB taxonomy): Bacteria > Pseudomonadota > Alphaproteobacteria > Parvibaculales > Parvibaculaceae > Parvibaculum. Next base: position 26,219 of record NZ_JBASBH010000102.1, on the reverse strand, counting down.
GCAGCTTTGCTGCGGCCTGATGCAGCATCAGCGCCTGTGTTTCGGGTTGCTCTCCGGCATCAAGCCCCAGCGCACGGGCAAGCCCACCCGGTGTCGGCAGGCAGGGGGCGGCGGGATGGACGAAGGCGAAAAGCTCAAGAAGGTCGAGAACCTTCGGCCCGGCATCGCGCTCGTGCCGCTTGTTGCCTTTTCCCAGACCCAGCGCAATCCGCCGCGCGGTAAAGCCCGGATGGACGGTGATGACCGTCTCGCGCGCCAGCATGTCGAGCGCTTCTTCGGCGCCCAGCTCCTCCACCTCGCCATCGGCACTGACGGCAAGCGCACCCCAGCGCATGGCGCTCCCCGTGCCGATGCGGGCAGGGACCAGCGCGGGCGCATCGGGAAGGACAGGGCCTCCCATCTGGAAGCCAGCCGAATCGTGGACAGGAGAATGGGCCATTGCCTCTCAGTATAGCTGCCCTCGGGCCTGCGGTGGGGCAGCTATAGGCAGAAAATTAGAGGCTGATATTCGGGAAGGATTTGGCGAGCACGCTCCAGCTTGCCGAAATCTTCGGCTGCAACCGCGCAACATCATGCATCGCCGTTTCCGCGCGGCCGGATTTGACGGCGTCCGCGATCTCTTGAGCCACATTCGCCACGGCGACAAGACCGACCTCCCGGGCCTCTCGTTGCAGCCGCTCGGCGTTGTTGTGCAGGGCGAGGACGTCTCGCGCTGCCTTTGCGCGATCGATTTCGCGCAGCAATTCGACGACGCGTATCAGCGACGCGACCATGCGCTCCGTCGTGCGTTCGACACCAAGTTCGCGTTCCAGTTCATAGAGATAGTCGTGATCGACGAGCCGGTCGGGCTGCATCGGGGATAGTCGTGGCGTCTTCTGCGCGGATTGCGGCGCGGCAATTGCTCCCGCTTCGCGCGGCAAGCGAAACCAGAAGGTGCTGCCTTGCCCGGCGGCGCTATCGACCTGGATCTGGCCACCCATGATCCGGGTCAGTCGATCGCAGACGGCAAGGCCAAGTCCCATGCCGCCCGGCCGTTCCTGCTCGCTGTGTTCATCACCCTGCGTGAAGCTTTCAAAAAGCCGCGTTTTGGCGCTTTCTGTCAGCCCGACGCCCGTATCGATCACAGAGAAGCGCAAACCCTCGGTTTGCGCGTCAACCGCGGCAGACTGCACACGCAGGATAACGCCGCCCGATTCCGTAAACTTGATAGCGTTGGAGACGAGGTTGACCAGCACCTGCCGCAGCCGGTCGGGATCGGCGATCATGGTCGGCGGTGTGCTGGGCACCAGATCGAGTTCCAGCGACAGACCGCGCTCTTTCGCCCGCGGACGCATCAGCCGCACGACGCTCTTCACAAGCTCTGCCGGATCGAAGCTGCGCGGCTTCAGTTCCAGAGTGCCCGCTTCCATCTGCGAGAAGTCGATCATGTCGTCGAACAGACGCCGCAGCATTTCGCTCGACGCGCTCATGGCCTGAGCAAGATTGTGCTGCGTCTCGGTCAACGGCTCATCATGAAGCTGCACGGCCATATGCGACAGCGTCTCGAGCGGCGTGCGAACCTCATGGCCGAGAATATCGAGAAACTCGCTCTTGGCGCGGTTTGCAGCTCTGGCGCGGATTTTCGCTTCTTCGGCGTCGGCGCGTTTTTGTTCGGTCGCCGCATGTGCCCGCGCCATGCGCTCGACAAGATCGGCGTTTTCAAAGCGCAGCCGAATGGCTTCGCGATAGGACTTGTGCATCTGTCGCGTCCAGCCGAACAGGGCGAACAGGAACAGGAGCCCGAGGGCGACTGTCGCAACCGAGAGCAGTTCGGGAAAATACAGCAACATAAGCAGCGTCGGCGCGCAGGCGGCGCTGACATAGACGATGACCGCAGGCGGATAGGTGGCGCGCGAGATGGCGGTTGCCATGCTCAGGACGGACAGGACGAGAGCGAAAAAAATGTGATGCGCGAAGGACGAGCCCGGCAGCCACAAGAGCCCGCCAATGCCCCAGGTCATGCCGCTGATGAAGGTGGCAACCGCGTAGCGCTGCGCCCAGGTCAAGGCACGCTCGCATGCATCGGGATCCGCCCTGAAGCCGGTGCGGACCCGGTCAAAGATGATTTGGGCAATCGCCTGTATCGCGACGACAATGCCGGTCGTCCAGACGGGGGCCGTCGGATAGAAGGTCAGGCCGACAATGAGAATGGCGCCGAAAATCGTGTAGCGGCTGCTGCCGCCCAGATCGAGGAGCAGGCGCACCTCTTCAGCGGCAATGCGTGTCTCAAGATCGGGTTTGCGGTGGATGCGTCCCGCCGCCGCTGCGAATGCGGCGTCTGAATCCATGACCTTTGCGGGGGGCAGTTCCGTCTCGGACATAAAACGCAATTCGGCTACTATTTGCTGACGGCGCTGCTGCATCTGAAAGGTTTTATCGGACCTGTCGGGAGCAGATCGTGTCGCGTTGACTGTACGGGACCCGAAGCTTAGGGTCCCGTCACTTTACAAATCATTAAGCTATTTTTCGCAGGTCGTTATGTCGTCGGAAGCCCAGAACACGCACGAATCCGCCTTCCTTGAGATTGCCCGGGTGAGCAAAGCCTGGCCTTTCGAGGAAGCGCGGAAACTTGTCGAGCGGCTGGAGAAAGAGGGCAATCCAGACCGTACCGTCCTGTTTGAAACGGGCTACGGCCCGTCCGGCCTGCCGCATATCGGCACCTTCGGGGAAGTGGCGCGCACGACCATGGTGCGTCGCGCCTTCGAAACGCTGATGCCGGGCGTGAAGACGCGCCTTCTTTGCTTCTCGGACGACATGGACGGTTTGCGCAAGGTGCCGACCAACGTGCCGAACCAGGAGATGCTGGCGAACTACATCAATATGCCGCTGACCAAGGTGCCTGATCCATTCGGCGAATATCCGAGCTTCGGCGAACATAATAATGCCCGCCTGCGCTCGTTCCTCGACAGCTACGGCTTTGAATACGAGTTCGCCTCCTCGACCCAGTATTATAAAGAGGGTCGCTTCGACGCGATGCTTCTCAAGGTTCTGGCGAAGTTCGATGAGATCATGGCGATCATGTTGCCGAGCCTGCGCGAAGAGCGCCAGCAGACCTATAGCCCGATCCTGCCCGTCAGCCCCCGCACCGGCCATGTGCTTCTCGTGCCGCTCATCGAGCGCAATGTCGAGAAGGGCACGGTCACCTATGCCGAACCGGAAACCGGGGAGATTGTCGAGGTGCCTGTCACCAGCGGCCATTGCAAACTGCAATGGAAGGCTGACTGGGCGATGCGCTGGGCGGCTCTCAAGGTCGATTACGAAATGGCCGGCAAGGATCTGATCGACAGCGTCAAGCTCGCCTCGCGCATCTGCCGCGTGCTCGGCGTCAATCCGCCGGAAGGTTTCAACTACGAGCTTTTCCTCGATCAGGAGGGCAAGAAGATTTCGAAGTCGAAGGGCAACGGCCTTTCGATTGAAGACTGGCTGCGTTATGCGAGCCCGGAAAGCCTGCAATATTTCATGTATCAGGCGCCGCGCACTGGCAAGCGGCTCTATTTCGATGTGATCCCGAAAAACGTCGATGAGTATCTCGCTTCGCTGACGAATTTCGGCAAGCAGGAAACGAAGGAGCGCCTCGGCAACGCGGCCTGGCACATCCATCGCGGACAGCCGCCCGCCGAAGACCTGCCGATCAGCTTTGCGCTGCTGCTCAATCTTGCCAGCGCCTGTCAGGCCGAGGACAAGTCCGTGCTCTGGGGCTTCATCCGCCGTTATGCGCCCGATGCGACGCCGGAGAACCTGCCCAAGCTTGACCAGCTCGTCGGCTATGCGGTGAATTACTTCCACGATTTCGTGAAGCCCGCAAAAACCTATCGCGCGCCGAGCGAGATGGAACGCACCGCGCTTGCCGATCTCGCCTCGCGCCTCGAAGTTCTTGACGGTCAGGACACGGCTGAAGAGCTGCAGAACCTCGTCTATGAAATCGGCAAGGCGCATGGTTTCGAGAACCTGCGCGACTGGTTCCGTGCGCTTTACGAGGTGCTGCTGGGCGAGGCGCAAGGGCCGCGTTTCGGCTCCTTCATCGCGCTTTATGGCATGAAGGAAACCGCGAAACTCATCCGCCGCGCGCTGGCGGGCGAGGATCTTTCGAAAGCCTGAGGCAATTCTCCATAGAGCAGGCCGTTCGCACGCAGATGTGAGCGGCCTTGCGCCTTTATGGCGGCGCTTGGCCTTGCGGCGCATAACTTCGTGCCCGATCATAAGGCCATGTGGATTGCGCGGTTTCGCCTAGCGAGCATTTGCCTTGTCGTATTCGCGCTTGCCTCGATCTTTCCGGCAAGGGCGTCGGCGCAGGATCTCGGCCCCGCGCGTCTCGCCTTTGCGCGCGGCGCGTTTGCCGAGGCTGCTGCGCTCGCAAGGCCGGTTGCAACCGCCGAGGGGCTGGCTTTTGCCGCCCGGGCCGCGATTGTGGAAGGCGACTTCATCGCACCGCCGCCCGAGCGCCGCGCCATACTCCTTCGCGCCGAAGCGGATGCTCGCGCCGCCATTGCGCTCGATCCGCAGAACCTTGAGGGCCATTTGTGTCTGGCGCTTGCGCTTGGTTTCATCGGCCGCATGGATGGAAGCCTCGCCGCGCATTTCGCGGGCTATGCCGCCGAAGCACGCGCGCATATCGACAGGGCGCTCGCGCTCGATCCGAACAGCGCCTGGGCGCATGCGCTTCTCGGCGGCTGGAATCTCGAAATCGTCCGCGATGGCGGGATGATCGGCGAAACGATCTATGGCGCGTCGCTCGATCAGGGCCTTGCCGCCTATGCCCGCGCGCTGTCGCTGGAACCCGACAATGTCGCTATCGCCTATCAATATGCGCTGCAATTGATCGCGCTTGGCGGCCCGCTGCACCGCATCGAGGCCAAGCGCGCATTGGCAACGGCCTTGAATGCCGAACCGCAAGATGAACTGGGCAGGCTCGCTCGCCGCCGTGCGCAGCGCCTGAAGCTGGTGCTCGACACGCGTGACGACGCGGCACTAAGGGCGATCCTGCATGAGCAGCTTGGTCAATTCGAAAACGTCACGTTGCCGCAAAACGCGCCTCGCCCCGGCAACGTGCATCCCGGCGCTATTGGCTCGCCCAGATAATCCGCGCCATCCAGAGAACGTCTTCCGGCTTCAGCACGCGCATATCGAAGGCGGGATTGAGCGAATGCAGCTCGATGCGTTTTTCGCTGCGCCGCGCCAGCACCTTTGCCATGACCTCGCCCGTGATCGTTTTCACGACCACTCGGTCGCCCTTGCGAATGGAAGCGGCGGGAGAGACGACGATGACGTCGCCATGGCGATAAACGGGAGCCATGCTGTCGCCGGAAACTTCCAGCGCATAGGCGTTCTCGTCTTTCACATCCGGCAGCGAAACCTCGTCCCAGCCGCCGCCGACGGGAAATCCCGCATCGTCGAAATAGCCGCCGCCACCGGCTTGTGCGAGACCGATCAGCGGGACGCGCCGGGGCCGCGCCGCGCCGCCCTCGCCCTCGACCAGCATGACGAACTCATCGAGGCTTGCCCCCGTCGCGTCGAGCACGCGCGCCAGGCTCTCCGTGCTCGGCCAGCGCGGCCGCCCTTCCGCCGTCACGCGTTTCGATTTGTTGAATGCGGTCGGATCGAGCCCCGCCGCCTTTGCCAGCCCCGAAACCGAAAGCCCGTGACGCTGCGCAATCTTGTCGATCGCCGTCCAGAGGCGGGGATGCGAGAGAGAAGGGGGCATGGCAGGCTCCATCTCTAGGTTGATATTCCTAGGAATGATAACCCATAAATATCGCCTCGCCATAGGCCGTTCTTGTCCCCGCATACCCCCGCCGCTACATTGCGCGCGCATCGAGCGAGGGAAAAATGACGGCGCGGACCATCTACAAGATCGTGAGCGAGGGCGAGTGGCGCGCGGCGGAGGCGGCGGGGCGCTTTGATGGCTCGGCGGTCGATCTGAAAGACGGCTTCATCCATTTTTCGACCGCCGAACAGGCGCATGAAACGGCGGCCAGGCATTTTGCCGGCGCGCTCGATCTGCTGCTCGTGGCGGTCGATGCATCCGTCCTCGATCTCAAATGGGAGCCGTCGCGTGGCGGCGCTCTTTTCCCGCATCTTTATGCGCCGCTGCCGATGAGCGCGGTGCGCCGTGTCGATCCCCTGCCGCTTTGCGCCAGCGGCGAGCATCGTTTTCCCGATTTGACCGAGTGAGCTTCATGAACCTCTTCCCGCTTGCCCGCCCGGCGCTGCGATTTGTCGATCCCGAACGCGCGCATCGCCTGACGATCATTGCGCTGAAGAGCGGCCTCGGTCCGCGCCAACACGGTGCCGATCCGGCATCGCTCGGCGTCGATCTCTTCGGGCTGCATTTCCCGAACCCTGTCGGCATCGCGGCGGGCTTCGACAAGAACGGCGAAGTGCCGGACGCCATGCTCGCCATGGGCATGGGCTTTGCTGAAGTCGGCACCGTGACGCCGCTCCCGCAAGCGGGCAATTCGCGCCCGCGCATCTTCCGCCTTGAGGCGGAACGCGCTGTCATCAATCGTCTCGGCTTCAACAATGAGGGCCATGATGCGCTGAAGCGCCGCCTTGAAGCGCGGCGCGCGCGCGGCGGAATAGTCGGCGTCAATATCGGTGCGAACAAGGACGCTGCCGATCGCATTGCCGATTACGAAACAGGAATTGCCGCATTCGAAGGCCTCGCGAGCTATTTCACCGTCAATATTTCCTCGCCCAATACGCCGGGCCTGCGCGCGCTGCAAAATCGCGCCGAGCTTGAGGCGCTGGTGTCGCGCGTGCTGAAGGCGCGCAAGGGAAATGTGCCGATCCTCCTGAAGATCGCGCCCGATCTCACTGCGCCTGAACTTGCCGATATCGCCGCCGTTGCGCTCGATATGCATCTCGACGGGCTCATCGTCTCGAATACGACGATCCGGCGCGAAGGTTTCGTTTCGGGTCCGCATGCCCATGAAACCGGCGGACTGTCCGGCAAGCCGCTTTTTGCGCTGTCGACGGAAGTGCTGCGCGACATCTACCGCCTGACAAAGGGACAAATCCCGATCGTCGGCGTCGGCGGCATTGCGAGCGGCGCGGATGCTTATGCGAAAATTCGTAGCGGCGCCTCGCTCGTTCAGCTTTACTCGGCGCTGACCTATGAAGGCCCCGCACTTGTTGCCAGCGTTAAATGCGATCTCGCCGCAGCCTTGGCCCGCGACGGATTTTCGCACGTCGCCGATGCCGTCGGTGTCGATGCGAAGAACTGGTAAGGCCATCAACCGGAGTAGAAGACATGTCCGACGTCACGATCTGGCATAATCCTCGTTGCAGCACATCGCGCGCCACGCTGTCGCTTCTGGAGCAGCATGGGCTTCAGCCTGAAATCGTCGAATATCTGAAGACGCCGCCAAGCGCCGCTCAGTTGAAAACGGTGCTGAAGGAATTGCACATGCGCCCGCGCGAGCTGATGCGCAAGAAGGAAGCAATCTACAAGGAACTCGGCCTCGACGCTGAAAGCCTCACCGACGACAAGCTCGTGCAGGCGATGGTGGATAATCCAATCCTGATCGAGCGCCCGGTCGTTCTCTTCGGCAAACGCGCAGCGCTGGGCCGCCCACCGGAAAACGTGCTCGATCTCTTCAATGATATGGGCTGAGCGCGGCGCGCCGCACCGAACCATAAAAGGGCAGTAGCGTCGCCGCTCTCGCGACATAGAAAATGGCAAGCGCTGCCCAGAGCCCGTTATTTCCATATGCGGGTGCAAGAAACCACCACGAGACGAGGAAGATCGTCAGCGCCGCCGCCATGGCGTTGCGCATCTCGCCGGTGCGCGTCGCGCCGATGAAAATGCCGTCGAGCAGGAAGCACCAGACGGCAATGGATGGAACGAGCGCCGCCCAGGGAAGATAGATCCGTGCTGCCGCCCGCACGTCTGGCGCGGTCGTCAACGCGTCGATAAGCAGCGGCCCGGCAAAATATACGAATGCCGATAATGCGAGCGCCGTCACGCCAGCCCATAGCGACGAAAGAAACACCGCCCGCTCCAGCGTTCTCTTGCTGCGCGCGCCGACAGCCTCGCCGACCAGAGCTTCCGTTGCCGAGCAGAACGCGTCGAGCAGAAATGCCGACAGGGCGATGAACTGGCCGAGCACGGCATTGGCCGCAAGCGTCACATCGCCCGCTCTCGCGCCCTGTGCGGTGAAAAACGAAAAGGCAAAGATGAGGCAGAAGGTGCGCAGCATGATGTCGCGATTGACGGCGATCATGCGGCCAAGCCGCACGGGATCGAGAAGCTGCGCGCGCGTCCAGCGACCAGTCCAGCCGATGCCTTTGAGGTCGCGCCAGGCGAGCGCCCCGCCAAGACCGGCGGCGGCGATTTCCGCGATAAGCGTGCCTGCCGCGACGCCTTTCACCGCCCAGCCAAAGCCTGCGACGAAAGTGACGTTGAGCACGATGTTGAGGCCGTTCATGAAGACCTGCACCACCAGCGCGGTCTTTGCTTTTTGGCGGCCGATGAACCAGCCGAGCAGCGCGAAATTCGCCAGCGTGAAAGGCGCGCTCCATATGCGGATCGAAAAGAAATCATGCGCCATGGCCTGCACCTGCGCGCTGCCCTTTAGAAGCGCGAAAGCTGCGAATGCAATCGGCCATTGCAGAAGAATGAGGCTGAACCCGATGGCGAATGCGACGAGCAGCGCGCGGGCGAGATTGGCGCTCACTTCTTCCGCGTCGCGCGCGCCCAGCGCCTGAGCGGTGAGGCCCGTGGTCCCCATGCGCAAAAAGCCGAAGCCCCAATAAACGAAATTGAAAATCGTTGCGCCGATTGCAATGGCGCCGAGCGCCGCCGGATTGGGAATGCGCCCGATGACGACCATGTCGGCTAGGCCGAGCAGCGGCGTCGAAATATTGGAAAGTACAATCGGCCCGGCAAGTCGCAGCACCGAGCGGTGGGTGACGGGCTTGGCCGCCGTCTCCATTCAGCGGTCGCCGGTCAGGGCGGCGAGGTCCGGCGCGCCTGCCGCTGCAAGCTGCGCCAATGCGAAGCCGGTGAAATGCGCGTCGTGCGTTACCTCCCGGATCGCGAAGGGCGGGCTTGGATAGGCGCTCATGGTTTCATCGTCATCGAATTCGACTTCGGCAAGAACCAGCCCGGCAAGCGGCGCGTCGAAACGGTCGACTGAAATGCGGCGGCCTGCAAGGCTGAAGCTGTGTCGATGTTTCTTGAGCACCAACCCGCCGAGCACGCGCATCTGCGCATATTCGCTTTCGCTGAGATAGATCGTCGTGATGAGCCGATGGCGCGGATCGGCAAGCTGCGTCTTCTTCGACAGGCGCAAATTGTCCACACCGCCATGAAGCGGCGCGGCTGAACGCAATCGCAACGCGCTGTCCGGCAGATAGTAATCGACGATCTCGAATATCTCCGGGGCGGAGATCGCCTCCTCCGGCATTTGCGTGCAGAGCCAGCGCCGCTCGCGCTCGATCTGTGCATATTTGAGATGCGGATAACCGGCAGGCGGTGCGATCTCCGGCCTGTCCATCAGCCGCCCGCTTCGTCCGCCGCCTTGAGGAGGAAGTGCCCATGCGCGGTCGCGATGGGCTTCGTGCGATCTTCCTGCCAGGCTTCGACCAGCACGGTGGCGACGCGACGCCCCTGCTTGGTGATGCGCGCACGGCCATATGTGTCGAGCGGCTTGCCCGAACGCAGATAGTCGATGGTGATGCCGATGGGCTTCGGCACGGCGGTGATGCCCGTCTCGAAAGCGAGTTGGATGATCGCCGTCATTTCGAGGAACGCGCCGATGGCGCCGCCATGCAGCGCAGGCAATACCGGATTGCCGATGAGCTTGTGCTCGAAGGTCATCACGGTCGTGATTTCATTGCCTTTCTGATCGACGTTGATATTCAGAAAGCGCGCATAGGGGATCGCGGAAATGAACTTGTTCAGGTCCTGGCGGGGCGTGGCGTCTGCTTTTGTCTCGCTCATGGTCAGCCCTCGCTCTTCGGCTGCTTGACTGCCGCCGATATGTAATCCATCGGCGTCGCGCGATTTGCTGCGAGCATGAAGGTACCGACGCAGGTTGCAATCGGGTCCGCTTCATCCGTGTGATAGGCCGTGCCGCGCACAAAGGCGATATTGCGCGTGACCTTGTAGCAATGCGCATGACCCATAAGGGCAAGGCCGGGCGTCGCCGGCTTCATATAGTCGATCCGCAAATCCAGCGTGGCAATCGACATGCGCTCGGGCAATGCGAGCTGCACGGCGGTGCCGCAGGCATTGTCGAGCATCGTCGTGATGACGCCGCCATGGATGACGCCTGTTTCCACATTGCCGATGAACTTCTCGTCATAGGGAACCGACAGCCACGAATGACCGGGCTTGGCATCGACGATAGTCAGGCCGAGCGCGCGGGCATGCGGCACGTGCTGGATCAGCACGTCTTTCATGTTCTGGATGGCTTGGGGGGTAAGTTTGAACTCGCTGGCCATTCTCTATCGCGGCTTTTCATATTTTGATTGACGGGGGCAAGCCCGAACGGGCTGGATGAGGCCAATCTACTGCCGGGGACCGGAATTTGCGAACCCCATTTAGTTGCGTTCAGAAGGAAGGCCATATGCTGGATACCGTCACGGAATTTACGCCCGTGGAGGATTTTTCCAACCTCGACACCAAGCTCCAGCAACTTCTGAACTATTGGCAGGGAAAAGGAAGCGAGGGCGTTCTTCCGTCGCGCAAGGACATCGACCCGATCGAAATTCCGCGTCTGATGCCGCATGTCGCAATGGTCGATATTTTGCGCGACCCGCTCGATTATTACTATCGCCTGTCGGGCACGCATCTCGTCGAGATGATTGGTCATGATCGTACAGGCCGCCGCATGCGCGAATTTTTCACCGCACCGGCCATCGAGGCCGCCGAGCAGATTCTGGAGCGCCTGTTGTCCAGCCGCAAACCGCTCGCATTCGAAGGACGGCTATACTGGATCGAAAGAGACTACTTGGCGTTTCATGCGCTGATTTTGCCGCTCGCCGCCGACGGCCATACGGTCGATATGGCCATCATGGGTGTGCATTTCGGCCCGGCTGACGTGCCCCGTTAAACGCCGGATGTGCTCAACCTATTGATTCGGTGTCGGTTTTGGCCGCAGGGACCCTGCGTCAAATTGACCTTTCTCCGGCTTCGTCTAGATTAGAGCCATGGGGCGCAAGTGGCCTCGGGGAAACAGGGGACTTGCAGTGGTTTGGAAGTGCGGCAGCTCATGCCGGAACGTGGAACGCGTATGAACGAGGTCAAGGAGAAGCAGCCGCTTGTGAAAGAGGCCGGAGCTTTCTTGTCGTCGGGCAAACCGATGGGCAAGCGTGAGCAGACGAAGCTCAACAACCGGGAAGCGATACTGAACGCGGCGCGTGAGGTCTTTGCCGAACTCGGCTATGGCGCGACGACTGTGCGCGACATCATCCGCAAGACCGGCCTCGCTTCCGGCACCTTCTATAATTACTTCAAGAGCAAGGAAGAGGTCTTCGAGGCGATCATGGATGACGGCATGCGCCGCATCCGTCCGCGCCTCAAGGCCGACCGCATACGCTCGCGCAACTTCGAAGAATTCATCCGCAACGCCTATCGCACCTATTTCGATTATCTGGCGACGGACCGGCACACATTTCAGATGATCCGCGGCAACCAGACCTGGTTTCGCGTGCGCATGGATACGCCGGAAATTCTCGCCGGTCTGGAAGAGATACGCGAATATATCGAGGAAGATATTCGCGACGGCAATCTTCCACCCGTCGATAGCGAATATCTGATGGCCGCCGTCGTCGGCATTGCCATGGAGATCGGCGATCGCATGATCCTTCGCACCGAAGTGGAACCCAAGATCGCCGCCGACTTCGCGACGACGCTGGTGCTGAAAGGCTTTGAAGCCTTGCCGCTGAAACCTCCATCACGAAAATAAATAGTCCAACCTCGAGGCCGCGCGTGAACGTCCAGAAGCTTATCGTCCGCACTTTGCTCAAATTGCCAGACGGCGCGCTCCTTGCCATGACAGGCGGTGCGCCGCTGCAGATCGATGGACGCGTGCTTGATGCGCGCATGCAGTTCCTTGCCGCACAAGGCGCAAAGGCGCCTTCGATCACGACGCTCGATCCCGTGGCGGGCCGCGCGGCGACCGCGCAGGGCCTTGCCCTGCTTGACGGCAAGCGGCATTCGCATGTCACCGTCAAGGACATCACCATACCCGGTGCCGAAGGCCCGCTCGATGCGCGCCTCTACACGCCGAAAAACGCGACGGGCCCCTTGCCCGGCCTCGTCTTCTTTCATTTCGGCGGTTGCGTGATCGGCGATCTCGACACATGCGATACCTTCTGCTCGATGCTGTCGCATATCGCCGATTGCGTCGTGATGTCGGTCGCCTATCGCCTCGCGCCCGAACACAAGTTCCCCGCTGCCGCCGACGATGCGCTGGCAGCCTTTCGCTATGCCTGCGCCAACAACACCGCGCTCGGCATGACGCGCCGTATCGGCGTCGGCGGCGATTCAGCGGGAGGATATCTCTCCGCCATCGTCGCGCAGGAGACGATGCGCGCGGGTGAGGAAACACCCGTGACGCAGCTTCTCATCTATCCCGTCACCGATATGGAATGGCAGGGCGGCTCATGGACGAGCTGCGAGAACGTCTATCCGTTGACGCGCGACATCATGGAGTGGTTCATCGCGCAATATCTCCGCGCGCCCGCCGACGCGGCCGACCTGCGCGCGTCGCCCCTGAAAGCGACCGATCTCGAAGGCCAGCCGCAGGCTATCGTCATAACCTCCGGCTTCGACGTATTGCGCGATCAGGGCATCGCCTATGCCGACCGGCTGAAAGAGGCGGGCGTGAAGGTGACTTACCGTTGCTACGACAATCTCGCCCATGCCTTCACGGCCATGACGGGTGCGGTTCCCGCGGCCAAGCGTGCCTGCGAGGAAATCGCCCGCGATCTGCACAGCGCGCTCCGCGGCTGACCGGTCTTGCCGGAACGCGACACCCTGTGCTATCTCCGTTGCGTCCTTAGGGGAGTAGTCGCCCTCCGTCGTGAGACTGAGAGGGGTGCGCGTCAACATACTTGATCCGCTTGCGGGTCATGGCGCGTGCAGGGGCTGCGGGAATATTCCGCGCCGATTGACGAGACCTTTGGCTTGATGCGCGCCTCCCGGCCGGGCGGTGCGCTGTCGAGTCATTGGTTTTGAGCGCGCCCGGCCCCGAGGAATATTCATGGAAGCCTTCCTTATTTCTATGTCGGCGGTCGCCGTCGCCGAAATCGGCGACAAGACGCAACTGCTGGCTCTGGTCTTCGCCGCGCGCTTCCGAAAGCCCTTGCCGATCATCGCGGGCATTTTCGTCGCTACCATCGTCAATCACGCGCTTGCCGCCGAACTCGGCATTCTGGTCGCAAGCTGGCTGACGCCGCAGATTTTGAACTGGGTGCTTGGCGTTTCTTTCCTCGCGGCAGGCGTCTGGATGCTGATCCCCGACAAGGTGGACGATGTGTCGGACGGCACAGGCTCGCGCTTCGGACCTTTCATCACGACGACCATCGCCTTCTTCCTCGCTGAAATGGGCGACAAGACGCAACTCGCAACGATCGGCCTTGCCGCCCGTTTTCACGATCTCCTTGCCGTCGCAGGCGGCACGACCATCGGCATGATGATCGCGAATGTGCCTGCGGTATTTCTGGGCGAGGCGGCAGCAAAGGCGCTTCCCATGCAACTCGTGCGCGGCACGGCGGCGGCGATCTTCGTCGCGCTGGGCTGCGTCGCCATCCTCGAAGCATTGGGCATCGTCTAGGCGTGGAAGCCCGATCGCCCTATGCTTCTTTCAAACAAAATTGAAAATGGGGAGACGCCGATGCGCAGCATGCGCGTGCACGAATTGTCGGAAGACATATCTGTCCTGCGAATGGATGAGGTGACGCTGCCGCCGCCGCGCGCAGGCGAAGTGTGTCTGCGGCTGAAGGCTTGCTCGATCAACTTTCCTGACATTCTGATGGTGCAGGGCAAATATCAGTTCAAGCCGGAGCTTCCCTTCGCGCCCGGCATGGAAGGGGCGGGCATTGTTTCGCAAGTCGGCGAGGGCGTGACGAAGCTGAAGGCGGGCGATGAGGTCGTGGCAGGTCTGCGCATCGGCGGCTTTGCCGAGGAAGTGAATATCGCGGCCGAGAACTGTCGCCCCATGCCGAAGGGCATGGACTTCATCAAGGCCGCCGCCTATCCGGCAGCCTACCTCACCGCTTATGTCGCGCTCATCATCCGCGGCAATCTGAAAGCGGGCGAAACGCTTCTCGTGCATGGCAGCACCGGCGGCGTCGGCATGGCGGCGGTCGATATCGGCAAGCTCTGGGGTGCGAAGGTCATTGCGACATCGGCATCGGATGAGAAGCTGAAGGTCGTGAAGGCGCGCGGCGCCGATCATGTCATCAACGTGACGCGCGGCTTCCGTGAAGAGGTGAAGGAACTGACGGGCGGCAAGGGCGCCGATGTCATTTACGATCCGGTCGGCGGCGACGTCTTCGACGAAAGCGTCCGCTGCATCGCCTGGAACGGTCGCCTTCTCATTATCGGTTTCACGAGCGGGCGCATTCCGAGCGTTTCGGTCAACATGCCTCTCATCAAGGGTTTTTCCGTGGTCGGTGTGCGTGCCGGTGAATATGGCCGCCGCGACCCGGAGGCGGGCAGGGCGAACATCGAGGCGATCGATCGTCTCGCTGCCGAAGGCAAGATCGACCCCTATGTCTGTGCGACCTTTCCGCTCGATCACGCGGTTGAGGCGATGCGCATGCTGCAAAACAGACAGGCGATCGGGAAGGTCGTCATAACGATGGATTAGTCGCAGTAGCCGGATAATAATGCGCGGGCAACAAAGGAAAACACGAATGAAGTCGCTCGCGAAAATCGGCCTGATGGCTACTCTTGCGCTTGCCCTGTTTGCCTGTTCAAAGCCGTCCGAGCTGGTGGTCGGCCAGACAAGCGTCGGTCCGATCACGATCAAGGCCGAGTTCGACGTCGCCACGATCAAGAAGCTCTTGCCGAAACTCGAGGTGGAAGCGGCGGTTTCCTCCGCGCTCCAGCCGGGCGAGCATGTCATACGGGTTTCGAGCGGCAGCAAGCCGCTCTTCGAAATCTATCCGTCCATGGACCGAAAGAACGTCGAAAGCATTCTGGTCATTGACGAAAGCGTCAAGGACGACAAGGGCGTCCATATCGGTTCGTCATTTTCCGAGGCGATACCGGATGGAAACCTGAGCGAATGCATGTCGGGAGCAGGCGAGAAGACAGGTCGTCTCTATTGCCCGCAGCCCGGTTCCACGCATGTCATCTATGAATTGCAGGGCGCGACGCCCGCGGCGGAAGGGGAAGTGCCGCCCGTCGAGACGCTGAAGACCTGGCGTGTGACGTCGATGCTTTGGGATGGTCGCGAGTCCGCGCACTAGGCACGGACCCGCTCCAGTTCTCGTCAGACGCTGCGCTGCGCCTTGTCCTTGTCGTTTGCCGAACGGATCATTTCGCGCATTCCGTCCCACTCTTCTTCCGACAGCTTCGACAGGCGCGAGAAATTGCCGCCGCCTGCATTGAAGCCCGCGCCGTCAATGGCGATGCACTGGCCGGTGAGATAGTCGCAGCCATCGGCCATCAGGAATGTGGCGAGGTTTTTCAGCTCGTCCATTTCGCCGACGCGCCCCATCGGAATGCCCTCGCGCGAGGTGTCGCCGTCGGTTGACTGGCCGGGGCTCAGCCGTTCCCACGCGCCCTTGGTCGGGAAGGGGCCGGGGGCGATTGCATTGAGGCGAATGCCGTATTGACCCCATTCGGCGGAGAGCGATTTCGTCATGATGTTGATACCGGCCTTCGACATGGCGGACGGCACGGTGAAGGGACCGCCGTTCCACACCCAGGTCGTCAGGATCGAGATCACGCTGCCCTTGTTCCCGCCTTCGATCCAGCGCTTGCCGCAGGCATGCGTCACATAGAAGGAGCCGTGAAAGACGATGCCCGCAATGGCATCGAAGCCCTTGGGCGAGAGGTCTTTCGTCGGGCTGATGAAATTGCCCGCCGCATTGTTGACGAGGCCGGTCAGCGGCCCGCCATCGGCCCAGATTTCGCCGATCATGTCGTCGACGGCGGCGGCGACGCGAATATCGACGCTATGCGTTTTGACCGAGCCGCCATGCTTGTCCATCAGCTCCTTGGCGGTGTCGTCGAGAACATTCTTGCGGCGTCCGCAAATATAGACTTCCGCACCGAGCCGCAGATAGTCCTCAGCCATTTCCCTGCCGAGGCCCGTGCCGCCGCCCGTCACCAGAATGCGTTTGCCCTTCAGAAGTCCGTCGCGAAACATGGTCGACATATCATCCTCCATAAATTGTTTTGCGAGAGGATAGCAGGCGCAAACGCATTTGCACGCGAGGCAAGATGGACCTAGCGGAACGCTGCGTCAGCTCACTTCCGCTCGATCAGGAAGGTCCAGAGCCGCACAAAAAGCCAGATCGGCACGACGACAACCGCGCCGAGCAGGATGTAGCGGACCGACCAGTCTATGGCATCGAAGCCCATGTGCCAGATGCGCGCGACCGTATCCAGAAAATCGCGCCAGAGGTCGATTGGCTGAATGCCGAAGAAGGCCAGCAATATGCCGACGACAACCGAGGCGACGGCGAGCTTCATAAGCGTAGGAAGAATAGGGCCGCCAAAAATCTTCTGCATGCTTCGTCTACCGATCAGTTTGTGCGCGAGGTGTCCGCAGGCCATCCTGCCCCATATGCGGCAGGGTTGGAATATCGATACCGCTGGCTTGGAAGCGATCCTTGACGGTCCGCAGCACCGAGAATTTTACAGCCTCCAGATCGCTGGTCGCAGCCCAGATGCGGACCAGAAGATCGACCGAAATGTCGCTGAAGGCCGCGACGGCGATGACCGGCGCTGGCGTTTTCAGAATGCGTGTGTCGCCGTCAACGACGCTCTGGAGATCGGCAAGCGCGCGGCCGAGATCGGTTCCATAGCTCACGCGGAAAAGCAGCTCCAGCCGCCGCGTCGGGTGATGGCTCATATTGCGTACAGGCTGCCCCCAGACGGCGCTGTTCGGCACGATGATCTGAATATTGTCCGCAGTCGTGAGTTCCGTCGTGAAGAGCGTGAGCTCCTTCACCGTGCCTGCAATGCCGCCGACCTCGACCGCCTGCCCGGCGCGGAAAGGCCGGAAGATCAGCAGCATCACGCCCGCCGCGACATTGGAGAGCGTGCCTTGCAGCGCGAGGCCGACCGCGAGACCTGCAGCGCCAAGCAACGCCACGAGGCTTGCCGTCTGCACGCCGAATTTCGCCAGCACCGCCAGAACGGTGAATATGATGATGATGTAACGCACGAGGCTGCCGAAGAAGCCCTGCAGCGTCGCATCGACATGCGGCATGCGCCGCAATGCGCCGATCGTCCATTTCCGGGCCTTGCCGGAGAACCAGAGGCCCAGAACCAGAATGATCAGGGCGGAGGCGAGGCCAAGCCCGTTCTCGATGAGAAGCGGCCAAAGGGTGTTCATATCGACAATGAAGTCACGCGTAATGTTTGCGGTCGGCACGAACAATACTCCGGTCAAAATTCAACTCTGGCAGGGCGGGGTCAAGTTTCCCATGGATTGCAGGCGCGGGGAACGGTTTATAGTTCGCACATGAAAAGGCTGCCTCGAAAAGCGCCGACCGCCTTGCCTGCCGGGCGCCTGCCCGCGCAGTTCGAGCGCTGGTTCACGCGCCGGGGGTGGGAGCCGCGCGCCCATCAGCTTGCACTTCTCGACCTTGCCCGCGCCGGGCGCTCGGTGCTGCTGATTGCGCCGACGGGAGCGGGTAAGACGCTTGCTGGCTTCCTGCCGAGTCTTGTCGAGCTGAGCGAGAACCCGGCGCGCAAACGTGGCCTCCACACACTTTATATCTCGCCCCTGAAGGCGCTGGCCGTTGATGTGAAGCGCAACCTTGAAACGCCGATTGCCGAGATGGGTCTGCCCATCGCCATCGAGACGCGGACGGGCGATACGCCGTCTAACCGCCGCCAGCGACAGCGCCGCGAACCGCCCGACATTTTGATGACGACGCCGGAACAACTGGCGCTGCTTCTCTCCTATGCGGATGCGGATATTTTCTTTGGCAATCTGCAATGTGTCATCCTTGACGAATTGCATGCGCTGGCGAATTCAAAACGCGGCGATCTTCTGTCATTGGGTCTTGCGCGTCTGGCAACACTCGCCCCGTCGCTGCGCCGCGTCGGCCTTTCGGCGACCGTTGCCGAACCCGATGAACTGCGCCGCTATCTGATGCCGCAGCCCATGGGCGGCGAGCTTCTGAGCGATGTCGTGGTTGCGCCGCCGGGCGCGACGCCGGAGATCGGCATTCTCGTGCCGCGTAACCCTGAAAGCGACAACGAAGACGACGCGCGCATTCCCTGGTCCGGCCATTCGGCGCGTCACGCCATGCCCGCCGTTTATGACGCGATCAAGGCGAACAAGACGACGCTTGTCTTCGTCAACACGCGCAGTCAGGCCGAACGCGTCTTTCAGGAACTCTGGCATCTCAACGAAGACGGGCTTGCCATCGCGCTGCATCATGGTTCGCTCAGCGTCGAGCAACGGCGCAAGGTGGAAGCCGCGATGGGCGCAGGCACGTTGCGCGCCGTCGTCTGCACCTCGACGCTCGATCTCGGCATCGACTGGGGCGAGGTCGATCTCGTCATTTGCATCGGCGCACCGAAAGGCGCGAGCCGCCTCGCCCAGCGCATCGGTCGCGCGAACCACAGGCTCGATGAGCCGTCGCGCGCACTCCTTGTGCCTGCCAATCGCTTTGAAGTCCTTGAATGTGAAGCCGCCCTCGAAGCGGCCATCGAAGGCGCGCAGGACGGACGCATCCGCCGCGAAGGCGCGCTCGATGTGCTGGCCCAGCATGTGCTTGGACGTGCCTGCTCCGAACCCTTTATGCCTTCGGCGCTATATGACGAGATCCGCGCGGCCGCACCTTATCGCAATCTCGCGCGCGAAGAATTCGACCGTACGGTGGATTTCGTCGCGACGGGCGGCTATGCGCTCAAAACCTATGATCGCTATGCGCGCCTGCGCCCCAACTCTCCCATGACCGGCGACATGCGCCTGCGGCCTTCGTCGCCGAAAGTCATTCAGCAATATCGCATGAATGTCGGCACCATTGTCGAGGCGGCGATGGTGAAGATCAGGCTGGTGAAAAAAGGCACACGCCCGCGCGGAAATTATGGCGGCCGATTGCTCGGTGAGATCGAGGAATATTTCATCGATCAATTGACGCCGGGCGACACTTTCATTTTCGCCGGACACATATTGCGCTTTGAAAGCCTCGTCGAGACCGAGGCCTTTTGCAGTCGCGCCGAAGGCGGCGAGCCGATGGTTCCCTCGTATTACGGCGGCAAGTTCCCGCTCTCGACCTATCTGGCGGAACGCGTGCGCGCCATGCTTGCGCATCGGGAACAATGGGCGGCGCTGCCCGATCAGGTGGCGGAATGGCTGCGCATGCAGGAATGGCGCTCTGTGTTGCCGCGCGAAGGCGAATTGCTGATCGAGACATTCCCGCGCGGGGATAAATTTTATCTCGTCTGTTATCCCTTCGAAGGCCGCCTCGCGCATCAGACGCTTGGGATGTTGCTGACGCGCCGCCTCGACCGTGCGGGCGCGCGGCCCATGGGCTTCATCGCCTCGG
Organism: Parvibaculum sp.; assembly: GCF_049651025.1. Lineage (GTDB taxonomy): Bacteria > Pseudomonadota > Alphaproteobacteria > Parvibaculales > Parvibaculaceae > Parvibaculum. The sequence continues at coordinate 6,485 of NZ_JBASBH010000102.1, read as the reverse complement.
AATATGCGCTGGCGATCTGGGGCCTGCGCGACATGGGATTGATGGCCGAACGCAATGAGCTGCCGCTTGGCGAACTTTTCAACGAAGACATGCTCGGCGACGATCTCGACGCGTGGCTCGCGGAATCAAACCTGCTGAAGCGCACATTCCGCGACTGCGCGATCATTTCCGGCCTGATCGAACGCCGCTATCCGGGGCAGGAGAAGACGGGGCGTCAGGTGACGTTTTCCTCCGACCTTATTTACAACGTGCTGCGCGAGCACGAGCCGGACCATATTTTGCTGCGCGCCACCTATGCCGACGCGGCGACCGGTCTTCTTGATGTTGCCCGCGTGGGCGATATGCTGAAGCGCGTGAAAACGCATATCGTGCTGAAAAGGCTTGATCGCGTCTCGCCGCTTGCTGTGCCCGTCCTTCTCGATATCGGCAAGGAAGCGGTGCATGGCGAAGCGAACGAAGCGCTCTTGAGCGAAGCGGCAGATGAATTGATCGACGAGGCGACGCGGCTTGTTTGACACTCTGGCACAAGGCAGCGAGGAAAAGCTCAGCGCATCGCGCGAATTGCGCGTATGCGGCGCCGCGCTGACCGTGCTTGCCGAAGGCGCGCTCTGGTGGGAAGCCGAGCGCATGCTCGTGGTCGCCGACCTGCATCTTGAAAAAGGCTCGGCCTATGCCGCGCGCGGCATCGCCTTGCCGCCTTATGACACAAGAACCACGCTTGCCCGTCTCGATGCCCTGATGAGGCGGTTCGCGCCCGCGCGCCTCGTAGCGCTTGGCGACAGTTTCCATGATCGCGACGCTGAAAGCCGGATGGATGAAGCCGATGCAGCCGCTCTCGGCGCACTGACGGCGCAAACGGATTGGGTGTGGATTACAGGCAACCACGATCCCGTGCCGCCGCGCCGTTTCGGCGGAACGGTGATGCACGAGCTTCGCACCGGACCGCTGACTTTCCGCCATGAGCCGCAACCGGCACCCGCAAGCGGCGAAATTGCGGGACATCTCCATCCATGTGCGGCGGTGCGCGTGCGTGGCCGCCGCTTGCGCCGACGTTGCGTGGCGTCAGATGGAACCCGCGCGATCATGCCCGCTTTTGGTGCCTATGCAGGCGGGCTCAACGTGCTGGATGAGGCTTATGAAAATCTGCTGCCCGCATCGGGTTTTCATGCATGGATGATGGGCGCGCGAAGCGTGGTGCCGGTTGCCGCTCATCGCCTTGAAGGCGACTAGCCGATCAGTGTCGCCACAAGCGATACACCCAGACCAAGCTCCACCATGATCGTGAACGGCAGTTGCAGCGCGCGATACCAGCCTGGCGTCGGGCTTTCGTCGTCCAGACGCTCGGCAAACAGCAAAAGCAGAAATCCGACCATCAGCGCCGCAATCGCCATGCGCACATCCATGAAGAGCACGATCCAGGCAAAGGGAATGGGGAGCGTCGCAATGGCAAGCGGGCGAAACAGAAGCTGTTGCCCGCCCGCCGACACGGCAATGCCCCAGCGAATGCCGCCGAGGAATGAAAGCAGCGCCGCGCCGTAAGCAACCTCCGCCCGCAGCACGCCCTCAGAGCCGGGCGCGGGATAGGTGAAGAAAATAATCATCGCCATGGCAACGAGCGGCACAAGCGCGCCATAGCCGAGGATTTGCATCGCGGCCGACGCATGCGGCTTGGCGGCTGCGGATGGTTCCGCCAGACGTCCCTCGATGCTCATGATTCCCCCGTTCGCCGCCCGTTAGCCGAGCTTTGCGAGGAAGGGAAACACGTTGAGCAGGGTTATGGCAATCCTCTCAAACGAGCCGAGCGCCATCAAAAGCCCCGTTCCGGCAAGCAGCACGCCGGCTGCCTTCTCGATTTTTCCCATATGACGGCGAATGCGCACCGCAAAGGCGAGGAAACCGCGCACGGCAAAGGCCGCGGCGAGGAAGGGGATGCCAAGGCCCAGCGAATAGGTAGCAAGCAGCGCCACGCCCGAGGTCAGGCTTTCCTGCGATGCGGCGATGGCAAGGATCGTTGCGAGAATGGGCCCGATGCAGGGTGTCCAGCCAAAGGCGAAGGCAAGGCCGAGCACATAGGGGCTGAGAAATTGCAGCCACAGGTTCTGCGTGACATCGCCGAGATGGTTCGGCTGAAACCGCGCCTCGCGATTGAGAAAGCCGATGCGCAACAACCCCATATAGTGCAGGCCGAAGATGATGATGATGACGCCCGCGATGCGGCCGAGAATTTCCTTATGCGCAAGGATCAGCGGATTGATCGCCGATGCGCTGGCGCCGAGCGCGACGAAGATGGTGGTGAAGCCGAGCACGAAACCGATCGCGCCGAGCGCGACGCGCCGCGTCAGCCCTTCGGAGCCGAGCACTTCGCCGCGCGCATCTTCCCGCGTCAGTTCCTCAAACGAAGTGCCGGCGATGAAGCAGAGATAGGCGGGCACGAGCGGCAATACGCAGGGCGACAGAAAGCTCAGCAATCCGCCCGCCGCCGCCGCTGCATAGGAAATATCGAACGCCGCCATTTAGCCCTGCTTTGGATAAAGGATCATCTGTGTGCAACGGAAAAGTGCGATGACGCGGTTCGTCGTGTCGTTGCGCACTTCGACGTCCCAGACATGTGTGCTCTTGCCGCGATGGGCCGGAACCGCGCGACCGGAGATGACTTCGCCTTCTTTCGCCGAGCCCAGAAAATTCGTCTTCAGCTCCACCGTCGTGAAGCTCGCGCCTTCGGGCAGATTGGGCGACATGCCCGCTGCGCAAAGCCAGTCGGCCAGCGTGATGACGACCGGCGCCCAGAGGAAACCCGTGCCTGCGATAACCGGCTCCGTCACCGTCATCTTGCCCGTGACGAGTTCGGCTTCGCAGATTTCGAGTTCGATGCCGACAAGCCCCGGATGCTTGTGTCTGGCAAACTCGTTGAGACGCGCGACGCGCTCTTGCGACATGTTCGATATCCCCCTGTTGGTCAGGCGGCGACTATAGCGGAATTAGCGTTCGCGCAGCACCGCCGAGGCGATCCAGCCCGCAAGCGCCGCACCCAGAATGACGAGCAATCCGTAGAGAAGCGCGCTGTTATGCGCAAAGCGATAGAGGAAGCGTTCAAGACCGCTCTTGTCGATATAGAGCGGCGAGGAAATCGCGTCGACCACTTCTCCGTTGCGCATCAGGAAAACGGTTGCGGTATATAGTCCCACCGGCACATTCGCCGGAATATCCACCGTGGCCCGAAAGAGCGTCTGGCCGAGGAAAACGATGCCGCCGGGATCGCTGATATAGAGCTTTTCCCGCTTCTTGTTGCGGATCAGCGCTTTGACGAAGTTCTTTTCCTCATCAGGCGGGAGAATTTCGACGCTGCCATCCATGGCCTGCGCGAGCGGTGCACCGAAATCCACATTGTCGATGCCGATCTGTTCGCGTTGCAGTACCTCGACGCCCGCGGTCACTTCCAGCGGCCTTGTGCTGGCGACAGCGTAATAGCCCGGCACCTTGGGAAAGGTCAGAGAGTCGTGATTGACCCAGATGCCTGCAATGCGCGCCTTGCGCCTCACTGTGACGGGGCGTGCGGGCCCGGAGACGACAATGACCACGTCGCGGTCTAGATCGCGCTCATCGGCGGTGTTCACCTCGATGGCCCCGAAGAGAAGGATTTGCGTGCCGTTGAAATTCGAGCGGATGCGGATCTGATGTTCCGACAGGTCCGTCACAAGCTGCGCCGCGTGAGCTGATGCGCCGCCGAACATGAGCGCGGCGAGAAACAGCAGGGCGCCTATGCGGTATCGCGCGCTCATGAATGCGGTATCGCGTCGGTGATGGAATAGAAATCGGGTGGCGTGGTCACGAGGTCCCAGCCGAGGCGCAATCCCATCAACAGCACGAGAGCCGCAAGCATTGCGCGCAAATGCTCGCCCTTGAGCCGCGAGGAAGCGCGCACGCCGTATTGCGCGCCGACGACGCCGCCGACGACCAGAATAAGTCCGAGCATCGCATCGACGGTCTGGTTCTCAACCGAATGCATGACGCCGGTAAGGCCCGTCACGAAGACGATCTGAAACAACGATGTGCCGATGACGACGGATGTCGGCATGCGCAGGAGATAGATCATCGCCGGGATCATGATGAAGCCGCCGCCGACGCCCATGATGGCCGACAACATGCCGACGAAGAAGCCGATGAGAACAGGTGGAATGACGCTGATGTAAAGCTTCGAGCGGCGAAAGCGCATCTTGAAGGGCAGGCCGTGCATCCAGCTATGCTGCCCGCCGCGCGTTGCCGGAATGGGCGTGCCGCGCCGCGTCGCAAGCATGGCACGCACGCTTTCGATCATCATCAAGGCGCCGATGATCGAAAGGAACACCACATAGACAATGGAAATGGTGAGGTCGATCTGCCCGATGCTGGTCAGCGCGCGAAACAGGAAAATGCCCGCAATGGACCCGAGGACGCCGCCCGCCAGCGTCACGCCGCCCATCTTGAAATCAATGGCTGCGCGCCGCCAATGCCCAAGAGCGCCTGTAACCGATGACGCGACGACCTGCATCGATTGCGTGCCGACCGCGACACCGGGAGGAATGCCGATAAATATGAGCAGCGGCGTCATCAGAAAGCCGCCGCCGACGCCGAACATGCCTGAAAGAAACCCGACCGCGCCGCCCATGGCGAGGATCACCAATGCATTGACCGGCAACTCGGCGATCGGCAGATAGATCTGCATGGCGTGCCCGGACTCCATCGGCCTTGAGCGGCCCGTTCATGCGTCCTCGGGGAATGTCGGAAGCGGCGTGTAAGACCGCGGAAGAAAATTCGAGAGCGCGATTTGCAGAGCTTAGCCGCTTTTGCAGAAGAAGGCGCGTCAGCGCGTCGCGATTTCGAGCGATTTGAGAAGGGCGGGATTGACGCTGCCCGTCTGATCGAGGCCAGCCGAACGCTGATAGCCGAGGATCGCATCGCGCGTGCGGGGGCCCATCAGCCCGTCCGAAGAGCCCGGATCGTAACCGAGCTTGATGAGCATGGCCTGCGCCCTGCCGAGGTCACTGCGTGCGCCATCGAAGCCGATGCTGCCGGTGACGTCGCTGCCGGGCGTCGCCCAGTGGCCCATCGAGGACAGATCGCCATTGGCGACCGGGTCGGGGCGCTTGGCCGCCCAGGTTTCCGCGGCGACCTTTGCCTGGGCAAGCGTCGTCGGGTCGAGCTTTGCCGCCAGTTCGTCGCGCTTTTGCGCCGCGCCCTTGTCGCCGCCCTTGGCTGCGATCGAAAGCCACTTATAGGCCGACGCCAGATCCTGCTTCACGCCGAGCCCGCGCTCCTGAAGGATCGCCAGATTATACTGGCTGTCGCCGAGGCCGAATTCCGCCGCGCTGTCGAACCAGCGCGAGGCGGTGAGGAAATCCTGCCGGGTGCCGCGCCCTTCGGCATAGATGACGGCGAGATTATGCATCGCCTTCACGTTGCCCTGCGTGGCGGCTTTCTCGTACCAGCTCCGCGCCTTCTCATTGTCCTGCGGAACGCCGCGGCCTTTTTCGTAAAGCGTGGCGAGCCTGTATTGCGCGATGGCAAGGCCCTGATCGGCAGCCTGATTGTACCAATAGGCGGATTGCGAGAGATCCTGCGGCACGTTCTCGCCATTGGCGTAACGCTGGCCGACTTCATATTGCGCGGCCGCATTGCCGGAGATGGCGGCGGAGCGCAGCGCGCGTTCGGAAGGCGGCACGTCGCCGAGCGGCGCGCTGGCAACCGGGGTGGCCGGTGCGGGGGTCAGTGTCGGGCCGGGCGTGATCGCGGGGCCGACGCTTTCGCGCGCGGCTTGCTTCTTCGGCGCGGGGATAACGGGAGCGGGGGCCTTTGCCGGTGCGGCAGGTTTCGTCGCGGGCACGAGAGGCGAGGTGGATGCCGGAGCTTCGGCAGCAGCCTTTGCTCCGACATCCTCCGGCGTGGCCTCCGGATTGGCTTGCGTCGGTGCAGCAGGCACTGTCACCGCGCTGGCGCTCGGCTTGGCTATTTCGGTGCTGGCGCCCATATCGCCCGGCGCTTCGCCGGTTGTTGCTTCCGTGGTGGTCTCAACAACAGGCGGGGGCGTCGTGGCGACAATGACGGGTTCGCGTTCGAGAAGGCGCATCGCGCCGATGGCGACAGCGATCAGCATCACGACGGCAATGGCGCCAAGGATGATTTTCTTGCGGCGTCCATCGCCCGTTTCGATGGCGGTGAAGCGTCCCGTGGTGTCCATATAGCCGTTCGGACCCATCATGGGCTGCGGCCCGCGACCGTTCATGGCGGCGGCCTGAGCTGCGCGACGGGCGGCGGCCATGAAGTCATTGGCAGCGCGCGCAGGCTCCTGCAGCGGATTGTCGAAATCCTGTTCTGCCTCTTCCTGCGGTTCTTGCGACGGCATGCCGAGCGTCGGCTCGCGACGCTCTTCCTCGCCTTCCGGCACGAAGGGCGGCGGCGGAGGCATGTCGGGCTTGAAGTCCGGTGTGAATGTATGGTCCGGCGAGACC
>NZ_JBASBH010000101.1:0-63991 GCF_049651025.1 Parvibaculum sp. | reverse complement strand
GCTTTCTCGTTCTCGCCTCGCTGTTTTTCTATGGGTGGTGGAACCCGATCTATCTGCCGCTGCTGATCGGGCTCGCTGTCTTCAATTTCCTGCTTGCGCGCCTGATCCTCAATGAGCGCATAAAGTCGGGCGGCGGGCACAAGAACCTGCTGGTGACATTCGGCGTAACAGTCGATCTCGCGGCGCTTGCCTATTTCAAATACACGGATTTTTTCATTCGCACCGTGAATGAAACCGCCGGCACCGACTGGCCGTTGCAACACATCATCTTGCCGCTCGCGATTTCCTTTTTCACTTTTCAGAAGATCGCCTATCTCGTCGATGCAGGGCGCGGCCATGTCGAGCCGCACAGCTTTCTCGAATATTGTTTCTTCGTGATGTTCTTCCCGCAATTGATTGCGGGGCCCATCGTTCATCACCACGAAATCTTCAGCCAGACGAAGCGCGAGCGGAGCTTCCGCTTCGATCGCATGAACCTCGCCATCGGCCTGACGATCTTCTTCATCGGCCTCTTCAAGAAAGTCGTGCTTGCAGACAATCTCGCGCCGCTTGCAAGCTCGGTCTTTGCCGATGCAGGCTCGGGCAAGGAAATCCTTTTCCTTCGCGCATGGGAGGGGATGCTCGCCTATACGTTCCAGCTCTATTTCGATTTTTCCGGCTATTCGGACATGGCGATAGGCGCGTCGCGCATTTTCGGTATCAAGCTGCCGTTGAACTTTCACTCACCATATCAGGCGACGAGCATCACCGATTTCTGGCGGCGCTGGCATATGACCCTGTCGCGCTTTCTGCGCGACTACCTCTATATCGCGCTGGGCGGCAACAGGCGGGGCAAGACGCGGCGCTACGTCAATCTCTTCCTCACCATGGCGATTGGAGGGCTCTGGCATGGCGCAGCCTGGACCTTCGTCTTCTGGGGCGCGCTGCACGGCGCCATGCTGATCCTCAATCACGGCTGGCGCGCAATCTGGACGCGCCCGATCAATCGCTGGTGGTCGCGCGGCATTGCGCGGGCGATCACCTTTCTCTGCGTCGCATTGGCCTGGGTATTTTTCCGCGCAACCGACGTCGATGCGGCCTTTGCGATCTATCGGGGCCTGGTCGCATGGACGCCCGACATCTCGCCGGTGGCCCTCACGCGCGATCTCCTCTGGCTTGCCTTCTGGATGGGCGTCGTCTGGTTCTGGCCGAACACACAACAATGGATGGCGCGTGTGCGCCCGGCCTTCAACTACTCGTCGCACGATCTTCGCAAGGACCCGATCCTCGTCTCATCGCTGCGCAATCTGGCGCTGTGGCGGCCCGGTCTCGGCTTTGCTGCGGCGGTGGGCGCTGGCGCGGCGGCATCGCTGCTCAGCCTGCAGCGTGTCAGCGAATTTCTCTATTTTCAGTTTTGAGCGAACATGTCCATGCCAGCCCAATCCATGCGCTATCTAGCAATGCTCGCCGCAACGATTGTGCTTTGCGTCGGCGCGGCGCTCGCCTTCAATTCTCTGGTCGATCCGCTCTGGTATTTTTCCGGCAACCGCTTCGCTCCCGTCAACTTTGCGTTCAATGAACGCCTGTCCAAGGCAAACTTGATCGAGGGGCGCGAACATGAATTTGATTGTGTGATCTTTGGCGACTCCCGCGCGACCTTGTTGCCGGAGCAGAAAATCGCTGGATATCGCTGCTTCAACTTCGCGTTTTCATCGGGCGTCGTCGGCGAATTTGTCGACTATGCGAACTGGCTCAAGTCGAGAGGCTTCGCACCCCGCCTCGTCATTGTCGGCGTCAGCGCCGGAGATTTCCGCAAAAGCGTGTCGTCGCGCAACACACCTGATTTCGTGAGGGAAGGGCAGAACCCGCCTTCGCCGCTGATCGCCTATGCGTCGCTCGATGTGCTGGCCATGTCGTGGCGCACGCTTTTTGGCTCATCGCCTATCGACCGCGAATATGACCGGGACTTTCATTGCCGCGTGGCCGTGACGATGCCATACGATCCGCGCAAACCCATTCGCGATCTCTATTCAGGTCCGTTCGACAACAGGGAGCCGCTGGACAAGTATCGTGAACTGCGCGGCATTTTCCCCGAGGCGCGCTTTGTCGGCTATGCGCCGCCGCTATCTGCCTGGGCTATTGCCGAATATGCCCGGATCGGTTGGCTGAAAAGCTACACAAAGGCGCTCAACGAGGCGGCCACTGTTTTCGACCAATTCGAAGACTATAGCGTTCCGTCCGAGATCACCCTCGACCCGGCGAACACCTATGACGGCACCCATTATTCAGAAACGGTCAACGCTACCATCGCCGCAACCTTGCTCGACGGAACCACAATTGAGGCTCTGAATCTCACTGCGCTGTCCGATGCCGCAACGCTCGCTGCCTACCAGACGCGCCTCAAAGACTACTCAAATGCGCTTGAGGACGGCGTGTCCGCGCAATCGGCGATGCCGTCACCAGCCTCAACGCCTCGTGCGCAATGACGATGAAAATCTGGTCGATGCATTTGCCAAGGCGGCTCACCGGAAAGACGCCGCGATAGACATTGATGAATTCGCGCCCGACGATTGGAATCTCCGTCTGCGAGTAGATCGGCTTTCCGGTTGTCATCACACTGATGAACTCGCGCCGCCGTATATCAGCACCTTCAGGCGTCAGGTCTTCTCCCAGAAGTTTGCCGGTAAAGTCGATCCCGAATATTTCGCGGCATCCCGAGCCCGTCAGGCGATAGCGAAATTGTACAATCTCATCCACCTCGATCGCTTCCAGAAGAAGGATCCAGGGCAGGATGGCCGGAATTTTCGTGGGTTCGATATTCGCCCGCAGCGGAACAGCATCCGCCCCTTTGGCCTCGGCCCAAAATTGTGAAAAGCCCGCCACCGGATGGAGTTCGGGCACATCAGCAGCCGGGATTTCACGATACGACAAGCCTGTCTCCTTTTTACGCGACAAAAGCCAGATCGGCTTCCCGCAAATTTCCGGAGACGGTAGGAAAGAAAGCTTACCAACAAGTCACCACGCCGCGTTCATTTGCATAAATAGCGCGGATAGAACCTGTCGGATCGCTCAGGACTTGTTGATATCTTCGCCTGTTGCAATAAAACGGCGCATGGCACTTTCCGCGCCGTCGTCGCGTGCAATCAAGATACTGAAGCGCCCGCGCGCGACGCCGCAAGCATCATCCAGCGTCTGATTGGTAGCATTTTTCACAAGCGCCTTGGCTTGCGCGAGTCCGGATGCCGGTTTGGCAGCCAACTCCTTTGCAAGCTCAAGCGCACGCGGCAACGCCCGATCCGCGACCTCATGCACCATGCCGAGCGTCAGCGCTTCCTCAGGGCCGACGGTGCGCCCACGCAGGATCAGCTCCAGCGCACGCGCTTCGCCGATGAGGCGGGGCAGGCGCTCTGTGCCGCCAGCGCCGGGAAAGATGCCGATATTCGTTTCAGGGAGGCCGATCCGATAATCGCCGCTTTCAGCGATACGCAAGTCGCAGCACAGCGCAAACTCAAAGCCGCCGCCCTGAGCAAAACCGTTGATCGCGGCAATGGTGGGCTTTGAAAGCCTGTCCACCTTGTCGAAAACCTTCGAGACGGCATTGCCAGCCCTTGCGCCTTCCATCAGTGCGGCGTCGGCATGGCCGCTTTTCCGGATCACATCTGCCGCGGCGAGAATTTCGGCCACATCATAGTGGCGAATGAAAACGCCGGGCACGCCGCCGGTAAAGACGACGACACGCACTGCATCGTCAGCCGCAACGGCATCGACGACCTCGTCAAGCTCTTGCACCTGCATGGCGTTCATGTAGCCGCGCGGCGGGTTGATGAAGGTAACAGTCGCAATACCGCTTTCGATTTCCAGGCTGACAAGGCTCATTTTGTGCCCGCCTCTTCTTCAAGCGCGCGGACATAGCCGGAGTAGCCCGGCTGGTCGATGGCGAGCTTCGTCATGGTGATTGCCCAGAGATGATCGGCAAGGCCCGGCGTCGAAAGCGTCAACTCACCTGCCTCGATCCGCGCGCAAAGATCGCGGTTCAGCTCGTCCAGCGAGCCGTCACGGCCGAGAAGCGCCTTCAGGCGTTCATGCTCTTCGCTATTGGCCTTGGGCGCGATCTGAAGCTCACGCTTCACAATGTCGAGCGCATTGGCTGCAACGCGCGCGTGAAACGCGGCATGGCCCTGAAGCTGCGGCATGGCGTGAACGCGAATGAACTCGGCAACGATATCGACAAGCTCGATGGCTGTGGGCTGGTCCTGCATGGCGTCAGCCTTTCTTTCTGGGTGCGAGAAGGCGCATGAGATCGACTTCGGTTTCGGAAGAGCGGCGTCCGATGGTCGCCCGCTCGACGGAGCGGTCGCCCGCCTTGAAGGCCATGACCATGGTCGTGCACATGACGCCCCATTTGAGCGTGCCGAGCACTTCCCAGAACTTCACACGCTCGGGATCGACCCGTCCGCCGCCTGCGGCTTCATAGCCTGCAAACAGGTCTTCGCGTTTGCCGAATCCACCGACCGGATTGTCGATATTGCCGAAGCGCCAGGAGTTGACGCAAATCCAGGCGAGGTCTTCCATCGGATCGCCGATATGGGCGAGTTCCCAGTCGAGCACCGCGCGTACGCCGTCCGGACCGATCATCAGATTGCCATGCCGAAAATCGCCATGAACCAGCGTCAGCTTCGTCGCGTCCGATGGCGCATGATCCCTGAGCCAGCGAAAAGCGAGATCGAAGACTGGATGCGGATGGTTATGCGTCTTGTAGGTCTGGAAATACTGATCGATTTCCGCATGTGCCGTCGAGGTGCGTAGCGGAGGGAGCTTCGCCATATCGACGGTGTGAAGCTTTGCAAGGATTTCACCGCATTGCCGCGCGAGGATCGGCCGCGCTGCCGCGAATTCCTCATCGCGCAGGATCTTGCGCGCAATGGTCTCGCCCTCGACGCGGTCCATGATGAAACCGCGCCCGACACCATCCGCCTCGCTCAGCACGAGACGAACAGGCGGGATCGGCACATCGACTTCACCGGCAAGCTCGATAAGACGCGCCTCGGTTTCAAGCCCCGCCGCCGTGCCGCTCGGCGCGCGATCGCCGCCCGGCGCACGACGAAGGATCAGCGGAATGGGGCTCCCCTCGGTCGTTGCGTCGAAGGACCATGTTTCCTGACTGGCGCCGCCGGAGAGGCGCCGCAGATTGGCTATGCCCGTCGTACCCTTGATGTGGCGACGCACCGCCGCATCAAGCGGCGCGGCAATCGGATTGGCTTCGGCTCCCATCTCAGCGCCCCACGCTCACGGGCTTGCCGTCGACGATCTGATCGAGATATTCCGACAGGCCATAACCGACCATGCCGTTGCAGCGATATTCGGTCATGCCTTCCGTGATGCGCGTATTGAGTTCGCTGCCGTCTGCCGCCTGACGGCGATTGCGCAGGGGAATGAGCGACAGCACCTTGCCCTCGACATCATAGGTCGCGCCGGATTCCGTCTTGATATGGGCGCGCAGAGCCGTCTGATACCAGTTCTCATCCCAATCGCTGTCGATGGAGACTTCCTTGATGAGATCGTACTTGCCGTCTTTCAGCACCATGCCGCCCTGTCGCGGCTCGCCTTGCTCGCCTGCGACGATGGACAGCATCATGCCGAAGTCGCGACCGAAATTCATCGGGCACCAGCGGTACCAGTGAATGGCCTGCCAATAGCGCGGGCCCCAGCTCTTGTCGCGCAGGCCGAAGCCTGAAACCTCGAAGACCTCGTCGCCGACAGTGAAGCGGCCCGTTGCCGCCACGTGCTGCTCGTAATGCGCCTTGGCGAAGGATTTCTCGGGATCAATATCGAGAGGCGAGCCGTCCGCCTTCACCGTTTCGCCGCCGAACATGGGCGAGACGCCCTCATAGTCGAGCTCGACCTTGCACGTCAGCGTCGGATTGTTGCGGAACGCCTTCGACGGCTCTGCCATGTCGTGCGGGTTCGTCAACACGACAGCCTTGCCGTCATAGGTGACGCGAAGCCGCTTGAAGGGCTCGATCACCTCGATCTTCATGCCGCCCGCTGCGAGTTGCTTGTTGTCGGTAATCTTCGGCTTGGCATACATGAAGGCGACGCGGCCATCCGGCAGATAGAGGCATGTCGTCATCTCGGCATAGCCCTCATTCGGACGATTGCCGATACGGAACCAGCCGCCGATCTTCTTCACCGGGTCGAACATGTTGAAATACATGCTCTCGTTATAATTCAACGCCGCATCGGGCGTGTGCGTGTACTCGTCCTGGGGATCGAGCCTGATCTTGAAGCCCGCCGGTACAGCCGCCATGATGATCTCCCTAAGTATCATTCTGAGTTCTTGTTGCGGCTATGATGGAACGAATGCACGGCGCTGGAAAGCCCGCTCCTGAGGGTCTTTGCGGCCCCTGCGTCAGGAAACCGGCTCGTCGGGACGATGCGGACATACCCCGCCGTCGATGCTACAAAGGCCGTTGATCGCAACGAAACAACGAATCGGCCAGCATGACGCAGAGCGGAGAAAACGGCGGCCCGGACGAGGTCCCAGGGGTCATTCTGCCCGCGCGCAAGACCGGCATCATGGCCCGGCTCCGCAACTATTTCCTGACCGGCCTCGTCGTCGCAGCGCCCATCGTCCTGACAATCTATGTCACAAGCTGGTTCGTCGAGCTCGTCGACACCTGGTTTGTGCCGCTGGTACCCGAAGCCTACCGGCCTGAGAAATATCTTCCTTTCAACGTCTATGGAACGGGCCTGCTAATCGCGCTGGTCCTGCTGACGTTTCTCGGGGCGCTCACGGCGAACATTTTCGGTAGGGCAATTCTCAACTTCGCAGAGCGTCTGGTTGAGCGCATGCCCATCGTGCGCAGCATTTACGGTGCGTTGAAGCAGATTTTCGAGACGGTTATCTCGTCATCAACGCCGTCATTCCGCGAAGTGGGACTGATCGAATATCCGCGCAAGGGATGTTACGCGGTCGTCTTCGTCGTCTCTCAAGGCGGCAGCATCGTCGGCCAACCTCTCGGGAAGGATCTCGCCGCCGTCTTCCTGCCGACATCGCCGAACACGATCACGGGCCTTCTGCTCTACGTGCCGCGCGATGAACTGACCATTCTCGACATGACAATCGAGGAGGGCGCAAAGCTCGTCGTTTCCGCCGGGCTAGTCGAGCCGCTGCCCAAGAAAATCAAACCCGTCTAGCCGGAGCGCAGATACCGGATCGCTTCGTCTCGTTCGAATAGATAAAGCAGAACGCGAAGCGCCTTGCCGCGCGAGCTTTCAAGCTCCGGATCGCGCTCCAGGATCATGCGCGCATCGTCATAGGCAGCGGCGAGAAGTTCGCCATGAACCGCAACATCGGCGATCCGGAAAGTCGGCAACCCGCTTTGCCGCGTGCCGAGCAATTCGCCAGCGCCGCGCAACCGTAAATCTTCTTCGGCAATCCGAAAACCGTCTTCGGTTTCACGCATGATCTTGATCCGCGCGGCAGCTGTCTCGCCAAGCGGCGCCTGATAGAGCAGCAAACAGCTCGATTTATCGGCGCCGCGCCCGACGCGGCCGCGAAGCTGGTGGAGCTGGGCCAGGCCAAAGCGTTCGGCATGTTCAATAACCATGACCGTCGCCGTCGGCACATTAACGCCAACCTCAATGACCGTTGTCGCAACAAGGATGCGCGTCTCGCCCGCTTCAAACCGGGCCATGGCCGCGTCTTTCTCAGCTGCCTTCATCCGCCCATGCACGAGGCCGACGACATCGCCAAATATCTCATGCAGATGCTTGTAGCGTTCTTCCGCCGCCGCAGCGTCGATTTCGTCGGATTCTTCGACAAGCGGGCAGACCCAATAGATCTGGGCACTGCGCGCCAATGCGCGACGCATCGCCTCGACAACATCGTCAAGTCGCTCGAGCGGCAGAGCGCGCGTGTCGACAGGCTTGCGCCCCGGCGGCTTCTCATTGAGCCGCGAGACATCCATATCGCCATAGGCCGTCAGTGTCAGCGTGCGCGGGATCGGCGTCGCCGTCATCACCAGAATATCTGTGCCCGCGCCACCCTTGGCCTGTAGCTGCAAACGCTGATGCACGCCGAAGCGATGCTGCTCATCGACAACGGCAAGGCCAAGCGCCTTGAACGCAACGTCATTCTGAAAGACGGCATGCGTACCGACCAGAATATCGATTGCGCCGGAAGCAAGGCCTTCCAGAACATCCGTGCGGCGCTTGCCTTTCTCGCGGCCGCTCAACAATTCGAGGCGCACGCCAGCCGCTTCGCAGAGCGGCGCAAGCGAGGCGTAATGCTGGCGTGCCAGTATTTCCGTCGGGGCCATCATCGCCGCCTGAAACCCGGCTTCGACGGCATTCAGCATGGCAAGCAACGCCACCACCGTTTTGCCGCTGCCGACGTCGCCCTGCAGCAAGCGCAACATGCGATGGTCAGACCCCATATCCGCGTCGATCTCGGCGAGAGCATTCGTCTGCGCCATGGTTAAAGCAAAGGGCAGGGCGCTCGTCACCTTCGCGCGTAAATGTCCATCGCCCTTGATGACACGGCCCGGCAAGCGACGCATGCGCAACCGCACAAGACCGAGCGCCAATTGATTGGCCAGCAATTCGTCAAAGGCAAGCCGGGCACGCGCCGCCGCATTCGGATCGAGATCGTCGATGGATTCAGGCGCATGCGCGGCATGAAGCGAGGCGAGCCAGGGCAACCACCCACGCGCCTTCAACCACGGTCCGTCCTGCCATTCCGGCAGTTCCGGCGCGCGTTCCACCGCCGCCTTCGTCGCTTTCTGAAGCGGCTTCAGCGTGACGCCTGCGGTCAGCGGATAGATGGCCTCGAGCAAAGGCAGCGACGCAATTTCTTCCGGGCTCACAATATGATCCGGATGCGTCATTTGCGGCTGGCCCTGATAGAACTCGACCTTGCCGCTCAAGATGCGCGTCGCGCCTTCCGGCATGGTCTTTGTCAGCCAGTCGGCACGTGGGTTGAAAAATACGATCTGCATTTCGCCGGTTTCGTCATGCACATGCACGCGATAGGGCAGCCGCTTCAGACGCGGCGCGATATGCAAGCCGACGACAACCTCGACAGTCACGATCTCGCCATCGCGCAGGTCCGCGATTTTCGGACGCTTGCGTCGGTCGACAAGCCCGCTCGGCAAATGCCAGCAAAGATCGACAACCTTCGGCCCGGCTAGCTTTTCGACGAGCTTTTCAAGGCGCGGCCCGATGCCGGGCAGGCTTCTGATCGGTGCGAAGAGGGGAAAGAGAACTTCAGGCCGCATGCTTGCGCTCAAGCCCGCGATTTGAGGAAGGACGTGATGGCGTCCAGCGAATTGATCACGATTGAAAAATGTCCGTCATTTTCTGTGAAGTGTGCCGCCGCGCTCGGCACATGCGCCGCGTAATATTCGCCGATGGAAATCGGCACGATCGTATCCGCCCGGCCATGCCAGATGCCCGTGGGCGTGGCAATGTCTTTCAGCGCGAAATGCCAGGGCTGGCCATAGATGCGCGCGTCAGCAGCCATGCCGAGCGAGGAACGCTTCAAGCCTTCCCGCCAATTGGCGACCATCAACTGCGCCATCGGCCCGTCACGGAAGGCGGCGTCTGCGCCAGCGCGCGGCATCCGCCGCATGCGCCAGTCGCGCAGAGCAGCCAGCGCCCGGTCGGACAGCATGATCTGGCGTCCGAGCGCCGCCAGAAAGACGCGCGAGCCTGTGAACCGCAGCGCGGTGGCAATTCTGCTATCTCCGCCGAAGGTCATGCCCGGCGCTTCAGGCGGCCCGAGGCCGCAGACAAGGGCGAGCGCATTAACGCGGCTCCCCAGCCCGTGTGCGACCGAAGCCGCATATGGCCCGCCGCCGGAGACGCCGACGACGCCGAAACGCTTCAGCCCGAGGTGATCGGCCAGCGCCGCTATGTCGCCCGGCCAGTCAGCCAGCGTCCTGTAGGGCCGGGCCGTGCTTAGCCCATAACCCGGCCTGTCGACACCGATGAGGCGGACGCCGGAGGCAGGCAGCAGGGTCGCTTCAAGCCGGGAGCCCGGAAAGCCGTGGAAATAGAAAACCGGCGCGCCCTTGGGGTCGCCTCCTTCGGCAAAACCGAGCTTTCGCCCGCCCGGCAGGGGGCAGGTCCGGTTCGCGGTTTCGGCAGCAAAGGGAGACTGGGTCATGCGGCCAGTCTATCGCCATTCGCCTTCTCGCGGGAAATATCAAGCCGGGGCTGACAGAGCGGGCTTGGCGGTCTATATCGGCTGCCAAAGGATCAGAATGCCATGGCCGACGACAATCCCCACCTCGATCACGATGCGCGCTTGCGCCGCCTCAAATTTCGCTCCTGGCACCGGGGCATCAAGGAGATGGACCTTATCCTCGGCCATTTCGCCGATGTTGTGGTGCCGACCCTGACGCCTGCCGAGATCGACAAATACGAGGAGCTGATCGAGGTCGAGGATACGAGCCTTTACAATTGGGTCACGGGGCGCGAAAAAACGCCGCCCGAGTTTGACACGCCCTTGCTCGACCGCATCCGCACTTTCAACCATCTGGAAGGGACGCTTTGGCAACGCAAAAGCTGAGCGGCACCCATTTGCGAGAACTCGATAAAATCACCTCCGCGCGCGGCCGCTTGACGCTGGGCGAGGTGCCGGAAGGCTTCGACGCGCTTGTGCTCGCCGATATGGCACGGGCGTGTGCGGATAAAAACGAGGACGCCGTCCTGCACATCGCCCGCGACGACGCGCGGCTTGCATCCATGGAAGAGGCGCTGGCCTTCTTCGCGCCCGATATCGAGATTGCGAGCTTTCCCGCCTGGGACTGTCTGCCCTATGACCGCGTCTCGCCGAACCCCGACATTGTAAGCCGCCGCATGGCGACGCTTTCGCGCCTTGCAGGGCGCAAGCGCGACGGCAAGCCCTTCGTGCTGCTGGCGACCGTCAATGCTGCGCTCCAGCGCGTGCCTCCGCGCGAGGAGGTGGCGACCTCTGCCTGGGCGGCTCATGTCGGCAATACGATCGACCTCGACCAGTTGACGACCTATCTCGTCGCCAATGGCTATGCCCGCACGGGAACGGTGCGCGAGCGCGGCGAATTCGCCCTGCGCGGCGGCATTGTCGATATTTTTCCCTCAGGCTTCGACGCGCCGATCCGCCTCGACATGTTCGGCGACACGCTTGATGCGATCCGGACATTCGATCCCGAAAGTCAGCGCACCACCGGAACGCTCGGCGCCGTGGCGCTGGTGCCAGCCAGCGAGATCTATCTCGATGCCGAGGTGATCCGCCGCTTCCGCGCCTCCTATGTGGCAAATTTCGGCGCGGCAACCGATAACGATCCGCTTTACGAAGCCGTGAGCCAGGGCCGCAAGCATCAGGGCATGGAGCACTGGCTGCCGCTTTTTCACGAAAAACTCGAAACCATCTTCGACTATTTGCCGGACGCACTCGTCACGCTCGACGGTCTGGCCGAAGAGGCAAAAGCTGCGCGGTTCGAATTGATCCGCGACTATTACGACGCGCGCGTCAGCGCCCGCCAGATGAAAGCCGTCGATGCGAGCCCCTATAAGCCGCTGAAGCCGGAGGCGCTCTATATCGGCGACGACGAATGGCAGGAGACGCTGCATAGCCGCACCGTGCGCGCTTTTTCAGGCTTCAGCGTTCCGGATGGCCTCAATCTCGGCGCGCGGCAGGGTCGCAATTTCTCGCCCGAGCGCACGCAGGAAGGCGTCAATATTTTCGAGGCGCTGGGCGGCCACATCGCAGGCCTGCGCCGCGCCAATAAACGCATCGCCATTGCAAGCTGGAGCGAAGGCGCCCGCGACCGCCTGTCAAATGTGCTTGGCGATCACGGCCTGAAGAATATCGCGCTGGCTGAAAGCTGGGCGCAGGTAAACAGCGTCAATCGCGCCACCGTATCGCTGATCGTCCTCGGCCTCGAGGCAGGTTTCGAAACCGATGACCTTGCCGTCATCGGCGAGCAGGACGTGCTGGGCGACCGACTCGTCCGCCAGCGGCGCACCAAGCGCGCGGCAAACTTCCTCACCGAAGCGTCGAGCCTTTCGCCCGGCGATCTCGTCGTCCATGTCGATCACGGCATTGGCCGTTTCGACGGGTTGCAGACCATCGACGTCATGGGCGCGCCGCATGACTGCCTGCTGCTCATCTATCAGGGTGGCGACAAGCTCTATCTGCCCGTTGAAAATATCGAGCTTCTTTCGCGCTACGGCTCGGACGAGGCAGGCGCGCAGCTCGACCGGCTCGGCGGCTCGGGCTGGCAGGCGCGCAAGGCCCGCCTGAAGAGCCGTATCCGCGAGATGGCTGGCGAGCTGATCAAGATCGCCGCCGCACGCGAGCTGAAAAAAGCGCCTGTCATGGAGCCGCAAGCGGGCCTCTATGATGAATTCTGCGCGCGCTTCCCCTTCACCGAAACGGACGATCAGGAACAGGCGATCGAAGCCGTTCTCGAAGACCTCGGACGCGGACGCCCGATGGATCGCCTCGTTTGCGGCGATGTGGGCTTTGGCAAAACGGAAGTCGCATTGCGTTCGGCTTTCGTGGCGGCAATGGCGGGCTATCAGGTCGCTGTCGTCGTTCCGACGACGCTGCTCGCGCGCCAGCACTACAAGACCTTCTTCACGCGCTTTCAGGGGTTGCCGCTGAAGGTGCGCCAGATGTCGCGCCTCGTCTCTGCCAAGGACATGGCCGAAACGAAGGAAGGCCTCGCCAAAGGCGATATCGACATTGTGATCGGCACGCATGCGCTTCTCGGCAAGGCGATAAAGTTCCACAACCTCGGCCTGATGATCGTCGATGAGGAGCAGCATTTCGGCGTCGGCCACAAGGAACGTCTGAAGCAGATGCGGGCCGAAGTGCATGTGCTGACGCTGACGGCGACGCCGATCCCGCGCACCTTGCAGCTTGCCCTGTCCGGTGTGCGCGAATTGTCGATCATCGCCACACCGCCTGTGGACCGCCTCGCCGTGCGCACCTATGTCTCGCCCTTTGACGCGGTCGTCCTGCGCGAAGCCCTTCTGCGCGAGCATTATCGCGGCGGGCAGAGCTTCTATGTCGTCCCGCGCATCTCCGATCTTGCTGAAGCGCAGGAATTCCTCGCCAATCATGTGCCCGAGGTGAAAACCGTCACCGCGCACGGGCAGATGGCTCCCGGTGAAATCGAAGACAAGATGACGGCCTTTTATGACGGCAAATATGACGTGCTCGTCTCGACGACCATTGTCGAATCCGGCCTCGATATTCCGACCGCCAATACGCTCGTCATTCACCGCGCCGACATGTTCGGCCTGTCGCAGCTTTATCAGTTGCGCGGACGAGTGGGGCGTTCCAAGGCGCGCGCCTATGCCTACTTCACCGTACCGCCAAACCGGATGATGACGCCGACCGCCGAGAAGCGCCTGCATGTGCTGCAATCGCTGGACTCGCTCGGCGCCGGCTTCACGCTGGCAAGCCACGACCTCGACATTCGCGGCGCGGGCAATCTGCTTGGCGACGAGCAATCCGGCCACATCAAGGAAGTCGGCTTCGAGCTTTATCAGGACATGCTGGAAGAGGCAGTCGCGGCCCTGCGCGGCGGCGGCGCGGGCGAAGACGAGGAAGGCCAATGGTCGCCGCAGATCAATGTCGGCACGCCCGTCCTCATTCCTGAAGAATTCGTGCCCGACCTCGACGCACGCATGGCGCTTTATCGCCGCCTGTCGGATGTCGAAACACGCACGGAAATCGACGGCTTTGCCGCAGAACTCATTGACCGCTTCGGCAAGCTGCCAGAGGAAGTCGAATTCCTGCTGCGGATCATCGAGATCAAGGGCCTCTGCCGCACGGCCAATGTCGAGAAGATCGACGCTGGCCCGAAAGGCATCGTCATCACCTTGCGCGGCAACACATTCTCAAACCCCGCAGCACTGGTCGAACTCATCAACGACGAGCGCGGCAACGCAAAGCTCAGGCCTGACCACAAGCTGTTCTTCAAGCGCGATCTGGAAACGCCCGCCGAGCGTCTCGCAGGCACCTATCGCCTGATGAAGACGCTGGCGACAATGGCCGCCCCCGCAAAGGCGGCGTAACCCCTACTGCGCGGCGCTTGCTTCTTCGGCTTCCTTCGCCAGCAACTTGTCGAACATACGGATGAGCGACGCCGTTTCCTGCGCGCCGACCATCACCCATTTCTCGTTGATGACGAAACTCGGAACGCCCTGAATGCCGAGCGAGCGCGCATGCGCATCCTCGCGCGTAATGAGTTCGCTATCGGCACCGCGCACGAGAAGGTCTTCAACGATATCCGTATCCATGCCGGCTTCCGCTGCCGCATCGAGCAGGACGGCACGCTGACCGATATCTTCAGCGTCGGTGAAGTAGCGACGGAAAAGAATATCGACCATCTCGTTCTGGCAGCCCGCCGTTCCCGCCCAGCGGATCAGGCGGTGGCTGTCGAGCGTATTGGGCGAACGTTCGATCTTGTCGAAGTTGAACTGGATGCCGAGCGCATCGCCATATTCGCGGATCGACTGAGAAACGGCTTTGGTGCGATCCGGGTCGGAGCCGAATTTCTTCTTCATATAGGCCTTGCGATCGACACCCTCTGGCGGGATCGACGCATCAAGCTGAAACGGCCGCCAGTGAAGCGTGATGCCATCCGAACCGCGCAAGGCAAGTGCCTCGTCGAGGCGTTTCTTGCCGATGTAACACCAGGGACAAACCGTGTCGGACACCACATCGAGTTGCATGGCAGGGCTCCATCTTCAAATTGCCGTTGCGTCGGATTATGCGCTTGTCGCTACTTGCCGCCAAGCGGGCGCGGCGGCTTGACCGGAGGTTCTTCGTGCCTAGGATGCGGTCCGCGCATCAGTGCTGCATGGAAGCAACAGGATAGAACATGACCGACGCCGCCGATATTTCCCTTCCGTCATTTGATCTTACCGGCAAAGTAGCGCTCGTCACCGGGGCGACCAGCGGTCTTGGCCGTCGTTTTGCGCTCCTGCTCGCAAAGGCAGGCGCGGCCGTCGCGATCACCGGACGGCGCGTCGACCGGCTGGACACTCTGAAGGCTGAAATCGAAGCCATGGGCGGCAAGGCGCTCCCGATCGCGTTGGACGTGACCGATCCTGCCAGCATCAAGGCTTGCGTCAAGGCGGCGGAGCAGGGCCTTGGCCCTGTCGGCATTCTCGTCAACAACGCCGGAATGAACGTGCAGGCGCTCCCGCATGAGGTCACGCCGGAGGGCTACGACACCATGTTCGACACCAATGTGCGCGGCGCATTCTTCATGGCGCAGGCAGTCGGCAACCGGATGATCGCGCGCGGCGAGGGCGGACGGATCATCAATATCGCCTCCATCGGCGCCTTCACGCAGCTTCCCGGCCTCACCATCTACTGCATGACGAAGGCGGCGGTCGCCATGATGACGAAATCGCTGGCCAAGGAATGGGCCCGCAAGCAGATCAACGTCAACGCCATGTGCCCCGGCTTCATCGAAACGGAACTCAATTCCGAGTGGTTTCAATCCGAAGGCGGACAAAAGCAGATCAAGACCTGGCCGCGCCGCCGCCTTGGCGTCGAATCCGATCTCGACGGCACCTTGCTGCTGCTCGCATCCGACCATTCGCGCTTTATCACGGGTTCGCTCTTCACCGCGGATGACGGTCAGTCGCTCTAGTTTCGAGGCGAATGGCCGCTTTTTCGTTCCGTTTCGACACACTGGTTAACACAATAGAAACAAGCACTTGCAACAGGCAACCGCAGAGCCCAGATTAAGCAAAGGGGGTTGGGTGCTTGTTGTGTAGGTGTGAGCTATGACCAACTTCGCTGTCGGCGCGATTTTCGGTTTTCTGGTTTGCGTATGGGCTCTCGGCGCGACACCTGGCGCTGCCTTTTCGGCGTTGTGGACGCGCCTGGAGCAAGTACAGGAAATGCAGGCCACAGCCAGCCAGGCGTATGACGCGATGCGCCCCGTGCGAAATGTCGTGCCGATTCAAGAGCCAGCCGAACCTGCCGCCTATCGCTGAGCAAGCGCGCGCCGCGTGATCTTGCCGTTTGCGGTGCGCGGCAGAGTGTCGACGAAAAAGACCTCGCGCGGCCGCTTGTAAGCAGCAAGCCGACTATCCGCGAAGTCGAGAACGGATTTTTTGTCCGCGTTCTGGCCATCCTTCAAAATGACAAAAGCCGCGATGACGCTCACATCTTCCCGAACGTGAATTTCGGTTACGGCGACCTCCGCAATCGCGGGGTGCTGCGATAGCGCTGCCTCGACCTCCTGCGGTGAGACGCGATAACCCATGGCGTTCATCACATCGTCGGCCCGGCCGTGATACCAGAGATAACCATCGGCATCGAAGGAGGCGAGGTCGCCGCCGATGAACCAGTCGCCGCGATAGACCTCCTGCTCTTCATCCGCCCTGCGCCAATAGCCGAGCATCAAGCCCGGATCGCTGCGATGAACGGCAAGCATCCCCGTCTCGCCAGCGGGCAAGGGGTCCGTCCCGCCGTCGAGCGGCAAAGCGACGACGCAGCGCCCCGGCTGCGGTTTCCCCGGACTACCGACGCGGATTTCCATGCCGGGTCCGGTCGAGATGTATGTCGAGCATTCGCTCATGCCGAGCGCTTCATAAAGCAGCTTGCCCGTCGCCTCGCGCCAATGGTCGAGCAAGGCGGCCGACAAGGCTTCCCCTGCCGTAAGCCCGTGCCGCAGCGCCGACAGGTCATGCCCGCCCAGATCGCAATATTTCAGGATCTGGCGATAGAGCGTCGGCACGGCGGCAAATAGCGTTGCCTGAGTGCGCTCCAGCAGCTTCGGCCAGACCTGCACATCCTTCTCGCCATTGTAGAGCACGGTCGTCGCGCCATTCGCCCACGGGTCGGTCAGGCCGACGCCAAGCGTATAGGTCCAGTTGAAAGCGCCTGCATGCAGCACCGTGTCGGCCGCGCTTATGCCGTACCAGCCTTGATACATGGGACGGCGCCCCCAGGCGCTGCGCTGCGCATGCAACACGCCCTTGGGGCTTCCGCTTGTGCCAGATGTGTAAACGAGAAACGCGGGATCGTTCGCGTCCGTGTCCGCATAGTCGGCGAGCGGGGCATGTGCCTTCAGCCTTGCAAGCATCGCGTCGTTAATGACGCGCGCATTCCCCGCATCAATCGCCATGCCACCGGAAACGGCGACCGCAGACGCGCCTGAATCGCTAAGCAGAAATGCGGCCTCGTTATCGGTGAGCTGAGACGATGACGGCAGCGGCACCATGCCTGCCGCAATCGCGCCAAAGAAGAGCAAGGCATAGTCGCTCGTATTGGGCATGCGGATCATCAGCCGCTCGCCGGGCTTGAAGCCCTCGCCAAGCAACCCCGCAGCGATACGACGAACGGCATCGTCCAGCGCGCCATAGGTCCAACGCTCCGCCTCGTTGAGCGGCGCATCGGCATGGGACACGACGATCAGCGCAACCTTGTCGGGCGTCGACGCGGCATATGCGGCAAGGCAATAGCGCGCCATGTTGAAGCGCGCTGGCGGCAACTCACCGCTATAGCCATGAGTGATTTTTTGGGTTGGGGACGACATTGGGTGTTTCTACGGTCCGAACCATGCGGAGACAAGGGGGCAGGCTGAGGCCGACGCTGCGTCATCGGCGGCACCGTTTACGCCCCGCGCGACAGAGGCTAAAACGAACGTCAACAACGAGCAAATCAAGGGAGTGCGACATGGGAAGCGGGCCGCTGTCAGGCGTTAAAGTTCTGGAATTCGCAGGCATCGGGCCAGGACCATTTTGCGGCATGCTGCTTGCCGATATGGGCGCCGAAGTTATCCGCATCGACCGCAAGGGATCGCGCGGCGGCTCCAAGTTCGACATTTCCAGCCGCGGCAAGAAGTCGATTGCGCTGGACCTGAAGAAGCCCGAAGCGATCGAGGCTTGTCTGAAGCTGATCGAAGGCGCCGACATCCTGCAGGAAGGTTTCCGCCCCGGCGTGATGGAACGCCTCGGCCTCGGGCCGGACGTTGCGCTGAAGCGCAACCCGAAGCTGGTCTACGGCCGCATGACCGGCTGGGGACAAACCGGCATGCTGGCGCAGGCCGCAGGCCATGACATCAACTACATCTCGCTGACCGGTGCGCTTCACGCCATTGGCCGCCCGGGTGAAAAGCCCGTTCCGCCGCTCAACCTCGTCGGCGACTTCGGCGGCGGCGCGCTTTATCTCGCAATGGGCATGCTCGCCGCGCTGGTCGAAGCGAACAAGTCCGGCAAGGGCCAGGTTGTCGACGCGGCTATGACGGATGGCGCGACGTCGCTGATGACCATGTTCTATGGCTTCACGGCGTCGGGCATGTGGAAAGAGCCGCATGGCACCAACCTGCTCGATGGCGGCACGCATTTCTACGACACCTATGAGACGAAAGACGGCAAGTGGATTTCGATCGGTTCGATCGAGCCGCAATTCTATGCGCTCCTGCGCGAGAAGGCCGGTCTGACCGAAGAAATCTGGGATCACCAGATGGACGGCTCAAAGTGGCCGGAAATGAAGAAGAAGATCGAGGGTATCTTCAAGACGAAGACCCGCGACGAATGGTGCGCGATCATGGAAGGCACGGATATCTGCTTCGCGCCGGTCCTCTCCATCACGGAAGCCAAGGATCACCAGCACAATAAGGATCGCCAGACCATCGTCGAGATCGACGGCGTGGCGCAGCCGAACGTCGCTCCGCGCTTCTCGCGCACTGAATCGAAAATTCAGGGCCCGATCCCGCAGGTCGGCGGACAGACGGACGATGTGCTGAAAGGCTTCGGCTTCAGCGGCAGCCAGATCGAGAGCTTGAAGAAGGCGGAAGCAATTTGACCGTTCTTCCAGGCACGACAGGTCGGCGGCGCATCTATTTGATGCGCCACGGCCATGTCGATTATTTCGGCAAGGAAATCCAGGCGGCGGGCGGCGACACCAAAGTGGTGCCGCTGACCCCGCTCGGTCAGGATCAGGCAAGGGCCGCCGGTCTGGCGCTCGCTCATGTGCGCTTCGACCGCGCCGTCTGCTCGGGCGTGCCGCGCACCTTCCAGACGGCGACGCATGTGCTCGATGCGCAACCGGCAGACCAGCGCCCGGTTCTGGAAATTCAGGGCGACCTCGTCGAAATCCACGGCGGTTCTTTTCACAACATCAAGAGCCGAGCTGAAATAGCGGCCCAGATGGCCTTCCATTTCGAAGTGGCAGGCGAGCCGGGCGCAACCATGCTTAAAGGCGGCGAGGTCTTTGCCGATGCGGAGCGCCGCGCCGTCGGCGTCATCACCAGACTTCTGGCCGAGCCCGACTGGCACACGATGCTCATCGCGGCCCATGAAGGCATCAACCGGGTTCTTCTCGGCTGGGCGGCACTCGGCGCCAAGGCGAGCGGGCTCCGTGCCGTGCAGGCTTTCGAACAGGACCCGGCCTGCATCAACCTCATCGACTTCGATATGGTCCCCCGCGAAGACGGCAGCCCCGGCACCGAAATTCAGCGCGCCATCATCAAGGCCGTCAACGTCACCCCGTATAATTACGTCAAACACGGAATGAACATGACGAGCCTCGAAGCGATTTTTGCCAAGACGCCGCGATAGACCGGGGTCTAGTCAAAAGCCGCAGCCGGGCGTAGCATTAAACGATAGCCATTCAGACTCTGGGAGGAGATGGAATGAGCAATCAGTTTCTCGGGACGGTTGACCACATCAACGAGACGAAGACTGCAGCGCCGAAAATTAAAGGCATGCATCACATCGCCTATCGCTGCCGGGACGCGGAAGAGACGCGTAAATTCTACGTCGATCTCCTCGGCCTGAAGCAGTCGGCGGCGCTTGCCTTCGACAAGGATCCCGGTGGCCGCGACCGGCCTTACATGCACCTCTTCTTCGAGATGGGCGACGGCAACTTCATCGCATTTTTCGATGAGCCTACAAGCGCTTCCGATGATGTCTTCAGAATGAAGGACGGAATCGAGGACTATCACTTCGCCTTCGAAGTTGAGACGAAGGATGAGCAAGACGCATTCATAAAGCGACTTGGTGAAGCGAAGGTACCGGTCTTCGGCCCGATCAACCATCACTTCTGCCACTCGATCTACTTCTTTGATCCAAATGGTCTTTCCTGCGAAATCACCCTGAAAGACGCCAGGCATGATGAAATCCTCGCGGACGAAGCGTCGCGCGCGGATGTCATCATGAAGGCCTGGAGCGAGAAAACGCGGGCGATCAAGGAAGCAAAACTGAGCGTGTTCAAGGCAGCCGATTAGGCAACCTAGAACGCCATCGCAAAACCAAGGCTGACGATATCGGCAGAAGCCGATACACGGCCTGTCAAATTCCCGCGTAACTGATTGTTCGGGTCGGCGGTCGTTTGCGCGATCGTCGTATCCGGAGCAAATACATGCGTATACGCAGCGTTGATCGTGGTCGCATCGGTGAGCTTGTAGCCGGCACCGAGAGATGCCCAATAGCGATCAGAGTCCGGAATGCGGGGACCACGCGTTGCGGCACTCGGAATAACGCCCTCGTCATAAGCAACGCCTGCTCGCAGCGTCCATTGATCGGTCGGGCGATAGGTGGCGCCAAGCGACAGGAACCAACTGTTCTTCCAGTCCTCTCGCGTCACATCGGTCTTCTGCGACGGATTGTCGAAGATGATCTGGATCTGATCGAACCGGCTCCAATGCGTCCAGTCGGCTTCCGCCCCCAGCGTCCATTGTGGCGTGAGGTCGTAATCGACACCCAGAGTGATCGTTTCCGGCAATGAGATTGGCGCGCGCGCACCCGTATCGACCAACTGTCCTGAAATGCCAGACAGAATCTGTCCCTGCGGGCTCAGCGTGAAATCGGCCGCGCCCCTGAGGTCCACATCCATCTTCGAGCGATAGCCAATGCCGATACGCGTATCGGGGCGGGGCGTCAGCAGAACGCCTAGCGTATAGCCATATGCCCAGTCATCGCCCTTGACCGAAATCAGGCTATCAGCAGCGGAGGTGCCTGGAGGAGCAAGAGCGCCGCCACTTGCCGTGCCTATATCGATAAAGCTCGAAAGCCGCGCGTCGATATACATGGCGCGAAAACCGGCGCCGAATGAAATCCAGTCCGCAGCCTTCCACGCAATCTGCGGGCTGATCTCCACGGACCTCACGCGCGAGCCGAAGCCGTGATAGCGGCCAATGAAGTCCGCATCCGCCTGCGTCTCAAAACCAAAGGGCGAATTGACGGAGAGGCCGAGGAACCAGTCAGGCGTGAATTCCCACGATCCGGAAAAGGCGGGGACATAGCCGGTCTTGATAAGGTTGCCGCCATCGCCGCCGGTGATGGGCGTGCCGAGTATCGTCGAGGCGCTTTGCGGCGAGAAATCGGCCTGCCCGAGGACGACAGAAAAATCGCCGACGACATGCATGCCGGGAAACAGCGTCAGCGTCGCGGGATTGAAGTAACTGGAGGAAATGTCTTCGCCACCTGCGGCAACTCCCGCATAGGCATTTCCTTGTGATGATGTGGATTGTTCGTGAACGGCAAAGCCGGCAGCAAAAGCCGTTTGCCCAAGCGGTAAGATTGCACTTACGCCTGCGGCAGCCATGATTTTCCAATAACGCATGGGTGAGCTCTCCCCACGCAGCACGTCTTAGGTGTTGCAAATAAATACCAGCCAGTTGGTATCTGGCTGGATAACGATCATTACACAGAAAGGTTCCGAAATTTTTCGCGCAATGTTCGTACACTTGAGGCCGAGGATCATGCTGGCGCAGTCAGCAAGGAGGCGCGAGCAATCTGAGGCGCTCGCGCCCTCATTTTTTCTTTTCTTCCATCCACCATGTGTCGCTCCGATAGCCATAGAGCGAGGTGCGATCGGGATATTTGACCTTGTCCCACAGGGCGACCCACTGATTGGGCGAGTAGAACAGCGGAATGACATAATTGCCGGAGAGCAGAACGCGGTCGAGCGCGCGAACGGCACTGACGAAATCCTCACGGGACCGCGCCGCAAGCAGAGCCGATATCATTGCATCGACCGCAGCATCCTTTATGCCCATGAAATTATACGTACCCGGCACATCCGCCGTATCCGCTCCCCAACGAAAACTCTGCTCATTGCCCGGCGAAAGCGAAGCCTGCCACTCGAAAAAGATCATGTCGTAGTCATAGGCATCGAGCCTGCCTTGATACTGGCTGGGATCGACGTTACGCACGCGCGCATCGATACCCGCTCTGCGCGCCATGTTGGAATAGACGAGAGCGAGCCGTTCATTCGACGGTGTTGCCACCAGAATTTCAAAGCCGAGCGGCACACCGCTTTGCGCGTCCACGACCTTGCCATTGCGAACCACATAGCCCGCTTCGCGCAGCAGCGAGATTGCCTTGACACGATTGGCCCGATTTTGCCCCGATGCGTCACCCTTCGGCGCTTCATAGCCACGCACCATGATCGAGGGCGTGACTGCATTCGGGAACGGCTTCAGCAAGGCACGTTCGCGAAAGTTTGCCGTGCGTCTATGCGATGAAAGCTCCGAATTGTCGAAGTAGCTTTCGGTCCGTTTGTAGAGCCCGTGATAGAGCGTGCGATTGACCCACTCGAAATCGAACAGATAGGTCAGCGCCTCGCGCACCCGGCGATCTGCAAAAACAGGGCGGCGTGTATTGAACACCAGTGCGCGCATGCCGGATGGAAGAGCGGTGTTGAAAACGGCTTTCTTGACGCGCCCGTCCTTCACCGCTGGAAAATCATATTCGGTCGTCCAGCGCCCCGGATCATCCTCCGGCCGAACATCATAGAGCCCGGCCTTGAAGGCCTCGAAGGAGGCATTCGTATCGCGATAATAATCATAGACGAGGCGGTCGAAGTTCCCCATCCCGCGATTGACGGCAAGATCGCGGCCCCAATAATTCGGATCGCGCGCGTAAACGATGCGCGCGCCGGGTTTGATCGACTCGATAATGTATCGCCCGCTGCCGACAGCCATCTCAAACCCCGACTGGTCGAAGCGCCGCGTCTCATAAACATGTTTCGGCAGGATCGGCATGAGGCCGAGGATCAGCGGCAATTCGCGATCCGGGCCGCTGCCGTCAGGCTCCGAAGCGATGATAAATTTGACGCTCCGGGCATCGGGGCGCTCGATCCGCACCACCTTGGAGAAATAGCTTTTGTAATTGGGACGCCCTTTGTCGCGCAGCGTCTCCAGCGAATAGATGACGTCGTCGACGGTAACAGGCTGCCCATCTGAAAAGCGGGCTTCAGCGCGCAAACGAAACGTGACCGAGCTTCGGTCTTCGGGCGTTTCAATCGTTTCAGCAAGCAGGCCGTAAAGGCTGAAAGGCTCGTCATAGCTTCGCGCCATCAGGCTCTCGAAGACATATTCACGCAAACCCACCGCCGCCGTTCCACGAACGATGAAGGGATTGAGGCTGTCGAATGTTCCGACCGCGCCATAGCGCACCGTGCCGCCCTTGGGCGCATCGGGGTTTACATAGGCAAAATGCTGGAAGCCCTCCCGGTAGAGCGGCTCTCCATGCATGGCAATCGCGTGGCGAGGACTTGCCTGCGTGAGCGAAGAAAAGAGAAACAGGGCCCCGAAAATAGCCCCCCAAAAAACGCTGACTTCCAGTCGCAAGACGACAGTCCTTATCCCGTAACGCCGCTATTTTGGACAAATGTGGCCTCGATGCGAGGCCACCTCCTTAATTTGGCGGCAAGCTTACTGGTATCATGTATGGATTCGGGGCTGCTTAAACGTTCGGGGATATATCTATAATCTTCCGGCCCGGTCTGGGCGCCAAGTGGCACTCAGGGCACCGGGATGTCCGCAGAAAGGATCACCACTATGTTTTTTCGTCGCGCAGCGCTAGGCGCAGCCGCGGCCATGTTCATGGCATCCACCTTTGTATTTTCCGCAAGCGCAGAAGAACCGGCCAAGCCCGCCCCGGCAGCCGACGCCGCGCATGCAGCGCCTGAGACAAAGCCCGTCATCAAGACTTTCGGCACCTGGAGCACACGTTGCGAGGAGGACGTGAAGACCAAGAAGCTCGCCGATTGCCATGCCTTCATCGATGTGCGCGCCGGCGACCAGAAGCAGCAAATTCTTTATCTGGGCATCGGCTATCTGCCCAAGAAGCCGGGTGAATTCTTCGCCTTCGCCATGACGCCTCTCGGAACGATCCTGCCGCCGGGCGTCGGCCTCAATATCGACGACAAGGTGAAGTTCGGCGGTCCCTACGCCTTCTGCATCCCGCTGGGCTGCCAGGCGGACATCAAGCTGACCGACGAACAGCTAAAGGGGTTGAAGTCCGGCAAGCAGCTTGAAGTGCTGTTTCGTCTGATGGGGCAGGGCGTTGTGAAAGTCCCGGTCAAGCTCGACGGCCTGTCTGCCGCTCTCGCATCGCTGCCGAAGCCACCCAAAACCTAATCGTTGCGCGTGGGGGAGAATACGCTGCGGAGCCAGCCTCCAATCGTGTTCTCCCTCAGGATATAGCGCATCAGATTGTCCATATCGCGCGCCATGCGTTCGGGCTCACGAAAGAGCTCGGCACGTTTGCGCAAGGGCATTGCCGGATCGAGCGCGCGCACCACACGCGCCGGGTTTCCCGCCGCGATGCAATTGGCCGGAATGTCTTTCGTCACGACCGAGCCCGCGCCGATGATGCTGTTCTCGCCGATCGTAACGCCCTTGCCGACGATGACACGAACGCCAAGCCACGCATTGTCGCCGATCACGATAGGTGCGTGCTTCTCAAGCTCGCGTGTGCGGTCATAGGTGTCGTGCCAGTCGGAATCGGAGATGTAGCAACCGCTCGCGAACATGGTGTTGCTGCCGATGCTGATGCTTTCCGACGCGACGATATGCGTGCCGGGGCTGATCAGCACATAGTCGCCGATGCTGATGCGGCCTTCGCGGCCATCTGTCGTCCAGGTGCATAGCCGGGTCATGTTGCCCCGCGCGGCATGAATATGCGCATGGCAACCGACACGAATATTCCCGCCGAAGATTTCAAGATCGCGCGGGCTGGTCACGCTCAATCCAGCGCCGACCTCATCGAAAGCCGGAACGAGGAACCGCTGCGTATAGAAGCGCACATAGGCGTCCTGAATGCGGCGAATGAAATATGGTCGCCTGTCGCGCCGCACGGATCCGTTCTCCTTCGATGGGAAAGCCGCTTCAGTGAGCGGTCTTCATACGGATTGTATAGACGCCGTCGCGCATCGGTCCAAATAATTCGCGGACCTGCGGATGGCGCAAAGGCTCGCCGCTATCATCCGCCAGCAGGTTCTGCTCGGAGACATAGGCGACATATTCCGTGTCCGCGTTTTCGGCCAGCAGGTGGTAATAGGGCTGGTCCTTGCGCGGGCGCACCTCTTCCGGGATCGACAGCCACCATTTCTCGGTGTTGTTGAACGTCGGATCGACGTCGAAAATGACGCCGCGAAAAGGGTAATACCTGTGGCGAACGATCTGTCCGATCTGAAACTTCGCCTGCCGGTTGATCTCCATAGGTCGTCCACGCTCCACAAATCTGATGCCACAGAGTAACAGGCGCGGGTGTAAAGCGGAAATCCCGACCGGCAGCGCAACGGCATTACGGGCGAGCAGGCGTCAGTGCCTGCAATTCGCGGCAGCCAATGACCTTCACGCCCTGATCCTCAAGGTGGCGGCGAAGCTCGCCCGACGCCAGAAGCTCATAATCGGAAACGCGCGAACGCCAGTCCGGGCAGATGGCGCGAAGCTCCGCCGTGTCGAGGGCAGGGTGAAACAGCGCATATCCGATCTGACCGGGACCGACCTTGTCGACCATTTCCCGCGTCCGCGCCGCACGGTCATCTTCGATCGAAAGAGAGAGCTGCAAGACGCGATCGAGCATCGGAACATTGCGCTGCTCGAGATCGCGGCCCGCCGCCACAAAGAAATCACTCGCCGCCTTGTCGTTGAGCATCCGGCTCCATTGGCCTTCATCGAGCCGCAATGCGAAAGGCAGCAAGCCCGCATCAAGAGCCGCCGTGACAAAGGCGATATAAAGACGCGGATGCATGACCGAGCCCATATGCGTATCGAGATGCGTCGCCGCGATACCCGCTTCCAGCGCCATCGCGATCTGCATGCGCAACTCGACGGACGCTGCGACCGGGTCCGCCAATGCGCCGGCATCCTCGGACGTCCGGTGAAAGGCGCGCTCGCTATCCATGAGGCCGGAAGCCGGATCGCGCGTTGAAACTGGGCCCCAGCGATAGCCGGGCCACTCGCTGGTCAATGTTGCATGCACGCCAAGATCGGCATCAGGGTTCGCGCGTGCCCAGGCAGCGGTGGCGCGGAACCAGGGGCAGGGCACCATGACCGAGCCGCAGGTGACAGCCTTGCGCGCCCACAAATCGACAAAGGCATCCAGTGAGGCGCCGCACATGCCGACATCGTCGACATGGAGAATGACAACCCTGTCGTTCGCCTCGAAACCAAGTCGCTCAATCGCCGGATTGGCCGCAATTTTCGTGTCTATATCCATTTTTATCGCACTCCCCCCATCGCCGCGATTGCGTTGCGGCCTTGCAGGCCCAATATGCCATCATTGCCATTGGCCGGGAATCTGAAGGTTCCACGGAAAAAATCTGGAGATATACATGAGTCGATCCGTAGCCCCGCTGTTCAGCCCGTTTGCGTTCAACGGGCTCGAACTGCCAAACCGCGTTGTCATGGCCCCCATGACCCGTTCGAAATCGCCGGAAGGAATTCCCGGACCCGAAGTCGCCGCTTACTATCGCCGCCGCGCGGAAAACGAAACCGGCCTCATCATCACCGAGGGAACGACCGTCAACGATCCGGTCTCGACGATGGACGCGGCTGTACCCAACTTTTACGGCGAGTCGCTGAAAGGCTGGAAGCGCGTCGTGGAAGAGGTGCATGGCGTTGGCGGCAAGATCATGCCGCAGCTCTGGCATGTGGGCATGGCGCGCAATCCCTCGCGCGCACCTTTCCCCGAGCTGCCGAGTGCCGGGCCGTCCGGCCTTGCAAAGCCCGGCAAGCGCGTATCCGAGCCGATGACGAAAGAGCATGTGCAGAAGGTCATCGACGCCTTTGGCAGCGCCGCCGCTGACGCGCGCGAAATCGGTTTCGATGGCGTCGAAGTACACGGCGCCCACGGCTATCTGATCGATCAGTTCTTCTGGGAAGGCCTCAACGAACGCGAGGACGAGTTCGGCGGCAGCATGCGCGCGCGCACCGAATTCGGCGTCAAGATCATCGAGGCGATCCGCCGCGAGACGGGCAAGGACTATCCGCTGATCTTGCGTTTCTCGCAGTGGAAGCAGCAGGACTACACGGCGAAGCTCGCGCCGACGCCGGAACTGCTCGGTGAATTCCTGAAGCCGCTTTCGGATGCAGGCGTCGATTGCTTCCACGCCTCGACGCGCCGCTTCTGGGAGCCGGAGTTTGAAGGCTCGACGCTCAACCTGGCGGGCTGGACGAAGAAGCTGACGGGCAAGCCGGTGATCACGGTCGGCAGCGTCAGCCTGTCCGGCGATTTCATCGGCGGCTTTGGCGGGGAGTCGTCGCAGGCGACTGGCATCGACGATTTGCTGGAACGGCTGGAGAAGGGCGAGTTCGATCTCGTCGCCGTCGGTCGCGCGCTGCTCGTCGATCCCGAATGGGCGCGCAAGGTGCACGAAGGCCGCTTCGATGCGCTGATGCCGTTCAAGCCGGAAGCGCTCGCGACGCTGTCGTAATGCAATCGATCGTGGCCCGGCTTCAACCGGGCCACGATCACTTCATCTGAAACTAGAACTCGTAAGCCTTGGCAAGATCGGCATCGCGCGACGAAACCTTCTTCGCCAGATCGACCATGACCTTGGCCTGCTTCCAGGTCGCATCATCCTGCATCTTGCCATCGATCATGGCGACGCCTGTGCCGTCCGGCATGGCGGCCAAAATCTTCTTTGCAAAAAGCACTTCCGCCGGATCGGGGCTGAAGACTTTCTTGGCAATCGCGATCTGCCCAGGATGCAGCGTCCATGCGCCGACGCAGCCCATCAGGAATGCGTTTCGGAACTGCTGCTCGCAGGCTTCCAGATCCTGAATATCGCCGAAGGGACCATAGAAGGGGCTGATGCCGTTGGACACGCAGGCATCGACCATCTTCGCGAAGGTGTAGTGCCAGAGGTCCTGCTGTGCATAAGCACGCTTGCCGCCATCCGCGCGCGGATCTTCGAGAACGCCATAGCCGGGATGCCCGCCACCGACGCGCGTCGTCTTCATGCGGCGCGACGCGGCAAGGTCCGCAGGCCCGAGGCTCATGCCGTGCATGCGCGATGATGCCGACGCGATGTCCTCGACATTCTTCACGCCCTGCGCCGTTTCGAGGATCGCGTGAATGAGGATCGGCTTGCGGATCGAATGCTTTGCCTCGAGTTGCGCAAGAAGCTGATCGAGATAGTGAATATCCCACGCGCCTTCGACCTTCGGCAGCATGACGACATCGACCTTGTTGCCGACAGCCGC
The DNA here is from genome assembly GCF_049651025.1 of Parvibaculum sp. Taxonomy (GTDB): domain Bacteria; phylum Pseudomonadota; class Alphaproteobacteria; order Parvibaculales; family Parvibaculaceae; genus Parvibaculum. Next base: position 35,546 of record NZ_JBASBH010000101.1, on the reverse strand, counting down.
AACGATTTCTGTAATGTCGTCGAGCATCCACGGGCTGTTCAGCGGATTGATGCGCGTCCAGAGCCGCGTCTGGCCGAACTCATGCGCCTGCGCCGTCTCGATGAAGCCCTTGCGCGCCGCATCCTTCGCATCGGCCGGGATCGCGTCCTCAAGATTGCCGAGGAGAACGTCCACTTGCGGGATCATCTCGCCGACCTTGGCGCGGACCCTTTCATTGTGCCCCGGAAAGAAATGGATCATGCGCTCAAGCGCCACGGGCAACTCGCGATAGGGTTCCGGCGCGCCAATGGCGAGGGGTTTGTAGAAATCCGAAGGCAATTTCATGGGAAATCCGCTGGTCTAAAGAGGGATGCGGCAGTCTAGAACGCGTACCGCGAAAGTGTAAGTGGTTTTGCAAGCATGACCGCGCAAGCCATTGAACCTGCGCCCAAATTTAATCTGACGGACGCCATTTGCGAGCACATTCTGGCCGGACGATCCTTTCCGTCCTGAAATTTGGATCGCGCGCCCGATGAGCTAGCATTTCCGTGCGGCGGCAAAGCCGCGTTCAAATTGGAGGCGATCATGACAGATGTCTCAAAATCCCGGCTCATCATTCCAACGTCGATTGCGTTCACCGCAGCGCTTTTCTCCATCGGCATCGCCGCGAGCGATGCCTCGGCAGCCACCCCGAAGCAACTCGTCGTCGTGGAGCGCGCAACGACAGACAGCACTCTGGACCTCGGCGCGAAGGGTGACAGCGCGGGCGACGTCCTCACTTTTGCAAACGAGATATTCGACAAGGCGAACAAGGAAAAGATCGGGGCGGATAACGGCTATTGCGTGCGCGTCGTTGCCGGCAAGGCGTGGGAATGCATCTGGACCCTGACGCTCGCCAAGGGTCAGATCACCGTCGAGGGGCCGTTCCTCGATTCAGGCGACTCCACGCTCGCAATCACCGGCGGCACCGGCGAATACGCGCATGTTCGCGGCGACATGCTGCTCCATGCGCGCAACTCTCAGGGAAGCGAATACGACTTCACCTACAATCTGCGCGAATAGCTCGCTCTCAGCGGCTGGCGGTAATCTGCGCGCGGACCGGGCCTGCTGCGCTGAAAGTGAGAATGCCGATAACGGATGCGACAGCAATCAGCAGATAGGCCGATTGGTAGCCGCCCGCGCGCTCATAAAGCAGGCCGATAAGTGCCGGGCCTGCGGCATTGGCGCAAGTCGTGATCATCTGTGCGAGCGACAGGATGCGCGCATAAGCTTTGAGCCCGAAGGCTTCCGCCATGATGAGCGGCTGCATCATCTGCATATTGCCGACCGTCGCACCGAACATGGCCGACACGATCAGCAGCGCCGTCACGCCTTCCGCAAAGGCAAACAGCGTGAACGAAACAGCCTGCAGAACGAAGACCGCTTGCAGATAGCGCTTGGACGAAACGCGCGACAAAACCGATCCGCCGACCAAACGCCCCGTGACACTCGCCGCCGCCATCACCGAAACGGCAAGCGCGGCAATGTGGTCGTCGCCCGTTCGCGTCGAGACGAGGCGGAACTGGTGCGCGAGGCAGCCGACCTGCGCCATCATCGAGAACACATAGGAGGTCGTGAACATGATGAAAAAGCGGCTGCGAACTGCATCCGCAAACGAGACGCCATCGGGCGCGAGCATCTGGCCGTCGGCGCCGAGCACCGGCGCATCGCCGTCGGGTGTCAGTCCCATGGACGCAGGGGAGGGGCGCAGGAAAATCCACGAGATCGGCACCGTGCCAAGGATAAGAACGAGAGCGAGCCAGTAGCTCGCGTCACCAAGGCCGATGCGCTGGATCAGTGTCGCCGAAATGGGCGTGAAGATGATGCCGCCCAGCGACAGGCCGGTCGATGCATAGGCGATGGCGCGCGCGCGTTGGCGATTGAACCAGCGGGCGACAAGCGTGATGCCGGGAATGACGGCGACGGCAGCATTACCGATACCGAAAAGAATGTAGAAGGCATAGAGCTGCCAAAGCTCGCGCACATGGCCTGCCGATGCGAGCGCGGTGGCCGCGCAAATGGCGCCGAATGTGATGATGATGCGCGGATCGTAGCGATCCATCAGCCAGCCGACGCCAAGCCCCGCCAGACCGCCCGCCACAAAGAATGAAGCCGTTGCGTTCGACACTGCGGAAACCGAAAAGCCGTTATGCGTAACGAAGGCTTTGAGGAAGATCGACAGGTTGTAAAAAATCAGACCGCAAGACACGGTCTGCGAAAGGAAGACCGCACCGACGATATACCAGCCATAGAAAAGACCGCCTTTGGGGCGGCCCTCATTATGGTCAGGGGAGGCGCTTCCGGCGCTCATCTCTCCGTACAACTCCAGCAAACAGCGGATAAGCGGCTTACTTACGCCTTTTACGCCACGCTACAAGTGCAAAAACCGCGCACCCTAAAAGCTAGTCGGCGGCTTCCGTCAACTTCTTGAGTTCTGCCGCCATGGCGACCTTGAAATGGTCGCGGTCAGTGATGCGGTGATCGCCTTGCGCATAGGCCTTGGCGTTCTCGAAATAGAACGCGGCATTCATGGCATTGGCGGTTCCGTTGTCGCGCGTGCGAATGACCTTGGCGGGCGAGCCTGCGACGATGGAATTTTCAGGAATGACCGTGCCTTCAGTCACGATGGAATGCCCGGCGACAATTGAGTTCGCGCCGATCTTCACGCCGTCCATCAGTGTCGCATTGATCCCGATCAGGCAATTGTCGCCAATGTCGGCGCCGTGGATCGTGCAGTGATGCGTGATCGAGCAATTTTCGCCGATGATCGTCGGCGTCGCATTGCCGACATGGATCATCACGAAATCCTGAATGTTCGTCCGCTTGCCGATGCGAACTTCATGCATCTCGCTTCGAATGACGACATAGGGCCAGAGCGACGCGCCTTCGCCGATATGGACCTTGCCATAGACAAGCGCCGTCTCGTGAATGAAGGCGGGATTGTCGAGAACCACATCCGGCCCGAAATTTCTTTTGTTCATTCTATCTACCATCAATAAGGGCGCGAACCGGACCGGCGGCCCATATGAGCGCGAAGGCAAGCGCCGAAGCGGCCGCCATCGTCAGAAATGCGGCGTGATATCCCCCGGCTTGCGCATAGAGAAGCCCCATCGCCATCGGCCCGCTGGCAACACCCGTCACCGTGCAAAGCTGATTGATCGAGAATATCCGCCCATAGGCCTTCAGACCAAATGCCTCGGCGCTCATCAGCGGTGCCATCATCAGCAGATTGCCGACCGTGCATCCGAACAATATCGAGATCGCAATGAGGGCCGTCGCCGTTTCGGCAAATGCAAAAAGTACAAGCACAATGCCTTGCGCGATCACAAGCGCGACAACAAAACCGCGTGACGAAATATAGGCAAGCGCCCAGCCGCCAATGAGCCGGCCCACAATGCTCGCGCCCGCCATGGCGGCAAGCGAAAGCGCGGCAGTGTCGTCGCTGCCCGTGCGGCTTGCAACGAGGCTGAAGAGATGAGCGATGGTGCCGACCTGCGCCATCATCGCGAAGATGAAGGTGAGCGTCATCAAAATGAAAAAGCGACTGCGGATCGCGGTTTCAAAATCGATGCCGTCAGCCATGAGGGGAACGCCATGGGCGTCGCGCGCAATGGGATCGCCATCGGGGCCCATTCCAAAGTCGAGCGGGCTCGGCCGGATCATCAACCAGGTGATCGGAATGATGCCGACGATGAAAATCAGCGCGAGCCACGGCGCAGCGCCGGAAAGGCCGAGCTGCGCAATAAGCTTCGCCGAAATCGGCGTGAACAGAATGCCGCCAAGCGACAAGCCGGTCGATGCAATGGAAAGCGCCTGCGAACGCCGCCGCGCAAACCATCGCGCCACCAGCGTCGTGCCGGGGATAAGCGCACATGCCGAGTAGCCGACGCCGAACACGGCATAAAACAAATATAGCTGCCAGAGCGCGTGAACATGCGCGGCGGCAAACATCGTCGCGCCGCTCAGAATTGCGCCGCCCGTGATAATCCAGCGAACGTCATAGCGTTCGATAAGCGCGCCGACACCAAGCCCCGCAACGCCGCTCGCCACGAAAAAGCAGGCCGTCGCCGTCGATGCGGCGGAAACCGAAAAGCCGCCCTGATCGACAAAGGCTTTCAGATAGACGGAGAGATTGTAGAAACCGAGGCCAGACCCGACGCTGAGCACAACCAGGACCGCCGCAACGACATACCAGCCATAAAAAATGCCCGTACTCGGGCTGTGTTCATTCATCTGCTTTTTCACTCTTCGCCTTTTGCGGGGGGCATAGTCGTGTCCCCGCTCATTCCGCACAAGGGCCAATGGCAGGGCGATGCCGGTCCACGTCGCTTTTCCGCCGGACTGGCGCCGCGCGGAACATTCGGATAAGGATTCTCGACCGGCCACAAGACCGGAATACAGGGAGTATCGTCCATGAAATTCTACAATTCGATCGGGCCCAATCCGCGCGTCGTGAAAATGTTCATGAAGGAAAAGGGCATCGAGATTCCTTTCGAGGAAGTCGACCTGATGAAGGGCGACAATCGCAAGGAACCCTATCTGTCCAAGAACCCAAGCGGGCAAACGCCGGCGCTGGAGCTGGACAATGGTTCAGTGCTCGCCGAAATCACGGCCATTTGCGAATATCTGGACGAAAAATATCCCGGAAAATCGCTGATCGGAACCTCGGCGGAAGAGCGCGCGGAAACGCGCATGTGGACGCGGCGTGTCGATCTGAACATCTGCGAGCCGCTGACCACCGGTTTCCGTTTTGCCGAAGGCCTGCCGCTTTTCAAGGATCGTATGGTCTGCCGTCCTGAAGCTGCCGAAGGCCTCAAGGCGATAGCGCAGGACAAGATCACCTGGATCGACAAGCTGCTGGCTGGCAAGGAATTCCTTGCAGGCAACAGAATGACGCTTGCCGACATCCTGCTCTTCGTCTTCCTCGATTTCGGCGCGAGCGTTGGGCAGCCGCTCAATTCAGCGAACGCCAATGTCGTCGCCTGGTTCGAGCGCATGAAAGCGCGCCCAAGCGCGGCGGCCAGCGCCTGAGCCGAAGCTCGGTTGATTATTGGAAAGGCCGGCTCCCCGGGATGCCGGCCTTTCTTACATCAATTTCATAATTCTCGACGTCGACGGCCTTTCCCTGAACCCGCTGACACGCTAGCCTAGTAAAGGCAGCTTACTATCTCGGGAGGATGGGTATGAGGGCCTTTGCACGGAGCCTGCTCGCAGCAGCTATCAGCCTCGCCTTCATTGGCGGGCTGGCACCGCAGCGCGTTGTCGCGGCGGATAACGTCGAAGACTACCTCAAATGCCCCATGTCATCGGAGATCAAGAACAAGGACGGCGCGATGGGTTGGTGGTATCGGCGTTCGGCCGAACAGCAACGCATCATTCTCGCACTTCCGTGTGAGGAGCGTTTTGTTCCCATCGTTTGCGTATTCCTCTACGACCCCGATCTGATCGGATGTTCCAACAAGGGAATCGCTGAATACCGCGCCAACAAAGCCTGCGAAGCCAAGGGGCTCGATCTGCTGTCGCAGGAAATGGCGGACTGCAAAGAGAAGTTCAAGAAGACGTTCAAGCAACCGTTCTCCGCAACCACGAGCTGAACGGTTATCCTGCCGTTTGGCAGGTCAGGGGTACCTAAAGGGAGGAAGTAACTAATGAAGAGTTTCGTACAGGCGTTTTTTGCATTGGCTTTCGGGTTGATCGCATGGACCGCCTTGCCGTCGTCGGCTCTTGCCGACAAAGCGCCGGATTGCATGCAGAGCGATACGCGAAAACTATCCGACGAGCGCCTTCAGGAATGGTGGGACAAGCGCACGCCCGAGCAGCAGACCTATATTCGCGACCTGCCTTGCAAGGAGCGCTATATCCCCATGGTCTGCATTTTCCTGTTCGACCGGGATCTGAAGGGCTGCACCAATAACGGCGTCGCGGAATTCCGGGCGAATGCGGCATGTCAGGCAAAAGGCTACGACCTGATGTCTGAAGAGATGGCGGACTGCAAGGAAACGTTTAAAAAGACCTTCAAGAAGCCTTTCGCCTGAGAGTAGTAACTTGAAATCATCCGACACACACACTGCAGGCGATTTCGATCTGGAATCGGAATCGCCTGCAGCGATAACACTTGGCAAAAAAGTGCTGGCTGTTGATGCGGAGCGGGGATACGTCCGCGCGTCATATGTGGCTGGCGACAATTTCGTCAATCGGGGAGGGCGCATCTATGGCGGCTTCCTCGCGGCGATGCTTGACGGCCTGTGCGGGCACGCGGTGCGGCTCACGCATCGCGTGCCCGGCACGCCGCAAGTGACGCTCGAACTCAAGACGAGCTTCATCGGTCGGGCGGATAAAGGCATTCTGATCGGCGAGGGCTTCGTGCGCCATCGCGGCAAGTCCATCGCTTTTGCTGAAGCCGAACTCCGCAACGAGCAGGGCGAACTCGTCGCCCGCGCCAGCGCGACCTTCAAGATCGGCACCTGACGCGGCACTTTTATCCGGCGGTCTTGGCCGGCCGGAGCTTTTTCGCTTTATCACATTGAACGTCGTAATCAGCTGAGCGATCCTGCTTACGCCAGAAGGAGGATCCATGCCGACCGACAAGCCGACAAATGTTGAGTTCACGCCTTTCGCCGAGAGCGGCGGCTTCATCGCCCACAATGGGCCCTACTGCTGGGCCGAAGAACCTTCTGGGGAATACGTCTACGGCTTCCAAAGCGATGCCCGCCACGGCAATCCGAACGGTGTCCTGCACGGCGCTGCCATCACGACTTTCGTTGACACGTTCCTGGGCCATGCTGTGGTCGCCCAGACGGAGCGTCTGTGTGCGACCGTGACCTTGAATGTTCAGTTCGTCGCCGGCGCGCCGGCTGGTGGCTGGGTTTCAGGCCGGGCCCGACTGCGCAAACTTACGCGCACCATGGCCTTCCTCGATGCCGAGGTCAGCGTCGGGGATAAGCTGTTGCTGATCGCGACGGCCGTATTTCGGGTATTCGAGGCACCATCGGCAGGTGCCGCCGCGCAATGACAGACCTCACGGCGCGCGCCCATTTGCACAGGACATGATCATGAAGACCAATGAAGAGATCGTGCGAGACTTTATCGCCGCGTGGTCACGCCTCAACGTCGAAGAAATCGTCACCTGCTTCACGCCTGACGGCACCTATCACAACATGATGAATGCGCCGGTCAGTGGCCACGACAATCTGCGGCGGTTCATCGGCGGGTTCATCAAGGACTGGACGCGGACGTCGTGGGATGTCCTGAACATCGTCGTCCAGGGCAACATCGTCATGGCCGAACGTCTCGACAGGATCTGGATCGGCGGCAAGAGCGTCGACCTGCCATGCTGCGGCGTATTTGTGCTCGACGATGGCAAGATTCGCATGTGGCGCGACTATTTCGATCTCGCGACTTACGCGCGCGCCATCGCTGCCAACCACTGAAAGCCCAACTGCCGATCAGCCGCTCTCGCAACGACAGGTTGGCGGAGGGGGTGGGATTCGAACCCACGGTACCCGCGAGGGCACGCCGGTTTTCAAGACCGGTGCCTTAAACCACTCGGCCACCCCTCCGTCGGGCTAATGGCTACATGCTTCCGGCGATCGACTCAAGTCACCAACTGCACAGGAAGCCTAACTCGTCGCGGCATGTTATCGTTTTTCCAGTGCCATCGGATGAAGAGCCTGGTCCATGCCGATTGACTTCAGCACCGTCTTTAATGCGCTGCCGGATGCCTATCTCTTGTTGAGCGCGGACAGCGACTTCACTGTCCTGGCCGCAAGCGATATTCAGCTTCAGGTAACCCATGGCCGTCGCGAAGACGTCATCGGAAAACGCCTTTTCGACCTGCTGCCGACAGACGAACAACACCCCCTTGCGGAAAACATTCGCAATCTGCGCGCCTCGCTCGAAAAGGTGCTGGCGACGGGCAGCCTGGATGTGTTGCCGGTCCAGCCTTATCTCGTGTCCGACCCCAATCACCCCGATATCGCAGAAGAGCGCCATGGGCGCCTTGTCAATACACCTGCGCTCGGTTCCGACGGCCAGATCCGCTACATCATCCACAGGGTCCAGGACGCCACCGAATCGATAAGACGGCAGCGCGAGAACGACACCCGCCTGCGCCTTGCGACGCGCACCGCCGATATCGGCTCATGGGAATATGAGCCGGAAAGCGATCTTTTCGAGCGCAGCGCTTTCATCGACGAACTGTTCGGATTTGCCCCCGGTGAAGCAGGCCCCTATGCGGCAGCCCTCCTCAACCGTATCCACCCGGACGATCTCGAGGCCGCGCGCACGCATTTACGCAGCATTTTCAGCCATCCCGAGCTCAACGGCGCGCGTTTCGACTTTCGCGTCATCCTGCCAGACGGCTCCATTCGCTGGATCATTTCTCGCGGTGAAATCATGCAGGACCGCCCGGGTCGCACCGCGCGCCTCATCGGCGTCGCACTGGACGCAACGATCGAGCGCGAACGCGAACAGGCGCTTGAGGCCGCGCTGGCCGAACGCGAAGTATGGTTGCGGCAGAAGGATCTTCTGTTTCGAGAGGTCAATCATCGCGTCAAGAACAGCCTTCAGCTCGTCATCAGCATTTTGAACCTGCAGGCCAACGACGCGCGAAACGAAACGGTGCGCGAGCATCTTTTATCCGCGGGGCTGCGGATCGCCGCGATCATGGGCGTGCATGAGCGGCTCTATCAAAGCGAGAACGTCACAACGGTCGAGATAGACAAATATCTGCGCCGCCTATGTTCCGACATCACCACATCGACCAATGGCGGTGCTGGAGATTGCTGGATCGATATCGAAGCCGACCCGCTCGAACTGCCGATCGAGCTTGCCGTGCCCATCGCGCTCATCGTCAATGAACTTGTCACCAATGCTGTGAAGCACGCCTATCCCGATGGCGGGGGACCTGTGCGTCTGGAACTGCGCGGCGAAAGCGACGGCTATATCCGCCTGCTCGTCGCGGACAAGGGCGTCGGCTTTGATACGGCCTCGAGCGGAAAAGGTCTGGGCTCAAGGTTGATCCCCGGCCTCGCGAGACAATTGCGCGGCCAGCTCGAAGTTGAGAATCTCAACCCCGGCTATCAGGTCACGCTCCGAATTCCCCCAGCGTCTGCGAGTTACTGAATCTCAGTCCGCAACTTGCGGCACGTCGGCAGTTTTCTTGAGCGCATCTGCCGGGCGGATGCGCCCGCTCACCGCGTCGCCCGCATCCGACGCCAGCGGAATGAAGAAAAACAGCGACAGAAAACTGATGCAGGCAATAAAGAAATAGGCCGGGCTGAAATCGCTCGCGATCAGTGTCTCTCTGCCGCTCAGGCTGAGCGTGACATGCAAGACCAGCGCGCCAATGCCGACGCCGAAACTCAACGACAATTGCTGCGCAACGCTTGAGAGCGTCGTGGCGCGGCTCATGCGCGGATTATCTATGTCCGCATAGGCGATTGTATTGAGGCTCGTGAATTGCAGCGACCGGAAGAAGCCGCCGACAAGAAGCGTCAGGATGATGAAGAGGTGCGACGTCGAGGGCGTGAAGAAGCCGTAAGACGCCATGAACGCCGCGCAAATGAACGTGTTTGCAATCAATATGTTGCGATAGCCAAAGCGCCGGATAATTGGCGCGGCTGCAATTTTCATTGTGATTGCCCCTGCGGCGCCGGCAAACGTAATCATGCCTGAAGCAAATGGCGTCAGCCCGAATCCGAGCTGCAGCATGAGAGGCGTGAGGAACGGCAATGCGCCAAGACCCATGCGGAAGATAAATCCACCGACGATGCTGGAACGAAATGTCGGAATCCGAAACAATGTCAGGTCGATGATCGGCGCCGGATTTATGCGCGTATGCCGATAATAAAGGCCGAGAAGCGCGACGCCGATCACGAGCAATGCGATCACGACCGAATTGGGCAAAATTCCGCGCCCGGCATTTTCAAAGCCGAACATGGTTGCCGCAACGCCGAGACTGACAATCACAAACCCGAACGAGTCAAAGTGCTCCCTGCGTTCCTCTTTTATGTTGTCGATATATTTATACGCCAGCGCCAATCCCAGAATGCCGATTGGAATATTGATGAGAAATATCCAGCGCCAGCTTCCATAAGTTGAAATGAAACCGCCGAGCGGCGGCCCGAGCATGGGGCCGATGAGCGCTGGCACGGTGAGCCATGCCATGGCGTTCACAAGGTCGTGCTTGGGGATCGTCCGTAAGATGACCAATCGGCCGACGGGCACCATCATGGCGCCGCCCACCCCTTGAAGGATGCGGGCGAGGACGAACTCCGGCAGGTTCGACACTGCCGAGCACGCGATGGAGCCGAGCGTGAAGACCACAATCGCCGAGCAGAAAACCTTGCGCGCGCCGAAACGGTCCGCCATCCAGCCGGACAGCGGAATGAATATGCCCAGCGCCAGCAAATAGGAGGTGATGGCCAGATTGAGGCGCAGCGGATTTTCGCCGAACGACTGTGCAATCGCAGGCAGCGAGGTCGACACGACGGTCGAATCCAGGTTCTCCATGAAAAGCGCGCAGGCGACAATCAGGGGAATGAGAAAGCGCTGGGAAACCGCCGCACCTGCCATACCTGGCCATCCTGACAAATCGGCATGCCCGGATCGGAGGGCAGCGGATATCGCAAAATCGGCCTAATCGCTTGAAATCCAAGGCCGATGTCTTGCGCGGGTGCGCTTTCTAGACCCCCGATGCCCACCCCCGCAAGCAGGACCGTGAATTTCCCGAGCCAATTAACGACAAAACTGTTTTGCCAGCGAGGCCGATGCTTGCCAGAATGGCACAAAAGAGGGTGGGGAAGCCCTAGACGACAGTAACAGGGGGGATAGTCGTGTTGCCGGATCTCACGTCAACTTGGATTCCGCTGAGCCTGCTTGCGGTGCTCTGCGCGTATATGGCCGTTTTGTTCCAGCGGGAACGTCGCATGTCGCATGAACTCGATGCGGCAGAGACGACAATTTCGGTGGCGGCTCCGGCGGTTCATGGCGGGGGCCATGCGCCTGCGCCCGCCCATCACGCCGCACCGGCAATGCATTCACCTGCTGAACCCGCGCCGGTCAGGAAAAAGCCTCGGCTGCTGTGGCGGACCGCCAGCATCTGGTTGCCCTTTACCGCCGGTTTTGCGGGGCAGGCCTACCTGAACATAATCCGTCCGCTCATCGAAAAAATGGCGGGCTGAGCGGCCTTACAGCAACGAAAGCTCGGGCAGGGCGCCATTGGCCGCGAGCCTAAGAACGCCGTCAATGATGCGCTCAGGCTCGCGGACACCGCCATGCACCAGCAGCATGCGGGCCTTGGCGACCATGTCGTCCGATGAAAGGGGAGCCTCAGGGTCGCCCTTCGCATTTGTGCGCGCTGCGGCCAGCTCCGTTCCGTCGGCGAGCATGACCCGAACCTGAGAGCCCCAGGCGCGGGGATAGGTGGACCGGTAAGGCTCTTCGGCTGCAATGCGAACGCGAAGCGCGAGGGCGGCGCAGCGCGTCCGTGCCTCGGCACCGAAGGCTGCAAAATCGACCTTCGGATAGAGAAGGGCAGCCGCCACCGCATGCTGAAGCGAAAACTTCGCCTCATAATCGCTGGTCGCGACCGGGCGGTCGCAAACATCGAGCGCGGCCTGATAGGTGCCGACTTCAATGGTCCGGATCGCATCCTCCCCGCACGCGCCGAGCCTTACCCGCAACTCTTCAGCCGCATCAATGGCCGGATGGGTATGGCGGCAGGACGGCCAGGGCTTGATGGAAGTGCGCAGAAGCTGCCAGGGCGCGTCGGGATCGGCCAGAACCGCAGACGGCACGGCATCGGGGCAGGCGGCGCGGAAGAAGCCCTTTTCCCCTTCAAGGATGCGCGGAGGGCCGCTGAAGCCGAAGGCGGCAAGCTCGGCCGCCTTGAGCCCGGCCTCGGCCGCATGGCCCGCATGGAGATGCTTCGTCATCGCGCCCGTCTCCAGAAACTGCCAGAGACCGGCGGACTGGCTGCCCGCATTGCCAAGCGCATCGACCGTCTGCTCGTCGGTGAGGCCGAGCAGGGCAGCGGCGGCCATTGCAGAGCCATAGGGGCCGCAGGTCGCCGTATTGTGCCAGATGCGGTAATGGGCGGCGCCAACCGCCATGCCCACGCGGGTTGTCGCCTCAAAGCCGTGCAAGACGGACTGAAGCAGGGCGCGGCCCGAAACATATCGCTCCTCACCAAGCGCCCAGGCCGCCGGAACGACCACGCAGCCGGGATGAACCACGGATTCCCGGTGCAGATCGTCGGTTTCGAGGATGTGACAAAGGCCGCCCATCAGGAAGGCCATGCGGTCGGCATCGGGGGCGACATTGGAAGCGCCCTTCGACCGCGCCCAGTTGAGCATCACCTTGCCCGGCTCGGAATTGCGCCCGGCGAGAATATTGGCAATGGCGTCCAGCGTGAACATGGCCGCCGCATCGAGGTCGGCCTGAGCGATGGGCTTGCCCCGGATCAGCTTTACCAGCCCCTCTGTCAGCGACGCATCGGCGACAGTTTTCGACGTGTTCCGGACCTGCTCTGCACTCTGGACGCTCATGATCTTCTCCCCGCGGCTGAGGCCAATCGTTAGCGCGGCACGAGGCTAAAGGGAAGCTTTCGGGCAGATAGTCTCGGGAGCGCGGCTTGCCGCCCAACTATCTGCTGACTATAAGGTTTTCCACGCGTTCGCGCCTATTGAGTCGCTCACCGATAATCGGGAAACTCCGATTGTGTCACCTGTGATCTGCATCGACGAGCGATCGCGCGAAACTAGGGGTATCTGAATGAGCGTTGCGAAAAGCCTGTCTGGATGGTCGTTTAGGCCGCTGCACGGCGCGCTCGCCTTGATTATGGTGCCCCTGTTTCTTGCGGGCTGCAGCACCACCAAAGAGAAGCCCTCTGTGCCGACAGGCGAGGGCGGCTATTACAAGGTCGGCAAGCCCTATCAGATCGCCGGCGTCTGGTATTACCCCAAAGAAGATGAGCGCTATGACGCCACGGGCATCGGCTCGTGGTACGGGCCGCAGTTTCACGGCAAGCGCACCGCCAATGGCGAATTCTTCGATCAGGAACAACTGACAGCCGCCCATCCGACGCTGCCCATGCCGGTTCTGGTGCGCGTGACCAATCTCGAAAACGGTCGCTCGGTCGTCGTGCGCGTCAATGATCGCGGCCCCTTCGTCAACGGACGCGAAATCGACCTGTCGCGCAAGGCAGCAGAACTTCTCGGCTATGATCGTCAGGGTACGGCACGTGTGCGCGTCCAGTTCGTCGGCCGCGCGCCGCTACCCGGCATCCCCGGCACCTCGACAACGCAGATCGCCGGTCAGGATAGTTTCACGGCTCCCAAGCCTGTCATGGACGAGAGCGAGAAGCGCTCGATCAACGTCGCCAAGACGACGTCTGTCGTGGCAACGACGCTGGCCCCGCCGCCCGGTGTGAAGACCGCGCCCGCAAATGCGGTCGCCTCGCTTCCCGCGCCCACCACTCCCTCGACGATGCGCCCCGTCGAAGATGCAGGCCTGCAGCCGCCGGAGCCCGATGGCACCGTCGAGCAGGTTCCCGTGCCGCCGCGCACCAGCATCTTTGTGCAGGCTGGATCATTCCGCAATTTCACGAATGCGGAGAGCGTGCGTCAGAAAATGCTGTCGCAAGGCGTGCAGAATGTTCAGGTATCGCCGACCATGGTCGATGGTGTGAAATATTATCGCGTGCGCGTCGGGCCGCTGTCCGATGTATCGACCGCAGACGCCTCGATGAAGACGCTGACGCAAAACGGTCATGCAGGCGCTCGTATTGTTGTCGAGTAAGACAAGCGCCGGGTAGACTACCAGACGCCCGCAAACGAATTTTCTCAATTCCCCCGACGATAAAGAAAGTGCCCGAAATGACGAGATTGAAGCCGATCGTGACCTCCATCAGGACCTTCGCGGCCGCCGCTTTCTTGTTCGTCGGATTGACGGCGCAGCCTGCCAGCGCCTTCGACACCACCGCGCAATATGCCGTGCTGATGGATGCGGCAACGGGCGCCGTGCTGTGGGAAAAGGACGGCGACGTCCAGATGCATCCCGCCAGCATGAGCAAGCTCATGACGCTCTCGATGCTCTTTGACGCGCTGAAGGCCGGCACGGTGAAGCTCACCGACGAATTTCCGATCAGCGAATATGCATGGCGCGCAGGCGGCACGACCTCCGGCTCATCGACCATGTTTGCGCAGGTCGGCACGCGCATTCCCGTCGAGGTCCTGATCCAGGGCATCATCGTGCAGTCCGGCAACGATGCTTGCATCGCGGTCGCCGAAGCGCTGAAAGGCTCCGAGGCTGAATTTGCATCGGCAATGACCGAGCGCGGCAAGGAGCTTGGCCTCACCAATTCGGTTTTCGCCAATTCGACCGGCTGGCCCGATCCGAACCAGATGATGACGGCCCACGATCTCGCGCGCCTCGCACAGCACATCATCCACGACTTCCCGGAATATTATCATTACTTCAGCGAGAAGCAGTTCACCTGGAACGGCATCACGCAACACAACCGCAACCCGGCGCTGTTTCTCGATCCGACTGTTGACGGCCTGAAGACCGGCCACACGCAGGCATCGGGCTATGGCCTCGTGGTCTCGGCAAAGCGCGGCGACCAGCGCCTGATCCTCGTCCTTAACGGCATGACGAGCGAAAAGGCGCGTGCGGAAGAAAGCGTGCGCGTTCTCGACTGGGGCTTCCGTTCGTTCAAGCAGTACAAGCTCTTTGCGGCAGGCGCCGTCATCGACAATGCGCCTGTCTGGCAGGGCGACTATTCGCAAGTGCCGCTTGTCGCTGCAAACGACGTCTCGCTCATCATGACCCCCGACCAGCGCAAGGCCATGCAGGTGTCGGTCAATTATTCCGCACCGATCTCGGCGCCCATCGCCGTAGGACAGCGCATCGGCACCCTGCGCGTCACGGCGCCGGACAAGCCCGTGCAAGAAATTCCGCTCGTAGCGAGCGCGAATGTCGAGCGGCTCGGCATCTTCGGTCGCGGCATGAGCGCGCTTCGTCACATGGCCTTCGGCAGCTGAGTTGAGCAGGCCGCGATTCATCACGCTTGAAGGCGGCGAGGGCGCGGGCAAGTCGACGCAGGCCCGCGCCCTGGCGTCCCGCCTGATCGAACTGGGCCATCGTGTGACATTGACGCGCGAACCCGGCGGCTCGCCGGGCGCGGAATCGATCCGCACGCTTCTCGTCAACGGCGAAACCTCGCGCTGGACGCCGCTGGCCGAGACTCTGCTGCATTTCGCTGCACGCGAAGATCATCTGACACACACAATCCGCCCCGCACTGGCGCGCGGAGAGTGGGTCATTTGCGACCGCTTCATTGATTCGACCTTTGCCTATCAAGGCGCGGCGCAGGGGCTGGATACCGAAATCATTACCGCATTGAGCAAAATGGTGATCAGAGGCGATATGCCCTCGCTCACACTCGTGCTCGATCTGCCTGTCGCGACAGGCCTTGCGCGCGCCGATCAGCGAGGCGGTGAAAATCGCTATGAGCGAATGGGAACCAAGTTCCACGAGACATTACGGAAATCGTTTCTGGCCATAGCGAATTCGGCCCCCGAACGCTGCGTCATCATTGACGCCACACAGACTGCGGACGAAGTTGCACGACAAATATGGCACAGTGTGACATCGCGTTTACCTACCTAGTCATTGATCTGACTGGTAAATTCCTGTTTGACCACGAACCGGCCCTTCGACTATAGAAGCTGACCAGAAGCGACCCGATCTTCGGGGGGGACGCTCCAAGATCGGAATCGGTGGGCATGAAACAGCAGCAAAAGAATAAACTCGACCTGTTGCCGCTTATCGGCGCCACGTTCTGTTTTTCCGCTGCGCTTCTGATCAATCCGTCATCCGGCCATGCAAATACGCTTGGCACACTGAGTATTCCGTCGGCCAATCTCCCGTCAGGCGGGCAGGACGATGTCAGCGCCGCGATGCTCAATTCCTCGTCCGTGCATTCCGATGTTGTCGCGAGCCGGACAGTCAAACTTCAAACGAACGATACGCTTGATCGCCTCCTGACCCGTGAAGGCGTGGCCGCCAATCAGCGCGCTGCCGCACTGAAAGCGATCGCCGATCTTTTCGACGTATCGAAACTGAAAGCCGGCGACGAAGTCGAATTTTCGATGCGCGCGAGCACGGACACCGCAAGACCGGCAATGCTCGTCGCGCTGCATCTGCGCACGGCCCGCAATCAGGATCTCACGATTGTTGCGGGCGCGGATGGCGCCTTCCATCGCCTCGGCAAGAACATCGTGCGTAACGAGAACGTCTCGATCGGCGTGACGACGCGCAACGGCAAGGTGAAGCACGGCCTGATGGCCGACCTCGTTGCAGCAAACGTGCCGACAAGCGTCGCCGAAGACGTCGTCGCGGCCTTCACCTATGATCCCGACGTTCCGTCCAAACTGTCCAACGGCACCAATTTCACGGTCGTCTACGAAACCGCGAAGTCGAAGTCGGACACATCCCACGTCATGCGCTATGCCGAGCTGTCGATCTTTGGCGAACAGCATCGCGTTTATCGCTACGAGACGAATGACGGCACGGTTGCCTTCATGGAAGAAAGCGGACGTGGCGTTGCGCCGCTCAAGCTCGGCGCACCCGTCGTTGACGCGCGCATGACGTCGCCCTGGGGCTGGCGCGTGCACCCGGTCCTCAAGGTTCGCAAATTTCACAAGGGCGTCGATTTTGCCGCGCCCAAAGGCACGCCGATCTATGCCGCCGAAGATGGCGTCATCGAGACGATCGGCTGGCGCGGAAACTACGGTCGTTTCCTGAAAATCGTTCATAATGAGCGCGTGGCCACGACCTATGGCCACATGTCCGGCTTCGCCAAGGGTCTGCATGCAGGCTCGAAAGTGAAGAAGGGCCAGGTCATCGCCTATGTGGGCCGCTCCGGCCTCTCGACCGGCAACCACCTCTATTACGAAGTGCTCGTGGACAATCAGCAGGTCGATCCGCTGCGTCCCGACATCATGCTGCAGGTGAACCTCGACGGCAGCTCGCTCGTCAAGTTCCGCACCTTTGTGGCCCAGATGAGCCAGGCCACCACCCAGCCCTGAGCCGACTTTGCGACCATGACGGCCAGGCGCCCGTCATGTAAAAGAAGTCATGAGCGAGATTCCCGAAAGCGACCGGCTTGGCGACTTCCCGCATCCGCGTGAGGCATCGACCCTTATCGGCCAGGACGAGGCCGAGCGCGCCATATTCGACGCCTTCATGGCCGGGCGCATGCATCACGCATGGTTGCTCACGGGCCCCAGAGGCATAGGCAAGGCAACGCTCGCCTATCGCGTCGCGCGCTTTGTCCTGCGCCACGGCATGCCGGACATTGCGCAGGCCGCCAGAGCGAGCGACCTGTCGGTCGATGAGCGCGACCCCGTCTTTCGCCAGGTTGCCGCGCAGAGCCATCCAAACGTACTCGTCATCAATCGCCCCTATGACGACAAGGCCAAGCGGCTGAAGACCGTCATCCCGGTCGAAGAAGTGCGGCGTACGGCAAATTTCTTCGGCATGAGCGCGGGGGCAGGAGGCTGGCGCATCGCCATCATCGATGCAGCCGACGAAATGAACGCCAATGCAGAAAACGCGCTCCTCAAAATTTTGGAGGAGCCGCCGGCGCGCGGCCTGTTTCTGCTCGTTA
Organism: Parvibaculum sp.; assembly: GCF_049651025.1. GTDB lineage: Bacteria > Pseudomonadota > Alphaproteobacteria > Parvibaculales > Parvibaculaceae > Parvibaculum. The sequence continues at coordinate 17,854 of NZ_JBASBH010000101.1, read as the reverse complement.
GCCACCAGCCGGGACGGCTGCTGCCGACGATTCGCTCGCGCTGCCGGACGCTCAAGTTGCGGCCGCTTGCGCCTGCGGGCATCGCGCAGGTGCTCGCCGCAAACGATGTCAGGGCAAGCGAGGAAGATCGCATCGCCATCGCGCGTCTCGCGGAAGGAAGCCCCGGCCGCGCGCTGTCGATTGCAGCCGGCGGCGGCCTCGATCTCTACAGGGAACTCGTCGCGCTGCTGATGGCTCTGCCCAGGCCCAATGTCAAAGGCGTGCATGCCTTTGCCGACAAGGTTGCCCGGCGCGGCGCCGACGAAGCCTATGGAACAGCCATCGAGCTTCTGAACGACTGGCTCCAGCGTCTGGTGCGGGCAGGCGCGGGTGCCGCGTCGCAGCCAGACCTCGTATCCGGCGAAAGCGCCACCATGGCAAGGCTTGCCGCTGCCGGCGGCCTTGATCGCTGGGTCGAGGTATGGGAAAAGATCAATCAATCGGTCGCCCGTGCGGAAGCGCTCAACACGGATCGCAAGCTTGTGATCCTCAACATTTTTTCAATGTTGGAAAGCGCCGCCGGCTCCCGCGTCGGTGCCTGACCGGCGCCCTTCTCGACAGGTTCAATAAAACATGACGCCCCCCAAGGCTTTTTACATCACCACAGCCATCTCGTATCCGAACGGGGCGCCTCATATCGGCCATGCCTATGAGCTGATCTCGACGGACGTCATCGCGCGTTTCAAGCGCCTCGACGGCTACGACGTTCATTTCCTCACAGGCGTTGACGATCACGGCCAGAAGATGGTGCAAACCGCGAAGGCGAGGGGCATCACCGCGCAGGAACTCGCCGACGAAATGGCGCCGAAGTTTCACGCCATGGCAGAGCGGCTCAACGCCTCAAACGACGATTTCATCCGCACCATCGAGCCGCGCCATGAACGCGCTTGCCAGCATCTTTGGGAATCGATTGCGAAGAACGAAGGCGAGAAGGGCCCCGATATTTATCTCGGCGCTTATTCGGGCTGGTACTCGGTGCGCGACGAAGCCTTCTACGGCGAAGACGAACTGACCGTTAGCGAGAATGGCGAAAAGCTTGCGCCTACCGGCACGCCCGTCGAATGGATGGAAGACGAGACATATTTTTTCCGTCTCTCCGCCTATCAGGACAAGATCCTGAAGCTCTATGAAGATCATCCCGATTTCATTCAGCCCGCATCGCGCCGCAACGAGGTCATGGCTTTCGTCAAACGCGGCCTGACCGATCTCTCGATCTCGCGCTCGCGCACGAAGCTGGACTGGGGCGTCGGCGTTCCCGGAGATCCGCGCCACGTCATGTATGTCTGGTTCGACGCGCTGACGAACTATCTCACCGCAGTCGGCTATCCAGATACCGACAGCGAGATGTTCAAGCGCTACTGGCCCGCCGATGCGCATATCATCGGCAAGGACATTGTTCGCTTTCACGCGATCATCTGGCCGGCCATGCTCATGGCCGCCAATATCCCGCTGCCCAAGCGCGTTTTCGGCCACGGCTTTCTCTATAACCGCGGCGAGAAGATGTCGAAGTCGGTCGGCAACGTCATCGATCCGTTCACCATCACGGACACCTATGGCGTCGATCCGATCCGCTATTTCTTTTGCCGCGAAGTGCCTTACGGCGCCGATGGCACCTATAGCCACGAAACTGTCGTGAACCGCGTCAACGCAGATCTCGCAAATGATCTTGGAAACCTCGCGCAGCGCTCGCTGTCGATGATTGCCAAGAATTGCGACGCTCAGGTGCCCTTGCATGGCGCGCTCACCAAGGAAGACGAGGCGCTTCTCCACTCGGCTTCATCGCTTCTTTCAACCGTCCGTGAACAGATGACGCGGTTCGAGATTCATAATTATCTCGCCTCCGTCTTCGAAGTCGTAAGCGACGCGAACCGCTATTTCGCATCGCAGGAACCTTGGGCGCTCAAGAAAACAGACCCCGCGCGTATGGCCACGGTTCTTTATGTAACGATTGAAGTCGTGCGCTACGCGGCCATCCTGCTGCAGCCGGTTGTGCCCACGTCGGCGGCAAAGCTGCTCGACATGCTCAGCGTACCGGCCGATGAACGCCGCTTTGAACATCTCGACGGCACGCCGCTGAAACCTGGAACGCCGCTCCCGGCTCCTCAGGGCGTTTTCCCACGCCTCGTCGATGCGGAGGCTACAAACCCGTGAGCTTGCCCGTTCTCGTTGACAGCCATTGCCATCTCGACTTTCCAGACTTTGCCGCCGAAGTTGATGATGTCGTTGCGCGTGCGCAAGCAGCGGGCGTCGGCTTGATGGTGACGATCTCGACGAAAGTCAGCGAGTTCGACAAAATTCTCGCCATCGCAGAGCGCTTCCCGAATGTCTATTGCTCTGTCGGCATTCACCCGCATGAAGCCGCAAGCGAACCGGAAACAGACACAGCAACGCTGGTCAAGCTTGCAGCGCATCCGAAAGTCGTCGGCATCGGCGAAACCGGGCTCGATTACTATTACGAGCACAGCCCGAGAGAGCCACAAATGCGCTGCTTTCTCGCGCATATCGCCGCCGCTCGTGAAACTGGTTTGCCGCTTATCGTGCATACGCGCGATGCGGACGAAGACACGGCCGCGGTGCTGACGCAGGAAATGGGGAAGGGCGCCTTCCCCGGTCTTCTGCATTGCTTCACATCGAGCCCGGCGCTTGCAGCCAAGGCACTCGATCTCGGTTTCTATATTTCGATGTCGGGCATTCTGACCTTCAAGAGCGCCGCAGAGTTGCAGGAAACCGCGCGCGGCATTCCGCTTGATCGCTTGCTGGTCGAAACGGATTCGCCTTACCTCGCGCCCATTCCAAAACGCGGCAAGCGCAATGAGCCATCCTTCGTCGTCCACACGGCGGCAAAGCTTGCTGAACTCAAAGGCGTCAGCGCGGATACGCTTGCACGCACAACGAGTGAAAACTTCCTCCGGCTCTTCAGCCGCGTGCCGCGCGAGGCCGTGTTCGGCTCATGAAGTTACGCGCAACAATATTGGGATCTGGATCATCCGGCGGCGTTCCGCGCATTGGCGGACATTGGGGTGCATGCGATCCAAACGAACCGCGCAATCGCCGTCGCCGCTGCTCCTTGCTCGTCGAGCAATGGGATCAGGACCCGTTGAAGAAAACCACCATCCTCGTCGATACATCGCCCGACATGCGCGATCAATTGATCGATGCAAACGTGCAATGGATCGACGGTGTTCTCTACACGCATGATCATGCCGACCAGAGCCACGGCATCGACGATTTGCGCATGGTCGCGCTTAATGGCCGGCGGCGCGTCGACGTCTGGATGGACGCCCCGACTGCGGAAACCCTGACGTCGCGCTTTGGTTATTGCTTCGAGCAATTGCCGGGCTCTGGCTACCCGGCGATCCTCAACGAGCATCGCATCGAGAAAATGGGTGAGCCGATCCGGGTTGAAGGAGCAGGGGGCACAATAGAGGCAATTCCCTTCGACCAGGACCATGGCGGCATCCGCTCGCTCGGCTTCCGCTTCGGGCCTCTCGCTTACTCAAGCGATCTGGTTGCGCTGCCCGAGGAAAGCTTCTCTATCATCGACGGCATTGAAATCTGGATCCTCGATGCGCTGCGCTACGCGCCGCATCCGACACATGCACATGTTGATCTCGCACTGGAATGGATTGCGCGCGTAAAGCCCAGAAAAGGCGTGCTCACCAATCTGCACGTCGATCTTGATTATCGCCGGCTTTCATCCGAACTGCCGGTAAATGTCGAGCCTGCCTATGACGGCATGACGATCGAATTCGAGCGCTGAACGCATCGCAACAGAGACGCTATTCGAGCGGCTTTTCGTCAATTACGTCGCCGGTATTTGCGTTCACGGTGACCTCGACTTTCTTGCCATCGGGATTGTTTGCACGAAAACGCGTCGTGCCCGGACCGCCGATGGCCTTGATCTCCGTATAGCCTTTTTCGCTGAGCTGATGCTGCAGATCAAACGTGGACACGGCAGCGCCACCACGGCCGCCGCCACCGCCGCCCATGCCGGTACTCATCGCTCCATCATCCATAGCGCCTGACATCGCGTCAGACATCGAGCCGCCTTCAGCCGCAAGCGCAGGCATTGCGAGCGCAGCCACGGCAGCACCAACGACAAGAATATGCTTCGGCTTCATTTGAGCATCCTCCAATCTCTGCCGCGTCAATTATGAACTGCGCATAACCGAAAGTTCGCTCTCAATCGGATTACGACTAATGGCGCAGTGGAACCGTGCGGAGCCTCGACAAAGGCCGAATGGCCATATAATAATTTCCAAATTGTTGCGTTATCAATGTTGTTGTTATTTTTTAAGGTGATCAAACCCCTGTTAAGTGTAAGCCGAAGGCTCACTTAACAGGGGTTTGAGCGCAATAAAACGACTTCACGTTGTTGCTCATAGATTTAATCTCCTGTTGCATCAAGCAAGCGGCTAAAAGCAACAATTTTTTTCAGCTGTTTTAGATGTGCCTGCTATGCCTGTTGCGATTTTCGAGGCGCAAATAAGCAGCCACCGCGAAGAGGAGCCCGAGTTATATATCCCGCCGTCGCCACGATAGCCCTTCAAAGGTGGCGTGGAGCCTGGAGGAGGGACGAAACTCATGGTCGGCCTCAACGGCCGCTTTACGCCGATACCGTTGAAAAACTCGACCAATTAATTATACATCAGGCTATTTCTGCGGTTCTCGGCGAAGAGGATCCATTATCTGCCCCGCACTTTTGTGCAGGGTGTCCTTTCTAGCCGCTTTATGCGGCAATGACGCCGTGTGTTGGCGTTGGCGGTCTGAGTTTCGCCAGCCTCCTCAGGTTCTGGGCGGTTGCTGCAAGTAGGAACTCATCTCGTGCACATGGACCTCGCAGCCTCAAACGCGCCATCTGGAGAATGCGTTTGAGGTGCGCAAGAGCATCTCGACCTTCTTGCGGCGATGCCGGGAACGCTCGTAGGCGGGTGTGGCGGCAACCCGCGAACCCGGCGGCACGCAATGATTGGCGATGGCAACATCACATGGTATCGTTTGGAACGGTTGCCATCACCTGCCGCACGCGCCCTTCGGGGTACGACGAAGATGGAGCATTTCAGAGCCTAACCCAATCCATGTTTGATCCTTTGGGCGGCCCGCAAAGCGTGCACCGGTTCGACGCCCGATGGAGATCAAGATGGACACCCAGAAGCTCAAGGTGTTCGCGGAGCGCTTGCGCGCATACCTCGAACGCTACAACCTCACTCTCAAGCACGGCCAGACGCTCGATTTGATCGCAGCCATTCCCGGCCTGCGCAACTGGCCTGAAGTCAACGCCTTCCCTGCGCAAGTATCTACTGCGCAGTGGGACAGCCACTCTGCTGATCGGCTTACAAAACGCATCGGGAAACTGCATTCGCTGATCCTGCCGATTGATGAACTGCATCAGGCGTTGGAGCCCATCGTCGCCAACGCCTTGAATGTCTGGCCTGATGGTCCGGTCCCTGGCGTATACGTGACGACTTCGCAGGAGGCGATCGACGCGGCTATCGCCAAGTACGAAGCTGCTACTAATGGCGCGCTGCTTTACGCAGAGGATGCCGGTCGTTCTTCGGATGCTGCTATCGACTTGGGTGAGCACGGCTTGTTCTCGCACGGCATGGATCGACTGCCCAGCGGTACCCTAGTGGTGGTCGGTCCACTACCGTTGACGCAGGAATCTTGGGGCGACAACAAGGACCGTCTGAACGTGGCTGCCAATTTGGCCTATTCTTCCTCGCTTCGCTTCGCCGTCTTGGTGAAGACGCCGCTGCCCGAGAATATGCACAGCGACATCGACCTACTGTTGCGGCCTGACGATGAAGGTCTCGACAGCGAGCCCGTTGACGTGCTTGGCGTGGTCACTGAATCAGGCGACCTCCAAGTGGTGCAGCCGTTCGTCCAACGGCGGTTGACACCGCCGGTCGCACAGCACTTCACGACGAACCAGCGCTTGCCGCAGGTGCTTGACAACGCGCTCCGGCAGGCGGTGGCAAAGCGTTCTTATGGAATCATCGTGCTCGGTATCACGCCGAGCGATAAGCCGCGCAATGCGTTGCTGGAAGCCGTGTTGCCTCTGACCGAGCACGCGGGACCAGCCGTTCGCATCCAGCCAACTTTCCGCAGCGGCTATGGGAAGGACGACACATCTCCGTCGCCGCATTTCGAGGGCTTGCCTATCCTCCCTTCTATCGAAAGTGCCTATGCTCATGGTTTTCGGCGCATGATCATCGAGTCGGTGCACCACGGTGCGTCGAAGGCGATGGCTGCACACGTCCAAGATACGTGCTTCCTGCTGACCTCTTATTCGACCGAGGTAGTAGGCGCATGGATAGATGCCATGCCTCAGCATCAAGATTCGCCAGATGGCTTGGAGGCACTTATTGCCGTGTTGTGTATAGCCAACGTTGAAGCGGAAAAGGAGACGTTCATCGTGTGCGACGCCTTTGTCGCGGGTGCCCCACCTTTGCCAAAAGGCGAACGCTTCGACGAGTTGATCGCACATATGGAATCGCATCGTGTTATCCGTTGGCAGGACCAGTTAGATGCTCTGCTGTTCTCCGACAAAGTAACGCTCGCGCAAGCCAAGAAGGCTCTGCGTCGCCACGACGTAGACGCGCACTTGGCTTCACGCAAAGCGGCGCAAGTGTAAAGAGTAGCTGCATAACAAGGGGCCGATCGTGGCGATGGATCGAAGACGCCGCGTCGTGCATCGCGGCTGAACTGGCAAAGTGGAAGAAATGGGCGAAGTCCTTACAGGCCGTCGCTGATAACGTCAGGCAGCGCAGGGAAATATTTGTCAGGACGGGACCGGCAATGATGACCCCGGAGGAGACAGCGGAGTATGTCGCGCAGATCATCCGGCTTGTGGAAAAGTATGATGCGCTTGCCGATGCCGCGTTGGTCGGAGAGGCGACCTATGCGCAGTTCGAGGCGATAAAGCTCGAACTTCAGGGTTTGGAACTGCTCGCCGACGAAGAATTGGTGAGCGAGGTGGCGCGAGCGTTTCACCGGGTCGGTGGATAATGCTGCGCGGGCCGAACCAGAAGTGCCGGAAGGCATCTTTGCTCACTCGTAAATTGTGTTCGCGTATTTTCCGTTACACGCTAAAATCCAATCATGCGTAGCGGGACCATTCCATTCCAGATTGATGTATCGAGCCTATTGGCCAAGGCCCGGCGGAGCCTGAGCGGTCGGCTGGGTGATGTAACCATTACGCTTCCGTTCGTGAGCTTTGCGGTCAAGCCGCGCAGGACGGGCCGCTCTATCTCCTGACCGACGTGATGCGCGAAGGCATCCGACAGTTCCTGACCTATGAGCAGTTGTTGAAGCATGGCGACGAGTTGCCTCAGCACAGCACGCTCAGCAGTTTCCGCAGGCCGGAGGATGTGCGGCAATCCTATTTTGATGCCTTGGAGCTGCTGCGGGGACATCTAAACCGCTGCCTCGATCAGATCGCCGCCATAGCGGGCATGGAAAGCCCGCTCGGCGGGATGCTGGTCCAGTATCAGGCGCCATGGCTCCTCCAAGCCTATATTGCTCCACCACTGACGGATCGCCTAGAAAGTGAATCCGGTCGGCCTGTAAGTTATTGAAACTGCTGGAGCTGCTGTCGCCTAGAAAATGCGTCTATTCGCATGGAAGTTGAATCCATTGGTTTTCCGTTGAGTGGAAAATGAATCAATTATCGACCCGACGGCGAGTCCCCAAATAAATCAACAACGATAGCTAACTCATTGGATTGCAATGGTTTTAGCTTCTCGTTCTTTTATTGGATATGGAGGATCGGCATCATCCTCAATCGGTCAAATTTATGCGACCGACGAAAAGTCCGCGCCGTAATGATCGGAGAACTAGAGTTGCGCGGGCGCCAAACTGCCTAAAAGGCTTGGTCGTGCAGCTCCTGAAACGAGCCACGTTCTTTCAACTGAGAATTGCGAGCTGATCGACCAGTGTTCGATGGGCGGTGCAGGGGACGCCCGCTTCCGACATCGGGTCTTCGCATTCGGCGATTTGAGCGCGTCCGCGCCCGATGACCGGATACGCCGCGCTATAACGCAATTCGTTTTGGCGAACCACAAGGCGGTCGCCCGGGTATGCAATTTGCCCCGTATAGGGAAGAAGTTCCGTGTGGAGACTTTACCCACCAGTCGATCACAGCGCCTCGATAGCGGTTTAGTATGCATCACGTCATTCAGATCGAGCGCGTTTAAGCCTGGGTTTGCCCGTGCTGTCCGAAGTGGCGGATTGGGGAATTTCGGTTGCACAGTTCCGAGGCAAGGCATAGAAGGCTTAAGGTTCATAGCCCTATTTGCCCTGGGAATGGCGTTTAGCCAGTTGGTATAGACTTGATGCTCCGGCGCAGTTTCATAGTTATGGCTACTTTAATCGCGGTGCTGGTCAACGGCGTCGCGGCTGCGTCTAGCCTTCCGACCAAAGCCGCCGATAGCACTGTTGCCGTTGTCGCGTTATTGGACGGCCACGCGAGTGAAGACAAAAACAGAAGCGAAGGGCCGGGGGCGATAGATAGCGAGCGTGTTGAGCATGCTTGCTGTCATGCTCACCAGTGGTTGGGTGCTGCCATGGCTTCCCGGCTCGCGCCTGACTCATGCTTGTTGGGGCGTCGCCTCGCCCCTAGCGCCGCGTGGCTCGGTTCTGAACCTGCGCCAATTCTCAAACCGCCTTCCGCCTGAAATTAGCGATTTCGCCGAACTGACGTCTGCGTCAGTTCCAACGAATGCCTAATTTCAGGGTAAAATCATGCTCCGTATTCTCTGGGTAGTGGCTCTCGCCACGCCCCTCTTCGTGCCGCTTGCTGCTCAAGCGGCCAGCCTCATCACGCTTGATCAGGCAATTGACCTTGCACTTGCTTCTGATCCGACCGTCAAAGCGTCAGAAGCAGGCACGTCTGCGTCACTGGCTAGCCTCAAGCAGGCAGGCCAACTTCCTAATCCAACTATTGGAATAACGGCTGAGAATTTTGGCGGAACAGGATCCGTCTCAGGCCTGCGCAGCGCAGAATATACGCTGAGCTATGGCCAGATGATTGAGGTCGGCGGCGACCGCAGCGCGCGTGAAGCCGTTGCTAGCGGCGATCTAAAATTGGCGAATGCCCGGCTCGCCACACAGCGGCTGGAAACCGTCCAGACCGTGCGCCACGCCTATATCCTGGCATTAGCAAGTGAAACGAAACTGAAGGTGGTTCAGGAGCGTGCGAGTTTCATATCGGAGATGAACCGAACGGTCCGACAGCGTTCACGACAAGGCCGAGACTCTTCCATGGTCGAGAGCCAAGCACGAGCGAGTGCAGCAGAAGTTGCGGTCGATCTGATGCAGGCGGAACGTGCAGTCAAACTTTCTCGGATTCAACTTTCCACGCTTTGGAACGGAGTGGACGATGGTTTCGTCCTAGACCAAGCATTTTTCGAAAAGCCATCATTTGATGCAGATGCACTGCCGGTTGATCAGGGCTATCCAGACCTGGCTCAGTACAACGCATTGAAATCCCGCGCGACTGCAAACATCGCACTTGAAAAAGCTCGAGCTATTCCCGATCCCGAGATCAGCGCCGGCATAAGGCGCTTTGCGAGCGGTAGTGAAACGGCATTCATCGTTGGGCTTTCAATTCCCTTTCCGGTTTACGATTCCAACAGAAACAATATTGAGCGGGCTCAATCAGAGCGACTTCAGGCTGACCTCGAAGAAGTCGCAGCACGACGCGACATCAATCTCAAATTAGCCTCCGCCGTTGCTGGCCACGACAGTGCTCGCGCAGAAATAGAGGCACTACGCGCGGACGCCATACCGCAAGCCACGCAAGCTCTGGAACTTGCAAGATCAGGCTATGAGCGAGGCGCTTTTTCATATCTGGAGATAGCCGATGCTTCTCGCGGTTTGAACGCCTTGCGAGAGCGATTGGTCGGTGCCTTGCAAACACTTCATGAAAACCAAATCACGATCGACCGGCTGACCGGACGATCTGCCATAACGGATAAAGGCGAGGGGTATCGTCCATGACGCATCGCAATTCATTTAGCCGAACTGTCGAACTCAAATCCCATGCAAAGAACGCTAGGCGTTTGGCCGTCTTGGGCTTGTCGGGTGTCGCCCTACTGTTTGTTGCAGCGTGCTCGGACGAAAAAACATCTGAGGAGGCGGGCGGCGCGCCGCAGGCCGAGACCGGCCCGGCAATCGCCGCTATCAGTCCGGAATCGGCCAAGGCGGCGGATATCAAAACATCCACGGTTGGGCCCGCCAACGTCCGCAAAGTACTGACACTTTATGGTTCGATCAAACCGAACGGTGAACGTGAGCAAGCAATCCGCGCTCGCTATCCTGGCACTGTTAAATCTGTTGAAAAACGTCCCGGAGATGCGGTGAAGCGCGGTGAGACCTTGCTGACGATCGAGTCCAGTGAAAGCCTTCGTGTTTATACCATCGTCGCTGCGCTAGACGGCACAGTTCTCGAACGCGCAGTCAATCCGGGAGCGACAGTCAGCGTCGATACTGTCCTGATGCAGATTGCCGACCTCACTACGGTCTGGATAGAAGTGGCGGTTTTTGCCAATGACCTCGGCGAGGTGAGGTCAGGTATGCCAGTGGTGTTGACCGACGCCAACGGAGACGCACTTGCCGAAACTGAGATCGCTTACGTCGCTCCGGTGGGGCATGCCGACAGTCAGAGCGTCGTGGCTCGCGCTGTCTTAAACAATACGGATCATAAATGGATTCCGGGCCAATTTGTGACGGCAGATATCGTTGTCGATGATACGCGTGCATCAAAATCCGTCGTTCCCGCTGCAATCCAGAGTCTCGACGGGAAGATCGTCGTGTTTCTCGAAAGTGAAGGCGGATTCCAAGCGCGTGAGGTCGAGATAGGGAAACGATCTGCCGATGCCGTGGAGATTTTGGGAGGACTAGAAGTCGGCGACACGTATGTCTCCACCAATAGTTACCTGATCAAAGCTGATCTGCTCAAAGGCGAAGGGGAGGAGGAATGATCATGGTGCGCATCGAAGCATTTATCCAACCTCACAAGGTCAGCAAGGTAGTCGCCGCGTTGCACGGGTTGCCGAAATTCCCCGGGTTCACACTACTGGACGCGCACGGCCAAGGCCACGGACGCGGCGTAGGAGGAGAATATGTCTACGAGCCAAGTGATGGTCTTCTCTACCACAAACGCGTCGCATTGATTGTCCTCTGCGACAAAAGCGACGCAACGCTCATCGCGACGACGATTGCGCAATCTGCGCATACCGGAAACAAGGGTGACGGATTACTTTCGATGTCCGAGGTCTCGCATGTCACTCGCATCAGACAGTCGGGCGGTGAAGCATGATCGACAAAATCATTAATTCCGCCATCCAAAATCGATGGCTTGTGATGGTTGCGACCCTTGGGTTTTTCATATTCGGAATCTATCAGTATCAGCAATTGCCGATCGATGCGGTTCCCGACATCACCAACGTTCAAGTTCAAATCAATACGCAAGCGCCCGGATATTCACCGCTTGAGGTCGAGCAGCGCGTGACGTTTCTGGTGGAAACCGCCATGGCCGGCCTTCCGGACATGGACTATACGCGCTCAACGTCAGCCTATGGCCTTTCTCAGGTTACGATCGTTTTCCACGACGGTGCGGACGTTTATTTTACGCGCCAACTCGTCAATGAGCGTTTGCAGGGGGTCAAAGGTCAACTGCCGAGCGGCGTTGAACCTGAGATGGGCCCAGTATCGACTGGGCTGGGTGAGATTTATCTCTACGCCATCAACGCAAAGCCAGATGCCCGCAAACCCGATGGCACGGCCTACACCTCCACCGATCTCCGCGCTATCCAGGATTGGATTGTTCGGCCTCAACTTCGTCAGGTGCCGGGCGTTTCCGAGGTCAATTCCATCGGCGGTTATGCCAAGCAGTACCAGGTTGCTCTGGACCCGAAGCGGCTCCTTGCTTTCAATGTGACTTTGGCGGAGTTGATTGCCGCATTGGAGGCGAACAATCTCAACGTCGGTGCGGGTTATATCGAACGCAACGGTGAGCAGTATCTTGTTCGCGTCCCCGGTCAGCTTGCCGATGAAGAAGCTATCCGCCAGACCGTGGTCGCGACCCGAGACAGCATTCCCATCACTGTCGCAGACGTTGCATCAGTTGGGATTGGTAAAGAACTCCGTACCGGCGCGGCGACCAAAGACGGTGAGGAAACCGTACTAGGTACCGCAATGATGCTGATCGGCGAGAACAGCCGCATCGTTAGCGAAAGCGTTGCCGAGCGTCTATTGGAAATCAATAAGCGATTGCCAGCCGGAGTTGAGGCAACACCGGTCTATGACCGAACCGTACTCGTCAACAAGACGATTGCCACCGTGCAGAAGAATCTCGTCGAAGGCGCGATTCTTGTTATCGTCGTGCTCTTCATCTTCCTTGGTAATCTGAGGGCGGCATTGCTGACCGCCATGGTCATCCCGTTGTCATTGCTGGCGACTTTCACGGGCATGGTTCAAGGCGGTGTCAGCGGCAATCTTATGAGTCTGGGAGCCCTGGACTTCGGCTTGATCGTGGATGGCGCCCTGATCATCGTCGAAAACTGTATATTCCGTTTAGCTCAAAACCAGAAAAAACACGGACGGCTCTTGGAACGTAGCGAGCGTTTCGAAGTGGTGTTCAACGCAACACGCGAGGTGTTTCGCCCAAGCCTCGTTAGCGTAGTCGTCATCATTTTGGTGAACCTGCCGATATTCGCGCTCAGCGGCGTCGAGGGAAAAATGTTTCACCCGATGGCATTCGCCGTGGTGGCTGCTCTTATCGGTGCGTTGATTTTCTCTGTTACCTTTGTTCCCGCCGCCTGTGCTTTGCTTCTGACGGGACACATTCAAGAAAAGGACAATTTTATCGTTTCGGCAGCAAAGCGCCTCTACGCACCGCTTTTGCTTCGCGTAATTGATCATCGCATTGCCGTCGTGGCTTCTGCCGTTGTCCTGGTTTTTGTCTGCGGGTTCATGGCAACGAGAATGGGGGCGGAGTTCATCCCCAATCTTGATGAGGGTGACGTGGCAATCGAAACCATTCGCCCCGTCAGCACCGGAATTGAGCAGGCGGTTAAGATGCAGCTTCATCTCAATCGCACGCTGCTAGCGCTGCCAGAAATTGAAACTGTTTTTGCGCGCAATGGCACCGCGGAGGTGGCAACCGATCTCATGCCTCCCGGCCGGTCTGATACCTACGTGATGCTCAAGCCGCATGATCAGTGGCCCGATCCTAGAAAAACGAAAGCCCAGCTTGTGAGTGAAATCGAAGCCGCGGCGCAAACGGTGCCAGGAACTGTGTATGGCTTTAGTCAGCCAATTCAGTTGCGCTTCAACGAATTGATTTCCGGCGTCCGTAGCGACGTGGCTGTAAAAATTTTCGGTGATGATCTGGATGAGCTGATGCGATTGGCTGCCTCAGCTCAGGATGCAATTTCTGGAATTGCCGGGGCCGCGGACGTAAAGACAGAGCAGGTGTCCGGTTTACCACTCCTGACAATTGAACCCCGTCGCATTCAACTTGCTCGTTATGGCTTCACCGTTGCGGACGTTCAGGACACTGTCTCGGCCGCATTAGGCGGCAGAGAGACCGGGTTTATCTATGAAGGCGACGCACGATATCCGCTTGAGGTTCGGCTGCCTGAACATCTGCGCACGGATCCGGAAACGCTCAAGCGGCTACCTTTAGCCCGTTCGGGTGGAGGGTATGTTCCATTGGGTGAATTGGTAGACATTCGTTCTACCGAAGGGCCCAATCAAATATCTCGTGAGAACGGAAAGCGCTTCATCGTCGTAATGGCCAACGTTCGAGGACGAGACCTGGCGGGATTTGTGGCGGATACCCGCTTGCAGATCGAGCAGCAAGTGACGTTGCCGCCCGGTTACTATGTGGAATATGGAGGCACCTTCGAACAGCTTGCTTCCGCTACGAAAAGACTTGGAGTGCTTGTTCCGTTGTCTTTGCTGCTAATTCTCGGACTTCTGGTCGTGACCTTTGGGTCTCTGAAAGACGCCTTGATTGTTTTCTCGGGTGTCCCGCTTGCGCTGACCGGAGGGATTTTAGCCTTGTGGATACGTGATATCCCTCTCTCGATCACGGCGGGTGTCGGTTTCATTACCCTGTGCGGCGTCTCGGTTCTCACTGGCGTAGTAATGGTGTCTTATATTCGTGACCTGCTGCGCGATGGGCTCGCAATTGAGGATGCGATTGTGCAGGGAGCGATGACGCGATTACGACCAATCCTGATGATCGGCCTTGTTGCTTCATTGGGCTTCTTGCCAATGGCGCTCAATGTCGGTACCGGAGCAGAAGTGCAGCGACCACTCGCGACGGTCGTAATCGGCGGTATCATATCGGCGACGCTGCTTTCGCTCTTTGTGTTGCCCGCGCTTTACCGCTTGGCTCATCGTAATAAAAGGGCAGAAGCAACCGCGAGATAAAACAAACCCGATCTGCGGGTTCGGATATGGAGTTGAGAGATTGATTCCATACCTGCCGCAGATCGGGCTTTCTCTTTCTGCATCGCGGGTGATTTTCAAATCTAGCGATGCCCTACCGCGAGTACATCGCCACTCTCGGGTCCTGCCGGCGTAGTTTATATTTTTGTTCCAAACCGAAGAAGCCTCAGTGCATTTGCGGTGACCAGCACAGTTGCGCCCGTATCAGCTAGGATTGCCATCCAAAGGGGAGTTGTGCCCATCAAGGTCGTGATGAGAAAGACACCCTTGAGCCCTAACGCGAGCGCAATGTTCTGCCAGATATTGGTGAGAGTAGCGCGCGCCAGAACAACCAATTCGGCGACCCCGGTTACCCGGTTGTTCAGGAGTGCTGCGTCGGCGGTTTCCAGAGCTACATCCGTGCCACCACCCATAGCGATACCGACCGAGGACGCTGCAAGAGCGGGCGCATCGTTTATGCCATCGCCAACCATGGCGATTGGGCCCTCGGCTTTGTAAACAGATATGGCTTGGAGCTTGGAATCGGGCATGAGTTCGGCCCTGGTTTCCAATTCAAGGACATTGCCAATGGCGGAGGCTGTGCGTGCATTGTCACCTGACAGCATGACGGTGCGCACTCCCAAGGCATGAAGTCTGGCAAGCCCCTCCTTGGCATCTGGGCGTGGTTCGTCACGTAATGCGATCAAACCGAGCAGTCTCTTGTCTTCGCTGAGAACGACGACTGTCTTTCCTGCGCTTTCCAATGCGGATATCCGGTCTCGGAGTTCCTTGGACATGCCGCTCTGCTCGGTCGCATGATTTGGCGATCCCACCGAGACGAAGCCGGATTTCAGACGGCCCGTGACGGCCTTGCCGGGGATGGCGACGCTGCCACCAAAGATTTTTGGAATATCCAGACCACGCCTCTCGGCCTCCATGACGATAGCTGCACCAAGCGGGTGACTGGAACTACGTTCAACAGCCGCTGCCTTCGCAAGCACATCGTCCTCGCTGCCTTCGATCTCGATGACATCAGTGATTTGGGGGTGCCCCACGGTGAGCGTGCCGGTCTTGTCAAAGGCGATCATCTTCACCTTGCCGAGTGTCTCCAGCGCAGCACCACCCTTGATGAGGAGACCGCGACGGGCACCACTCGCTAGCCCCGAAGCGATAGCGGCAGGAGTGGAAATAATGAGCGCACAGGGACAGGCGATCAGCAGCACCGCCAGCCCTCGATAAATCCAGGTGAACCAATCGGCACCAAATATCAACGGAGGAATAAGGATCACGAGTCCGGACACAACCATTGCAGCCGGCGTGTACCAGCGGCTGAAGTTGTCAATGAAACGTGCCGTTGGCGCCTTCGAGCCTTGAGCTTCCTCGACCATGTTGATGATGCGAGAGATCGTGTTGTCGGCAATCGTGCGGGTGATCTCCACGCGCAACTCCGCGTTGGCATTGATGCTGCCCGCGTAGACGGTCGAACCGATTTCCTTGATGACGGGGACGGACTCGCCTGTTACGGGCGCCTCGTTGACCTCCGATACCCCTTCCACGACCTCACCGTCGGAGGGAACACGGTCGCCGGGCCGGACTATTACAACGTCGCCTATGGCAAGCGCTTCGACAGATACCGTCTCGATCTCGGAGCCGTTTTTGCGGAGCGCTGTGCGTGGTATGAGATCAATCAATGCCTTGATGCCGGCGCGTGCTCGACCGGCGGCAATGCCTTCCAGTAGTTCACCCACGGTGAAGAGAAACAGGACCACGGCGGCCTCTCCGGCGTCACCGATGAGTACCGCTCCGATTGCGGCGATGGACATCAGCATCTCGATGCTGAACGGCGTGCCCGAAATCGCTCCGGTCAGTGCTCGTCGGCTGATCGGGATAAAAGCAATCATCGCCGCAGCGATATAGGCCCAATGGGACCAGGTCGGCTCGACATGGGAAACGCCGTAAGCGAGCGCCAACAGGGCGCCAGCGCCGATGGTCAGCCGTGCTTTGCGTGAAGACCACCAGGCACCTTCCGCCGCATCCTGCTCACGAAGATTCGACCCGGCTTTCCTCGAAGCGACGGGGGTGTAGCCAAGCGCCTTGATCTTGGCCTCTATCATGTCTCTGGAGATGCGGTCTTCGTCGAAGGTAAGGGAAAGCGATCCTTGGCCGTAGCTCGCTTCGATGTGAGCGACGCCCGGTAGGCGTCGCATGGCATTTTCGATCTTCACGGCACATGCGCCGCAATCCATGCCTTCAATCCGGAGCCTTAAAGGGCTAGCGACCGCCATAGTGTCACCTCGACAAATTTGATGTGACTACCCATATGCACCCTGTAGTAACTAGAGGGTCAAGCCGTGATTGAGGATTATCTAGCTATCGGCGAACTCGCACGAAGGACGGCCACCAAGGTCGAGACGATCCGCTACTATGAGCGGATTGGGCTCCTCACAGCACCGGCGCGAACGAAGGGCAATTACCGTGCCTACGGGCCGGCGGATCTGAATCGGCTCAGCTTCGTCCGGAGATCGCGCGACCTTGGTTTTTCTCTTGATCAGGTGCGCGCGTTGCTGAACCTTGCCGATGAACGTGATCGGTCATGCAAAGCCGTTGACGCCATCGCCAAAGAGCATCTGGTGGAGGTGAATCGAAAAATCGCAGACCTTCACGCCTTACGACGTGAGCTCGACAGTATGATCACGCAATGCCAATGCGGCACGATTGCTCAATGCAGAATTATTGAATCGCTGTCGCCCTGAGCCCGCCGGGTTTAGCTACGGGAACCCGACACCTATCGCGTGGTATCTCTCTGTGCATGATCATGCCGATGGTGAAGGTCGGGATAGTGCGGATGCCGATGAACCAGCGGCGCGTGCCGGTGCCGATGAGTGTGTGGTTCGCCGGGTGTCATATCAGGCCTGTGCTGATGCTGATGATGTGCGTCATGGCTGTGCCGATGCTCATGCTCTATCTCTCTATGCACATGCTCGTGATCATGTCGCTCAGACAGGTGCAGCCATATCCCCAGCCCCATCAAGCAACCTGCGATCAGCAACGTTGCCGATAGCGGTTCACCCAACATGAGCACGGCCAATACGGCTCCGACAAATGGTGCGAGGGAGAAGTAGGCTCCCGTTCGCGCCGTACCGAGATGACGCAGGCCGAGGACGAACAAGGCAAGACTAACCCCGTATCCAAAGAATCCCACGACCCCAACGGCGAGTAAAATGCCAACGGACGGAAGATGCGCGCCGTTGATGGTAGCAATCAGCAAATTGATTGTGCCAGCAACTAAACCTTTGATCATCGCAATCTGCACCGGATCCGCCGAAGAGAGTTTGCGCGTCAGATTATTGTCGATCCCCCAGCATAAGCAGGCTCC
>NZ_JBASBH010000100.1:0-34875 GCF_049651025.1 Parvibaculum sp. | reverse complement strand
GATTGGTCGAACTACAACTATCTCTTCGAAGATCCTCTCTACATTCTGGCTTACCTGAACTCGGTCCGTATCGCGTTCATCGCCACCTGCATCTGCATATTGATCGCCTATCCCATGGCCTATGGCGTCGCGCGCTCGCCTGAGAGCTGGCGCAACCCGATGCTGTTGCTGATCGTGCTGCCTTTCTGGACGTCGCTGCTCTTGCGCGTCTATGCCTGGATCGGCTTGCTCAAGAACAACGGCATCATCAATAGTTTCCTGATGTCGCTCGGCGTCATTTCCGATCCGCTGCCGATGATGAACAATTCATTCTCGGTCTATGTCGGCATCGTTTATTCATATCTGCCGTTCATGTTGCTGCCGCTTTATGCGTCGCTCTCGCGCCTCGACTTCACCTTGCTTGAAGCAGCGGGCGATCTTGGCGCCTCCCGTACGCGCGCCTTTCTTACGATCACGCTGCCGCTTTCTCTGCCCGGCGTCATTG
This sequence comes from Parvibaculum sp., assembly GCF_049651025.1. Lineage (GTDB taxonomy): Bacteria > Pseudomonadota > Alphaproteobacteria > Parvibaculales > Parvibaculaceae > Parvibaculum. The sequence goes on along the minus strand of NZ_JBASBH010000100.1, from coordinate 34,391 downwards.
CCGGTGCGATGCTGGTGTTTATCCCGGCGGTTGGCGAGTTCGTCATTCCCTCGCTTCTCGGCGGCCCGAGCACGATCATGATCGGTCGGGTGATATGGGATGAATTCTTTGAAAATCAGGCATGGCCTGTCGCGTCCGCCGTTGCCATTGCGCTCATGCTGTTTCTGGTGGTGCCGATCATGATCTATCAGTACTTCCAGACGCGGGCGGAGATCCGGACATGAAAACCACCGGCCTTTCGCCCTTCGTCATCGTCTGCATGGTTCTCGGCTTCGCCTTTCTCTATGCGCCGATCGTCATGCTCATCATCTTCTCCTTCAACGCATCGCGTCTCGTCACCGTGTGGGCCGGGTTCTCGACCAAGTGGTATGGCGAGTTGTTGAGCGACGATCAGGTGCTCGGCGCGGCCTATCTGAGTTTCAAGATTGCATTCACAAACGCCTGCCTCTCGGTGATCCTGGGAACCATGGCGGCCTTCGCTCTCGTGCGCTTCGGGCGCTTCATCGGCCGCTCGGTGATGATCCAGTCGATCTCCTCGCGCCTGGTCCTGCCCGACGTCATCCTCGGCCTGTCGATCTTGCTGCTCTTCGTCTCCTTGCAGAACATGATCGGTTGGCCCGCGCAGCGCGGGGTGATGACGATCATCATCGCGCATGTCACCTTTTCCTCGGCCTATGTGGCGATTGTCGTTCAGTCGCGTCTGGCAGGTCTCGACCGTTCATTCGAAGAAGCCGCATTCGATCTGGGCGCGAACCCCTTCACCGTATTTCGAACGGTCACTTTGCCGATGATCGCGCCGTCGCTGATCGCAGGCTGGCTGCTTGCCTTCATCCTCTCCTTTGACGATCTGGTGATCGCAAGTTTTGCGTCCGGCCCCAGCGCGACGACCTTGCCCATGGTGATTTTCTCCAAGGTGCGCTTCGGCATCACGCCGGAAATCAACGCGCTGGCCACGATCATCGTTGTCGTCGTCGCAATCGGCGTCGTGTTCGCAGGACGCATGTTGCAGCGTCAGGCCGATCAGCGGGCAGGCGGCAGAGCGTAAAGCTTGCGGTCAGGCCTTCGGCAGCCAGGGAATGAACGCGCTGGTCCGGCGGATATAGTCCTCATAGGTCGGGCGCGAACGCTTCAACCGGCGTTCGAGCAGCGCCGCACCACTCCATTTGACGAGCAGGAACGTCATCAGAAGCGGCCCCGGCAGGCTCATCCAGCCATACGGTGCTTCGCAGGCGACAAGGTAGCAGCCCCACCAGAAACAGAAATCGCCGAAATAATTGGGATGGCGCGTGTAACGCCACAATCCGCTATCAAGCACCTTGCCGCGATTGGCGGCGTCGCCCTTGAATCGCGCGAGCTGCCAATCGCCGATGCTTTCAAAAAGAATCCCGGCAACGCCAAGCGCCGCACCGAACATGGCAAATGGGCCAAGTTCGCCCATCGCGCCATATTGGCCAAGCTGCAGCGGGAGAGAAACAATCCACATCAACAGGCCCTGCAGGGCGAAGACCGTCTTCAGCGTATAAAGGTGGACGTTGCCCTTGGCCTTGCTTGTCATCGCGACATAGCGCCCGTCCGCTCCTTCTCGCCTCCAGCGCCAGAGGAGGTAGAAGCCCAGCCGCAGGCCCCAGACGACGACAAGGATCGTCAGCACCTGCTGATGCACGCCCCCGAATGGGAAGAGCCGCACGGTAACGCAGCTGATCAGCACAAAGCCGAAGGCCCAGAAGCTGTCGATGAAACTCACATCGCGCAGAGGAATGCTGATGAGCCACAGGATCAGCATCATCGCCGCTATGGCGACGAGATTGGCCATCAGAAGCGTCTGGACGCCGATTGTTTCGAATACCATGCCGATCTCCCCGCTGCACTGAACACAGAATGGCAGGCACCGCCATGCCCGTCCATTCGGTTACGCAGATCGAAGACGCGCGGATCAAGCCCGAGAAGCTTCGGGCCACAATAACGCGAAGGGGAGAGCTTCAGCTCGGCTGGCCGGCGAGTTGAAGCTCGCGCGCGACTTCGGCGACCACGGCGCTGTTGTCATGGTCCCAGGGATGAAAGTCGGCGCGGAAATAGTCGAGAAACGGACGGCCGAGGCCACGAAACGCACCCTGCTTGCCGAACAGAAAACTGAGGCCGCCTTTCCAGAGTTGGAAACGCGATTCCTGATAATCGTGGAGCATGATGCGCATATGGCGGAACGTGTCCCAGAAGAACTGCACCGTCACCACAACCATCAGCCAGCGCCGCAAACTATTTGACCCGCCGACCGCTTTGTAAACATCGAAGGCGACCGCCTTGTGCTCGCTCTCTTCAATCGCATGCCAACGCCACAACGCAGCCATCTCCGGATCTGCCCCAGCCAGCCCTTGAGGTTTGCGCAAAAGCGAGTCGGCAAGCATCGCCGTCCAGTGTTCATAGGCGACCGTCGAGGCAAGATGCGTAATCGGCGGCAGCCGCTCCAGTGCCCAGGCCTGCCTGCGGCGGATGGGCTCCTCCAGCGCTTCGAGCGGATAGCCGCGCGTGGCGCAAAGCGTCTCATTGTATTTCTGATGCTCGCGACGATGGATCGACTCTTGCGCGGTAAACCCGCGGACATGTGCGGCAAGCGTCGGATCGGTAATTCTGTCGCGATAATATTTCACGCTGTCGATAAAATGCTGCTCGCCTATGGGGAACATGATCGACAAGGAGTTGAAAAAAGCTGTGCGGAAAGCGTCGCCTCCATGCCAGTCGGTGCTGAGCGGCCCGACATCGAAATTCAGATTGCGCGGCGTAATCGTAATGTCGATGGGCGTGCGTGGCGCTTGTGCGGCAGTCATGTGCAATGTCTCCTGTGCGAGATGAACGCGCTTCGCTGACACGAATGTAGGGACGCCCTGAGCCGATACGAGGGTCAATTCAGGAAAAGGGGGAGGTCATAAGTGGCCAAATCCCATTCCCAAAGAAATCCGGCCCGGCCTGAGGAGAGGCCGAGCCGGTTCGTAGCCGCGCCGGATCGGGGGGCGCTCCGTCGCGGAAAGATCAGAACGTGTAGGAGAGCGATGCGGCGGCGAAATCCTTGTCGTACATCGCATTCCTGTACTTGGAGCCGAAGCTCGACGAGTAGTCGACGCTGAGCTTGTAGACCGACTTGAAGTCGAGATCGACGCCGAGACCGACGGTCTTCACACCTTCGACAAAGCCTGGCCCGATCGGTCCGGCCGAGTAGCCTTTGACGTCATGCGCGAAAAACACTCGCGGGCTGACCGTGTAGGGCGATCCCAGGAAGGAGTTGTATTGCATCATCGCGAGCATGCGATATCCCCAGGAGAAACTCGACGCATATTGCGGTGTGAGCGAGCACGTGCCCAGTCCGATGCAGGCATCGCCAAGTATGGCGGCCATGCCGGGATTGACATGCGTCTCTCCTGAGCGCGGCACCGCGAAACGATTTCCGCTTGCATCCGGAAGATATTGGAAGCCCGCATTGGCAACCAGGATCAGCAGGTCTGCATCGGCGGCGTTCACAAGAAAATTCGACGGTGTGAACGTGCTGAGCGTATAAGTCTGACCGACAAGCGCCTTTGTCCTTCGATAGCCGGGAATAATATCGCCCGGCGTTACAGCCGCTCCCTGATATAGCGGAGCCTCTCCCGGCTGCGCCGTGAAGCCGGCATTCTGAAAGTCGGCGCCGACCAGTTCGGTCGTGTCGAGCTGGAATGGCATGTTGGTGTAATAGGCCATATCGCCCGAAAGCGCCGTACCGTTCATGATGTTGATCGTCGTGTTGAAGCTTCCACCGATCATGTGAACATCTTCAGGATGCTGAGCGATGAGATACTTGCCGCTCGATCGTGCGTCCAGCCCCTCGGCTGCTGCGCAGAGCGAGGTGGGCAGGCCCGCTTCGTCGGTCGTCGCCGCCGTGGTGCAAACCGGGCTATTCATGTTGCCGCCGGACAGTAACGCCACGGTTGAGAGCGCGAGCTGGTTCGAGTTGGATCGGAATGTGCCGATGGGCAGTTTGTCGTGGAAGTTCACGAAATAGACGCCGAGATCGGTGCCCTGATTGAGCCAGTCGGCGAAATAGCGCAACGCCGCGCCCCATTGCCCCTGATTTCTGGCCATCTGCGATGCGCCACGCGGCAAGAACAGCGGGTCGCTTAGTCCGCTGGTGGAGCGCGGGCTTCCATCTGCGTTGGAATAGAACTCGCCGCTGCTCAAGGCATAGCCGCAGCCATCCGTAAGCGCATCGCTGGGTGAGAAGAATGTGCCGCAAGGCGGCAGCGGATCTCTTTCCCATTCGGCAATGTACATCGCTTCGAAGGTGAAGTTGGCGGGCAGGCCCAGGCTCGCATACAAAGTCGCTTGCGGCAGGAAGACTTCCTTCAGTTCCGTTCCGGGCTTTGTGAAAGCGGCAACGTCGAGCGGCAGATAGGACGAAACGCCACCCTGAATGAACAGGCTTTCGCCCCAGTTCACGACCTGACGCCCGACGCGCACATTGAGCGGCATGTCGTCGAAGATATTGAAGTTCCCGTATGCAAACGCATCCAGCAGCTTCAGCTGGCGCAATTCGCGATTATAGGCGTCGTCGCCGCGAAAGGCGTCGCGCAGGTTCCGGCGCTGCGGCGTCGTGGCGGCAATCGGTCCGTAATTTCCATTGCCTTTGCCGAGATCATAGGTGGCCGGGTCCCAGAAGGCTTTGGCGCGAATGAAGACACCGTAGTTTTGCCACTTTGCCCCAAGCTCGGAGATGATCTTGAGAGGGGCGGAGATAAGTTCGCCGCGTTCGACGTTGACGTTTCCATCGTCCGAATTGACATCGTAGTCGGTGCCGTTCGCGGCGCGGCAGCCGCCATTGTAGACGGAAATTTGTTCGCAAGACTGGTGGGAGGTGCGAATGCTCGCGCCTATCGAGGCCGTATTGTCGAGGCTGAAATTGATTTCGCCGAAGGTAAACTCCGTCGCGGCCGCAGGACATGCGATCATGATGGCCGCGACAAATGCGATATAGGGTCGGCAGAGCCCGGTAATGAAGTGAATGCGTTCCCGCATGTTTCTCCCCTTTTTCGGCGATTATATTTAGTCAGCACCCGAACGGTGTCTTTGCGCTTGTTCACACGAATTGTCGGAAAGTGTGTGAATCGATCTCGCACGGTTGCGAGTGCTTCATTTCAGAAATATTGTCGGCGTAAGGTGAGGTCCGATACGGCCAATGGGGGGGTCAAATGTGGACGGAGCATGAAAGTCCAACCGGCTTACATATTCGCACTCACGCGCACAATTCGTTCGCTGGGTCACGATCTGTCATCGCTCACGGAGCAAGACGCGCCGCTGGAAGAACTTGAGTTCTATAAGCTGTGTGAACGCGCCGTCGAGTTGACGCGCGACCCGACATTCGCCTTGCAGTTCGGGTCGTCGCTTCATCTGGGTTCGCACGGGCTTCTCGGCAACGCATTGATGAGTTGCCGAACGCTTCGTCAGGCGGCTGAATTTCTTGTGCAGCACAATCCGATCAAGACGGCGCAAGGCAGCGTTCGCTTCGCCTTTGATCGGGAGAATGTCGTTCTCTCTATGACATCTGGAATCGAACTACCGGGCGCGCCGAATTTTATGATCGAAGCATTTTTCGCTGCGGCGATCACCGGAATTGGTGATCTCGTCGGGACCGAACTTGCAGGCTGCCGGATCGAATTTGCTTTCGAACCGACGATGGATGAAAAAACATATGCTCGTTTTCTTGGTGTTCCCGTCGCGTTCGGCAAAGAGGCGAACCGGCTGATTGGGCCGCGCGAAGCGGTTGACGTTCTGCTCGTCGGCGCGGGCAATGTGGTTGCCGATATGTATGTGCGGCAATGCGGGAGGCTGCTGCGCGAGCAGGGCATGGCGACAAATCTGGCATCGGAGATACGCCGAATTCTGCTCGACGGGCGAGGCAAGGTCGCCAGCGAATATGAAGTCTCATGCAAACTCAATATGAGCGGGCGGACGCTTCGCAGGCGGCTCTATGACGAGGGAACCTCGTTTCGGGAAATTCTCGATGAGGTGCGAAACGATATGGCACGCGCTTATCTACGAGAAACTGGACTTTCCATCGCCGAGGTCGGCACGTTCTTGGGTTTCGAAGACGCTGCTAATTTTCGTCGCGCCTTTCGACGCTGGAACGGTTGTTCGCCACAGGCATTCCGTTCGAAGCAGGAGGCGACATCATGTCAGGAGGATATTGACGGGGAAACGCGCCACGAGGTGGTCCCGCTCTGACACGGACATCTCGGGCTCATGCCGAGGTTTGCTACGTGGTGTTTGCGGACGACGCACAAAATCAGCATAAAGGCTGGGCTGAACCGGGATGCCTGGAGTGCCTATGCCTGAGATTTACGTCGACGCCGATGCTTGCCCTGTAAAGGATGAGGTTCTCCGCGTCGCTGAACGCCATAATCTGGTTGTCTTCATTGTCAGCAATAGCGGCATGCGCCCGAGCCGAAATCCGATGGTCCGCCAGATCGTCGTGCCGCAAACGCCGGATGCTGCGGATGACTGGATCGCCGAGCGCATATCGGCTGGCGACATTTGTATCACGGCTGATATTCCGCTGGCTGCCCGCTGCATCGAGATCGGCGCTCAGGCACTCCATTCCAACGGCAAGCCTTTCACGCCCGAAAGCATAGGCATGGCACTGGCCATGCGCGGGCTGATGCAACAATTGCGCGAAGCAGGGGACATGAAGGGCACAAATCCCGCATTCACGAAAGAGGATCGTTCGCGCTTTCTTCGATCTCTCGAGGAAGCCATTCAGCTCGAATTGCGCAAACGCTGACAGGCAAGCGTCACTTCCGCACCGAAAATCCCTGTGCCTTAAATATCCCCAGCGCGGTGGGCGATGAGAGATATGTCAGGAACGCCGCCGCTTCGGCATTCTTCGACATTGTTGTCAGAGCGATGGGATAAACGATCGGCGGATGCGTATCCTCCGGGAACGTGTCGATGATTTTCACCTTCGGCTCCGCCTTTGCGTCGGTTTCATAAACGATACCGAGCGGTGCTTCGCCGCGCGCAACGAAGGCCAGCGCGGCCCGGACATTTTCCGCCTGCGCAACCTTCATCGCGACCGACGACCAGACACCGAGTTTTTCAAGCGCCGCCTTGCCGTATTTTCCCGCAGGCACGCCGCTCGTGTCGGCCATTGCCAGACGGCCACCATGTAGCGCGACGGCAAGATCGAAACCCGGTGCGATAGTGAGGGCGATATTCGATCCAACCGACGCTATCAGCACGAGACGGTTGCCGAGAAGATTCACGCGGCTCTCGGATTTGATGAGCTTGCGTTGCGCGAGATAGTTCATCCAGTCGAGATCGGCGGAAATGAATATATCGGCAGGGGCGCCTTGCTCGATCTGTTTGGCCAATACCGAACTTCCGGCATAGGAAATTTTGACTGGAGCGCCGCCGCCTTTGGCCCACTCGCTTTCAACAATATCCAGCGAACCCTTCAGGCTGGCTGCGGCAAAAACGAGGATATCGTCGGCGGCCTGCGCGCGCGTTACTACGCCCAGGACAATGGAAAGTGCGAGACAGAAAACCGCCGTCGCCTGAGCCAGAAATTGCTTCGCCAAGATGCTCTCCGTCCATTCGATGGCCGATCGAAAATATTAAAGCATATTAATTGGTCGCCCGGAGTGAAATTCCATCCCGTCAGAGGACAAGCTGCGTCTGTGTGACAAGGGCCGCAAGCTTTCCGTCTGCCCGCGTGATGCGTGTTTGCCAAACCATTGCCTTGCGACCGCGATGGACTGACGCGCAATGACCATGCACAACTTCGCCGAGCGGCACGGCGGCGAGGAAGTTCGTCTTGCTTTCTATGGTGGTGGTGCTTGAACCCTTCGGGAGGTTCAGAAAGGTTGCTACTGCGCCCAGCGTGTCGGCGAATGCCATGATCGCGCCGCCATGAAGAATGTCTGGAATGGTGCACAATTCTTTTTTGACGAGGAGGCGAGCTTCAACATTCTCGAGTTCGGCCCTCACCAGCTCGATACCCAGATAGTCGGCGAACGGAACGGGAATCTTTTTCAACATTTCGAGCATGTCTTGAGCCACGGCTAATCCTCCCTGATTACGCAATCTCTACTGGCCAAATTACGTTCTGAAGCCCGGTTCGGCCAAGAGCCACGTCTGTCTGTGCCATGGAGCCAAACCATTTCGCGGGAACCCAAGCGCTCACAATGGCGTTTCTAAATGATGGATGTTCGGAAGGCAGGAGGCAATTATGCCCCGTGGCGACAAGTCGAGTTACACGGAAAAACAAAAGCGCAAAGCGGCACATATTGAAGAGAGTTACGAAAAGCGCGGCGTCCCGAAGGACGAAGCAGCGGGACGCGCATGGGCTACGGTGAATAAAGAGAGCGGTGGCGGGAACAAGTCCGGCTCTGGGCGCGGCGTGAAGGACACCAAGGTCTCTTCCCGAAAGGGCGGCAAGATGGGCGGGCAGGCAGCAGCAAAAAGGCCAGCCGCCGCGCGTAAAGCGAATAAGGCTCGTTAGCTTTCGGTGGAAGTGGCTACCGCACGTACAATCGCGGCTTTGAGGTCGCTGAGCTGAAACGGTTTGGCGAGGTGGACGGCCCCGCGCATGGCCGGGTCGTCCGGCAATTGATAGCCGCTTGCGACGACGATCGGCATGTCCGGATGCGTCTTGCGCACCCGCTCAACGAGTTCCTGTCCTGACATTCCGCTGAGCCCGAGATCGGTGATAAGAAAATCGATCTGACCATTCGCCTGCAGCGCCTGAAGTGCTGAAGTTCCATCATCGACTTCGGTGATGCGATGGCCGAGCTGTTCAAGCATGTCGACGGTGCTCATGCGAACGAGAATTTCATCCTCCACCACGAGGATATTGAGCGGCTTCTGTGGCTGGGCAATCACCGCAGGCGTCACCTCTGAAGTCGCTGTGCCAGCGGTTGCTGCGTTCAGTATGCTGCGAACTTTTCTTGCGAGCTCGTCCTCGCGATAGGGTTTACTCAGCAGAAACACATCCTCGTCAAGCCGACCATTGTGAACGATGGCGTTCTGCGTATAGCCGGACGTGAAGAGCACACTGATCTGCGGACAAATTTCTTGCGCGCGACGCACAAAATCCCGCGTGTTGATTGATCCCGGCATAACGACGTCGGTAAAGAGCAGATCGGGCCGCGCGCCGCTATTGAGCAGCGCCAAGGCTTCGTCGGCATTCTCTGCTTTCAGCACGCTGTAGCCGAGCTCCTTCAGCAGATCGATGGCAGCCGCACGAACGCCTTCATCGTCTTCTACGACGAGAATTGTCTCGCTTCCTCCGACGGCTGCGGCAAGGGGAGTGGAAAATACGTTGGCGTCTCTCTTCGCGCGCGGCAGGTAGAGCTTGACGGTCGTTCCATGGCCAATCTCGCTATAGATCTTGATATGGCCTCCCGATTGTTTGACGAAGCCATAGACCTGGCTGAGCCCCAGCCCTGTGCCTTCACCTTCGGCCTTGGTCGTGAAGAACGGTTCGAAGGCACGCGCCGCGACCTCGGGACTCATTCCCTCGCCGGTATCGCTGACGGCAAGCATTACATACTGACCGGGCGTTACTTCCGTGTGCTCGGTGAAATAGGCATCATCGAGGATGGCATTGGATACTTCGATGGTGAGTTTGCCGCCTTCTTGCATGGCGTCGCGCGCGTTGATCGCGAGATTGAGGATGCCGCTCTCGACCTGTACGGGATCGGCCGATGTGTTCCACAACCCCCCTGCAATCACGGCCTCGACGTCAATGCGCTCGCCGAGCGTCCTGCGCAAGAGGTCGGTCATATCCTGGATGATGCGGCCGAGATTGATCGCACGTGGATCAAGAGGTTGGCGACGCGCGAATGCGAGAAGCTGCTGCGTAAGCCGTGCCCCGCGTTCGACACCCGATATGGCATTTTTCAGGCGACCGGTAATTTTCGAATTGTCCTGCACTTCACGCGCCATCAAATCGAGATTGGCGCTGATGATCTGCAGCAGATTGTTGAAATCATGCGCGACGCCGCCGGTCAGATGGCCGATGGCTTCCATCTTCTGAGCCTGTCGTAGAATTTCGTTGGCCCGCACACGCGATGTCACGTCTGTGGCGGCTACGAGAAAACCACCTTCCCAAAGCTGGCTGTGGTAAACATCCATCTCGCGTCGATTGAACGTGATGCGCTCATAAGTGTCTTCTGCAACATGACCCGGGGAGGGGAGTGCGCCGAGGACAGGGTGGCTGCGATGCTTGTCGATGTCACGAAAGCTTTCCAGAGACATGCCTTCCCTGGCCATCTCGCGTGGAAAATCAAGCAATTCGAAGAACCGCCGATTGAATGCACGCAGACGTCCATTGGTGTCAAAGGCCGCAATGCCGTCTCGAATATTGTCGAGGGTTGCCTGTAGAAGGGCCGCCTTTTCAGCGAGCGTCTTTTCGACGCCGGCGAGACGGAAATTGTTGCGCAACAAAAGCGCGGCGATGGCTAAAAGAAAGACCAAGGCCAGACCGGCACCACCCAGGGTTGCCATGGTCGTGCGATCTTTGAGGTCGGCGGCATCCCGATTCCGGTTCTGGAGCAGAATCTCTTCCTCGCTCGTGATGGAATGGATGACGCTTACAATCTCGTTCATCAGGATTCTGCCAGCGTCCTGACCTACAAATTCGGCCGCAGCCCCCGTCCCCTTGCTGCGGCGAATGTCGATACCTTCCGCGAGAAATGCGAGACGATGGGCAACAAGTATTTCAAGCCTCTCTATGCGTTTGCTGTGGTGGGGATTATCGGCGGCCAGCATGCGCAGAGTGGCGAGATCCTGTTTCATCGCCTCGATGCCGTCGCGATATGGATCGAGATAGGCATCTTTGCCCGTCAAAAGGAATCCGCGCTGGCCGCTAACGCTTTGTCTGAGGTTGGACAACAATGCGTCGGCGGTATTGATCACGCGATAGGTATGGATGACCCAGTCCTGCTTTTCGCGAAGGACCTGCGTGTAATAGACCGAAAGCCCGCCCGTAACGCCGAGCAACAGAAATATGGGAATAAGGACGAAAAGCAGCGCGCGGTTTGTTGGCGTCATGACTTCGTTTCTTGCGAGAGGCAGCCGGGACTCTAACAGGGCATATCTCGTAAGTCGCCAAATTATGCGGTTCCGAAAATGCACGGCACGCAACGAAGCGGCTGGCGATTCCATAATCCATGCCTATTTGCCCCACACAACTCGACGCAATTCCCAATGACGCGGACGCCCGGTGATCGCACATTCAGGCGTGGTTCGGGCCTTCTTCGGCCACAGAATTGAGTTGGCGGCAATAACCGCGCAATTCGGTTGATCGGAAGGCGACGGATGATCAGAACGAGCACCCCCCCGGTTCCGCAAAGATCTCTCCGGCGCCTTCCGACTTCACGAATTTTCTCGGGAACGCCTGCACTGGATATGCGTTAATTAAAGAGCGTCGCTGGGGGAGCGAACTCCTGAAATCATCAGACGGGACGGCTCCATATGTCGGAAAATTTTGCGCCTTCACCTTCTGCGACGACAGTGCTGTCGGGATCTCTCGATCGCACGCGCCAGACAGCGACGCTGGGCGAGGTGTTTGAGTCCGAGGAACTGAGCCGCGCGCTTCTTGAAGCGGCGCGTTGGCCGCAGGGTCCTGAATGCTTGCGATGCCACGCGCTTGGTGCCGCTTGTCGCCTTACGACACGCCCGGGTCTGTGGACCTGTAAGGCTTGCCGGAGTTGCCAATATAGTGTGACTTCGGGCACGCCTCTGCACGGGACGCGCGTTACGCTTTCATCCTGGCTGGTGCTTTTCCATGCGCAGGAAATTCGCCGCCAGCGCCTCAGCGTTTCACAAGTCAGCCGCAAGCTTGGCGTCAGTTATCTGACGGCAAAAAGCATGCTACAGCGTCTGGATGAGTTGCGTGAGAAGATGCCTGCAATGGCCGAGCGTCTGAAGCAGCAGCTTTTGGATGTATCAGGCGCTCGTGACCAGTCGGCGATGCCCGCTTCGCATCTAAGCGCGAATGCAGGAAATATGGGCTGAAGGTAGAGGGCGTGACGCGGCTAGTTCGCTCTCAATGCTTCGACGCTTGAGCGCCCCACCACCGATTCCAGGAACCCCAGAAGCTTGTCGAGCTGAACCGGCTTGGCGAATGCGCCGACGGCGCCGCTTTCGCTGGTGATCGCGTATTTCAGCGCACTCTCATCGGCAGTCATCAGAATGATGACGGCGCGATGATCAAGATTGCTCGCCGCTTCGGCGACGCGCACGCCATCCCAGCCGGGCATATTCACGTCGAGCAATATCACCTTCGGGCCGTGAGCCGCGATCTGTTCGATGGCATGAAAACCGTCATTCGCGGTGATGACATCAAAACCCGCATTGCTCAGGAACTCCCTCATTTCGCCGAGTTGTTCAGCGTCGTCGTCAGCAACCAGCACAGTGGCTCGCATGATAGTCACCCATTCACGCGGAACCAACTGTCCGCGTGTCCATGAGACGCTCGTGTTTCTTAAGAGATGGTAAAAAGCAGCGACGGCCGACGCTTCAGATTTGTGCAGTTTTGTCGTCAGCGGAAGAACCGCGGAGAAGCAAGGCCGTAAGATCGGCAAGCTTGAGCGGCTTTGGTAATGCGCCCAGAAGCTTTATGCCATAGGCAACGGCAAGGTTGGATGCACTTTCCAGCATAACCTTGCCCGCTGCGGAAACCAGCACCACGACCATTTCCTGCTTGCGCTCATAGTCTCGGAGCGCACGGAGAACTTCGACGCCGTCGCACCCTGGCATATGAAGATCGAGAATGAGCAGATCGGGGGCGAACACATTGACGAGCTGCGGAAAATTCGTGCGCCCGGCTCGCGTCTCCGTGATGTAGCCGATGCGCGCCAGTGCTTCTGAAAATTCCTCCGCAAAAACCTCATCATCATCGTAGATGAGGGCTCGCGGCTTGCCCATTTCTTGTCCGCTGATTGTACTAGCTATGCTCATAAGGGCACCGCGACTGAGTGGAACCGTATCCGCAATATGCCCTATCGATAAAACGCTGAGCGCCGCAAAGCGCGCGATTGTGTGCGTGATTGTATGGATGGTTAACCGACAAGAACCGGTACCCCGCATTTCGCGCCGCTAACGGTCATGTCGAGTACACCGAGTTGAATGCCGAGTGTCGTAAGGAGCGCACTGACAGGAGAGCCGAGCGCATTGACGGCGTTGAAAACCAGAGACGTCAATGCGCTGGGTACGTTCGCGCCAGCAACCGACAAGCGAAGCGCACTCGCCAGATTGGGGAAGAGTTGGCTTGCGCCTGTGCCATTGATCGATCGGATCGTGTCGCCGTCAATGTCGGCTTGGCTGAAGTCGACGCTGCCCGAGCCGCTGGCCACGCTAGCCGCGCCGCTGGCCTTTATCGGCACGCTTACAAACAAGACTTGAAGATCGACAATGGCGGGGTCGCTGATTGTCGGCGATGTTGCGAAATTGGTGAAGCCGCTTCCAGCATCTCCGTAGCGCGCGCTGACGGCGCCGGACGCCCCCAGCAACGTCACCATCTTCTCGGGCCGACATGGAATGGCGGCGAGCGTTGCCGTGCCTTGCGCCATTTCGACGTAAATCGGAACGTTGACCGAAGTGGACAGAAGCAGCGGAATTGAAACATTCAGTAGCTGCACGTTGAGCGCGATGCGGACCTGCGAGGTACGGATGAATGTGCCGACAGTACCGTGCGCAATTTGTGCCATTGGTTCGCCGATTGCCACGCTCGCCTTTAGCGCGGTGTTAGCTATCGGGAGGGTGAGGCCCGTGTCGACGTTCACCTTCTTTACGGCTCCAGCCGTTCGGGCGGCGGCGGCAACCAGGTTATAGAGGTCAAGCTGCGCTCCATCGCCGCCGACCCCGATGCTGCCGATTGTTCGGCCTGCTATGCTTGGGGCCGCGATCAAATTGCCTAAAGTGACTGTCGTGCCGGGTGGTACCTGCCCCGACAGTGTGTTCAGTGCCGAGATGGAGCCTGACACGCTCCCGCTAGCACCGCTGGACGCGTCACGCAAAACGTCAAGGCCCGCGCCCAGTATATTGCCCATGGTGACGCCGCTTGAAAGCAGGTCTTCATAGCGGCTGCCAGCGGAAATTCCTGTGCGGGTTGCCAATGCGTCCAAAAATGCGAGCGCGCTGATCTTCGTATTTGCCAATGCCTGATAGTCGATCAGTGACAGTGAGAGATTGGCGCCGACCAGTCCGCCGAGAAGCTGATTGACGAGGCCGCCGTTCAATTGTGCAAGGCGCGTCCCCGCTCCGAAGCTCGCCGTCGCGACTGTGGCGGCGGTAGCTCTCGTATGCACGGTGTTGAAACTTGAAAGCCCGAGCGCGCGTGCGAAATAGGTCGGTGCGTCCGATTTCGTGACGATGCGCACAGCATTGATCGCTGGATCATTGGTGGTGACCACAAAGCGGCTCGTCGCCGGAATTGTCTCGTCTGCTTTATAGATGCCCGTCTCAATCCGCTCGATATTTGCCGTGCCATAGCCGTTTGCTGCCAGAACTTCCGCAGCCGCCGCTTGTGCGCCGTCCGGCAAATGCTGCGCTGCCGATAGCGCCGCCGCGTCGGTCGTGGCCTGCAACGATCTGCGCTCCAGCAACAACACGCCGGCATCCGCCACGATAGCCGCGATCGCCAGAACGATGGCGAGGGAAAGCGCTGCCATTATCGAAATGACGCCACCGTCATCGACGAGGAATTTTCGTCCTATCCGAAAACGGCCTCGAAGCTTTCTCTTTTTGGTGCAGCCGGTCATGGATGGCCTCCTCCCGCACGATGATCGGATGAAACATCCGTCATGTGAAGTGCGCCTGATTTCAATCCGTTAAGAATACTCTAATCCGTTTACGGACTGCCTCCTTCTGCGTGACACAACTTTACATATCACCACACCGCTTTCCCAAAGGTTGCCGTACAAATTTATTAAGCAGGCGCAGGAGTTGTGGGCGATCCCGGCGCGGCACCAGTTGGAGGAGAAGCCAGTGCTTAAGAGAACGCTCATTCTGTGCTCGGCCGGTCTGTTGCTTGCAGGTTGCGCCACGGACAAGATTTCAATGTCATCCGAAGTCGGTGGAGCAGGGACAACCGCCTCGGGCACTACCGGATTGAAAAGCCTATCGGGCACGAGCAGCCCCGCATCGCCGCTCGACACGGCAGGTGGCCTCGGCCTTTCCGGAGACAATGGAGCCGTAGCAAACCTCATCGGCAATGACCCGCTCGGTAATGTGCTCGATGGCGCTCTGGGTAACGGCAATATCATTAGCGAGTTGCTCGGCTCATCTGGTGGCGGCAAAGGCCTGCTGCCCTCGCTCGCGGCCTCTGCGGCGGGCGACACGCAAGCATCGATACTCAATGGCGGGTTGGGCCTGACGGGTGCCGACGGCGTTCTCGCCGATTTGACCGGCCTGGATCTCGGCGGCGCGGTGTTGGGGACGCAGGGCGTGATCCCTGCGAGTTTCGCGGGTGGTAATGATGGTCTCCTTGGTGCTCTCCTGGGCGATCATGTTGCAGATCCTATTCTCGGACCTGTCGCACAGGCCGTCCCCACATCCGCTGTTGCCGGTGCCCTGTCACAGGTGCCCGCGCTTGGCGTGACGGGGCAGGGCGGCGTCGTCTCGGCCCTTATCGGCGCCGATCTCGTCGGCAACCTCATAGGCGCACAAAGCCCTCTCGGCGGCGGGAGCGGCGGTGCGGTCGCCGCACAACTTCCGCAAGGCAATGCGCCGCTTGCTCCTCTCGGCGATGCCGCTGTCACGGTGCTTAATGTCGTCGCGGGCAACGCTCCCAGCCCTCTGGCCGGGACCGGGATAGGCACCGTCTTGAACAGCCTGCCCGGCGGGTTGCCGACCGCACCTGCGGGCGGTGCAACAGGAGCTCTCGCCTCCGTGCCAGTCGTCGGCACAGTCCTTTCGGGCGCAACGGCAAGCCTGCCAGCCGCTCAAGGCGGCGGAGTGCTCGCACCCGTCACCCAGGTTGTAGGCTCTCTTCCCATTCTCGGCGGCCTTCTTTCAGGCCGCTGATCTGCAGCGACAGGTGTTCCTCGAAAACTTGAAAGCCCGAACTCGCGTTCGGGCTTTCCTTTCGACGTGATTGCGGCTGCTGCTAGAGGCGCAATTCGAGGGATAGATAAAGACGCGGATCGCGGTTCCCGCGCGAGGCGACGCTCCGGTTGAGCGGTTTATCCAGCTCGACACCCAAGGCGAGCCACTTGCGATTGGAGACCGTGAGGCCGATACCAGTCGATACAAGGCGATCATTGCCTTGCTGATCGATGGCCTTGTTGAAGACCTGCGACTGGTCGAGAAACGTATAGGGCACGAATGTCCAGCCGCCCGCGAATTCGGTATCGAGTCTGTATTGCATCTGCAGCGACGTGCCATATCCGCTATCGCCCGATGTTTCCGAGGTGTCGAAGCCGCGGCCGAAATGCGCGCCGCCGAAGCTGATTTCCTCGGAAGCATAGAGTGAGTGAGGACTATATTGTCCCTCTGCCGAGGCGCTCAGTCCGAGTTTTTCCGTGATCGCATAAGACATATTTGCGCCAGCGCGCGTTTTGAAGAACCACGGCTTCGTGCCGAGACGCGAATGCAGCATATCGTCGGGACCGGCGCCGAAGGCGCCGATGCCTTGCGTCACGCGGCCATTTGCGCCGATGGATAGCCTCTCATTGACGCGCAGCGAATAATTGGCATCGGCAAAAGCCGCGCGGATTGCATCCTCGGAAAAACGAAAGCCATTGAGATCGTTGGTCGCCTGCGTCGCATATGCGCCGACATTGCCGATCAGATTTTCCGAGATTGATCGAATAAAGGGATAGGTGAGCGTTGCATCGAAACCCGTGCTTTGCGAGGTGAAGTCGAAATTGGCGGGGAGATCGCCCGCTTTCGATTTCGCAAATGAACCGCCGACCGTCGCCCGCAATCCGTCTGATCCGATCAGGGTCGAATAGGAGAGGCGGAAGTATTGCTGCGTTCTGATCTCGGGCGTAGCGAGGACCGTGAGCGAGAGCTGTTCGCCATCACCCAGGATGCTGTTGAGCGCGCCGGTGAGATAGGTCTGGAATGGCGCGCTGTCGAGGTTGGCTCGATTGTCCACCGCGGTGCTCAGCGAATAGAGGTCGTGTTCCGCTTTCAGCGCCATCGTCGCGGTGCCGGTATAGACATTCATGCCGGTCAATTGCCCGCTGATCTCTATTCCCGGTATGTCGCTGATGAGCAGCAAATAGCGCTCCAGCGTTTCCGTACGCAGCGGCTTTTCCGCCATGATGCGTTGACTGAAGCGCTTGATGCTGGCCTTCGCGCTTTCGCTGTCCGTGTCGATCGTGATGTCGCCGATATGCCCTTCGACCACGCGTATGATGAGCGTGCCGCCCTGCATCACCTGA
Source organism: Parvibaculum sp. (assembly GCF_049651025.1). Classification (GTDB taxonomy): domain Bacteria; phylum Pseudomonadota; class Alphaproteobacteria; order Parvibaculales; family Parvibaculaceae; genus Parvibaculum. Next base: position 16,980 of record NZ_JBASBH010000100.1, on the reverse strand, counting down.
ACTGGAACAAAGGCGCGGCCCAGTGCGTAACCTGCTTCCTCGTAAAGCTTGTTCACGCGATCAAGGGCCGCTCTGAGGTCGAGCGCAGTGATGGGCTTGTTGACGATGGCATCGAATTGCCTGGCAACGAGGGCCTCATCAATCACGGTCGCGCCCATCACGCGAACCTGAGCGACCCGGAAGTTCAACACTTTCGCCGCGCCATTGGGAAGGCCCAGATCTTCGCGCAGGCGAGGCACTTCGCGTCGCGGCAGTTCGGGCGAAGGCGCGGGCGGCGTCAGGATGGTGCCCGGCGCGGGGGCGGTCAGCGGGTTTGTGGTCGCCGCATAGGCGGCTTGAGACAGGAGCACGGCGCTCGAAACGGTTACGAGAAGTTTTCTGGCAATCATCTTGATTCCTTCGCTGGCCTTTGGCCGGACGCTGCGGCCTGTCTGCATGAGCGAATGGTACAATTGATGTCTGCCGTATAAAGACGAGTCCTGTCTTTAATCTGGGTAACACGGGTGATCAATGTGCATGACCGTAGACTATTGTCGGCATGCGTTGAATTGGACCGTGGTCTACTTGAACGGCACCGCTTCGATCCGTATACGACCCTTGGTCGTCAGCATTCCTCAAATCCGGTTTTGTGCGGCTGTTTGATTTAATGCTCCGGGAAGCGCCTAAGCCCGTAAAAAAAATCGTGTGAATCAATGGAACCAGATTTCTGCTCGAGTGTTTAGTGCGGAAGCGGGGATTTATGGAAACCGTGAATATTGTCGAGATTTGTAATCTATGTTTCCGTTTTGGGTTGCGGTAACGAATTTGTAAGCACTTGGACTTCAGGCTCGAAATGAAGAAGACGTGTTTTTGTGTGCGGACGAAAAGGAAGATTTGTACTTCGAGGCAAGGCGTTTCGAGTGGGAGCGAGAGGCGCCAAGAGGGGAGTGATTATGGGCTTTGCTCAGAAATTGCAGCGCAATCCGCTATTGTTTTTAACGGTGGGGGCGGCGCTGATCGCGGCAGCCGCGATCTTGATCTGGACGAATATCGCTGCGCGTTCCGCAACGGCACAATCTGCCGTTAAAAGCGAGACCTCGGTAGCAGCGCTTCAATCATCCATACAGAAAATTCTGGTCGCGGCCCGCGCCATACCGCGCGGCGCGGTGGTCACCTCCGACGATGTGATGCCGTATGGCGTTGCTGGACCGGCGCCGTCAGGCAGTTTCGACGAGCCTTCCGCGGTCATCGGGCGCGTCGCCACAATCGATATCCTTCCTTCACAGATTATTCTCGGCGATGCGTTGAGCGCCACAAAGCAGGCGGCAGGCGTTGCCGCGCTTGTTCAATCCGGCATCCGCGCATTCTCGGTAAGAATTGCGGAAGATCAGATTGTCGGTGGTTTTTTGCGCGTCAATGATCGGGTTGATGTGTTCGCGACGCTGCCCGATTCCGTCTTTCCTCAGACGATGGATGGCGGGCATAAGGCGGCCGATCAAAGCCGAACGACCCTGCTTCTTCAGAACATCGAAGTTCTGGCAGTCGGCGAAAAACTGGAAACCAAGGGCGCTGATGCGCTGAACGGCGCGCGCACAGTCACTCTGGCAGTGGCGCCGGACGAGGTCGCCAGAATTGCTCTTGCAGATCGTCTCGGCAAGATGACGCTGGCGATCCGCAACCCCGCCGACAAAAACATAGCGCCGGAAACGACAGTGAGCCTGTCCGATCTCGGCGCGACAAGCACAGAAACGACGGCCAGATCTACGATGCCGACTAAAGCGGTCGTCTCATCTGGTCGCAAGATCATCCTCTATTCGGGCGCGGCGACGACAACCGTGACAACCTCTCGCTGAAATCGGCAGGTAGCAAGATCATGCGGAATTTTTCGTCGTCTACTCCGAAAGCTTTCACGTTCCTGGCGGGCTTTATCCTGTTGGCTCTGGCGTTTGCCGACAGCGCGTTCGCCGCGTCGAATTCGTTGCAGATACCGCTCGGTGGTCAGAAAGTCTTGAAGTCTGAGCATCTCATCGATCGGATCGCAGTCAGCGACCCGAAGATCGTCGACGTGAAAGTCGTCAATTCGCGCGAGCTTCGTTTACTCGGGCAGGATACCGGCTCAGCGGACCTGACCGTCTGGTACGAGGGTGGCAAAAGCGCCTCATATCGTTGCGTCGTCGGTGCTGATCTGTCCGGCCTTGAAGACGCATTGGCGCAAGAGCCTGCCTTCAGTGGTGTCAAGTTATCCAACACGGGCAAGACGACGGTGCTGAAAGGCAAGGTCAACAGCCTTGCTGATCGCGAGCGGGTCAAAGACCTGGTGGTTTCCTATGTCGGCAAGGACGCTCGCAATCTGGTCGAAGTGTCCGAGCAACGCATGGTCGCGGTTGAAATCCGCTTCGCGGCGGTGTCGGTGAATACGCTGAAAGCGCTCGGCTTGAATTTTCGCGCGCTGGGCGGCAATTTCGAATTTGCCTCGACCGGCCCGAGTTCCGGCGCTATGCCCGGCTACACGAACGGCACAGGCCTCGATCTCGCACCGACGCTTCCGGTGGCGCAGGCGTTCAATCTTCTTCTGTCCTGGCCCGGCTCCAATAATTTTCTCGGCGTTGTCAGCGCGCTGAGCAGCGCAAATCTCGCGCAGATGCTTGCAGAACCGACACTGCTGGTGCGTAGCGGCGAAGAAGCCGACTTTCTCGCAGGCGGCGAAATTCCGATCCCCGTGCCGCAATCCGGTGTCGGCACCGGCAGCGTGACCATCGAATACAAGAAATTCGGCGTTCAACTGAATGTCATGGCAACTGTGCTCGAGAACGATCGCATCATCCTGAAGGTGAACCCGGAAGTGAGCGAGCTCGATCCGGCAAACGGCATCACTGTGCAAGGCTTCAATATTCCAGCCATCAGAACCCGTTCGACGCGGACGACGGTTGAGCTTGGCAATGGTCAGAGCTTCGTTCTCGCCGGCTTGATGTTCAGTTCATCCTCGAACCTTGAGGACAAGGTGCCCGGCCTCGGAGATCTGCCGATCATCGGCAATTTCTTCAAGACCTCGATGAACAAGCAGGAACAGCAGGAACTTATCATTATCGCCACGCCGCGTCTGGTGTCGCCGATGGAGGCGAATGCGGTGCCCAAACTGCCCGGCGAAGGTCGGAAATACGATCCGAGCGTCGGCCAGATGCTTCTGAATACCGATCAGCTTGACCGCAAGGTCGTTCAATTCGGTCTGATGAGGTAATCGTCATGTACCGCGTTCTTCTCATTTCCGGCGAAGGCGCTCTCGGCGAGCAGGTAAAGCGTGCGCTCGAAACCGTTGCGACGGTCATGCGCGCCGATCCGATGGCCACGGATATCGTGGAGGCCGGAAAGCAGTTCATGCCCGACGCCGTCATCGTCGACAGCGACACACGTACCGGCGCGCAGACGACCTATGAGCGCCTTTCGACAATCCGCCAATGGTTTGAGGAAACGCCGATCATCGTCGTCGGAAACGAGATGGGCGCGCAGCTCATACTGACGGCGATGCGTGCAGGCGCGCAAGATTTCGTGGATCGCGAGGCCAATGACCGGGAATTGAAGTCCGTGGTCTTGCGTCATCTTGGATCGCGGCCCGGTGTCGGCTCTTCAAGCCGCGGTCAGACGGTTTGTGTCTTGAGCCCGACGCCGGGAGACGAAGCCCGAGACCTCGCAGTCAATATTTCATCGACGCTGGCCGCTGCCCGGCGCAGCGACGGCGTCATTCTCGTCGATCTGTCTCTGCCAGCAAGCGATGCTGGCATTGCATTGGGCATCGAGCTTCCATTCCGTGTCGGCGATGCAGTGAAAGACATCGCGCGCCTCGATCGCGCATTGCTTGACGGTGCGCTTGCTCGCTGCCCCCGATCCGGGCTCTACGTCCTGCCGCTCTCGCGCTATGGCGATGCCGACGGCTGGGCTGTCGACATGCAGGATCTGCGGGCGCTGATCCAGATGTTGCAGTCGCTCTATGACATCGTCGTCATAGATTACGGGCCGTTCTCACGTCAGGAAGATCTGATCGCCCTGCCAGGTGCGAATGCGATTTTCTTTCTCTCCTGCAATCAGCGCTTCACCTCCATCAAGGCGGCAGGCGATCTGATACGCGTCGTCAACGCACTTCGACCAGCCGCGATTGATCCGGTGCTTGCCGTGCATGAATTCGCACCCTCTCTCGCGCCGGGCTTTGAAGAAATCAGGAATGCGTTGTCGCCCGGCCATGCGGTCAGGCTTTGTGCGCGTTGGGCAGAGCTTGCCGATAGCGTGAACCGCAGCCTGCCGTTGAGCCTTGCCGGACCATCGCCTTATGCCGATCAGTTGACGAATATCTTGTCTGTAATGGGATTGATGCCCGAACGCGGTGTTGCACAGGAACATGAGCAACCAATGCGTAGCTGGGCGCGCAAGCTGATGGGGATTGTGCCATGAGCAAGCCCCTTGAACCCTATATGCGCGCCTCGCTCAATGCCGCAAATGAGATCGGTGTTTCGGATCGCTATCAGCAGATCAAGTTTCGCGTGTTCGAGCTTACGCTCGAATATCTGGAACAGCAGGGCATGCAGGGTGAATCGATACCCCGCGCCGTATTGCAGGATGAAATCGCCCGCGCAATTTCCGTGATCCTGATGTCCCGTGGTCTGGCGCTCAATTTGAAAGAGCGGGCACAACTTATCGAGGACGTGCAGAACGAAATCGTCGGCTTTGGTCCTCTGGAGCCCTTGTTGAACGATATCGAGGTCGACGACATCATCGTCAATGGCCCAAACAAGATTTACGTGGAACGCCACGGCGAGCTTGAGCCCGTGGCCGCGCGCTTTCGCGACACAACGCATCTGATGAATGTCATTCAAAGGATCGTGAGTCCCATCGGACGGCGCGTCGACGAAAGCTCGCCTTATGTTGATGGCCGGTTGCCGGATGGTAGCCGCGTCAACGTCATCATACCGCCCGTCGCGCTTGATGGACCGATCCTCTCGATCCGGAAGTTCAAGCGGACGCCGCTCATGGGTGAAGACCTGGTGCGCGGTGGAACTATGAGCGCGGAGACGCTGAAGCTTCTCGCCGACGCCGTGCGCGGCAAGCGCAACATCCTTATTTGCGGCGGCACAGGGACGGGGAAGACGACGCTTCTCAACGTGCTGAGTTCCTATATCGGCCCGAAAGAACGTCTCGTTACCATTGAAGACGCCGCCGAGCTGCAATTGCAGCAGTCTCATGTCGTACGCCTTGAAACGCGGCCCGCCTCGCTGGACGGCGCAAGCGAAGTCAGTTCGCGTGATCTCCTGCGCAACGTTCTGCGCATGCGCCCCGACAGGATCATTCTTGGTGAGGTGCGGTCGAGCGAAGCCATTGAAATGCTGCAGGCAATGGGCACGGGCCATGATGGTTCCATGGCGACGATCCATTCCAACGGGCCGCGCGATGCGCTGGAGCGTCTGGAAATGCTGATCGGCCTTCACGGCTTTGCCAGCGAGCTTCAGGCTGTGCGGCGCTTTATTTCCGGGGCAATCGACCTCGTGGTTCACGTTCAAAGGCAAACGGGTGGTTTGCGTCGTATCGGCTCGGTAAGCGAGCTCGTCGGCATGGAGGGGCCAACCTATTCGATGCGGGAGATCTTCCAGGCAGACGAGGCCGCCGGTATGCGGCGCATCGTATGACCGAATTTCGGGGGTAGCGAAAACATGCTCTTGCAGGCCACAAATATGCTGATTGCGATCCTCTGCCTCGCTGGCGGTGCCTTCGCTGTCGTCGTGTGGCATCGCCAGAGCGGCAATGTCGAAATGCGGGATCGGCTGCGTGTGCTGGTGCAGGCGAGCGCCCCTTCGGCGCCTGCGGGCCGACGCCTTGCGTTGCATGAGGTGGAAAGACTTCTGCCTGCCTTTGCCAAGCGTCGCCTCTTTCAGGCTGGCATCCAGATCGATCCGAAATTGTTCCTGCTGATTGTGTTTGGCCTCGCCGCAATCTGGATCGTGCTTGTGCTGGCTTTCGGCATCCTCGTGGCCGCGACCGTTGACGGCCTGCTTGTATTATCCGCGATTGCCGTCCTCGATCATCTTGCCTCGCGTCGGATGAATGCGCTTTCGGCTTGCATGTCGGGCTTTCTCGATCGCGTGCGTCAATTGTTGATCGTCGGAAACTCTCTGTCGGTCGCTCTTGCGCGTGCGACGCAAGCGTCGCCGCCCGTTCTTGTCGAGTTCTTTACGCCCACAATTCGGCGCATCGCGAATGGCGCAGGTGTCGCCGAAAGCGTCAATCAACTCGCCGATGATCTCGATCTGCACGAGTTGCACCTCTTCGGAACGGCGATCGAAACGAATTTGCGGTTCGGCGGTTCTCTTGCATTCGTCCTCGCCAATCTGATCGAAAATATGCGCCGTCGCTCGGCCGTGGATCGCGAGGTTCGCGCCAATACTTCGCAAATTCGGGCCAGCGCCTGGATCTTGGCGCTGCTGCCGCTGGCGACTTGTGCCGTCGTGATGATGAAGAACCCCGACTATGCGCGCTACTTCATCGAGGATCCGACGGGGAACAAGTTTCTGATCTATGCCTGCTTGTCTGAAATTGTCGGCGCATTGCTGATGCGCTCGATCATACGTGTCAATTACTAGCGGGAGACGGATTTGACCGATTTTCTGCGCAACGAATTGATCTGGATTGTGGCGGCCTTGTCTGCGACGGCGGGGATAGTCGCGATCGGTGTGTCGAGTTCGGCGCTGCTCCGTGAGCGCATGGCCAATAACCGGCTGTCTGCGTTGCTCGCGAACGGGGCGTCGCGCCCGCGGTTTGTCGACCAGGCATTGCGGTATCTGGAATGGCTTGGTCAGCGAATTGAACGTGATGAAGGGTCGAGCGGCGAAGTGCGGGCGATCCTGGCCAAGGCTGGCTTTTTTCATCCCTCCGCACTTTACATGTTTCTCGCGCTACGTTTTGGCGTGGCGGTCTCCATTTTTGGCGCTGTTCTGGTCATGCGCAGCGAGAAAGTGACGCTCTTCAATTTTTTCGTAGCGGCGGTTTTTGCTGTTCTTTTCTATCGCTATGCCCTGATCGCGATCAAATATCTGGGAGAACGGCGCGCCCGGCGCGTACAGCGCGAATTGCCGCCCGTTCTCGACATTGTCCTCATGGTACTTGATAGCGGCGTGAGCATCGACCAATGCCTGCAATACGTGGCGCAAGCCGCCCGGCCCGCAGCGCCGACAGTCGCATCCATATTGGCACGGCACGTCGCCGATATAGATAATGGCGTTCCCTATGACGTGGGGCTCGACCGGCTCGGTCAACGTCTGGCCGTCGATGAGGGTGTCGACTTTGCCAATCTGCTGAAGCAGGCAATGTTTCAGGGTGGGGAACTCGGACCGAGCCTGCGCCGTTTTTCAGCGGAGCTTTCCGACAGGCGGCTGGCCCGTGCCCGCGAAGAGGGCGGGCGCCGCGCGACCTACCTCACCGTCGTCATGGTTTTCTTCTTCGTGCCCGTTCTGCTGGTGGTTCTCGTGGGCCCGGCTTTCGTCAACGTCGCTGGCACTATTCAGGCGGCTGCGCAAAGGACACATGCCAAATGAACGGCCATAGAGTGAAACAATATTGCTTCGTCGTTGCAGTCTGTGCGGCATCCGCGGTTCTTGCCGGATGCGACAAGCAAGTGCTGAGTTCGCTTGGAACGCTCACGCCCGCGCCAAGCACCGTCGAAGCGCCCCCGGCTTCGTCGACCTCAACGCTATATCTTTCCATCGTCGAAGGATTGGTGGACCAGAAGCGCTATCGCGCCGCACTCGGCTATCTCGATCAATATGCCGTCTCGGAGAAGAAAACGCCGCGCTTCTATATGCTGCATGGCGAGGCCTTGCTGGGTGTCGGTAAGTTTGACGATGCCGCCAAAGCCTTTGCCGCGCTGGAAAAAACGGACCTCGCCGCTATCGGGTATAACGGTCTCGGACGCGTCGATGCGAGCAGAGAACATTGGGCTGCCGCCGAAGACCATTTTGCGCAAGCCGTCGCCACGCGACCGTCAAGTGCCGACTACCTGAACAATCTTGCTTTCGCGCAAATTCAATTGGGCACGGACGATGCGCTCGCCAAGGCGGAATTCAATCTTCGCCAGGCGCAAGAGCTAGACCCTGCGTCGGAATCGATCCGCAACAACCTCGTGCTTGCCTTGATGATGGCGGGAAAGGATCGGGAGGCGCGTGCCGTGCTGGACAATATTGCGACGTCACGTGAGCGCTCCGACGTGCGGAAATTCGCGGCCGATTGGGTGCAGGCCAAACACAAGGCTTCGGTGGAATGATGATGCGAGGAAACAAATTGGATCGATCTTTTTTGCCGGTGCTTTTCACGCTCGTTTCGATCTGCCCGATTTTCGGATGCGCGCCTGAGAAGATGACGGGGCCTACACAACAAGAGACGGTGATGAGTGCGCAGCAGGCGGCAAGCGGCAATACGCCTCCCATGCGCGCCGACGAGGCGGACGCGATCTACAAACACTATGTCGACGGAATCGGGAAGCCTGTGAATCCGACCAGCGGCCTTAGCAACACGACGCGTTGATGAGCTTCGCTGTGAGATAGAAGAGCGGGCCAGTTAATCCGGCTCACACAACTCCGCTAAACGCGACACAGGTCGAAAAACAGGCGGAGTAAAACTGAAACAGGGGGCGGCGAACAAACGCTGGGATGTGAAGATGGCGACAATTCTGTCGCCGGCGGAGGAGGATAAGATGAATACGGTAAAACTGACGGAATTTGCCAAGCGTTTTGCAGCCGACGATAGCGGGCTTTCGGCCGTGGAATATGGCCTTCTGGCTGCTGGCATTGTCCTGGGCATTACTCTTGCCATCGGCAATATCGGGTCGAACCTGACGACAATTTTCAATAATCTGTCAACGGATGTCGCGACGGCCGCAGGCAGTTAAATGCGCATCTTCGGCAGACGGTTAAAAGCGGAGCGGAGGCAAGCTCTGGCTCGGGACGAACGGGGTACGGTTGCCATCGAATTCGCGATGGTGGCCGGCCTGTTCCTGATGATGCTGTTTGGCATCATAGCTTTCGGCTTTCAGTTTGCCGGGCGCATTGCATTGTCTTACGTGGTGGCGGAAGGCGGCCGCGCCGCCGTTGCCGGGTTGACGGATGCTGAGCGTAGAAGCAGCGCGATCACTGCAATGAATGAAGCGCTCGCCGGCTATTCGGGGCTCGTCAGAAACGCCACGCCTGCTGTCGACATAACCACAGCGAACGGCAAGACGGTGATCCGTGTCAGCGTCAATGAATCGAATGTGGATCTGCCGTCTTTGCCCTTTGTCCCCGATCTCTCGAATCTGCCACCCGTATCGACGACATTCATCGTCGCCGATCCATCGGGCTAGGGGAGCAAGCATTCATGCAGCTCATGGGATCGTCGAGCAGATTGGAAGTCGAGCCTGGAGGAAGCGCGGCGTCGGAGCTGGCGCTGATCGAGTTTTCCTCGGCGCTGGCGACGGCGCATGAAGCTGAAGAGTTACGCGCGGCTCTGCGCTCCGGTCTCGATCTGATTGCGCGCGTTGACGGCGGTTCCAAACTCGCGATTTGCGAAATCAGCGCGGCATCCGACGGCAGGCCATTGATTGTGTGGCAAACGGTATCGGGCGACGGCCCGGCGATTGCCGAGAACAGGAATTTCGAAGATTGGTTCAGGCGCGCAAGAGCCAGTGCGCGCAGTTTCGAGGCCATGCGCGATGCTCCACAATGGGGCGCACTAACAGCCATTAACCAGTCCACGGGGTGGGAAAGCTTTGCCGGTTTCTTTGTATCGGGCGCCGAGCCTGATGGTGAAAGGTTACGCTACCTTTCCTCTCTTGCGCGGCTAGTCGCAGCGGCACTCGCTCGCATTGAACGCGGCACGTCTGAGGAGGTGGCCCGGCGTCGCCTTGCAACGGTGAGCGCGGAAACTCTCGCCTGGCTCGAATTCGGCGTCGATATTGTTTGGGAAGCGGCTTCCGACGGCGTCATGCGCTGCCGCCGTGTTCTCAATCGCCGCGCCGACCTTGCCGGTACAATCGAAGGCGCAAATCTTCAAGCATTGATTGTCGGTGCTGGCGGGCGAAATCTTTTCGATCTGCTGCAGGTCGAGCCGAGTATTCGCCACATGCGCGCGCAGATAAGCGAAGGGCCCGCTGCGCGAATGTCGGCTGACAACATATTCTACGTTTCGGCCATGCAGCGCGAAAACGATATTTCCGGCCTTCCGACCTATGTCGGCACGCTGACTTGCATACCTGCACGAAGTGCCTCGACGCTGATGAATGAAGCGACGGCGGCATTGTCGCAAGTGCGCTCGGCCAGGCATCGTGAAGAACGTCGTCGCGTCGAGGACGATGCCATGCTCGAAGGCTTGCGGCTCCTGCTCGATAGCCGGACGCCACGAGAAAAGCTCGCTCGTCTCACGGAACTTCTTTGTGAGAATATAGGTGGCGAAGAAGCGGCGATAGTTGAGCCGGGTTTCGATGGCAGGCCACGAATACTAATCCCCGCGCCGCGCATTCTTGATCGATCGGCGGGGGTTGTGGTTGATGAGATCGCTGCCGCTACCGCAGAATCGCGATTCAAACTCTATGCGATCGAAGATCCAACGACGGGCGCCATTCGTGAGGCGCTGAAGCTCGATGGAGGGAGCATCGTTGCCTTCGCTCTGCCGCTCAGGGGGCAGGCCGCCTATCTGCTCTGCACGACAGATGCGGCCGAAGGTTTGAGCGCCGACGGGATTGTCTTTGCGGAGCGATTCGCATTCATCCTGCGGCAAGCCTTGTTGTTGCGCGAGGAACAGGCCCAACTCGCACAGACGGCGAAAATGGCCGCGCTGGGGCAGATGTCGGCCAGCATCGCGCATGAATTGAAGCAACCGCTTAACACGATTTCCCTCGCCACACAGAACCTGGAAGCATTGCTTTCCTCTCCGAAGTTCGATGCCGCCGCAGTCGGGGTCAAGATCGCTCGCGTTCTGGCGCAGGTCGACCGCGCAGCGAATGTCATAGACCGCATGCGCAGGTTTGGGCGCAAGAGCGTCGGTGAGAGCGCTGCGGTTTCAGTCGATGAACTCGTCGAAGGAGTTCTGCTGATGATACGCCACGTGCTGGAACATGCGGGCGTCACCGTCGAACTCGATCTGGCCGAGGGCCTCACCGTTCAGGCGGATGAGTTGCAACTTGAACAGGTGCTGACGAATCTTATCCAGAACGCCACGGACGCCATTTCCGGCGTGGGCGGCGACGGGCGCGGAGAGGCAGGGGGCGGAAAGATATGCATTCGATCTTTCACTTCGCCGGAAAGGGAGGGTGAAGTCGTTCTGCGCATCGAGGATAATGGGCCGGGATTTCCGCCTGGCGTGATCAAGCGCGCCCTTGAGCCCTTTTTCACAACAAAGCCGGCGGAGCAGGGCACAGGTCTCGGCCTGGCTATTTGTGACACGATCATTCGCGAAAGTGGTGGCCACCTTGCGCTTGGCAATCATGAGCAAGGTGGCTTTGTCGCACTGACTATGCAGGCGGCCCTTACGGCTCCGTCGGAAACCCGGTGAAAAGATAGCCTTTGCCGCGGATCGTCTTGATGACCATCGGATGATCGGGATTGGGTTCAAGCTTGCGGCGCAGCTTCACGACGATACTGTCGAGGCTTCTGTCATAAGGCTGCCACGCTCGGTTAAACACACGGCGACAAAGGTCTTCTCGTGTCTGCGGGCGACCTTCATGCGCGACAAGCTCGATCAGAAGATCGCATTCCGCCGTCGTCAGTGGCACAAGCTCACCTTCCGGCGAAAGAAGGTTGCGTCGCACGGGATCGAAATGCCAACCATTGGCCGCGGGGTCGCTGCTGTCTTTCTTGACGGTTCCGCCATTGTGGTTGCCACCACCATTGCTACCTGAGCGGCGTAAAAGCGCGCGAATACGTGCAAGAAGTTCGCGAAGGTTGACAGGCTTTACGACATAATCGTCCGCACCGAGCTCAAGCCCCACGACCTTGTCGGTCGCTTCGCCATGCGCCGTTACCATGATGCATGGCGTGGAATGAGTCTGACGGATTTCACGCAGAAAATCGAAACCGTTATCTTTTCCGATCCAGAGATCGAGCACGACAAGGTTATGTGGTTTCGCGGCAAATTGCTGCAACGCCGACCGCCGATCAGCGGCTTCGCTGATAGAGAAACCGTGAGCGGAAAGATATTCACTCAATTCTGACCGAATATCGGGATCATCATCGACGAGTAGAATCGAAACGGCGTCTTCACCTGCAGCCTCGACATTGTCCTCAGATGCCACGGCATATCTCATCGCGTCTTCCTCCCTACGATCGACTGGCCTATAGCGACTGCGCCCCCACAAAATTCGCAGCGAACATTTAATCCGTCCCGGTTGTATTGTGCACGTCTCGACAGTCGATCACAAGAACTCGATCCTGTGTTGTCCTCCGTGATTTGAAAAAGACAGCGTCACTACGGTATTTTTCCAATCATGGATCTCTGTCTATGCCCCCAATACACGCGGGGGCTTTTACGAATTGGCACAGTTTTCCACAGTCATCGCGAGCGTTTTCCCTCATCTTGAGTGTGGGGGAAGTGAATCGGCAAGAAACCGTTTACGCGACAAAGAGGCACCGATCATGGACGACAAGCGTATCGTGACTGAAGAATTCGCAACCCCGCTCGACGATATGCTGAGCGATCTGGCCGGTGCCGTTCGCAGCTTGAGCGACAGCGAGCTTCGCGGGCTTCTGGTCGCGCTCCTCTCCGAATGGAGAGACCGGCGTAGTGAAAATTTTACCCACGCGAATTGATGTCACGGCCCGTGTTGGGAGGTGCGCGTTTAATGCGCTCCCGTTTCGCTTCGCTTTGATTTGTCGGCGCCGGACGTGTTGGCGCCTGTCGCTTGAGCGCATGAATATCCCCATGCAAGGCTTGTCGCCAGATCGACGCTTGCGGGCAAATCCCGGATTTGCGGCTTTTGTTGCAGGAGCACAAGGAAGAGCGCGCGCACTTTCTCGCCGCTGATGCCTCCCGAAGGCAGACAGAACGAAGCCGATTTTATTTCCTGCCGCACCAAGCCGTAATGCGCGAGAAAGCCCTGTATATAGGAGCCGCAAATGAGCAGGCGTTCGCGTTCCTCTGCGGTTATGGCTTTTGCATCGACCGGATTGGCGCAAGCCTTTTCGAGGTCGGAACCCGTTTGCAGGAAGTAGTGCGGCTTTCCCGATTCCAGAGCGGCCTGTGCGCTCGTGCTAGCGAAAAACGCGACAAAGCCGGCGGCCAGGACGCCTGCTGCCAAAATATGATGAACTCTTTTCAATCTGGTCTCCTCCCTGATTGCGGAGCAGGAGTGCTTCAGAGCATCTCCGTATACCGATCAACATGGGAAGACCTTATCAAGCTGGCTCAGACAACTTGATTGTATTGCGTTGAGTTTTGTCATCGTCTGTGTGGGCGTGCATTAACGAAGTTGGTTCGCCCGCAATGTCGCGATTGCGCGAATAGGAACCGTCGGCCGCAAAACGATCCGTGCTTGCGGCATCACGGCATCGGCATTGACGATGCGAATATCCGCACGTCTCGCATATGTGCCGAGAATGAGAACCGCTTCCAGCAACGCAAAGCTTGCGCCAATGCAGACCCGCGCCCCGCCGCCGAATGGAAGATAGCCGTAACGCGGAACAGACTTCGCCTGCTCTCCGAGAAAGCGTGTCGGATCGAAGCGATCGGGATCGCGCCAGTAGCTGCGATGCCGGTGCATGACCCAGGGCGAGATCAGGATCGTGCGTCCTCCGCGCAGCTCCGTGCCGTCTGGCATTTCGTCATCCTTGACGATCTTGCGCATGATATTGGCGACGACAGGATAGAGGCGGAGCGTCTCGTCGATCACCGCGCGCGTATAGCGCAAGCTTGGAACGTCATCTGCGGTAAGCGGCCTGTTACCGGCGGTCTCTTCGATTTCCGATTGGATGTGTCGAAGCGCTTCTGGGTGCAGGGTCAGAAGATACCATGCCCAGGACAGCGTGGTGGCAGTCGTCTCATGGCCTGCAAGAAGAAACGTCGCCACCTCGTCGCGCACCTGATCGACGCTCATCTCCACGCCGTCATCGGCAATCGAGGCATCCATCAGACGTTTCAGCAATGTGTTTTCGCTCTTTTTTGCCTTGGCATACTTGATGATTTTGCGCGCGAAGCCGTCGAGGCTGCGCCGGCCCGGCTGCACAAGCCGCTCGATGAAGCCGTCGCGCAATAGCGGCGGGAGAAACGTACTTGCGAGAAACATGGCGGGGAATTTGTCGAGAGTGTGCGTCACCGTATCGGCAATACCTTCAATGTCATTGCTCAGATCCGCGCCGAGTATGCTCTCGCCGATAATTTCCAATGTCAGCCGTGTCATTTCACGGTCGATGAGAAAGGGCTCTCCGTTTGCGAGAATGCGATCGAGGGAGCGCTCGGCGACTGCGACGAAAAGGGGCGCAAAATCCTTGACGCTCGAATGCTGAAATATCGGCGCAGCAAGTTTGCGGTTGCGCTTCCATATGTTGCCGTCGGCAGTCAGCAAGCCATTGCCAAGCAGCGGCTTCAAAATGGAAAGCTGATTTTCGTCCTTGGGGTAGTTCTCGGCATTGGTGACCAGCACATGCCGGATGGCGTTCGGCTCGTTGATGAATATGCCGCGCCCGGCGCTGGCTATGCCGACGCGAAAATCCGAGAAGTCGGTCTCGTACCAGAAATCTGGAAACGACGCGATGAGGTTTCCGAGCAGATGCGGGCGGAGAAGGACGGAGGCTAATCCCGGCGCCTTGTCTGGCGCATGCGGCCTTGCCGGAATCGTATCCGCAAATGTTGTTGTTGTTGCAATTTGCGCGGCCATAAATCGTCTCCCCAATCCGCCATTGTCCCAATATCGATCAGCCGACAAGACATATGAACAGCAGCGCTCTCATACAGGAGTGCCCAAGAGGCCAATCAGGGGATCAAATCCGGCCATCCATGCGCTTGCCCCTCACGGTCTCCGTTAACGGAACAAATCCCGACTTAAGCGCACAAGCCTTTACACCGTTCACTAAAACGACGGCGTAGCCTCCGATCAGTCATCTGGATGGGAGAAGTGAAAATGTTGAACTCAAAACTTTCGCGGGGTCTTCTGCTCGCAAGCGTCTTGCCTCTGCTCGCTGCTTGCGGCAGCGATGGCGTCAGCGGAACTGGCGGCGGTGGCGGCACGCCGGGTACTCTGACGACTCCGCAACTTGGCGTCACCGGCAGCGGCGGCGTTACCGAAGGGCTCGGCGTTGCAGCGCTGACGGACCCGATCCTCGGCACGGAAGGTCTTCTCGGTGGTGGTTCGAGCGGAGAACTGGGCGGCGTGATCCCCATGGACCAGCTCGCACCGATATCGAGCCAGCTCTCACCTGTTGTCGATCAGATATCCGGGGCTATCCCGCTTGATATGGTCACAGGTCAGATCCCCGGCCTCGGCGTGAACGGCAAGGACGGCTTGCTCGTCGACCTGACCGGTCAGGACCCGCTCACCGGCATTGTGGGCACAAACGGCGTCGTTGGCGGGTTGCTCGCTGGCGGCAACGGTGGAGCCCTCGGCGACATCGTCCCTGCTGGCACCATTCCCTCGCTTCCCGGTGGCAGCGGCGATCCGACGGCACTCCTTGGCGACCTGACGGCGGGCACACCGCTTGCGGCCCTCTCCGGTGCGCTTCCAACTGGCGGCGATCCGACGGCAAAGGTTCAGGACGCCCTTGGTTTGCTGTCGACATTGGGAACGGCGGTTGGCGGCTCCAATCCGACCGATTTGCTCGGCACGGTTACCTCGTTGGTTCCTGTCGGAAAATAGTGCGATTTTGATGCTCCCTCCCGGAAATGAGGCGGTTTTTACCGCCTCATTTTTTGGTCGTTAGCGTTTGCGCGCTCTCGTCTGAAGCTTTGTGCTGCTTCCTGCTGCGCTTGCCGCGCCAAGATGTGTTATCCAGAATGAAAGATGGATATCGCGAAGGATGGAGCGCATGGCCGAAGTCAAACATAACGCAATCCTCGCCAATCTCGGCGGTATTTTCCAATGAGCGTCGCTCCCTCGCTTGGCGGGTACAAGGCTGTTGCGAAAATCTACAACGCCTTGATGACGGGTCTTGTGCTGGCGCTGATAACCCGCAAGGACGAGAAGGCGGCGGCGAGTTTCGTCTTCGGCCACTTCCGCCGTCAGCACCTTGAAAAATTTCTGCCCGGCCTGAAAAAGCTCGACCTCGATACGCTGCCGGATGCCGTCGCCTGCGCCCAGTATCACTATTTTTCAAACGCGCTTGGCGGCGTCAAAACGGAATACATGCCTGAGAGCGATCGCAAGGCGTGGGTCCGTTATCCGCCGCCGCGCTGGATATGGCACGGCGCGGCCATCTGCGCCATTCCCGCAAGTGTCAACGAGGCCATGCTGCATGGCTGGCATGGCCATAACGGCGTCTCGCTCGGCAATCCGCGCTTGGGATTCGTCTGCACGGGGCAAACCGTCGAAGGCGCGCCGGGCCTAGAAGGCTATTATTACGATTACGGCCGCGATATTTCCGAGAGTGAACGCGTCCGCTTCGCGCCCGATGAAAGCGCGCCGGATTTTGACGCCGCCAAAGCGCCGAAGCTCGACATGGCAAACTGGCCTGAAGAGCGGCTGAAGAAAGTCGAGCGTTCCTATGCGATGGAATATGTCCGCTCGCTCGTGCCCACCATGCTTGCGCTTTTCGGTCCCGATGAAACGCTGAGCCATCTCGGTCACGCTGCTCGTCTCATTGGCATGCAATTCTATGACGAGACTGCCGCGCTTCTTGGCACGAAGCCGGGCGGACCGCTCGCATTTGCAGAATATCTTGCGGCGCTGGCGGCCGCTCAAGGCGAGCAAGTGGAAATTGTGGAGGAGGGCGGTGGCATCGCCGTTCGCCAGACGGGCTGGCGCCTGATGGACGGCATCGACGTGGACGTCGCTGCCTTTGAAGCCTGGAA